>CAIQHG010000067.1 GCA_903871545.1 uncultured Burkholderiales bacterium | reverse complement strand
GTTTTTTAAAATTTTGTCTTGCTGCCCCTTTTTTAGACATGCCGGTCGCGACCGCATAAAAGCCCCATTCTTGCAAGTTATCAACAAGCTTATCCACCAATACGGTGAATAACTATTTAACCCTTGTAAGAAATTTCATCTCACTTTTATGTCAATTTATTTTTCTTTGCTAGTTTAAATTAAGTAAACTAAGGGTTCTAGTGTATTTGAGTTCCTAAGTTTTAGCATACATCAGCACTTCTATTTATTTTCTGCGGTTTAAAGAACAGAACAACAGACCTTGAATTGATGCGCAAGGTGCAACAACACAAAATCTCTTGACTAACGATTAATACAGAGGAAATTATTTTGAGCGAATTAATAATCTGGGGCCGTGCCAATTCAATCAATGTACAAAAGGTTCTTTGGACGTGCGAGGATCTGTCAATCCCTTTTACACGTATAAACGCGGGTATGGAGCACGGTGTTAATAAGACTGCTGAGTATCTAAGCGCTAATCCAAATGGTCTAGTGCCAACCATCAATGATGATGGCTATTTGCTTTGGGAGTCTCAAGCCGTAATGAGGTATTTGGCAAGAAGGGGTAGTCCAAAAATACAGTCAGAGCCTTTGTACCCTAGTGAGTTAAAGTCTGCGGGCCTAGTAGACCAGTGGTTGGAGTGGAACAGCACATTTGCGTGGCCTGCTATGAGGCCCTTATTTTGGGGATGGGTCAGATTAAAACCAGAGGAGCGCGACTTAAACTCATTAGAGCAAAGCCGTCAACTCATGATTAAAGCTTTTACCATCCTTGACGAAAGACTCTCCACTAGCCCCTTTGTCGCAGGGGGGCACTTTACACTTGCAGATATACCTTTGACTTTGATCGCCTTTCGCTGGTTTAATATGCCCATTGAGCGACCCACTTTTGAGCATATTAACCGCTGGTACTCATTGGTTAGTGCGCGAGCGGGATTTATTAAGCATTGCAGCAGTCCCTTAAACTAAGTTTAGATTTTTCAAAGTTGAACGACTTCACAAAGTCATTGAACTTCATAGTTGTTAACGAAATCGTGGGGTACATCAGGGCCCCACACATAAAGGGAATCCTCAGGGGGATGGTTGGCCGTAGGCCAATCTAAGGTATGGGGAATAAAGTCTATGTCAAAGGAATACTCGCTATAAGACCCCCATGGGTCTCTCACATAGCGAAAATAGTTTGACCCGAGAACGTGTCGACCTACCCCCCATCCTTGTTCAAATCCTGCCTTTGCCATCTGCTTCATACCTAGACCCACCTCATCTATGGACGTGACTGCCCAGGAGGTGTGATGCAAGCCGTAATCGGTTGACTTAAGTAGGGCGATTAAATGATGATCACTTCCGTGAGGGGAATGCATAAAGGCAATCAAATCGTCCCCAGCTGAGTCAGATAAACGAAGTCCTAGAACATTTTCATAAAAGGCTTGCGCCCTGTTTACTTCAGGGGAAAACATGAGAATGTGGGACATATGGACTGGACGTATCAAGGGCACTTTAGCGCCGTTGGGTGCTCGTCCATGATCGGTGCAAGGCGGCGGGTAGACGGGTTTCAAAGTTTGTGAGGGGGAGGATTTCTCTGCAATCTTTATTTGAATTGGTAAGCCGTCAGGGTGTCTAAACCAAATGCTTGTGTTAGTTGGCGAGTCAGGATCGAGTGAGTCAATGATCTGAACACCACTTTTTTGTATATGCTTTTTAAAGGGCTCTAAGTCTTCTGAGTAAATTCCGTAGGTCATCCACAAAAGGCGTTTGTTACTCCCTCCCTTTAAAATCCTACCCCAGCGGTGCGAGTGGTTGTCCGTATAAAGACCCAGAGCAATTTGACCTTTGAAGCTCTCTAGCTCAACTCTGAGACCAAAGCTTTCATAAAATTTAACGGCTAAATCTAGGTCTGGGACGCTAAATACAAACTCATCTACTGAGTGCACTGCCAACACTCCCTTTCTTTTGGTTTGAATGGAACGCTGTGCTTGAGTATTTTGATGATTCATTGTCGAATTCAATTGATTGCGCCTTTCTTTTATGACTTAATTATTCTGAATAAAAAAATACAGCTCACATCCTCTTAGTCCACCTTCATTTGCCTTTATTCGGCTTCATTCGTCTTAAGTTACTTTAAGAGACCTTAAGATAACTTAAGTAAGTTTTCTGCATTCTTATGCTCAATCATGTCAAGCAAAGTCTCCCCTAATCCAAGACTTTGCAATGACTTTACCTGTGTATCCATCGGTAGGTAAGGATAATCGCTTCCGTAAACTACTTGGGATGGGGGAACTAATTTTAAAAGCGCTGCCATACTAGCGGGGTGGGTTGCGTTAGCTGTGTCATAAAAGAGTTTTCTCAACTCGGCCTCTATTCCTTCAGGAGCGAATTCACTTATATTTTTGGCGTTCCCGTGGAAATAATTGATCCTACCAGCAAGCATTGGAATCGTTCCCCCTGCATGAGAGAAAAGCCATTTGATATTTTTATACTTTACAAATGCGCCGCCTAAAAGTAAATTAACGACAGCACGGGAAGTATCGTGAGGTGCCTCTAGCACAGCAGGAAAAGTTCCCGTATTGAGCTTACCGCAGCAACTCGCAACCAAAGGATGGAAGTAGATCAATGCCTTGCGGCGATTCAATTCCTCATAAATAGGCGCAAAATCCGCATGTCCGGCCCATTTGTCACCATAATTAGTTTGAAGTCCTACACCCTCTGCCTTTAGAACATCGAAAACGTAGGCTATTTCATCCAGTGTGCTTTTGACATCGACCATGGTGAGGGTAGCAAAAAGACCAAACCGACCGGGATGGTCCTTAATCAATTGAGCTGCATAATCATTGCAACTTCTTACCATTTTGTTGATCTCTGGCACAGGCAGATCAAACCAAACACCCGGAGTTGAAGCCATCGACAACATGGCTTTTTTCACATTGGCAGTTTTCATGTCCTCTAATGCACCTTCAACTGACCAAGAAACTTGACGAGTAAAGTGGGGAATCCCCCTTTTATCCTCGTAGTCTAGCCACGCTTTTTGGTACTGAGGAGGGTAAAAATGGTGGTGAGTATCTATGCGGTAGTGCTCAGTGGATGAGTTGCTTTGCGCTGTCTGAGCCTGTGCGACTAAAGAGCCAACGGAGCTGCTAATACCCAGAGCTGTCAGCGCTGAGAGAGCTTTTAAAGCGCCACGTCTTCCTGTTTTGCATTGGCAAGCCAACTGATGTTTTAACGATGGATCAAAATCGCTTGAGCTTACGCACGAGTTGTTTTGGGGTGAGTTGAAACGGTTGGTCATAGTTTGTTTTTGTTGATCAAGGTGATTGGCGATATACCTATAAGATCTTTTAAATTTTTAGAACAGATTAAATTCAGATGGACACGCGGATACAGACTCAAAAGCTACACGCTATCAGATCATATTTTTCATCTTTAATTAAATGGGGGATACCCTAAAAAGAATAATCAAAAAAAAGGATATGACAAAACTTTGGATTAGGGTTGCAAGTGGAGTATGGGGGGGGATTGAAATACTGTTTTTGTTTTTTTAAACCCTTTTTGAGAGAAAATAACGTTAATATTTTTTGGAATAGGACTTGATCCAGATGATGATCATTCATACAGTTGCAGATTTACGAAAAAGCATAGATTATTCAAAAAGCGTCGCCTTTGTTCCCACCATGGGCAACTTGCATGCGGGTCATTTGGACTTGGTGGCTAAGGCGAAGCTAAAAGCCGAATGTGTTGTGGCTAGTATTTTTGTAAACCGGTTGCAGTTTGCACCACACGAAGATTTTGACTCATACCCAAGGACGCTGGATGAAGATGCGGCAAAGTTAAGCTCTGTTGGCTGTGATTTGGTTTTTGCTCCAAGTGAGCGTGAACTGTACCCTGTGTCTCAAACTGTAAAGGTGCTCCCTGGGCAAGGTTTAAGTGAGATATTGGAGGGTGAGTTTAGGCCTGGTTTTTTCACGGGCGTGTGTACCGTTGTGCTAAAGCTATTTAACTGCGTTCAGCCAGACTTTGCTTTTTTTGGTAAGAAAGACTATCAGCAACTGATGGTTGTGACTAATATGGTCTCCCAATTGGCTTTACCCATTGAGATTGTGGGTGTAGATACAAAACGAGAAGTGGATGGATTGGCTATGAGCTCAAGGAACGGATACTTAAGCGCGGCACAAAGGGCTGAGGCCGTTCATATCTATCTTGCATTATGTAAAATGAGGGAGTCCTTTAAATCAGGGCAACCCAAGGAGCAGGTGGAGTTGGAGGCTATTCGGTATTTGAGCACCAGGGGCTGGAGCCCTGATTACATGTCAATTCACCTTGCTCAGGATTTGGTCGCCTCACCCCCCCCCTTTTACTCAGAAGGACTTCAGTTTGTTGCCATTGGCGCGGCTAAAGTTGGATCAACTCGGCTAATAGACAATCTTCATTTTTGAATAGTTTAACCTTAATCTACCTGCAAGTTAAACAGCCCGGTTGGCGCCTTGGTGCGCGCACATTAGCCACTGGGACTGGTCCTGAGCGTTTCTTACCCACGTAGCCATGTAAGTGCTTTTGACGGTTTTCTCTTGGGAGCCTAATTTCAATCGTGCATTCATTTTTCCTGTAATTACAAGAGTACTTTCAAAGATGAACCCCTGAACTTCAAGATATTCAAGTTGTTGATAGACCAAAGTTCCTTGCTTGAGTTTTTCAAAATAAGAGTCAAAGCTATCCACATCTCCGGAGCTATGTACGTACACAAGATGAGGTGATAGTATCGACTTTAGTAGTTCAAATTCATGGGTTATCAGGAAATTTTTTCTATTTTCTTCAAGTTTGATAGCCAGTTCGTTAGAGGGCACCATATTCATCAATATTCCTAATATTTTTCGTACATCAGCAGCAGGTTTTAAAGTGAATCAATAGCCCACAATATGTGGTGCTAGGCACAAGCAAATAATAATTAAAGATTGGCTTATGTACTGAGCTAGCCTAAATTGTCCTGTAGTTAATTAAAGGATATTTTTACCAAAAATATGGACAGTGTTTACTCATGAATTTGGAACTAGTGTGTAACGAGCAACAATTCGTCACCATCAAAGCGCTAAATAAAAACCAGATTATTTTTGGAAGAGGGCAATCTTCTTTTCTAATTCAGTTGCTAGTTTTAAACGCCTCATGTAATTGGCTTGGCGAGTTTCTTCATATTCTTTAATTTGATTAAAGGTTTCATACATTTTTAAATGTATGTCTCTCATCTCATTAATGGTTTGATTGAGGTGAGCCTCTATTTGTTTAAGAACCTCTTTTTTATTTGAATATTCTTTTATCGTATTTATTAAAGGCAGCCAAGATTCTTTTGCGTCATCAAAAGAGTTGGCATGCCCTTGTACTTCAAGTGCAGAGTTGGTGATGGCTTGAAGATCATCAACGAGTCGGTAAACATCACTGATATCTGTTTTTTCTTTAAGTAGCTCGTAATTTTCTTTTAAAAATTCAACGGAGTTGATATCTGAGTTGGCTGAATTGGCACTTTGCTGCATGGATTGTTCTATCGATAAAGATCCTTCCATGTCTAAATTCAGACTAGTGATGAAATCGGAGTCCTCAACAGTCTTTGACATTGAGACATAGTCGGGGTTAAGAGAGCTTATATTTTCAATTTTTTTTGCCTCTAAAGTTTCCATTTTTCGACCTTGATTAGTTGAATTTGAGTGAGCCATATTTGAGACACTAGCTGATTCGATGAGTCTAGCGATATCTAATTTCGTCAGTGTTTGGACCTGAGAGGTTACCGCGGCTTGATCTATTTGTGCAGTCGCAGCGACCGAAGTAGTAGTTTTCTTAAGCTCAGGTAATGGCTCAATCTCTTGCAAGTCTTTACCAGGATTGAATAAACGGTTCAGTAAGCTCATAATGCGCATCCTCAAAAAATATGTTCAAGCCATTTATTCGTATTTAGCCTTTTTTGCAATTTGCATCCATCTCAAAAAAGATATGAACTAGAAAAAAGCCAATAGAGTAAGCCTGTCCATATATTATGAATCTATTTTATTGAACTAAATCTTAAAAACTCAGAAATTAGTTCTTAATTATTACAATCAGTTGTTATTTTAATTGCATCAAACTTGAGTTTTCTTTATTTGTTGTTTTACTCATCATTAAGGCAAACAACTAACTTATTCCTAGGTAAGCTTTTTGAATAGTCGGACTGTTAAGTAAATCTTTGGCAAGACCTTCTTGTGCGATCCGCCCCTCTTCAAGCACATACGCTCTTTGAGCAATATCTAAGGCTAAACTAACATTTTGTTCAACCAGAAGAACTGAAATACCTTTTAAGTTGATTTGCTTTATGGCCTCAAACATATCCAAAACAATGGAAGGCGCTAACCCAAGCGAAGGCTCATCAAGCAGCAATAGCTTGGGCCTAGCCATCAGTGCTCTTGAGATGGCAACCATTTGTTGTTGTCCGCCACTTAAAGAACCAGCGGGGGAGGAGAGTTTTTCTTTCATGACGGGAAATAAATCAAGGACTGTCGCGAGGGTCTCTTGTCGATAAGATTTAGCTTGCTTTAGAAAGCTGCCTAGTTCAAGATTTTCAAGCACACTCATATTTGAAAAAAGCCTTCTGCTCTCTGGCACCAGTGTAATTCCATTTTGACAAAAAAGGTGTGCTTGCGTAGTGGTTAGGTCATGGCCGTTGAAGTGTATTTCTCCCTTGCTGGCTCTATTAAGACCCGCTATGGTATTGATGAGGGTTGTTTTTCCTGCGGCATTTGGACCTATCACGCCCACAAGCTCTCCTGATTTAATATGCAGATTGATATCCCAAAGCGCAACGGCTGGTCCATAACTAACTTGAACGGTTTTTAGCTCAAGCATGTTCTAACTTCTTGCCCAAATAGGCTGTGATGACTTTTGGATTTCTCATAACGTCTTGCGGGTCGCCTTTTGCCAATAACTGTCCGTGGTTGATCACAGCAACTCGGTCTGCTAAGGCCATAACTGCGCTCATCACATGCTCAACAAACAATATAGTAGTTCCTTGAGCTTTAATATTTAATATTAAATCAATTGCGCTTTGAATCTCGCTGGGCGTTAGTCCAGAGAGCACTTCGTCAAGCATCAACAGCTTGGGTTTGGCAGCAAGTGCTCTCGCAAATTCAAGAAACTTTCGTTGGTGAAGATTTAGGTCTTGCGGCAGGCTGTCAATCTTAGACTCAAGGCCAACTTTTTCAAGCGCCTCAATCGCGTAAGGGGTTGCAGAGTTGAGGGATATATTTCTAGCGTAGGATGCAACTAGCCTAGTGTTTTCAAAAACGGTAAGGTTAGAAAAAGGTCTGGGAATTTGATAAGTCCTGGCGATTCCTTGCTGTGCTATTTCATGCGCTTGAAGATCTGTAATATCCAAGCCGCCAAATAAAAGGGCACCAGAGGTGGGTTTGTAATGTCCGCTGATCACATTGATAAAAGTGGACTTGCCTGATCCGTTGGGGCCAAGTAAACCCAATATCTCACCCTGGTAAATCTCGAGATTTAAATTTTGAAGAACCTTTAACCCGCTAAATGCCATACATAAGTCTTTGGCCTCCAAAAGAGTTTCTTGATTGGATTGCCAATTATTGCGAGAATCAGCACTTCGCTCCTTTGTTGGGTTGGGGGAAGAACTGCTTTGGTGATCAACGTGAAAGTGTGTAGGGGTTGGGTTTTTTATGGAGCGTAAGCTCACTCCGTATTTTTCGGCTATTTTCCTCGCCTCTTTCTTATCATTTCTTTTCGCGATGTTGCCTAAAAACCCATCGGGTTTGAAAAGTATCACCAAGATTAAAACGAGTCCTAAAACCATTTTGCCCAATAACGCGTTATCGCCAATCGTAAATACATATTGCAACACCGTAATGACTAACGCACCTAAGGCAGGTCCCGCCCAGTGCCTTGTCCCCCCCAAAATGCTCATCAGCACAACAAACAAAGGAACATTGATAGAGAAGATCTCGTTGGCTGTTACGTATGAAACAAATACGGCATGAATACCTCCAGCAAAACCGGCTAAAGCAGAGGAGATAAAAAGCGCAATCAATTTGGTTCTAAATGTGGGCACGCCCATTACCTCTGCTGCGTCCTCATCGTCGTGTATTGCAAAAAGCGCCGCCCCCAGTTTAGAGCTGCTAATGGTTTTTGAGATAAATAATGTTGATATAAATAAAATTAGTATCAATAAATAAAATGCGGCTGGTGAACTTGGACCTATCTTGGGCACTTGCACAGAGTTCAAATAAACGCCTGGTCCTCCGTCTATTGGGGTATTTAATACGATGGTGGATATGATAAAAGTGACTGCAAGAGTCAAAAGGGCGAATAATTCACCGCGAACTCTCTTTACTCTAAATACTAGAGTACCTATGCAAACACCTGTTGCCCCGGACAGTACCCCGCCTAAAGCAACCATCTGAAGAAAGGGATACTCCAATTGTCCACACATGTAGGCAACTGTATAAATGCCAATTCCAAAAAAAGCTCCGTGACCAAACGAGAAATACCCTGAGTAGCCGGAAAACACATTCCATGAAAGAGTTAGTACGGACCAATAAAGAATTAAATACAAAAAGGATAGCCAAAAAGCGGATAAACCAATCCAAGGGACACAGGCAAGGATTGCCCCCAATATCAAAATGTTCAGTAAAGAGCGCTTAATTGGCATTAGATTTTGTCAGGCCTAAAGAGCAGTAGCCCAATTAAAAGAGTAAAAGATACAATTGGCGCCCAGGATGGAGCAATAAAAACCATTGTGATTGATTCAGAAACGCCTATAAGCATTCCCGCCAAAATGGGGCCAAAAGCAGATCCTAGTCCACCAAGCATTACAACGGCAAATACAACGCCAATCCAAGTGTACAACTGTGAGGGGTTGAGCGTGAATATAACTGACACACATACTCCAGCAACCGCGGCAAGTGCAGTACAAAAGCCGGCCAAGCACATAGTGATTAACTTCTGGTTGATACCGTATGCTGTTGCCATCTCCGGGTCCTGAGCTATCGCACGAACTGCTTTGCCCATATCAGTCCTCTTCATTACCCAGTAAACTGAGCAAGAACATATTATGGAGATCGCAAAACTAAAAGATTCAGCGTAGGGTAGATAAATTCCAAATATTTCAAATTTTGAGTTCGAATAACTTGATTCGAGTTTACGAAAGTCTGCAGTCCAAATCCACTGTATCAGCGCGTCAATGATGACAGTCAAACCAAAAGTGAGCAGCAAAGAGTTAAATGCAGTCACTTTAAATCTTCGAATTAAAGCATGTATAAAAGCGCCGATGATAAAAAAAGCCGGGGCAAGTATACAAAGTGCCCACCAAGGGTTGATTAAGAAACTGGTGCTGATTTGGTAGCTTAGATAGGCTGATAAAAATACAAAAGCAAAATGGGCTAGATTAATTTGGCCCAGTAAGCCCCAAGAAAGTCCAAGTCCAAGACCAATAAGACCATACAAACCCCCAAGCAATAAGCCTGAGACAGCGGATTGAATAATAAGATTAAAACTTGGCAAAATAACTTTGATTTAAGATAAATACGGCAAAGCCCACATCATAAAGGCTCTAGCGCAACTAGAGCCTTTACGACCTCAAGACAATTCAAAATTATTACTAGATTGTCTGTATTGAGGTACCTGGTGCGGCAAACGCCTTGGGATAAACCATCTTCCACTCTCCCTTTTGGAGTTGTTTGATGTGCATCAGATCATCACCGTAATTGGAGGGGCCATCAAACCTTAGTTTGCCCACAATTGTGTCAACTTTATTGGATTTGATCCACTTTGCTATTGCCTCGTCATCTAAACTCTTTGTCGCAACAACGGCGTCCTCAATAAGTTGCCATGCACCATATGAGCACGCCGCTTGAACCTCAACTTCTTGGTAAGGTAGGTTAGCTAATTTGGCTTTCTCGTGAAATGCTTTAATAAAGAAATCTGCTCCTTTATTTTTGGTAAATGGCGCATGTTCCTCAAATAACGAAATTGCAAGCGCACCCTGAGTTTCCTGGGCTTGCGCCATTAAGCCGGGAGATGGGAAGGTGTGAATGTGAAGTGGTGGTGTGTAATCTATTTTTTTACAAGCCTCTAGAAGTTGATTTCCCTCGGCACCAATATCGCCAACCCAGATGACATCTGGGGATGCATCTTTGAGTCTAGCCGCTATGGGGCCGAAATCTCGGTTCCCAAAATCCCACTCTAGGTAGAGTACTTCTTTAAGACCCTTCTCCTTAGCTATTTCGCGTGCTCCTGTCGAGAGAAAGTAAACGGAGGCAAATTTGGTTGTCACAATAGCAACCGTTTTCGGTGGTTTGGCAAGCGTGGCGACAGCATCAAAAGCGGTAGTTGGTACCGTTTTTTCGGGAATTGGGCCAAGTGCCCATACAGGAAACTGTTTGTCATACTTGGCTTTGGCGGGTATGCCAAAAGTATGGTGAACAAGAACCTTGTTGTAGCGCTCGGCTACGCCCATCGCGGATAAGATACCTTGAGTGGCATAGGGGCCAATAATTAAATCTACTTTATCGTTTGTGATTAGTTGCTCATATAAGGTTCGAGTGATGTCTGGCTTTGACTGATCGTCCTTTAAAACATATTCCACCTTTCTACCCAAAAGGCCGCCACGTTTATTTAAATCTTCAATGGCTATCTCAGACACCAGTTTGTGGACAAGTCCAGTGGCTGAAAGTGGCCCAGTCAATGCCAAAGTACCGCCAATTCTGATGGGTGCAGAGCCCTGAGCAAATGCGTTGCTCCCGACTCCAAAGCCCATTAATCCAACCAGACTTGCCATAGTTTTTAGTACGGATCTTCTGGGCGTGTTTGAATATGGCTTCATGTTAAAACTCCTAATTTAATTATGAGTGGTAATGGGTTAATTTAAATCCCAACTAATCAAATATCATATCCTGTTCTTGGTTCGTCCCTCTTAATGGATTTACCTTAGGTTTGAAGTTTCAAACTCGAGGGGAATAGTTCTATACATTAGAATTGGTGAGTAAGTTAAACATAAATCCCCTGCTATTAATACCTCTTGAAGGTTTGTACTGCTATTCGATTATTTTTTGAGTTTATTTAAATATGTCTTTTGCAAGGATCTTTCCACTGCGTCTATCCGGTCAATACCTAGATCCCAAAACTTACAAAGCAAGACTCTTTTATGATATTGAATCGCAGGGAGAGCTTTTAAGAGACCGAGATTGCGAAGTTTTTATCTCCAAGGCAAACCACTCTATACACCCATGGAGGATGACGGTAGGGCGCAACAACGGAGATTTAAGTGACTTCAAATCCTTCATTGACTCGCTTTGCTACTATGTTTTCCATGAGCTTAGATATTACCTTGAGGCTGGGGAGGAGGAGATGAAAGGTTTTTACATCTCCATTGACTTTAAAGACATGCATTTTTCTGTCTTTAACCCAAAAAGGGAAGATCCTGATCAGTGATTTAATTCTTGAAGTTCTAAATTCAAGCCTTTGGTCTGTGCAACTGAAATAGACTTGTTGGCAGGACTTCAAAATAATCAGCTGGGCCTCCTCCGCGCAGTATGTGCTTAGCGTGTGCAGTATCGTAAACGCCATTAACCAAAAGGGATTTTTCAATATGAACCCCTACCACCTCTCCAAATACGATCCAAGTACTTAATTTATTGCCGCTCAATGACTCTAACTGAATGATTTGAGTGGATTTGCACTCAAACGCAACCTTGCTCTCTTTGACTCTCGGTACAGAAATGATCTCAGAGTTTTGGGGAGTTAGCCCTGCAAGGGCAAATTCATCTACCTCAGGGCCAACGGCGGCACAGGTCTGATTCATTTGATCTGCTAGTTCTCTGGTCACAAGATTCCAGCAAAACTCGCCCGTTTCTTTTATGTTTTGTAAGCTGTCTTTAAGCCCGATGCTAGAAAACCCAATAATTGGTGGGATGTAATTAAAAGCATTAAAGAAGCTGTAAGGTGCTAAATTTAATATACCTTGCTTGCTTTTGGAAGAAATCCAGCCTATTGGTCTTGGCCCAATAATTGCATTAAAAGGATCATGCGGCAAACCGTGGCCTTCTGAGGGCTTGTAGAAATGATTATTTGTATTCATAAATGATTTAATAGTTGTTCAGGTGCAGAGCATTGGCAACTCACCATTTTATAAGTGTAGAGAAATGCGGTTCACAATTTTTTAGTTATTTGGTACTAATTATATATTTAATACTT
>CAIQHG010000066.1 GCA_903871545.1 uncultured Burkholderiales bacterium | reverse complement strand
TACGCAACAGGCAGCAGGCAAAGCGGTCCATTGGAATCGAATAGTAAATCGTGTTTAGTAAAGTGCCCATTTCCCGTTAATTGGGTAGAGCCCGAAAAACGCCCCTTAAGGGACGTTTTTACTTCAGCAATGGCGGAGTGGACGGGACTCGAACCCGCGACCCCCGGCGTGACAGGCCGGTATTCTAACCAACTGAACTACCACTCCTGGTAGTCGCTGTGTTCGTTGCATCGACAACTGCTTGCGATTTGCAAGCTTTATGTCTGCAACCAAGTACAACAAACTTGGCGACCCTACGGGGATTCGAACCCCGGTACTCACCGTGAAAGGGTGATGTCCTAGGCCTCTAGACGATAGGGTCAAAACCTAGACTTTTATGACACTCATGGTGGAGGTAAGCGGGATCGAACCGCTGACCTCTTGCATGCCATGCAAGCGCTCTCCCAGCTGAGCTATACCCCCAACTTGTGTCGAGCCTGTGATTATAGCTTGTTTTCTGATTGCTAATTCGCAAAATCCAATTAGTTAGCAGTAGTTTTAGTTGTTCTTTAGGCGATCTATGACGGTTTTTTGATCAAAAATAGCAATCAAAGCGTCAAGTGAAGGTGTCTGAGCCGTGCCCATGAGTAAAACTCGCACCGGCATTGCCAACTGAGGCATTTTCAAACCCGTTTCAGCGAGCACTGTTTTCAGCACGGCTGCAATGGACTCCTTTTGCCACTCATCCGTACTGAGTTTTGCTAATTTATCTCCAAGTGACTCTAGCGCTGCGCTCAGGTGAGCCCCAAGATGCTTGTCCCTCTCCTCTTTGGGTATTTCCACTTCTGCGTAGAAACATTTAACCCACTTGGCCAATGAAACCAAGGTGTCACACCGGTCTTTAAACAACCCACACATGAGGGGCAAGCGCTCATCGCTGGCGACTTTGTCCTTTTCTAAAAACACCGATACGTGTTTCGCAAGCTCCCCCTCGCTGAGCGTTTTAAGATGCTGGGCATTGACCCACTTTAATTTGGCTTCATCAAACTGTGCGGCGCTGCGTCCCAAATGATCTAAGTTAAACCAAGACAAAAACTGAGCTCGGCTAAATATCTCATCATCTCCGTGACTCCAACCCAGTCTTGCCAAGTAATTGACCATCGCATCCGGCAAATATCCCTCATCCCTGTACTCAGTAACCGCTTTAGCACCTTTTCTCTTGCTCATCTTCTCCCCCACCTCATTGAGCACGGTGGGCAAATGTGCATAGACGGGTGGTTTTGCCCCTAGGGCTTTAAAGATATTAATCTGCCTAGGTGTGTTGTTGACATGATCGTCCCCTCTTATAACGTGCGTGATTTGCATATCGATATCGTCCACAACGACGCAAAAATTATAGGTTGGGGTACCATCAGGGCGCGCAATCACCAGATCATCCAATTCGTGATTGCTGATATCTATTTGCCCCTTAACTTTGTCCTCCCAACTAACGACGCCGTCTAGAGGATTTTTAAAACGCAGTACGGGCCTTACACCCTCAGGTATAGGGGGTAAAACTTTTCCAGGCTCAGGCCTCCAAGTACCGTCATAACGGGGTTTTTGTTTGGCCTTCGTTTGAGCTTCCCTCAGGGCGTCCAACTCTTGCACGCTCATATAGCAGGGGTAAACATACCCTAATGCTTTGAGATTTTCAAGAACCGCGCGGTAGCGGTCTATTCTTTGCATTTGATAAAAAGGCCCCTCATCGGGATCCATTCCAAGCCACTTCATCCCCTCTAAAATCACATCCACGGAGGCCTGGGTTGAGCGGTCTAGGTCAGTGTCCTCGATGCGAAGGATGAACACACCGTTTGTGGCGCGCGCGAAGGCCCATGGGTAAAGAGCGGAGCGAATATTTCCCAAATGAATGAACCCCGTTGGCGAGGGAGCAAACCTGGTGCGTACTGTGGTCATAGGGGACGGTCTTAAAGAGGTGGGAAGAAAGTTTAGAAAAAACTTAGGTAATGATTATAAAAAAAGGTTTGAAGATCAACGCTTAGACTGCGTCCAAACCCAAAGAGAGGTCCCGCTTGAGATCCTCCAAATGCTCTAACCCAACCGCTATTCGGATTAAATTTTGCTCAATACCGGCGTTGTGCCTTTGTTCCTCAGTGAGTCTTCCGTGTGAGGTACTGGGTGGGTGAGTGATGATTGTTTTAACGTCCCCTAAATTCGCAGTCACACTCATCAACTCCGTGTGATCAATCACAGTAAAAGCTTTACGCCTTGCATCCTCGGGTGAGTTCGCTTTGATATCAAACGAGAGGACCGCCCCTCCAAGCCCAGATTGCTGAGCCATAGCAAGGTCATGTTGGGGATGGCTTTTAAGACCAGGATAGTAAACTCTGGAGACCTTGGGATGATCTTCAAGCCAAGTTGCAAAAGACTGAGCCTGCTCGGACTGAGCCTTCATCCTTATACCGAGTGTCTCCATCCCCTTTAAAACAACCCAGGCATTAAAGGGCGACAAACTCATACCCGCGCTTCTCATCACAGGAATAAATTTCTCTTTAACGATTTGCTCTGTTGCGCACAACGCTCCTGCCACTACCCGTCCTTGCCCGTCTAGGTACTTGGTCCCGGAGTGGACCACAATGTCGGCGCCAAGAGAGATCGGTCGTTGAAGCGCCGGCGTGCAAAAACAGTTGTCAACCGCTAACAAAGCGTTAGAGCTCTCCGCCAAGAGACTCAGCGCCCGTATATCGCACACCTCAGTTAATGGGTTGGTAGGAGTTTCTGCGAAAAATAATTTTGTAGTGGGTCTGATAGCTTGTTCCCACTCAAGGATATTGGTTTGCGAAACAAAGGATGTTTGGACCCCGAACTTTGCAAACTCTGAGCCCAACAATTTAATGGTAGACCCAAAGACAGACCTGGAGCAAATCACATGGTCTCCGCTTTTAAGCAACCCCATGCAAAGCAGCAACACAGCGGACATGCCACTTGAGGTTCCAATACAGGCCTCAGACCCCTCAAGAAGCGCAAGCCTTTTCTCCATACTCGCAACTGTGGGGTTAGTAAAGCGGGAGTAAATGTAGCCGTCCTCCTCGCCTGAGAAACGCCTGGCGGCGGTTTCGCTATCAGGTTGGGTAAAACTAGAAGTTAAATAAAGGGACTCTGAGTTCTCCCCGTACTGAGACTTATCGACTGCAGCCCTTACGGCTAGCGTGTCAATGTGCAGGCCTTCGTAGGGATTTTTAGAATTTGGTTTCATTTAGAAAAATTTTAATTCAATTTCTTTAATCTATTCATCAGTCCATCACGTTGGGCAAAGCCAGTCGAGAGGCGTCATCGATTTCAAAGGGCTGATGAACGCGCTGCGCGTTCATGCCCGCAATGACTTCAGCTGAAATATCCCCCGTCACGTAGTGTCCGTTAAAGCAAGAGGCATCAAAACCCTCAATACTTGGGTACCCCTTTGGGAGCGCCTTTTTGATGGACTCAATCATTGCATCCACTTCTTGATAAATCAAAGCGTCGCATCCAATCACCTGCCTGACCTCTTCGACAGTTCGGTCATATGCCACCAACTCTTGCAGCGTGGGCATATCGATGCCGTAAACGTTGGGGAAACGAACCGGTGGTGCTGCACTTGCCAAATAAACTCTTCGTGCCCCGGCGTCTCTGGCCATTTGCACGATCTCACGACTTGTCGTTCCTCTCACTATCGAGTCGTCCACGAGCAATACATTTCTGCCCTTGAACTCACTTGCAATCACATTTAGTTTTTGACGAACTGATTTTTTGCGAACCGATTGTCCAGGCATGATGAAGGTACGGCCCACATATCTATTTTTGACAAACCCCTCTCGGTAAGGAATACCTAGCAAGTGAGCCAACTGTGTGGCACTAGGCCGGCTAGATTCGGGGATCGGTATAACGACATCAATCTCTGAGGGGGGCAAAACAGAGACGACCCGTTTGGCCAAACTCTCCCCCAAATTAAGGCGCGCCTGATAGACGGAGATTCCGTCTAAAGTGGAGTCCGGTCTAGCCAAGTAGACATACTCGAATATGCAGGGGTTGAGCTTACTAAAGGGCGCGCACTGATGGTTTGCCAGTACCCCGTCAATGCTTATGAAGATGGCCTCTCCTGGTGCGATATCCCTCACAAACGTGTGGCCCGTTCCCTCCAAGGCTACAGACTCGCTTGCAATCATTAGCGTTCCGTCTGCTCCCTTTCCAATGCACAAAGGTCTAATCCCGTAAGGGTCTCTAAAGGCCAGCAATCCGTGACCTGCGATCATGGCGATCACCGCGTAAGAGCCCCTGATGCGTTTGTGCACACCTTTAACTGCTTCAAACAAAACGGCCGGCGAGAGAGTCGCGCCGCGGGTGCAGTTTTCAAGCTCATGGGCCAATACATTGATTAAAACCTCAGAGTCGCTCTCGGTGTTGATGTGACGGTGGTCGATGTTGTACAAATCCTGCTTTAAGGACTGTGCGTTGGTTAAATTGCCGTTGTGCACCAATACGATACCAAAAGGGGCGTTGACGTAAAAAGGCTGCGCCTCCTCCTCGCTTTGGGCGTTCCCTGCGGTTGGGTAGCGCACCTGACCAAGTCCTGTGTTTCCAGGTAATGCACGCATGTTTCTGGTTCGAAAAATATCGCGAACCATTCCTTTTGCTTTGTGCATAAAGAATTTTCGGTCCTGCTGAGTTGCTATACCTGCCGCGTCTTGGCCACGGTGCTGCAACAAAAGCAAAGCATCGTAAATCAGTTGATTAACTACACCGCGTCCAACAACGCCAATAATTCCACACATTAGTTAATAAACCTTCCGAAATCTGAGGACAAAAAGGGTGCCATTTGATCCAGCGCTTGATTGAGCGCTTTAGTCAGTACAGGCGCAACATAGGACCTTGTCCACTCTGGGTTGCGTTTAAATGGACTTAAATGAATGCAAACTACGACTAGCATCAAAATGGCACTTGCTCCTAGCATACCAAATATGGATCCAACCAATCGGTCGAGTGCACCAAGTCCGATTTTTGAGAGTTGCTGCCTTAACCAATTGCCACACACAGTAGACAAAATCAACACGCACATAAAAACCATCAAATACCCAACCCATAGTCTCGTGGTGTTAGACATATCTTGAACAGGAATCAACGATCCAGCAGTGGCGCCCCAAAGCGGCGCTAACATGAATGCTAAGAACCAAGCTACAACGGACATCAATTCACGGACGAAACCTTTCATTAAACCCCAAATAAAACCAACCGCGATCAAAGCTAGCGCAAACCAATCTACAGTTGTAAGGGGATGTTGAAAGAACTCCATCAAAGATTTCTATTTAAAAAAGAACAAAATTCTGAGAGCATTAATCATTCAATCCACTGGGATTAAATTGAGTTGGGCGCCTGGTATTTTCAGCTCTTTTATTTTCTCTAGCATCTGTTGGGTTTCCTCTTGATTTTTAAATGGACCCACCCGTATTCTCGTTCTTTTGATGCCGTCGTGCGAGGTCAGAGTTACGATCACCGTTTTCATACCAACCTTCTCTAAACGAGCCCGGTATTCTTTGATTTTTGCGGCGTCGGTATACACCCCAATCTGTATGACTTGTTTGCCTGGCTTTGTTTCCTTACTGCCTTTGCTATCTTTGGACTCTTTTTTGGAATCCTGTTCGCCAGTTTTATCCATTTTAGGACCCTGAGGCACTGGAGTCACAGTTGCAGGAGTCGATGGATTTGACTGGATAGGTGAATTTTTGGTGCTGTCAACGCCAGGACTGTTCGGTGTGGTCGATGCGTTTGCGGCGGCAGAAGAATTTGTTGTTTTGGGTGCGTTTTCCGCGCCAGACTGAGCCAAAGCAAGAGCTACTTTAGTCTGCGAAGCTTTGGTGGAGATGATGACCTCTTTGGGCTCGTTGCCCGCTGGCGCCGGAGGTGCGCTCACAGAGGCCGTTTTTTCAGGTACTTTGACGGCGCTTGTGGCTGGGGGGGAAGAATTTTTGGTTGACGAATTAGTTTGATCAGACTGATTGGCTTGGGGCGGCAAAGACGGGGTAGTTAATGCAGAAATACTGCTGGAGAAGTTGTGCGCGATAGCACTTACAGCACCTACAGCACCTACAGAGGCTCCTACGCCTGCGCTAGCAGCGGCTCCTGAAGCAACTGAATCAGTGGAACTAGACGTTTTATTAGCGATTTGCTCGCTCTTTACGTCACGTCCCACCTCATTAGAGCCCCCTTTAAGCGCGGGGGGTGTAGGGGATTTAACGGACCCGAAGGGGTCAGACAGTTTAACGCGATCGCGCTCCACGATCTCTATTTGAATATCACTCTTAACAGGTCTGGGCTGAGTATCGAAGATTAAGGGGAAACCAATCACAGATACCAACACCAGCACAGTTGCACCAATTAGGCGGTGTCGTGCGCTTTTCCTCAGGCTCTCCACACTTTGAGCCTGGGTGGTGCCTGGGTTGGTCTCTTCTGAGGGATTACGATTGGATCTGAGCTTGAAGAAAGACATAAATTAAAGCGCTTAAGAGAACAAGTGGTAGGTTTAGGTCAGTTTCATCTGGGCAAAGACCTTGAGAAGGGGGCATTTGCAAAAGTCTTATCGCCTAATTCAACCCAGTTTTAAGTTTCCACCCAAGGGTTTAGCCTGCGTAACTGGGGCTTGAAGGTGAGGTGCGTTTAAGCGCGGGATCCCGTGCTCGAGCACACCTCCGACCGTGTAAAAAGATCCGAACACGACGATTCTATCAGCGGGGTTCGCATTTGCTAGCGCTTGCTCAAGGGCTTGAACTGGACCCGTACAGACCTGAGTTTTAGCAGGTGGGCTCACAACCCCTTTAGACCGGGAAATGCTCTCTATCCAAATTCTCTCTAATTCCAGGGCTTTCACAGCTCTTGGGGTGGGCAGGTCACAAAAGTACCAGTGCGTCACCAAAGGAGACATTTTGCTCATAATGGCTTTTATGTCTTTGTCGGCCATTGCCCCAAAAACAGCGTGCGTGCAGGGGAAAAAACCCATTGAATCCAAATTCTCAAAAAGCGCTGAAACCGCATGAGGGTTGTGTGCAACGTCTAAAATGAGAGTGGGTTGGCCCGCAATGATTTGAAATCTCCCTGGCAGTGTCACCATGGAAAAGCCATTGCGAATTCCCTGCGCAGTTACGGCTAGGCGGTCCCTCATGGCTTCCAGCGCAGCAAGCACGGCGCAGGCATTAAAGAGCTGATTAGCTCCTCTAAGAGCCGGGTAGGCAAGACCCGCGCGCCTTTTGCCCTTGGCCACAAAGCTCCACTGCTGTTTGTCCCCCATAAAATTAAAGTCCCGTCCAATCAGCCATATTTGCGCCCCAACTTCCTCAGCCCACTTTATAAGTGAGTTGGGGGGGACCGGGTCGCTGATTACAACGGGTCTGCCCGCCCGCATGATCCCGGCCTTCTCTCTTGCAATGCTTTCGCGGTCCGGGCCCAAGTACTCGGTATGATCGATATCAATACTTGTAATAATTGCACAGTCTGCATCCACGATGTTGACTGCGTCTAGCCTCCCCCCTAAGCCGACCTCTAAAATAGCCACATCTAAGTTAGAACAAGCCATTAAATCCATAATAACAAGCGTTGTGAACTCAAAGTAGGTAAGACTTACATCGCCCCTTGCTTTTTCAACTCTTTCAAAATGATGGACAAACTGCTCCGCACTTGCAATCACGCGTCCAATTCGACAACGCTCTCGAAAATCAAACAAATGAGGGGATGTATAAACTCCGGTTTTATACCCAGATTCCTCTAAAATGGATTCAAGCATTGCACAGGTCGAGCCCTTTCCGTTGGTGCCAGCAACGGTGAAGACGGGGCATTTGAAACTCAGCTCCAACGCAGCGCCCACCAACCGAACGCGCTCTAAGCCCATCTCAATATTTTTGCTGTGTAAAGACTCGCAGTGAGATAGCCATTGTTCTAAATTCATCTTTCAAAGAACCCCTGTAAGTAAAAAAAACTTTAAGTCAAAGCAACTAATTTTTGAGTGTTCTATTTTTAAATTCCAATAAAAACCTATTGATGACAATTTCCAAAATTCAAGTTTTCGGCATTCCCAATTGTGACAGCGTCAAAAAAGCACGCGTTTGGCTAGACAAAAAAGGCGTGGATTACGATTTCCAGGACTTTAAAAAATCCAAACTGCAACTCCACACAGTTCAATTTTGGTGCAGTATCGCAGGTTGGGAGAGCTTGGTAAACAAAAAAAGCACCACTTGGCGCGCTTTAACTGTTCACCAGCGCGAGGCTGTGATGGATGAGCAAAGTGCGTGTGAGGCTTTACTGAGTAACCCAAGCCTCGTCAAACGACCTGTACTTTGGCGAGAGGATCCCCCACAAGTTGTGATTGGCGTGCTCCCACTGGACTGGGAAGATTTGGTTGCCCGCAAATGATCTGCCCTTTCATTTAAAATACCCAAGTATCCAAAACTTATCACGACCTTTCGCATAAGACACCTATGTCTACACTTAAAAAAAATCAATCCTCCAAATCATCTAACCCCAAACGTGTTGTCTTAGCCTACTCTGGTGGGCTTGACACCTCCATCATTCTTAAATGGCTTCAAGATGAATACAAATGCGAGGTGATCACATTTACAGCCGATATCGGTCAAGGCGAGGAGATTGAGCCCGCTCGCGCAAAAGCCATCAAAATGGGCATCAAGCCCGAGAATATTTATATTGAGGACTTGCGCGAGGAGTTCGTGCGTGATTTTGTATTTCCCATGTTCAGAGCCAACGCACTTTATGAAGGCGAATATTTATTAGGAACCTCTATTGCGAGACCCTTGATCGCCAAAAGATTGATTGATATCGCAAAAAAAACCAAAGCCGATGCAATCAGTCACGGTGCAACTGGCAAAGGAAATGATCAAGTGCGCTTTGAACTTGGCGCTTATGCGCTTATGCCAGACGTTCAAGTGATTGCCCCTTGGCGTGAGTGGGATTTGTTGTCTCGCGAAAAACTTTTAGCTTATGCAGATAAACACGGCATTCCCGTTGATTTCAAAAAACGCAAGGGGGCAGCCCCCTACTCCATGGATGCAAACTTACTGCACATCAGCTACGAAGGCGGCATTTTGGAGGACCCCAACTTTGCCCCAGAAGACTCCATGTGGCGTTTGACGCGCAGCCCTGAGAAAGCGCCCTCAAAAGCCCAAACCATAGAGCTGACCTATGTGAAGGGCGATGTGGTGGCCGTAGATGGCGTCAAGATGAGCCCAGCCACGGTTCTCACCAAACTCAATGATTTGGGCGGCTTACACGGCATTGGACGCTTAGACAAAGTGGAGAATCGTTACGTCGGCATGAAAAGCAGGGGTTGCTATGAAACGCCTGGTGGAACCATCCTTCTTGCAGGGCACCGCGCAATCGAGTCCATCACTATGGACCGAGAGGTCACGGCGCTTAAAGACGATTTAATGCCTAGATATGCAAGAATGATTTATAACGGATACTGGTTCAGCCCCGAGCGAGAGTTGCTTCAAGGTCTCATAGACGCCTCTCAAGCCACGGTCAACGGAATCGTTAGCCTCAAACTCTATAAAGGCACCATCATGTGTGTGGGTAGACACAGTGATCACAACAGTTTGTTTGACGCGCGTATATCCACATTTGACGATGACCAAGGCGCATACAACCAAGCGGACGCCGCAGGGTTCATCAAACTGAACGCTTTAAGGCTGCGAATCGCTGCAAATTTGAAACATTCCAAAAAAGCAGTTTCAAAAAGCAGCGAGACTGCGCCCAAATCTAGCGCCTCTAAAAAGAAGGCCAAGTCTGCTAAATCTTCCAAATCTGCAAAATCTGCAAAAACTGTTAACCCCAACAAATAAAGACTCTGCCATGATTCAAGCCTCAATCCCAAACGCCGTCATCCATACAAAAGCCAACGTGTTTTTTGATGGCAAATGTATCAGCCACGCAATCACTTTGTCTGATGGCACAAAAAAAAGTGTCGGCGTTGTCCTAGCCTCTTCGCTCACTTTTAAGACCGACGCGGCCGAGGTGATGGAGTGTGTTTACGGCGAATGCACCTACAAACTGGCGGGGTCAAATGAGTGGTTGAAATCTGTTGCAGGAGAGCGCTTTAGTGTGCCCGCCGTGTCTTCGTTTGAGATCAAAGTGGCTGATCAGTACCACTACATTTGTCACTTTGGCTAGTAAATGGCTAACAGACTAGATATAGACTAGATACAGACTATATAGACTAGATACGGGCTAAACAGATTCTGGGACCTAACTCTGTCCAGTGCGAGTACTTTGAAAAATACTTCAAAGAAGCCTTGCTCTCGCCTGCACGTATTCCTGCTTTAATCGTTGCACCAACTCTCTAGCACTCACAACACTGTGCACAGCACCGATTCCTTGGCCCGCACCCCAAATATCTTTCCATACTTTGGTGCTCGTTGAGCTAAAGTTCATGTCACTGGGGTCTTTTTGGGGCAGGTGCTCTGGATCTAATCCTGCGCTGATGATGGAGGGCGCTAAGTAGTTGCCGTTTACCCCCGTAAAGGCGTTGGTGTAGACGATGTCATCCGAGTTGGAGTTGACGATGCAATCTTTGTAAGCCTGACTCGCTCGTGCCTCGTGTGTCGCAATAAAGGCTGATCCAATATAAGCAAAGTCAGCCCCCATTGCTTGCGCTGCTAGGACGGCCCCCCCATGTGCGATCGCTCCGCTCAGGGCAATTGGACCGTTGAACCATTCACGCAGCTCTTGAACAAACGCAAATGGGCTTTTTACACCCGCGTGCCCCCCGGCCCCGGCTGCAACAGCGATCAGGCCGTCAGCGCCTTTTTCGATCGCCTTTTGGGCAAACTTGGTGTTGATCACATCGTGCATCACCACGGCCCCGTAGCTGTGAGCGGCTTGGTTGATCTCAGCTCTCGCCCCCAGGGAGGTGATGATGATAGGAACCTTATAGCGAACGCACTCTTGCATATCGCTTTCAAGACGGTCATTGCTTTTGTGCACAATTTGGTTGACAGCGAAAGGAGCCGCAGGCCTCAAAGGATTGGCTGTGTTGTAGGCCTCTAAAGTTTCCGTGATCTGTGCCAACCAATCGCTTAATTGAGAGCTTGGTCGGGCATTTAAGGCGGGCATCGAACCCACCACGCCTGAGATGCACTGTGCAATCACGAGCTCAGGATTGCTGATAATAAAAAGCGGGGACGCAATGACTGGAAATCTGAGCTTGGCCAAAGCACCGGGTAAGGGAGAGCGGGGTCTGACGTAGTTTTCTTGGTCTTTATTGCCGTTATTTTTTCCGTCCACGGGGCTTGAAGGTAAAGTGTTTAGATCAACAGCCAAAGAAACCCCTTTTTACCTTGTTAAGAAGCGAGTAATTTAGTTATTCAGTAGGCTTTGCATTTTTTCAAAGCAAATTCACCCACTCTGGCACTGCTTGGAACAGATCCGCCTCTAAACCGTAATCTGCCACACTAAAAATAGGCGCCTCCGGATCTTTATTGATTGCAACAATCACTTTGCTGTCTTTCATACCCGCCAAATGTTGAATAGCTCCACTGATACCGCACGCCACATAAAGATCGGGGGCAACGATTTTGCCGGTTTGTCCAACCTGCCAATCGTTGGGGGCGTAGCCTGCGTCTACTGCAGCGCGGCTCGCGCCAAGTGCAGCGCCTAATTTATCGGCCAAAGGGGTCAGCACTTGGGTGAAAGTTTCACTGCTCCCAAGCGCGCGACCACCGGAGACGATCACTTTCGCAGCAGTCAACTCAGGGCGATCACTCACCGCAACCTCTTGGCCCAAGAAAGTGCTTTGGCCTGCGTCTTCACAGGCGTTTAAACTCTCAATGCTTGCGCTTGCAGCGCCTGTGTTTACCAGGGCCGCGTCAAAACCTGTTGTTCTAACCGTGATGACCTTCACCGGGTCCAGGGACTGCACGGTTGCAATTGCATTGCCCGCGTAGATGGGACGCTCAAAGGTATCGGGCGATATCACCTTGATAATGTCTGAGACTTGAGCAGTATCCAAAAGAGCTGCCAAACGGGGAGCTATATTTTTGCCGCTCGCAGTGGAGGCAAAGAGCACATGGGTGTAGGAGGTATCCGCTTTCACGTGTTTGAGCACCTGTGCACAACTGAGCTCGGCCAAAGAGTGCAAGAGCTGAGGTGCGTCGGCGTGAAAGACCTTTGAAACCCCTGAGACCCGAGCAGCTTGTTCGGCCACGCTGGTTGAGCCACTCCCGGCTACAAGAATGTGCACGCTGGGCGAGCAGGCCAAAGCAGCAGTGACCGCGTTTAGAGTTGCGGGTTTTAAATGTTGATTGTCGTGTTCGGCAATTACAAGTGCAGTCATGTTAAAAAATTCTCTTGAAAAATAAATAGCTGTTGATAAGGATGATTTTGGGTTGATTTTTAAATATCAATTGAATGATTTTTAAATGACCTTTGCCTCATTTTTGAGTTTGTCCATCAAAGCAGTTACGTCAGCAACTTTAGTGCCAGCTGTGCGCGTGGGCGGGTCACACACTTTGAGCATTTTTATTCTTGGAGTCACATCGACCCCAAGGGTTTCAGGCGTTATCGTCTCCAAGCTCTTTTTCTTGGCTTTCATAATATTGGGAAGCGTCACGTACCTGGGCTCATTGAGTCTTAAATCGGTCGTGATGATGGCCGGCAATTTAAGACTCAAGGTCTCAAGACCTCCGTCTATCTCGCGCACGACGTTGACGTGGTCTGCGCCAATATCAACCTTGTAAGCGAAAGTGGCCTGTCCGCACTGAGCAAGCGCTGCAAGCATTTGTCCGGTTTGGTTGCAGTCGTCATCAATGGCTTGTTTGCCTAAAATGACCAATCCGGGTTGCTCTTTGTCCATCAAGGCTTTTAATATTTTTGCGACCCCTAGAGGCTCTACGTCGGCTGAAGTCTCAACCAAAATGCCCCTGTCTGCTCCAATTGCCATTGCTGTTCGCAAAGTCTCTTGGCACTGTGTGGGTCCACATGACACAGCTATAACCTCCGTAGCTAGTCCCTTCTCTCTGATGCGAACCGCCTCCTCTAATGCAATTTCATCAAAGGGGTTCATACTCATTTTGAGGTTGGCAATATCCACACCCGATTGGTCAGACTTGACTCTGATTTTGACGTTGTAATCCACCACTCTTTTGACAGCTACCAGTATTTTCATTTATTTATTCTCCGCCTTTAACAATATTCTAATGTAAGAGTACAAGGCTACTAAAAATAAGCCTTGAAAACCCTTGATGGCCTTGATGGCCTTGGATTTTGCTTGAAATTTTGCTTTGAAATCTGATTTAAAGCGTGGATAGGGTTGCTTAGTTTTGTCCCATCAAAAGCCAGGCCATTTAAAAGCATCCACCCTTTAACCCTTTTTGGGGTTGACTGTCAAAGGCACAAGACTGAACGAGCCGTCAACCAAACGAACCACTTTAGGGGCGTTTGTTGATATCGCAATGCCCTCGCTCCTTAGACACTCAAGCACCAGGGTATTGACCTCAGATTTAATGGAGAGCCAGGCGCTTTCATTTTCATCTACCCAAAAAGCAATCACTAAATCTATACCATCCGCCCCCAAATTGGCCACCAAGACCTTAGGGGCTGGGGACAAGAGAACTCGCTTGGCTTTGGCACACGCCGCCCCCAACACCTCTTGGGTGTGTGCAACGGGGCAAGCATAGTCAACTGTGAGTGTAACTGTCAGGAGCACTCGTCCATAGGCCCGAGAGAGATTTTCCACCTTATCTGAGACCATCAGCTCGTTGGGGATAACGGTCTCACGACCCGATGCATCTTGCACCAAGGTGTAGCGGGTCTTGATGTCGGTGATTCGCCCCTCTAAGCCTGCAATTCGGACCTGATCTCCTATGCGAATCGATCTCTCAAGCAAGATCACAAAACCGCTCACATAATTGGCCGCAAGTTTTTGAAGTCCAAGCCCCAAGCCCACACCCAGGCCACCTCCTAAAACAGATAAAGCGGTCAAATCGACACCCACGGCTGAGAGCGCTATCAGTAGCCCAATGAAGGTGAGCAACGCCCTTAGCACGTTGGTCGTGACTTTTCTAATCGATAAGTCAATCACAGCCTTTGCTAAGACCTCTCGCTCTAAAGTGGAGGAGATCCAAAGCGTCAAAACCAATACCAAACCGCTAGATAAGAGTCCCTCCACAAAAGTTCTGAGATCAACCCGGGTACGTCCAAAGTTTAGGTGAATGGACTCCAACTCTTGCATCACAACGGGAAGTAAACCTGTCACCCAAAGGGCTGAGACCGCCCACGCCGTAAAAGCGATAAACCTCTCCAACATGGCTATTCCGGGTGAGTCTGGAAAGACCGAGCTCAACACTCTTGTCATCAAGCGAATGATGACGGTTGCCATCAAAATGGGAACCACTAATTTTAAAATCACCACTTGGTAAGAGTGGATTAAAACCTCCTTGGATGCGTAAGTGAGTATTAAGGCCAATAAAGGGAACATTAATCCGTCAAAAAAACGCTGACCAAACCAGACCGATGTTTTTACGGTTGCGGGGTCTGCGCTTTTAAATAGTATTTTAGTAATTCCAAACGCCAACAACAAGCACACGACCAAAACCAGACCCTCGACGGCTGTTGAGACGCTATTAAGTTCGTTTAACAACTGTGTGAATTCATTCATAAAATTTTGGGTCAAGCTAAGGATTAATGAATCGATACAGGATTAAGACAAATCCGCTAAAACCCTTATGTGAGCTTCCACGCTTACGGCAAGGGCGTATAAGTTGTATCCACCCTCTAAGCATGACACAATTTTTCCGCCGCAGTAAAGTTTTGCAATTTTTTTGATCTCCTTTGTCACCCACACATAATCCGACTCCAGCATTGAGAGTTGGCCCAGGTCATCATCTCGGTGAGCGTCAAATCCGGCACTGATAAATATCAACTGGGGGCGGTGTGCGTGTAGCGCAGGTAACCAGTGCTGAGTGATCAACTCCCTTATGGTCTCACCTTTAGTGTAAGCAGGTACGGGCACATTGACCATGTTTTTTGTCATCTCCCCTGCACCCCCTTCAGGATAATAGGGATGTTGGTAAATGCTTGCCATCAGTACCCGCTTGTCTGAGCTCAAAATGTCTTGCGTGCCGTTGCCGTGGTGGACATCAAAATCGATCACTGCAACTCTTTGCAGCCCATGTCGGTCCAAGGCGTGCTTGACTGCGACAGCCACATTGTTGATAAAGCAAAACCCCATTGCGCGGGAGTTACAGGCATGGTGCCCTGGAGGCCTAGTTGCGCAAAAGGCATTCGCCAATTCACCGGCAATGACTGCGTCAGTAGCGGCCAAAGCAGCCCCAGCAGCGTGCAGCGCGGCGTCCCAGGTATGAACGTTCATGCTCGTATCTGGATCGAGCTGCGCGTACCCCGGTCCGCCGGCTAAGGCGTCGTCTCGCAACTGGTCCCCCAACCCCCTGAGCGCTGCGATATGCATGCGGTCATGGGCCAACTCCAGATCAGAGATTGAAGCCGGGGGAGCCTGCAACATATTTAGCGCAATGTCTAAGCCCGTCATTAAGATGCGGTCGTTAATGGCGTGCAACCGCTCTGGGCATTCTGGGTGGCCTACCCCCATTTCATGAAGTAGGCTTGAGGCGTGCGAGTAAAAACCAGTCCTACCCACGGGGAGACCTCTCCAAGCTAGCGGAGTGTGAATAAAGGGGCGTATTGAAATCAGGGCTCATTAAACAGCGTTACTCAAACTATTACGGGGTAATTCAGCTAGGTCAATAGATGCACAAAAATTAATAAAAACCAAACGATATCGGAGGGTTAAAATTTGATCTAGAGTTTTATTATTCTAATAGACAAGAGAGCGGCCAGGGAGGCGCAAACTATTTGCTTTTATAAGGGGAAGGGTTTCTCTCGAGCTAGATTCACTTTTTATTGACTCTTTATTGACTCTTTATTGACTTTTGAAAAATTTTAACTTTGAATATTTCTATAAATTCTTATATGTATAAATCCTGTGGATACTGCATTGCTTTCATTTTGTTCTTCTTTTTTTGGGGAGCGAGTTGGGGCAAAGTAAATTCCAACCCAGCCCAAACCTCTCAAGGCGCCACTCAAGACGCCACACAAGGGGCCACTCACGGCACCCCTCACAGTGCTCAAAATGAGAGTCAAGGCCAAATACCCATAACTTCAAAGCTTCAAATCAAAAAAATCCTGAGCACTTCGCCCGCCAAGCGCAATAGCATAAAGTTCTCAGGACCTTTTGGACAAACTCAGGAGGTTCAAAGTTTAGCTACACAGATTGCAAATGCTCAGTCTCTCCCCCAAAGTTGGGTGTTAAGCCGTCTCGCTCAAGCCCGTTTGATTCCAAGCGTGGTGCAGTTGATGGCGCCTGCACCCGCACCTGTTCAAAAAAACTGGGCCGCTTACAGAGCCCGTTTCATAGAGCCTACCCGGATTGGTCAAGGGGTTGAGTTTTGGCGTAAACACGAAGCTACGCTTAACCAAGCGGAGCTTGAGTTCGGTGTGCCCGCTGAAATTATTGTGGGAATTTTGGGTGTAGAGTCCCTTTACGGACAACACATGGGGGCCTATCCTGTGGTGGACGCTTTAGCGACTCTCAGCTTGAGGTTTCCTAAATCGCATCCAAGAGCCTTAGAGCGCCAAGCTTTCTTTCAAAATGAGTTGGGGATTTTCTTGAAAGAACAATTCCTGCATCCTGCTACCAAACACAAAGAGGTGCTCGGCAGCTACGCGGGAGCCATTGGCGCGGCTCAGTTTATGCCCAGTAGCTTGGCCAAGTTTGCGGTAGATTATGACAAAGACGGTGTCATAGACTTGGTGAGGAGCCCACAAGACGCAATTGGCTCAATAGCCAACTATTTCAAAATGTATGGGTGGCAAACTGGCGCACCCATTCGTTTTTCAATCACCCTTAATTCAAACGCTGTACAGTTGGAGGAGCTTTTGGCCCCCGATATCTTGCCCTCCTTCACTGCATCTGCATTTGAGTCTAGAGGAGTGGTATTGAGCGAGAGCGGGAAAGAGTACAAGGGACTGTTGGCTCTGATAGAGCTCTCTAATGGCTTAGATGCTAAATCGTATCTCGCCGGGACAGAGAATTTTTACGTCGTTACCCGTTACAACTGGAGCAGCTATTACGCCATGGCGGTGATTGAGTTGAGCGAGGCCATTAAAGCGGCTATGCGCGATTGAACGGCCACCATGAATGCGTTGAACCCTAAAAAACTGCACCTAACCAAGTGGACGGCCGTGCAACCGGTGTCCAAACAAAAACACTTCTTGGTCAGCCGGGTGATACAACCCGAACTACCAACCGACCCAATTGAGTCGGTAGAAATTGAAGCTGTATTTTCAAAAGCCACGCAGGTCATCGCCTGGCGGGACCTGCAAAACGAGGATGTCTGGCGCCAGGGTTGGGTTTGAGACTGTCGAGAGATTTCGAGCACTCCCAAATTCTCAGCCTGTGTGTGCGTATTAGCCCTTAACCTTGAGCCCCGGTATTTAGATGACGCCCTCACTGATTAAGTGCTCAATGTCGGCTTTAGATTTACCTAAAAACTGAGTCAAAATTTCCTGGGTATGCTGCCCAAGTGCGGGCGGCGGCATCTCATGCTTGAT
>CAIQHG010000065.1 GCA_903871545.1 uncultured Burkholderiales bacterium | reverse complement strand
CTCGTTTTCCTGAACCTTAAATGGCAAAGCATTAAAGTGCAGCACTTTACCGGCTTCAAGATCATTTGCCCAATTTTCCCTCTCACCCTCTTGAAACCATTGGATTTGTGAAAGCTTTCTGACAAAGTTAGTGCTGTTGTAAGTGTTCATAAAGCCTCTATTTACTTTTAATTCTAAATCAACCGAGATAGATCATTTTTAAGAATCAAGCTAAAATATTAATGTTCTTGTGAGGGAATTACGAAACGTAATGGTAGTGAAAATTTTATAACTCTTGCAGAGCCTTGGCTTTTATAACTTACAAATTCCAACCTCTCCCTTTCAAATTCGATTATGACTAAATCTACATTCATTAAGTTATTTCTTGCTGGATTTTTACTTTCTATTTCACTTCCCGCGTGGTTGCAAACCAAATCAAACGCGCCACCGCCACCTCAGATTCCTGCCTCTGAGTACGGTTCTGGCCCAATGGCAGCTGTTCAAGCAGCAACAGGCGCTATAGGCACAGGTGCTGTAATCACGGTTGTAACTTTAGGAGCGGCAATAGTGGCCGCAAAAAGCTCCTCAAGCTCCAGTACCACGAACACCACAAAATAAGAAGGTGAGTAATAAAACCTTAAGCAAAGCTTAAGTTATGTTCAAAATTTTAACGATCAGTCTGGTTCTTTTATTTCCTTGGCATGCGGGCTGTCAGGGATTAGTTATGGATCAAGAAACACCTATAGAAAATAAAACGATCGTCGGTCTACATTTGGCCAGTTTTCACTCGGCTACCGGATATAACGATATCAATCCTGGTATTTACGTTGAATTACCCAACCATCTCACAGTTGGGCATTATTACAATTCAAACTTTCACGAAAGCACCTATGTTGCCTATACATATGGTTGGACAAAAGAAATTGACTTGACGTTAGGACTTACAACCGGATATCAAATTTATAAGTACACGCCTTTACTGGTGCCATCTTACAAATTTCTCAATATCTATGATTCGTTCGCTCTTAGAATTGCATTTATACCTCGGTTTTTTGGAGTTGTTCAAGCTAATGTTTTGCACGCTATGGTGGAGCGTCCTTTTTAACTTTTTTTATTGACTAAAGTTTTTTGATCTTAAACTTTACTGGCAATTCTTTTAACCCCGAGTTTAAAAACGACCCCAACTTTATTCATTATTCAATAGAGATGAAGACTTATTAGACCTTCAGTTTGACCCGCAAGTGCACTCCTGTTCCTTCAGTTAGGGATTAGTTTTTTCCAAGTACCATTTTTTATTTCTTCATTTGTTATTCTTCTTACCTCAACCTCGCCTGGATTCTTGATTAGGTCTAATTTCAATGCTGCGCTGTAGCTCAGATCAATTATCCTGTTTTCATGGAAAGGGCCCCGGTCGTTGACCCTTACGATAACCATTTTTTTATTCTTCGGGTTTTTAACTAAAGCAAAACTTGGCAAAGGCATCGTTTTGTGAGCAGCGGACATGGAGTACATGTCATAGATTTCTCCATTTGAAGTTGAGTGCCCGTTGTATTTGACACCGTACCAGGAGGCGATTCCTTTTTCTGAAATGGGTTCATCTTTAATAACGGGCTGATATCTCTGCCCGAGTACTTCGTACTCTTTGTTGGCACCACCTTTAACAATAACCTCGACTTTTGGTGTGGCATCCGGTATTTTGTCCAAATTTGGAGGTGGGTTGGCTTCTGCTGAGTCCTTGCCGAGTTTATAGTGGTTAATCGGCGGACTGGAACAACCACAAATCAATACAACGAGAAGGCCAATCAATATTATTTTCATTTCGCCGTATATCCAAAAAACAACGTTATTATGAAGTTAAGATTTTCCTCAATACATAACGTTTGGCGTTCAATTGGTCATAATTCTCGACTCTCAACT
>CAIQHG010000064.1 GCA_903871545.1 uncultured Burkholderiales bacterium | reverse complement strand
CAATAAAAGAATTTAAAAAAAATAACATGAATTCGCACTCTTAAACCTAAGTGTCACATACCTACTCTAGGTTGTTTGATTATTTTTTTAATTTATATTCAGCAGTAAATTAACGGTCTCTTAAGACTTGAAATATTGAGGAAAAGACTTCCTACAAGCTGTGTGATAAGATAACTAGTTACTTTGGTTTACTTATTGTTTACTGTCAAAATTCCAAAAAACACGGACCGAACTAAATAGTATGAGCGGCAAAATAAGTTTTTTTAAATTGAAAAAACTGAACTCCTTCAGTCTCAATTTGTTGTTAGGTATCTCTCTTATATTTAGCCAATACTTAGGTTTATCCCACGGTATTTATCACTTTGCACCGAGCCCATTACCCCAAACGTTCATTACTCATAGTTTACATAATGAACACAACGGGATTCAAAGTCTTTTAGATTCACATTTTGAGCAATCAGATGAAAATCCTGAGTTTAAGAACGCCTCGCCTTTAAAGTTTCAATCAAAGAGTTGCACTTTATTTGATTTATTAATGCTTTTAAGCAGCCTAAGTCTGCTGTCATTTTCCTTTTATGTGCTCAAGAGCCGATTTCAATTTGAAATCGATACGTCTATTTACTGGACATTTAGTGCAAACTTTAAAAGCTATTTATCCAGAGCCCCACCATTTAACTATCTGTAATTAAATTAGCAAATTATTTGCTGATCGAGCTGGCACTTAAATTCTGTCAGTTTTCAAATGACTATGGCACTTTCATATTGGTGCTCTTTTCAGAAGTTAATTATTGAGAGAATAAATGATGATACAAAATAAGCCAAACAAGTGCTTTCTCTTTCATATGGCACTGTTGGTATTAATTGGACAAAGTTTGAATGGATTTGCAGTTGATTTAACCAGTCAAACAGAGGTTCTTCATAATCAACCTATTCCTGACCAAGCTCAGTCCTTAGAGGAAGTTGTGGTCATAAGCAAAAGGCAAAGTTTGAATGATATTTCAGATAAAACTGGCGGCAGTCTTTTCCACTTCAGTGCCAAAGATATCGATCAACTGCCCCAAGGTGACAATACCCCGCTTAATCAAGTGCTTTTACAAGCACCAGGTGTTGTACAAGACTCTTATGGCCAAGTCCACGTTCGCGGTGACCATGCTAATCTACAGTACCAAATAAATGGAGTGGTCCTACCACAAGGACTGTTTGGTTTTGGAAACAATCTGGACACCCGCTTTGCTCAGACTGTAGATTTACTTGATGGTGCACTTCCTGCCCAGTATGGGCTACACACCGCAGGCATTGTTGAGATCACAACAAAAGATGATCTAAATGAGGAAGGATCAGTAACTCTTTACGGTGGAAGTTATCATACCTTTAACCCCAGTTTTCAGTATGGTGACTCTAAAGAAGATCTCTCTTACTTTTTAACGGGCTCGTTTTTAACAGATAGTATTGGAATTGAAAATCCAGCACCTTCCGCTAATCCAACGCACGACAAGACCAGGCAAAGCAAAGGTTTTGGGTTATTTTCCTATAAACCTGATGCAAGCACAAAATACAGTTTAATGGTTGGCACCTACACTGGCGCTTTTCAAATACCTACCCTTAGCGGAGTACAGGGGGGAGGGACAAATCTGCAGAATCCTTATTATTCTAGTATTACAAATTCAAATTCCAGTCCTCTCGCCCCTCGTATTACAAACCCATACCCACAAAATCTATTATTCACGAATCCCCCGATTTACGGAGATTCTTCCTTAGTTAATGATCAACAATTTGAACAGAATCAGTATGCGGTACTTACTTTACAAAGATTAATTAACGATCAATACAGTTATCAAAGCTCAATTTACTCTAACTACTCAACGACTCACTACATACCTGATGCCGCAGGCAATCTATATTTTAGTGGTAGCTCTGCCGATGTTTTTAAGAAAAGTCTAAAAACAGGTCTTCAGTCAGACTATACATTTAAATTAAATGACAATCACACCGTTAAAACAGGTTTTATCAGTTCCACCGAAAACAACGCTACTACAAATAGCTCCCTTGTCTACTCTATACCCAATCCATCTCAAGATGAAGGAGGTGGTAAGGCCTTAGCAAACGGAAGTCCGTTTGTGGTTAGCGACAATAATACTAAAAATGGTAATTATTCAGTTGGTTTATATGTGCAAGATTCTTGGCAAATTACTTCTAAACTAACTACTAATTACGGCTTGAGGTATGATTACTTTAATGCATTCGTCGCTGGAAATCAACTTAGCCCCAGATTAGGTTTTGTGTTTAAAGAATCAGAATCAACAACGATGCACGCGGGATATTCCCATTACTTTACACCGCCTCCAAATGAATTGGTATCCACGAGTATCCAAAGTTTGTTTGCGAACACAACCCTAGCCGCAACGGGCACAAATAATTCAGTAAAGCCTGAAGTTGGAGATTACTATGACATTGGTTTTTCTAAGCGCATTACTAAAAGCTACACCCTCAGTGCAGACACATTTTTAAAAAATACACAGAATTTAATTGATGAGGGTCAATTCAGTCCAGCCCCTATTTTGACGCCATATAACTATCAATACGGAAAAATATATGGAGCAGAGTTATCAAATTCATTCAAATCAGGTAAGTTAAGCGCCTATCTCAACTTAACCTACAACGTTAGTCTTGGGAAAAATATCATTTCAAGCCAATATCTATTTAGCCAACAAACTCTTCAGTATTCTTCAGCCAACTGGCTTAACGTAGATCACGGACAAACACGAACCATCTCAGGTGGAGCGTCCTATCTTTTGAATGAAACAAGGTTTAATGTCAGCATGATTTACGGAGGAGGACTTCGTAGTGGTTTTGCAAACACAGAGCTACTGCCCTCCTATACTGTGCTTAACTTGGGCGCTACCAGGACTATCACAACCTCAGGCTTAGGTCCAATCGAATATAGATTTAGTATCAACAATGTATTTGATCACGGTTACGAAATCCGAGACGGGAGCGGTGTAGGTGTGTTCGCACCCCAATATGGACAAAGAAGAGCTTTTTATACTGGTTTAACCAAAAGGTTTTAGTATCTATTTCCCTGATAAGGACTTTCATTAAAATCCAAATCCTTATTTGATTTTTTATGTATTGCGCTGTTATTTGAATTTACTTTTTATCGCACCATACAATTTATTTGAATTGAACATTGTTTATGTTGTATGGTAATTTAATGTCTGAAAATTTTTTTAATGAAAATTCTCGCAAATTTTTCACAAAGTTAAGCACATATAATTTATCTTATTTGCAATAGTTTTTATAAAGTACCTGAATGACTTCTAAGGCAACAGAATTTGAAATTGAGTAGTATATTTTCTTACCATCACGTCTGGCAGTTATCAACTCCTCATCTCTCAATATTCCAATTTGTTGAGATAACGTAGGCTGATAAATACCGCACTCTTCTTCTATTTCACTTACGTTTTTCTCCCCTGTACATAAATGACATAAGATAAGCATCCGATTTTTATTCGCAATTGCATTAATCAGTTTATAAGCTTT
>CAIQHG010000063.1 GCA_903871545.1 uncultured Burkholderiales bacterium | reverse complement strand
GAGGAATTACAAGCACAGTGGGGAGCTCCGTGATATCTGAAACTCAAACTCGTGCAAATAAGCTACTGAACGCGATGATAGATGCAAAAGTACCCATACCCCTAAACTGGTCACAGCTTCGGGGCGGAATCAACTCTGTTGAGGTGGGGGTTTATAGGTCCAACAAAAACATGGGTGAATTAACAGATAAAAAAATTCAGCAACTTCAAAACGATCCGAAAGCTGAGAAAACAAAGCTCTTTACTGTCAAGTTTTCATTCAACTTTACAAGAAGTTTATTCAATACAACCATCAGCTCTATTGAAAATCTTAATTTGAATGAGGACCTCTCGCCCGTAAGAGTGTTGAATTTTAAAATGCAAGGAGTTAGTGAAAATTTCCTTCAATCTCTTAATAATACTTCACCAAGTTTGCTTATCGCAGTGGCTCGCGCGTCTGATAAAGAATTTAAAACTGCGTGTGCGCTTGGGTTTGAGAAGCTGAGCAAAATGGATGTCAGCAGTTTAGATACGGCAATCATCATGAAAAGCTTTATTGATGAGGCTCGAGGAGATAGCTCTTGGTATAACAACCCCTCTAATGTACGCAGCTGTTTTGAGCAAAGTCCAGTTGTTCAAGCCTTTGTGGAATACATCTACGGAATACCTGAACCACAGTTCATTTTTGGTGACGTTCAAAACGGAGTGGGTAAGTCTTATGTGAAATGGCGTAATTTGGTCGGCCCCTTACTTTCAGATTTTCGCAAAGCTTTGATTGCCAAAGAAAATCGAAAGGCTGTATTGATTCAATTCAACGATAACAAAGATATTGATCTCTCAATATCACCAGAGGTCATGCCTTGGACTATTACTACAAAGATTCCTGATAGACAAATTTCTGATACACAAACCCCTGATGCGCAGAGCCTATCTCCGCTTAATCCTAATACTCTTAGTCCTGATTCGCTTAGTCCTGATTCGCATAGTTCAACAAAAACTGACATTGCAACTGAACAAGCTGTCAATTTATTCCCCGGCATCACTCGACTTATTGATAGGAAAATTAATAATATCGGCTGCTTCATCTTTAAAGACGCAAGCAATTTGGAGCCACTCAATTACGGTGCCTATTTTATTTTGAGAACCCAGGATAACGAATCGTTTCTAGCTGCTGCCAAGCTATCAGGGGAGAGTTTGAGAGGAATTAAGAGCCTCAAAATATCAGAGCTCACAACGGATTGGATAAAACACTTTAAATCCTACTCCTATCCAGGAGGGGAGTGTCTCTCGCTGTTAAATTAAGTTTCGGAAATAGTTTTTTAAAATTAATTAGAAGTTTAGAATGAATATTTAAAGACTACTGAAGTATCACATTGAAAAAATTTAGCCTATTCATTTTTATCGTTTTGAGTTTGCCGCTAATAGCGTGGTCTGAAAATTACCCCTCAAAACCCATTAGAGTCATCGTTCCTTGGGCCCCAGGAGGCGCAACCGATCAAATTGGGCGTATTCTTGGGCAAGCGCTTGCAAAATCAATGAACACATCCGTCATTGTTGAGAACAAGGGCGGCGCTGGAGGGACAATCGGGACACAGCTATTTGTAAAAGAAAAGCCCGATGGGTACGCATTGCTAGTGGCAACGAGTTCAACCAACGCAGCGGGTCCCTATCTTTATTCAAAACTGGGTTTTGATCCGATTAATGATTTTACGCACGTCATTTTAATTTGCTCAATCCCCAATGTCATGGTTGTACCCACTAAATCTCGCTGGTTCACCTTGAAGGATATTATTCTTGATAGCCAACAGCATCCGGGCCAGTTCTCTTACGGATCTGCTGGGGTCGGGGGCTCGCAGCACCTCGCTGGAGCGGAGTTTAAAACTGTGACTCACATCGACATCAATCATGTCCCCTACAAGGGAAGCGGTCCCGCAGCTCAGGACCTCATTGCGGGACACATTGACATGATGATTGACACTGGATCGCTTTCAAGCATTAAAGCCGGGCTACTCAGACCCGTTGCCGTTGCCTCTGATCGAAGATTAAATGCACTACCCAATTTGCCTACCTTCAAAGAGTCCGGTGTAAACATGATGGCCTCGGCTTGGTACGGCGTTATGCTCCCCCCGAAAACACCTCCCGAAGTCACTGATAGATTGAACAAAGAACTTAACGCCATTCTTCAAAGGCCAGACATTAAATCAAAGTTTGAAGAAATGGGGGCTGAAATCTTAGGCGGTTCTTCTAATGAATTTCTAGCATTTGCAAAATCTGAGCTCATCAGATATGAGAAAATAGTACGTGAGTCTGGAGCCCCATCAGAATAAATGAGAGATTTAATTGCATCTAGAAAAAATTATTAAAACAATTGAAAATTGATTTTTTAGTGACCATTTCACAATATTGTCATCAATTGTGCATAAAGTAGTCAAAGTTTTAAACGTTCATTCAGGTGCAAAAATTTTCAAACATATTCTTACTAAGGCAGCTAAGCATTTAAGCGTCATTGTCTTTTATATACTTCTACCAGTTCAACCCATTCTCTTAACTGTAGTTTTCTTTAAGCCAAAGTTTATCCTCAACTATTGGATCACGATCTCCAAACTTTTGATCTACATTGATGCCTTAAAAGAAGGACCTTTAGATCACTATTTCACCGACGTAGTTGGCTTGGAGAACGAAGTACCGGCTCATATTGAAGGTTCCTGCATTAAATGCGGAAACTGTTGCCTCAACAAAAGATGTGTTTTCTTGGAGCAGACCAGTGATACAGAATTCGAATGCGGGATTTACACATCTGCGTTCAGAAAGTTTTCAAACTGCAATTCTTTTCCGCTAAACGCTCAAGACATTGCAAGATATGACTGCCCAAGTTACTACATCACTAGTGCCCCCCCTTCAAATAAAGTAACAAGTAATGCAGGGTACGGCGTGCACTGGATTCAACCTAGTGGTTATACACCCAAAGTAAATATTAACAAAAACGCAGTCGCCTCTGACTCTTAATGCTTTGTGCGCGGATACAAGCTTATGAGCTTATGAGCTTACCACTGCATAGGCCTTCCCTCATAACTTTGAAAGCTACCTGAGTCTTTAATCGATAAACGACTTATTACATCAAGCATCCCAGACACACTTTGGTTGACCGAGATGGAAGCGTTGCTCCCACCCATATCAGTCCTGACCCAACCAGGATTCATGAGCGCACAAATAACGTCTGGATAATCAAAGCTAGCCGCTTTAACGCACATATTTAATGCGGCTTTTGAGCTTCGGTAAACCCAACCAAAACTACTTTGCGTAGCAGACACGCTACCCATTAAGCTACTGATGAAAATGAACTTGCCCTTACTCAGGCCAAGGGCGGGCGCTAACAATTCAATTGATTGCATTGCGCCAAGAACATTGGTATGCATGACTTGGTTAAATTCAGCGGCGCTGGGTGCGTGGGTGGCGCCTTGTTCTGGTCCGTAAATTCCTGCAACATATATCACCAAGTTCAAACTGACTTTGTTTAAAGACAGCAGAGCACTTCTTAGTGAATCCTGATCGGTAACATCTAAAACAATGCCCTTGGCCCCCAATGAGTTTAGGTGCTCAATGTCTTTGGGAGTCCTTGCACTTGCGTAGACGCTCCAGTTCCCCTGAAGAAGTTGACTGACAAATTCTTTTCCTATCCCCCGAGATGCACCGATAACCAAAGCTGTTTGCATGATGACGATCCTTTAAGGTAGTACGCAGATGCAAATAGTAGCTTATTTTTGAGGTTTTGATTGAGCGAGAAAGGCAATTCAATCGTCAGCAAGGGTGCGGCGTGTTAATTCCTCGTCGCCTGTGAATAAGTTGGGCTTAGGGGCTTTACTCACTTGGCTATTGACGTCAGTAATAACTTTATTGACTGTTCCATCAGCAAATTTATAAGTCGTAATTTTTTTACTTTTATCATTACTCCAACTCTCCTCCTTGTCAATTGCTTTGTAGGTAAGAGTGACGGTTTTACCATCAATTGCAGGCTTAGTAATAATTTGTAGGCCTTGTAAGTAGACAGGTTGATTGGCAGAGTTGCTGGAAATCTTATGATCATTGATCTGCTCGTCATCGCTACTTTTATCTAAAAACTTGTTGATTATATTTTTAAAACTAAATTCCTCAGACTTCTTTGTCAAAAGCTCTGCGCCTACAGCAGACTTTGTTGGACTGACACGGTTATTTTGATTGGTTTTTGTATCTTCTGGTACGTTGTCTACCTTTACAACGTTTAGTACCAATTTTTGCTCTCTATCCGCTTCAAGCTTAACCTTGGGTTCACTATCTAGCGCGGCGACGGTGTTCTTTTTATCTGCAAGTTTTTGTGGCTCACTAAACTCCTCACTGCTCACACCTCCGTTGGCAAATTTATAGGTCACCGTCCTGTAAAGACGGCTCTCCGACCAACTCGTATCTTCAGATATCGCCTTATTTACAACCGATTTAGTAGTTCCGTCCCCAAATTTATAATTGATAAATTGTAAATTTTTCTTGTAAACGGGCTTAGATGTTTCTGGCTTTACCTCAGAGACCACTTTATTTACAGACCCATCGGCAAATTGATACTCAAGTGTTTTTATCAAATGGTCCTCAGACCAAGAGAGTTTTTCAGAAACAGCTTTTTTGGTAACCGCTGTCTTTGTGCCATCAGGGTACAAATACGTCAATACTTGCAAATTGCCTTTATATGACTTTGCTACTTCATCCCTAGGGATCGTGGATACGACCTCGTTGATAGTGCCGTCTTTAAAAATATAAGTTGTCGTTTTAGTTTGATGATCGCTTGCAAAACTTACCTTAGTATCCACGGCAGTTTCGATAATCTCCTGTGTAAAACCGTCCCCGTAAGTAGCTTTAATAATTTCTTGATCATCTTTATAGATAGGAGTGCTCAAAACTCTTGGAGTTTCAATTCTTTCCTCAAAGCTTTTCCCGTCCTCGAAATAATAGATGATGGTTTGAACCAAATGATCTTTTGACCAAATAGTTTTACGGTCAATCGCCTCATTTTCCTCGACTCTTTGAGTACCGTCGCCAAAAGTTATCGTGATTTTTTCAATTCCGTTCTTAAATTCAGGTTGACTGTATTTTTTGGGAATATTTTTAATTTCAATGTTGGAAGTTCCATCACTAAATTTGTAAATTAATGTTTTAGTTGAATGATCTCTTCCCCACTGTTGATCCACACTTTTGGCTTTTCTAGTCACAATGGATTGGGTTCCATCTGCGTAGCTCATAGGAATCGATTGAATATCGGCTTTGTAAGTTGGCTGTCCAGGGGTAGGTTCGATGACGTCCACTTTCCAGTCAAGGGTGCCGTCGTCATATTTTAGAGTCGTGGTTTTTGTCTTGTGATCTTGAGCCCAAGACTCATCCTGACTCAAAAGCTTTCTCTCACGAGGCTTGGGGGGCTCAATTTTCTTTTCTTCGCTTTGTGGTTTTTCAGTGGACTCTAGTTTTGTTTCTTTCAGGGGTGTCAGGTCAATTTTTTCTTCACGCTTTTTGAGCTCACCAGCAGCAACACCCTTTTTCTCTAATTCCATTTCCTTAAACGCTTGGACTTGCTCAGTGAGCTTGACAGCAGCCCTAGGCGGATACTGTATCCACGTTTCTTTAGGATCGTCAGCCTGAGCCACTGAGCAAGTCACCCATACACACACAACTAAAGCAAACCCAAAGACTCGAGACAAAGCTTTCCTGGGAGTCTTTAAAACTGTTTGGATACTTGAATTGTCATTAACTTCTATGGACATGATTTATTTTGGTGTTCGAATTTTCAATTCTGGTGCATATAAATCGGTTTCAAAAGTTATTACTTTAAGCTACCTTTCAAACGAATTTCCACTTACATTGAGTTTATTCGGGACCAACACACTTTTTAACTCAACTAATTTCAGGTATCAACCTCAAATAATAGTTTTATTAGTATTAATAAATATATAATTTGTACTACTAAAGTAGTTATTTAAATACAGTTTCATTATCTTAAAATATACATACAAATGAGTAGAATTATGCGAATTTAAAACATGAGCCCTAGGATTTCATTGAATATAAAGAAAATAGATATACCCCTTATCCTTCCCATCTTTTGTTGTGATCTTAGTTCTCACGTACAAGAGATCTCGGCGGCTAGGGAGGCGGTAGATGAGTTGCGGATATCACACCCAGACCCTATGGCCTCCAACGTCCAAGCCACTTACTCAAGCCCTTACAAAAGCCATCTATTAAATAATAAGCTAACTCCCCTTACTCAATTACTTGAAAAAGTGGCACACCAAGTTTCTAGGGAGCATTTGACCTGCGATCTTGAAAAAATCAATGTGGGTCTTTTTACCGCAGATTGTTGGTGTTCTGTTTATGAGAAAGCGGACCAAACCGTACCTCACAACCACTTCCCCGCAGATTTTTCAGCGGTCGTTTACTTAGAGGCAGAACCAAATTGTGCGCCCATCATTTTTGCCAATTCAATTATGGTGCAGCCCGTCAAAAATTCGCTTGTTTTGTTCCCGGGAATCCTAAATCACCATGTACCGCCGACCAACAGCCGGCGGGTCATCGTGGCAACAAATATATTCAAATATCCCATGGTCCCCGCAAAAGGTTAAGGCGGTTTAGGGAGTAGACGCGTAGTTGATTGGAATCCAAGTGAAGCCCGTCCCCGACTCCCTTAAGTGCCCTACTCCAGGAAAAGCGATATGCGCTGCAGCAACCAGGTATCCAGTTTTAGTTGCGTCTCGAAATTCATTCATTCGAGCCTTTTTGGCATTTTTGGTATCAATGTCAAAATGAACGGTCACACTTGGATTTGCAAATTGAATGGGGCCGACGTGAATTAAATCTCCAACCACATCAAGTCGTTCACCATTGCTTTGAATTGAGTAGGTCGTATGACCAGGGGTATGGCCTGATGAGGGCAACGCCTTAATTGCCTCTGAGAGCTTAGTCTCACCGTCAAAGGTTTTGTAATGTCCTATTTTGATGTACGGGATTACGGCTGCCAACGCATTTTTAAAGAAGTCTTTGTTACTCTCACTTGCTTTTTCCATATTAGATTGGGTCAACCAAAAATCAGCCTCTTTTTTATCAGCTCGCAATAACGCATTTGGAAACACAACTTTCTCGCCGTCAACCAAGCCACCAATATGGTCCGCGTGCATATGCGTGATGTAGATTTCGTCCACTTGTTCTGGTTGATACCCTGAAGCTCTTAAGTTTGAGACTAGTTTGCCAACTGTAGGTCCAAAAAATGCACCCGCCCCAGTATCAATTAATATTAACTTTTCACCAGTATTTATAAGGTATCCATTCACTGAAGTATCCACGGGTGACTTCAAATATGACATCTGTAAATCATGACTGATTTGTGCTTTTGGATAATCTAGTAATTGGTCAACTGGTAAAGGGATAGTGCCATCAGATAACGCTGTAACTTCAAAAGTCCCTAATTTAAAACGGTAGAAACCCGGCGCTTGTATTTTGGCAAATGCGGCTTGAGCAAAGCTTGCGCTGAAGGGAATAGTCAATCCACCCAAAAGTATTAAAAAACAAAATCTTGCCGAACGAATGAATTTACTTTGAAACATAAAAAACTCCTAATTTAAATAAAAAGCGGTAGAGCGTTTGTAACTATCACTTATAGACTGCTGTCAACACAATGAAACCCAATAGTTTTTTTCCACGATTTTTAGGCATCAACCTGCGTGAGCTTGGCAACGGACAAGGCAAGCCATTTGGTGCCATGCCTAGAAAAATTGACTTGCGCCCTCGCATTCTCACCGCTACCCTCTAAGGAGAGAACCTTTCCTTCGCCAAACTTAGTATGAAAGACGCTCACACTAACTTGGATCCATGAGTTTGGGCCCTCTTTAGGCCGCTGAACTACGGGTACTGGGGGAGCGCTTGCATTGGCTCTTTTATAAGGGGACAGGCTTGAAGAGTAGTTTGAGCTCTTAGAGCCAGCAGCATCCCACGCACCCCAAGTTGGGAGTGGCGCGGCACTCTTTGGCGGAGTCAGGGCTTTAATTGCATGAGTCGGAAATTCATCAATAAACCTGGATCTGATGTTGTACCTGGTTTGACCATGCAGCATTCGCGTTTGGGAGTGACTAATGTACAAACGTTTTCTGGCACGAGTAATGGCCACATACATCAAACGTCTCTCCTCCTCAAGTCCGTTGTTATCGTTCATTGAGTTTTCATGGGGAAACAATCCCTCCTCCAAACCGGTAATAAAGACGCAATCAAATTCAAGCCCCTTGGCTGCATGAACAGTCATGAGTTGAACAGCCTCTTGGCCTGCTTGTGCCTGGTTGTCCCCCGCCTCTAAAGCCGCATGAGTTAAAAATGCAATTAAAGGGGACTGAGTTTCACCTGTATCCTCGTTTATGAAGGAATTAATTTCATCAACGCTTGCATCCCCCTTAAATTCTCCCTTTAAATCATCCTGATCGTCAAGGGATGGTTTTTTCTGCGACACAGCAACCGCATCTTTACCAAACCCCTCAATAGATACAAAACTTTGCGCTGCATTCACCAACTCGAGCAAGTTCTCAACTCTATCCGCACCCTCTTTTTCACTTTGATAATGCTCAACAAGTTTTGCTTGATCGAGAACCAGTTCAACTATATCTTTGAGCGTGCAATTGATAGATTGATCTCTCAAGTTTTGGATCAAACTGTTAAAGACCAATAAGTTAGTACCTGCTTTACCACTCATTAAAGGCACTGCCTCGTATAAAGACAATCCTTTTTCTCTGGCTAAATCGGTTAAGTGCTCAAGAGTCCTGGCACCAATCCCTCTTGCGGGAAAATTTACAACTCTTATAAAACTAGTGTCATCACTTGGATTTTCAAGAAGCCTTAAATAGGCCAACGCATTTTTAATTTCAGCTCGCTCAAAAAATCGAAGACCTCCGTAAACGCGGTAAGGCACGGAATTATTAAAAAGTGTTGTCTCAATAATTCGACTTTGTGCGTTGCTACGGTACAAAATTGCTATTTCACTTTTGTTATGCACGCCTGAATTAGAGTCCCCGTTTTCAGCGTCTCGTAGAACCTGCTTGAGTTCCTCAACCAGCCACTGAGCTTCCATCAGATCTGTGGGGGTCTCAATGAGCCTGACTGGCTCGCCTGCCCCTTGGTCCGTTCTCAAGTTCTTACCCAAGCGCGTTTTGTTATGACTAATCAGATGATTAGCGGTGTCTAAAATATTGCTGTGCGAGCGGTAGTTTTGTTCAAGTTTGATGTGATGCTTGACTTTGAACTGATCCACAAAATCAGCCATATTTCCAACCCGAGCGCCCCTAAAAGCGTAGATACTTTGATCATCGTCTCCGACGGCAAAAATACTAGAACTGGGACCGCACAACATTTTTAACCATGCATACTGCAATTTATTGGTATCTTGAAATTCATCAACCAATAAATGCTTAAAGCGAGTTTGGTAGTGCACCCTCAAGGCTTCATTGTCTCTTAATAGCTCATAGGAGCGAAGCATCAATTCTGCAAAATCTACGACCCCTTCTTTTTGACACTGCGCTTCATACAGTTGATAAAGCTCAACTAGTTTTCGTGTATCTGAATCTTTAACGATGACTTGCTCGGGCCTTAGCCCCTCCTCTTTGGACCCGGCAATGAACCACATCGTTTGTTTTGCCGGATAGCGCTCCTCATCCACTTTAAACTCTTTGTACAACCTCTTTATACAAGACAACTGATCTTGTGTGTCTAGAATTTGAAAAGCCTGCGGTAAATTAGCCAATTTCCAGTGCGCGCGCAAAAAACGGTTACAAAGACCGTGAAAGGTCCCGATCCACATACCCCGCGCATGAATGGGGAGCATGGAGGATAGGCGGGCGAGCATTTCTTTAGCTGCTTTATTCGTAAAAGTCACGCCTAAAATGCCACCAGGTGAGACTTGGCCGGTTTGCAGTAACCAAGCTATTCGAGTGGTCAAGACCCTTGTTTTGCCCGAGCCTGCGCCGGCCAAAATCAAAGCATGTTCATCTGGCAACTCCACTGCGAGGCGTTGCTCCTCGTTCAGTCCCTTCGTAAGCGAGGATTCAAAGGAAAGGTTAGCCAAGGCCTGGGGTGAGTCAATAACAGTTTGTTTTGAAGAATCATGCATCCTTCAATTGTATGTATAAGTACTAGCCATATCTTTACTAATTCATCCTCCCTGGGGTTGATTTTGCAAATAGCCGGTAGAATCAGATACCGGGTCCAAGATATTGTGTCCGGTTTCTTAAAGTTCCGACCAACCAAGCACCCTTTTGTTTAACTTTTATGTTTGGAGCTTGGTCCATGGAAATATTCGACTACGAAAATATTCTTCTTCTGCCCCGCAAATGCAGAGTTGAGAGTCGCTCTCAGTGCGATGCCTCAGTGACTTTAGGAGGTCGTACATTTAAACTGCCCGTCGTACCCGCTAATATGAAAACAGTGGTAAACGAATCAATCTGCCAGTGGTTGGCGGCGAATAACTATTTTTATATCATGCACCGCTTTGACCTGGATAACATTCAGTTTTTAAAGTCCATGAAAGACAAAGGACTTTTTGCCTCCATCTCCTTAGGCGTCAAAGAGGCTGACTACAAAACAGTGGATCAATTAAAGAGCCTGGGTTTAGATCCCGAGTACATCACTATTGATATTGCGCACGGTCACGCTGATACGGTTCAAAGAATGATTGGCCACCTAAAAACAAAGCTTCCGCGCTCCTTTGTGATTGCTGGAAATGTGGGTACGCCTGAGGCCGTGATCGATTTAGAGAACTGGGGAGCGGATGCAACCAAAGTGGGTATCGGACCTGGTAAGGTTTGTATTACGAAAATCAAAACTGGCTTTGGAACCGGAGGGTGGCAATTGTCAGCAGTTAAATGGTGCGCACGTGTTGCAACTAAACCCATCATTGCCGATGGCGGCATTCGCGAACACGGCGATATAGCAAAGAGTATTCGCTTTGGAGCCACCATGGTCATGATTGGATCCATGCTAGCGGGGCATGAAGAGAGCCCAGGCACGACCGTGATCTTGGAGGACAAACGCTTTAAAGAATACTACGGCAGTGCAAGCGACTTTAACAAAGGCGAGTATAAGCACGTTGAAGGCAAAAGAATTTTAGAACCCATAAAAGGCAAATTAGAAGACACGCTTAGAGAAATGCAAGAGGACATTCAAAGCTCTATTTCATACGCAGGAGGCACTAAATTGATGGATATCAGACGCGTAAACTACGTAACTTTGGGGGGAGACAATGCGGGCGAGCATTTGCTGATGTAACCAAAAAAATTGATGGGCCATACAAAAGGGCTTCTGAGTTGATGCTCAGAAGCCCTTTATTTTTTAAGCTTTTAGATTCAAGATCTAAAAACAACAATTGACAAATCAAGAAACAACGTGATCAGCGACCTCCTTGTAATCTTGCATTTGATCAAAATTCATGTACTTGTAAATTTTATCTCCGTTGGCGCTCAACACGCCCATATCGGTCAAGTATTCAGCCTTCGTAGGTATCCTGCCAAGTTTAGAGGCAACGGCTGACAACTCTGCAGAGGCCAAATAAACGTTTGAGTTTTTCCCCAACCGGTTAGGGAAATTGCGAGTGCTTGTGGACATCACCGTAGCACCTTCTTTGACCTGTGCTTGGTTGCCCATACAAAGAGAGCATCCCGGCATCTCCATGCGCGCACCTGCCGCACCGAAGACACCGTAGTGCCCCTCTAGAGTCAATTGCTGTGCGTCCATTTTAGTGGGTGGAGCCATCCACAGCTTGACTGGAATGTCCCGCTTGCCCTCCAAGAGCTTAGAGGCTGCTCGGAAATGACCAATGTTGGTCATGCAAGAACCAATAAAGACTTCATCAATTTTTGCTCCCGCAACATCAGACAAGGTTTTAGCGTCGTCAGGGTCGTTGGGGCAGCAAACGATGGGCTCAGTAATCTGCGCCAAATCAATTTCAATCACTGCCTCATACTGTGCGTCTTTATCGGGTTGAAGTAGATCAGGTTTTTTAAGCCACGCCTCCATCGCTTGTATACGACGCGTAATAGTTCTTACATCACTGTAGCCTTGTGCAATCATGTTTTTCAACAAAACTACGTTGCTTTGAATGTACTCAATGATGGGCTCTTTGTTCAAATGAACTGTGCACCCTGCAGCTGAACGTTCGGCAGAAGCATCTGAGAGCTCAAAGGCCTGCTCTACCTTCAAATCAGAGAGTCCCTCAATCTCAAGTATTCGTCCAGAGAAGATGTTTTTCTTGCCCTTTTTCTCAACAGTTAGTAAGCCTTGTTTGATTGCATAAAGTGGGATCGCATGCACCAAGTCCCTTAAGGTCACGCCTGGTTGCATCTTTCCTTTAAACCTCACCAATACCGATTCAGGCATGTCAAGCGGCATCACACCGGTTGCTGCCGCAAAGGCAACCAATCCAGAGCCCGCAGGGAAACTAATTCCAATAGGAAACCGAGTATGACTGTCCCCCCCCGTGCCAACGGTATCTGGCAACAACATTCTATTAAGCCATGAGTGAATAATACCGTCACCTGGTTTAAGAGAGATTCCGCCTCTTGTGCTCATGAAATCAGGCAACTCATGGTGCATCTTTACATCAACGGGTTTTGGGTATGCTGCGGTATGGCAAAACGACTGCATGACCAAGTCAGAGGAAAAGCCTAGGCAAGCTAAATCTTTGAGTTCATCCCTAGTCATCGGGCCCGTTGTGTCTTGGGAGCCGACTGATGTCATCTTTGGCTCACAGTAAGTTCCAGGTAATATTCCCTGCCCCTCAGGTAGGCCACAAGCTCTAGCTACCATCTTTTGAGCCAAAGTGAAGCCATGATTTGTTTTAGCGGGTACCTTTGGAAGTCTAAATAATGTAGAAACCGGCAAACCCAACGCCTCGCGTGCCTTAGCCGTTAGGCCACGACCAATAATGAGGGGGATGCGTCCGCCAGCGCGAACTTCATCAAATAAAACATCACTCTTGACTTGAAACTCAGCTATTACTTGTCCTCCCTTTAAGGCTTTTCCTTCATAGGGCCTTAGCTCTATCTCGTCGCCCATATTCATTTGGCTTACATCCAACTCGATGGGCAACGCGCCTGCATCCTCCATGGTGTTGTAAAAAATAGGCGCTATCTTGTTGCCCAAACAAACACCTCCGAAGCGTTTATTGGGAACAAAAGGTATATCTTCTCCAGTAAACCATAAAACACTATTTGTAGCTGATTTACGGGAAGATCCGGTACCCACTACGTCTCCAACATAAGCGACTAGGTTACCTTTAGCGCGTAAATCTTCAATGAATTTAACAGGTCCGCGTTTACCGTCTTCCTCTGGGGTAATGCCGTCACGCTTGTTTTTGAGCATGGCCAATGCGTGCAAAGGAATATCCGGTCTGCTCCAAGCGTCGGGGGCTGGAGACAGATCATCCGTGTTGGTCTCACCCGTAATTTTTAGTACCGTTAATTTAATACTCTTAGCCAACTCAGGTCTTGAAGTGAACCACTCTGCATCCGCCCAACTCTTCAAAATGGCCTTGGCATGAACGTTACCCTTATCTGCCTTTTCTTTGACGTCATGAAATTGGTCAAACATCAGCAAAGTCTTCTTCAAGGCTTCAGCAGCAGTTTGTGCAACTTCACTGTCCTCCAACAATTCTATGAGGGGCGTTAAGTTATACCCGCCAAGCATGGTGCCCAACAGCTCCGTGGCCTTTGATCTGGAGATGAGGGCGCAGGCCACTGTCCCCTTTGCGACTGCGGCCAAAAAGGAGGCCTTTACCTTTGCAGCATCATCCACACCTGCCGGTACGCGGTGAGTGATCAACTCCACTAATTCTTGCTCCTCGCCTTTGGGAGGGGATTTGAGCAACTCAATTAGATCAGCCGTTTGATGAGCGGTTAAAGGTAATGGCGGTATCCCTAAGGCAGCACGCTCTTTAGCTTGTTGATGGTAAGCTGACAACATATAAATTCTCCTGTCTATTTACGATTACAAAATACCGATTCCAAAATTTAAAAAAAGTGCAGCTTTCAAACACTTATTTGAAAGCAATTAGCAAACCACTATGTCTGCATGCTATTTCTTAGCCACTCCTGCATCAGGCGTCAAAAGGTTAACGGGAGGTGCAAACCTTGTAGACTGAGATATAGCAACTTGTTGCGAACTCTTGCACTCATCGGCCAAACGTTGACCTAATTTACTATTCATTAACATCGATTTGCTTGGCAACTGTATCCAAACTGCGCCTTTAGCGTCATCTTCCAAGCGAATTGCTCCGGTAGATGTTTTAACCGGCGTTAAGTGAAAGCTCTCTTTTTTAAACTGTAAATAAAACTGATTGGGGGACTTGCTATCCGCGGTCAAAGTCACCGATTGGCCGAGTTCGCACGGCATTTTTCCGGTTTGAATTTGACTTACCAAAGATTGCAATTCAACTTGACTAAAAGTCGAATCGCTACTGTTTGCGCCCTGGGCTTGAACACATAAAGCGAATATTAAAAATAGGATAAATGCAAATATCTTTTTCATGTGACTTCTTCCTTGTGATGTAAAGCTAAGAATTTTCATTTATTAGAAGGCGAATTTCATCAGGCAATACCCGCCCTGTTGCATAGGCCTTTTCCAATAGATTCCAAAAATATCTATAACTTGCTCGGTCATGAAGTTGGTTCTGATAAGAAATAGGTGCCCAATCGGCTTTTAGTGCTGCCAAAATAATTTCGCTCGCTCGCTCAACTTCTGAGGCGTCTGGTGCGAAGGCCTCCACGATTGGACGAATTTGATCAGGATGAATGCTCCACATCCGGGTGTAGCCATATTGGCTAGCTGCAGTTTTAGCAGCCTTTGACAACGCCTTGGTATCTTTAAACTCAGTCACCACACAATGTGAGGGTACTTTGCCATTCGCGTGACAGGCCTCTGAGATTTCCATCTTGGCTCTTAATACCAAAGGATGGGTAAATTGCCCCTCCAAATCCATCGCACTTGAGGGTATTGCTCCGGCATGTGTTGACACAAAATCCATGACTCCGAAACTGATGGATTGAACTCTGGGGTGCGCGGCAATCTCAAAGGTGTTGGCAATCCCTTTGGGGGACTCAATCAACACATGAATTGGGGTATGAATTCCCCCTGCTTCGTTGACATCATGTAACGCTCGTGTTAGTTCCTCATAAGTGTCTACTTTGGGCAGCATTATGTGGGATATTTTTTTACCTGCTTTTTGAAGAATCGTATGCACGTCCGAGGCAAAACTGTTGTGGTGGATCGGATGAACTCTGACACCTATGCGGGCATTTGCTTTGACTGACAAGGCGAGCTCTGAGACCATATGTGCATGTTCAAGTTCTCCTCCCACTGGGGCGCCGTCCTCGCAATCAAGAGTCACATCAAATACACAAACGCCGAACTCCTCAGTCATCTCCTCTTGGAGTTGAATACTTTTAAGCATTCTCGCCTCCACCCCACAGTAGTGATCACAAACGGGCAATTTAATATGCCCAGCCTGTGCGGCTTCTAATACATCTTTGGGGTGGTGGGGACTCATATTTTCCTGTTGTTAAAGCAAGTGGCTAACGCCGGCTTGTTCGTCTTGCAACTCTTGTAAAGTTTTATTGATGCACTGCTGACTAAATTCATCGATTGCCAAGCCCTCTACCACTTTATAAGATCCAGCTTCGCAAGTCACGGGGAAACCAAACATCGTATCTTTAGGGATCCCGTACCAACCGTCTGATGGGATACCCATGGTGACCCATTTACCGTTGGTACCCAACGCCCAGTCATGCATGTGGTCGATCGCGGCATTAGCCGCGGAAGCGGCTGAGGACAAACCTCTTGCCTCAATAATTGCTGCACCTCTTTTGCCAACAGTGGGTAAGAACACATTTGCGTTCCACACTTGGTCATTGATCATGTCCTTAACGGCTTGACCATTTATCGTTGCAAATCTGTAGTCAGCGTACATCGTAGGAGAGTGATTTCCCCAGACACACAATTTATGGATATCAGCTACTGACTTACCCGTTTTGGCAGCTATTTGGCTTGCTGCGCGGTTGTGGTCCAAACGAAGCATAGCTGTAAAGTTTGAGCGTTTTAAATCTGGAGCGCTTTTCATTGCAATGTATGCGTTGGTGTTAGCCGGATTCCCAACAACCAGCACCCTCACATCGCGGCTCGCAGAGGCATTCAATGCACGACCTTGGGCCGTAAAGATTTGGGCATTTGCGGCCAACAAGTCAGCCCTCTCCATGTTGGGGCCTCTGGGTCTTGCGCCAACGAGCAAAGCGTAGTCGGTATCTTTAAAGGCTTGAACCGGGTCTGAGTGAGCTTGCATGCCTGCTAATAAAGGAAAAGCACAATCTTCCAATTCCATCATGACGCCTTTTAAGGCTTTTTGGGCTTTTTCATCCGCAATTTCAAGCATCTGGAGAATTACGGGTTGATCCTTGCCTAACATTTCGCCAGAGGCAATCCTAAACAACAGTGCATATCCAATTTGACCAGCAGCACCAGTAACGGCTACGCGAACAGGTTTTTTACTCATTCAAAACTCCAGAAATTAAAAAATATTAAATAAAAATACTATTTACACAGTTTACTATCGAAAACCCTTAAAATATCTCACATCTTGTGTCTTATATAAGATAGTTTTTTCAACTCTCACCCATCACTAGTTCAGTAAATCTATCTAATACATGTCCGCTCAAATTAAAAAAAGCACATACTCAGATATTGATAAAAAAGAGTCAAAAATTGAAGGCGAGTACTTACCAACCAAAAAATCATCTCTTCCTAATATTACAGCAAATGACGCGTTAGCCAATAACCCTACTTTGAAAAACTCGACCAGTCTTCCTTTATTCAGCCCTCTGTATCAACAGATTAAGGAATTGATTTTAAAAAGTCTACAAGTTGGAGAGTGGCAGCCTGGTGAGTCCATTCCTAGCGAAATGGACTTAGCTGAGCGCTTTCAAGTCAGTCAGGGTACAGTCAGAAAAGCAATTGATGAGTTGTCTGGTGAAAATATACTAACAAGGAAACAAGGCGTAGGGACATTTGTGGCCACGCACAGCGAGGAGCAAGTTCAGTACAGATTCCTAAAATTGATGCCGGACTTGGAAAATAGCTTAAAAAAAGGATCCTCCGAACGTGAAATCATCTCATTTAAGCAAATTCCGGCAAGTGATTTTGTAGCGAACGCCCTCGCTATTAACGCAATGGATGATGTGTTTTGTCTGAGGAGGGTTTTGTCTTTCTCAGGGGTTGTTACGATTTTGGAAGATGTTTGGCTACCCTGTCATTCCTTTAAAGGACTTACCGCCGATCGGTTGAATGCTTACGGGGGTCCAATGTATGGGTTTTTCGAAAAAGCATTTGGCATCAAAATGGTTCGTGCTCAAGAAAGAATAAAAGCGGTCTTGCCAAACTCGGTTCAAGCCGAGCTCCTGGCTGTTTCTGAATCTACGCCTGTATTGAGCGTTGAGAGAACAGCTTTCACTTACAACAATAACCCGATGGAGTTCAGACAAGGACTTTACTTAACTTTGGACTGTCATTACAGAAATGAACTAAATTAAGATTTTCTTACCCTTAAAATTCGCATTCTTATTGCATTGCAATAAAATGCTTTTCAGTTGATTGATAGCAAAAATTTTCAGCCCCTTTTAGTGAAATCAAAAAAGAAAGAGCCACTCATGAGTGAATTACGCAAAAATAAACCTGAGTTTCGAAACATTAACGCCTTTAATGATTTACCCACCTACAGACTCCCCCCTGCAGGCTGGGTATCCATCCTTCACAGAGTCAGCGGTGCATTTATGTTTTTGTTGTTGCCGTTCATAATCTGGCTTTTTGACACCTCAGTCTCTTCTGAGATTTCATTTTATAAATTTAAATCAGCCTTTACGGTAGGCCTAGGAATTTTTCCCGGATTCATCATCAAACTCGTTACATTGGGATTGATTTGGGCCTTTTTGCATCATTTGATCGCAGGACTGCGCCACTTGTACATGGATGCGACCCACTCAGTAAACATAGAGTTTGGTCGCTCATCAGCTCTTTTCGTTTTAATCCTCAGCATTGGGCTTACCGTCGTGCTTGGGGCTAAGTTATTTGGTATCTATTAATAGGAGTCGCACAAATGTCCGTAAATTTTGGTTCGAAACGGATTGTTGTTGGAGCACATTACGGTTTGCGCGATTGGTTAGCGCAACGCGTAACAGCTGCTTTGATTGCATTATTAACTGCTTTGATTCTTGTTCAAATCATTTTCACATCAGGTGAGATTGGTTACGACAAGTGGGCATCCATCTTTAGTTCCCAGTGGATGAAGGCTTTGACCTTCGCAACCATTGTGGGACTCAATTATCACGTTTGGGTGGGAATGAGAGACATTTGGATGGACTACATCAAGCCAACCGGTGTGCGTTTAACACTGCAAATTTTTACTATCGTGTGGTTGGTGGCCTGTGCGGGCTGGGCAATCCAAGTTCTTTGGAGACTTTGAAAAATGACGAAATCATCAACAATTCCCCGTCGCAGATTTGACGTCGTTATTGTGGGCGCTGGTGGCTCTGGAATGAGAGCTTCCCTACAACTGTCTAGGGCAGGTCTAAATGTGGCAGTTTTATCCAAGGTTTTTCCAACCCGCTCACACACAGTTGCCGCCCAAGGCGGAATTGGCGCCTCGCTGGGAAACATGTCTGAGGACAATTGGCACTATCATTTTTATGACACCATCAAGGGCTCTGACTGGTTGGGAGACCAAGATGCGATTGAGTTTATGTGTCGCGAGGCCCCAAAAGTAGTCTATGAGTTAGAGCACATGGGTATGCCTTTTGACAGGAATCCTGATGGCACAATTTACCAAAGACCATTTGGGGGACACACTGCGAACTACGGTGAAAAAGCAGTACAAAGAGCTTGCGCTGCAGCTGACCGAACCGGTCACGCAATGCTTCACACCCTTTATCAACAAAATATAGAATCCAAAACAAACTTCTTCGTGGAGTGGATGGCCCTTGACCTCATTCGCGACTCAGAGGGTGACGTAGTTGGGGTTACAGCACTTGAGATGGAGACGGGTGAGCTCTTCATACTTGAGGCCAAGACTGTGATGTTAGCAACTGGTGGGGCTGGGCGTATTTTTGCTGCCTCCACTAACGCTTATATCAACACTGGCGACGGCATGGGTATGGCTGCAAGAGCAGGCATACCACTGGAAGATATGGAATTTTGGCAGTTCCACCCCACTGGCGTTCACGGTGCTGGCGTTTTGCTAACCGAGGGCTGCAGAGGTGAAGGCGCTATTTTGTTAAATAGCAATGGTGAACGTTTCATGGAGCGTTATGCACCAACACTTAAAGATTTAGCGCCTCGAGACTTTGTGTCTCGCTCAATGGACCAAGAAATTAAAGAGGGCCGAGGATGTGGTCCTAACAAAGATCACGTTCTTTTGAAATTGGATCATTTAGGTGCCGACACCATCCATAAGAGATTGCCCTCGGTTTATGAGATTGGTGTGAACTTTGCAAACGTTGACATCACCAAAGAACCCATACCAGTAGTTCCAACTATCCACTACCAGATGGGCGGCATACCGACCAACATTCACGGACAGGTTGTTATACCCAAAGGAGACAACTTTAACTCCGTTGTCCAAGGCCTTTACGCTGTAGGGGAATGTTCATGCGTTAGCGTTCACGGCGCTAACAGGCTCGGTACCAACTCACTTTTGGATCTATTGGTTTTTGGACGTGCTGCGGGTAACCATGTTGTTGATAGTGGTTTGAAAAATAAATCACACAAACCACTGCCTGCAGATGCGGCAGATAAGTCCCTGTCAAGGCTTGCAAGACTTGACAACGCAAAAGACGGTGAATACTCTCAAGACGTCGCCAACGATCTCAGGGCTGCAATGCAACTGCATGCGGGTGTTTTTAGAACTCAGGCCAGCATGGATGAAGGCGTGAAAAAAATTGCTGCGTTGCGTGAACGTATTGGTCGAATCGGTCTTAAAGATACTTCCAAAGTCTTTAATACTGCAAGAATCGAGGCCCTTGAGGTGGATAACTTGATTGAGTGCGCCCAGGCAACCATGGAGTCGGCTGCGGCTCGCAAGGAGTGCAGAGGAGCGCACACTGTAGAAGACTACGAGCGCAGCGCAGATGATCCTGTACACCCGCTTGGTCGAGATGATGCCAATTGGATGAAACATTCTTTATGGCATGCAAATGACAATTCCTTGAGTTACAAACCAGTACAGCTAAAACCACTTACCGTCGATAGCGTACCGCCCAAAGTAAGAACTTTCTAAAAAAAATCACTCAACTCAACCCATCAAAATCCTCTGAGTCAAACGGAGAAAACTCATGCAAAAACGCACTTTTAAAATCTATCGCTACGACCCTGAGAAAGACGAGAAACCTTACATGCAGACCATCGAGATTGAACTCGAAGGCAACGAACGCATGCTCTTAGATGCGCTCATTAAACTAAAAGCACTCGACCCCTCCATCTCCTACAGACGCTCATGCCGAGAGGGCGTTTGTGGCTCTGATGCAATGAATATCAATGGTAAAAACGGACTTGCTTGCCTAACCAACTTGCTGAGCCTTCCACAAACTATTGTCTTAAAACCGCTGCCTGGATTGCCCGTTATTCGCGACTTAATTGTTGACATGACTCAATTCTTCAAGCAATACAACTCCATTAAACCGTATTTAGTAAACGACACCAGGCCACCTGAGAAAGAGCGTCTTCAATCCCCCGAGGAAAGAGACGAATTAAACGGACTTTACGAGTGCATTTTGTGTGCGAGTTGCTCCACAGCTTGCCCCTCCTTTTGGTGGAATCCAGACAAATTTGTAGGTCCTGCAGGATTGCTTCAGGCTTATCGCTTCATAGCCGACAGCCGGGACCAAGCGACTGCTGAGCGTCTAGATAATTTGGAGGATCCATACCGTTTGTTTAGATGCCACACCATAATGAACTGTGTTGACGTTTGTCCTAAAGGATTAAATCCTACAAAAGCTATTGGAAAAATCAAGGAATTGATGGTTAGCAGAGCTGTTTAACTGCCCTTTTGAGCCCTCTTTAGTTACACTATGCTAGATTCGTTGTTAGATCATCCAAGTGACGCCAAATTGCTCGGACTCCCTGGAGACGAACTTTTGGGGGAGGCGGGATTCAACCGTCTTCGTTGGAGGTGCAGGAGGGGGTTGTTGGAAAACGATCTGATAATTGAAAAGTTTTTCAAATCACACGGTCATCGATTAACCGTAGCAAACGCGAGAGCGCTCTACGAAATCATGAGACTAACGGATAATGATTTATTGGATATCTTATTAAATAGGGTGAGTACCCCTATTGAAGCTTTGATACACAACATAAAAGATTCAGACTTTAGGGCCACAAAAGAAAAGCCAGAGATTCTAGAAGTTCTTGCCCTACTTAAAGGGTCAGATAATGGGGAAAATTCAACGAGCGTGAAAAAGATTTGAAAAGAAATATAGCGATATATCATTAGAGTGAAGAAAGAGTGCTGAAGAAAACTACAAAGCCATAGAACAAGTAATAGGAAACAACCAATGAAAATCTCCGACAACAAAGCAACTATTTCCTTTAGTAACGGTGCTCCTAGCTTTGAGATGCCCATTTATCAAGGCTCGATCGGCCCAGATGTGATCGACATTCGTAAGTTATATGGTCAAACGGGTATGTTTACCTACGACCCAGGATTCTTATCAACCGCCTCTTGCCAATCAGCCATTACTTATATTGATGGTGACAAAGGTGAGCTTCTTTATCGCGGGTATCCCATTGAACAGTTGGCCACCTCTTGTGACTTTTTAGATACTTGTCACTTATTGATGTATGGAGAATTACCAAACATTGATAAGAAAAAGAAATTCACTCATATCGTGACCCACCACACCATGGTCAACGAGCAAATGCAGTTCTTCATGAGAGGCTTTAGGCGTGATGCACATCCAATGGCCGTGTTGACTGGTTTGGTAGGGGGGCTATCTGCTTTTTATCATGACAGCACGGATATCAATAACCCAGAGCACCGTGATATTTCTGCAATTAGACTGATTGCAAAAATGCCAACAATGGTTGCTATGGCTTATAAATACAGCCAGGGACAACCCTATATGTACCCCAAAAATAGCCTTAGTTATGCTGGTAATTTTTTGCGGATGATGTTTGGCACTCCATGTGAAGACTATGAAGTCAGCCCTGTTTTGGAAAAAGCTTTAGACCGTATTTTCATTCTCCATGCCGATCATGAACAAAATGCGTCTACTTCCACAGTGCGTCTTTGTGGATCATCGGGTACGAACCCATTTGCTGCAATTGCAGCAGGTGTCGCTTGTTTATGGGGCCCCGCACACGGTGGAGCCAATGAAGCATGTTTAAATATGCTAGGTGAGATTCAAAGAAACGGTGGAGTTGAGAAAGTAGGCGAATTTATTGCACAAGTCAAAGACAAAAACTCCGGCGTAAAACTAATGGGTTTTGGTCACCGGGTTTACAAAAACTACGACCCAAGGGCCAAATTAATGCAGGAGACTTGCAACGAGGTATTGAAAGAACTGGGACTAGAGAATGATCCGCTATTTAAGCTTGCCAAAGCGCTTGAGAAAATAGCTTTAGAAGACGATTACTTTGTCTCTCGCAAACTCTACCCCAATGTTGATTTCTATTCGGGCATCGTTCAGCGCGCAATAGGCATACCAGTTAATCTCTTTACGGGTATTTTTGCAATGGCAAGAACGGTGGGTTGGATTGCACAACTCAACGAAATGATCGCAGACCCCGAATATAAAATTGGTCGTCCCCGTCAACTATTCACTGGTCATCCACGTCGCGACGTGCCCCCAATTGACAAAAGATAATCCTTTTCGCAAGGTATTGGAGAGCATCTAATGCCAGCTAAACAATTAGAGCTCACAGTTGATCTGATGAGCTCTTTTTTTAGTCCTGCAATACAAAAAAAGTAGATATGCCCAAAGAAATTGGTCTCATCAAAGATCCCACGGAGCTGATCAAGCTGCTAAAGCAAGCAGAGAAAGGCGTACCCTACGATGCATCAAGATGCAACTGTAGTTTAAAGCGTTGCAGCGGATGGGACTCAGTAAGCGAAAGCGCATGGCCCTTAGAGATCAAAGGGCCCCTTGCAACTCTTAGGGACATCAGCATCGATGAGCCCACCTTTGAGGAGTTTCAACCCAGCGGCGCCCGTTTTGAGGCGTCAAATGCTTTAATTTCAATTGCCCATTTTCCCTATAACAGATGCGATGTTTTTCAATGCAATCGTTGTAACCAAGGAGTTTTAAGGTACACAGAGTACGGTGGTTACTATATTGACCAACGGGCACGGCGAGTGCGCTCTGAACAAGTTATTTCAGACCCGCAAATGGGACACTAAAAGTGCCTGTTGCTGAGCCTGCACATCGCTCAGTGGTGGTCAAACGCAACCAAAATTTGCTCCCTTTGCTTTGCACCAAAGCCGCACCTCAAGTCGTTGCTAAAATGCGCAATAGGGTAAATAAATTGTGACCAGTGGTTAACTCCCCTGCCCTGCTTTATTTTATTTAACGTTTGACTGGCTTGATTAGGAATCTTACTTATATGGGACGCACTCTTTACGACAAAATTTGGGACGAACACATCATCCACTCTGAAGAGGACGGTACCGCAGTGCTCTATATCGATCGTCACCTCGTCCACGAAGTCACCAGCCCACAAGCTTTTGAGGGACTTCGTGTTGCAAACCGTAAACTTTGGCGGCTTTCCTCCATTGTGGCAACGGCCGATCACAATACCCCAACCACGGGCTGGGAGAACGGTTACGACGGCATTACCGACCCTATCAGCAAAGAGCAGGTCACTACGCTTGATAAAAACATCACCGAGTACGGCGCAGCCGCCTACTTCCCCTTTCTCAGCAAGCGCCAGGGCATTATTCACGTAATAGGCCCGGAAAACGGGGCCACACTTCCAGGAATGACCGTGGTGTGCGGGGACTCACACACCTCTACCCACGGCGCATTTGCTGCACTCGCCCACGGAATCGGCACAAGTGAGGTCGAGCACGTGATGGCGACACAGACTTTATTGACTAAAAAAGCTAAAAACTTACTCATCCAAGTCAACGGCCAACTACCCAGGGGCTGCACGGCTAAAGATATCGTTTTAGCCGTTATTGGTAAGATCGGCACCGCTGGGGGTACAGGGTTCACCATTGAGTTTGCAGGCTCCGCCATACGCGCCCTCAGCATGGAGGGGCGTATGACGCTTTGCAATATGGCTATTGAAGCAGGCGCTAGGGCTGGACTTGTCGCAGTCGATGAGCGCACCATAGAGTACGTTAAAGGTAAGCCTTTGTCTCCCGTGGGGGTTGCTTGGGACCAGGCACTCGCTTATTGGAGAACATTGCACTCCGATGAAGGGGCACATTTTGACAAAACAGTCACACTTGACGCGTCTGAAATTTTGCCTCAAGTGACTTGGGGCACCTCACCTGAGATGGTGTTGTCAGTACTAGATAGGGTTCCAGATCCAGATAAGGAGAAGGATGAGAATAAGCGCGGTGCAATTGAGCGTGCTTTGGCCTACATGGGTCTAACACCGGGTAAGAAAATATCGGACATCACAATTGATAAAGTATTTATCGGCTCTTGCACCAACAGCAGAATAGAGGATATGCGAGAGGCAGCGCAAGTCATAAAGAAAATAGGTCAAAAGGTACACAAAGACGTCAAAGTTGCGATGATAGTGCCGGGCTCCGGTTTAGTTAAAGAGCAGGCTGAGAAAGAGGGCCTGGACAAAATCTTTAAAGCTGCAGGGTTTGAGTGGAGACAACCGGGTTGCTCAATGTGTCTTGCCATGAATGCGGACAGACTCGAGCCAGGTGAACGATGCGCCTCCACTAGTAACCGCAATTTTGAGGGCAGACAAGGCGCCGGTGGTAGAACGCATTTGGTCAGCCCTGCCATGGCTGCAGCTGCAGCTATACACGGCCACTTTGTCGATATCCGACAATTCTCCTGACGCCTCACTTAATCAATCACAACAAAAATATATAACCGTATTAAATACACTCATCATGCAAAAATTTACCGTACACAAAGGCTTGGTTGCGCCGATGGACAGAGAGAACGTGGACACAGATGCAATCATCCCAAAGCAATTTTTAAAATCTATTCGAAAAACGGGTTTCGGCGTCAATTTGTTTGATGCATGGCGCTATTTGGATCCCGGGTTTCCAGGTCAAGATCCATTAAGCCGCAAACCCAATCCTGACTTCGTTTTGAATTTCCCGCGCTATAAAGGGGCGTCAATACTTTTAGCTCGTAAAAACTTTGGCTGTGGCTCCTCAAGAGAGCATGCACCCTGGGCGCTAGACCAATATGGTTTTAGATGCATTTTGGCACCTAGTTATGCAGATATTTTCTTTAACAATAGTTTCAAAAATGGTTTATTGCCTATCATTTTGTCCGAACAAGTTATTGACCAACTCTTTCATGAGAGTGCTGCTTTCCCAGGCTTTCAGCTCACCATCGATTTGCAAGAACAAGTAATTATTAAAGACCAAGGTGAAGCAATTAAATTTAGCGTAGAGCCATTTAGGCGCTATTGTTTGCTGAATGGATTTGATGATATTGGGCTGACGCTTAGGCATGCAGACAAAATTAGGGCCTTCGAGGCAGAGCGCTTATCCACTAAACCTTGGTTGGCACAAACGATGATTGAAGGAGTCGCAAAATGAAAGTTGCTGTTTTACCTGGTGATGGAATCGGACCTGAAATCATAAAAGAAGCACTAAAAGTCTTAGTCGCCTTAGACTTAAAAATTGAATTCGAACAAGCTGAGGTTGGAGGGGCTGCTTACGAACTAAGTGGTCACCCGCTACCAGAGGCAACCACTCGACTTGCTGGGGGGGCGGATGCGGTTTTATTTGGAGCGGTGGGTGACTGGAAATACGATCACCTTGCGCGCGCTTTAAGACCAGAGCAAGCGATTCTTGGACTGCGCAAGCATATGGGCCTTTTTGCCAACTTTAGACCCGCAATTTGTTATCCTGAGCTGACTCACGCTTCAAGCTTAAAGCCTGAGCTGATCAACGGACTTGATATTTTAATTATCAGAGAGTTAACAGGAGATATTTACTTTGGCCAACCCAAAGGCAGACGCAAAGCTGTGGATGGGCCTTTCATCGGTGACGACGAAGGTTTTGATACGATGCGTTACACACGCAGCGAAATTGAACGCATCATGCACACCGCTTTTAAGGCTGCACAGAAAAGATCAAAACGAGTGACGAGCGTGGACAAGTCCAATGTGCTTGAGACCTCACAGCTTTGGCGTGACGTTGCAACTCAGGTGGGCAAAGAATATCCTGACATTGCTTTGGACCACATGTATGTTGATAATGCGGCGATGCAATTGGTTAAGGAGCCTAAAAAATTTGATGTCCTCGTCACCGGCAATATGTTTGGAGACATTTTGTCCGATGAAGCAGCAATGCTCACGGGCTCAATTGGCATGCTTCCATCTGCTTCGTTGAACTCGAAAAATCAAGGTCTTTATGAACCTAGTCACGGAAGCGCCCCTGACATTGCAGGAAAAGGTCTTGCAAACCCATTGGCTACAATTTTGTCGGCTGCAATGATGCTTAGATTCTCCCTAAACATGGAGAGTGCAGCGCTTGCCATAGAACAAGCCGTTCAAAGGGTTTTGGCGTCAGGTCTTCGTACGCCAGATATTCACTCATCAGGAACTCAACTCGTAGGAACGGTGGAGATGGGCAACGCGGTTGTGGCCGAGATTAGATAAGGGTTCTTGGAAGGTGAGTTGGATTTTTAAAAAACTATCTCCCTCTAGCTTTTACGAGTTACTTACAGTTTCTCTTCATTTCTAAGTTGTTCTTTGCGTTTTTGCGCAAAGTCACTTTAGGTTATTAATTTATAAAGGAAATCAGTCATGTCAAGGGCCATTAAAGTAGTGGGCTTAGTTGGATGGAGGGGCATGGTTGGCTCCGTATTGCTAGAGCGGATGCACTCACAGGGTGATTTTGCGTTGATTGAACCCATCTTTTTCACCACTTCAAACGTCGGCGGTCAAGCGCCCGAATTTGCTAAAAACGAGACCAAACTATTAGATGCAAAAGACATTGCTGCTCTTAGCAAATGCGACATCATCATTACTGCTCAAGGTGGTGACTACACCAATGAGATTTTCCCAAGGCTACGCAGTGCTCACTGGGATGGTCACTGGATAGATGCCGCCTCAAGTCTAAGGATGAAAGACGATACCGTCATTATTCTTGATCCAGTCAACAAAGCCGTAATTGATAAATCCCTAAACGCAGGGGGTAAAAACTGGATTGGTGGTAACTGCACAGTAAGTCTGATGTTAATGGCGGTAGGCTCCTTGATGAATAAGGGATGGGTGGAGTGGGTCAGCGCCATGACCTATCAGGCCGCCTCCGGGGCGGGCGCACAAAACATGAGGGAGCTTCTACAACAAATGGGCGCACTTCACGACAGTGTGAAGTCTGAGCTACAAAACCCATCTTCTGCTATTTTAGAAATCGACCGAAAGGTGACTCAGACACTTAGAGGCTCATCTTTTCCAAAAGAGAATTTTAGAAATACTGCACTCGCTGGCAGCCTAATTCCGTGGATTGATGTGCCCCTTGATCACGGCCAAAGCAAAGAAGAATGGAAGGGCGGCGCAGAGTGCAACAAAATCCTTGGTCTCCCTGCATTTCGCTCGCCAGGTAGCGTCCCCGTTGATGGATTGTGTGTTCGCGTAGGGGCGATGCGCTGCCACTCGCAGGGATTAACAATTAAGCTGAAAAAGAACATTGCGCTTAAAGACATTGAGGAGACCATAGCTGCTGAAAATGAATGGGTTAAAGTCATCCCCAACCAACGAGAGATCACAGAAAAAGAACTTACCCCTGCTGCAGTGACCGGTACGTTGACGATCCCAGTGGGACGCCTTCACAAGTTAGCCATGGGAGAGGACTTTTTAGGGGCATTTACTGTCGGAGACCAGCTTCTTTGGGGGGCTGCCGAGCCGCTCAGAAGAATGCTCAGGATTTTGCTTGAGCGAGGTTGAAACTCAAGACATAATTCCTAAAGTTTATTCAAAATTTAGTCTTTAAATCAATGATTTAGGCTAAATTAGGGGGCAGGTGGTTTATGATCTCAACCTGACTATTTTGTTTCACTGTGTCGTTTATGGATCCTAATCTGTCAATCAACTGTCTAGAGTCGACCAAGCGCCCGTTTGCAGTTCACACGCTGATGGGTTTCTTTGCTTGTGCGCTCCTCTTTGCCAGTTTGACTCCTGCTAATGCCCTAAACCTCAGCCGTCCAGTGATTCGCTCCCAGCTCGGTCAGCCCTTACGGCTTGAGATAGATATTGTAAATATTTCACCAGAAGAGTCGGTCGATCTCCAGGCAAGCTTGGCAGAGCCCTCTAGCTATAAAATTTCCAATATTGTTCCAAATGCAGCATTAGAGTTGGCGCAGGCGCGCATACTCACCCGTGCTAATGGCTCTAGATACATTCAAATTGAGGGCTCACAACCCGTTGTTGATCCATTTCTTGAAATCTTAGTATCTTTGAAATGGGCTAGCGGAAGTATTTTGAGAGATTTGGGGATATTCCTTAGCACTTCGACTAACGATTCCCAATCTGGCCTCACTGCTCAGTCCACTTCATTCTCTAGCGGTCAAGTAATTGTTAAAGAGGGGGACAGTGCCAGCAAAATTGTTTTGCAGCGGATGGACTCCTCCCAACTCTCTCTTGACCAGATGTTGCTTGCTTTGCTTAAAAGTAACCCCATCGCTTTCATTGGCAACAATGTCAACTTGGTCAAAGCTGGTGCAACACTAGAAATTCCAAGCACTCAAGATGCATTAAGATTTGATAAAAATGAAGCTAAGCAAACGGTTTCATTGCAGGCTAAGGAGTTTGCCAATTACAAGGCAAAACTCGCCAACCAATTACCTTTAACGCCCAACGAAGTAAACTCTAAAACTGTTGAGGGCAGAATAACTGGCACCGTGAAAGACGGCACAGAAAAGCCTAAAGATCAACTCAAACTAAGTTCTCCTGAAGTAAAAGGTTCTTCCAAAGAATCTCCCAAAGAGGAAAAGATTGCTTTAGAAAAACAAAACGAAGAAAACAAAGATCGAGCCAATGATTTAGCAAAAAATATTGAAGAACTCGCAAAGCTATCAAAAAGTTTGGGTTCTGATACCAAAAATGAAGGGCAAACTCCTGAAGTGCCAAGCCCTCAACGAAACGATAGCTCTACTGAATCGAATGCCGATAACAATTCAAATATATTGCTTATCTTTATCTTTTCATTGGTGTTCATAATCGCTATTTTGTTTTGGTTATGGCGGCGCATGAGTCACGGCACTGCATATACAAGTCCAATTACATCCACTGGCCCCACAGACCCCATAGACCCCACCAACCCTGGCGATACGGGTGAAAATAAATCTGGGGATTCATCTGCAGCTCCGATATATCCAAATGACTTAAATGCTGGCTCTAAGCCCGCTCAATCAAGCGGTGAACACAAGCAAGGTGGCGCGTTCAACCCCATATCTTTGGAGGAGATCGTCCCCCAACACACGGAGCAGTCTCAGCTCGAAGGCGATCAGACTAAAACCGGCCTGGGTGAAACAACTCCCAAAATGCAATTCAATTTTGACTTAGATTTGCCTACTGAGAACTCAGGTGAAACGTTTCTAAAATCCCCAACTTCGCCGGTGCTCCAAACGTCGCCCCAAAATGCGCCAGCTCTACCCCCTAAAGCCCCAGTTCAAAATACCCCCTCGACTGGTTTGGGTGAAACCTCTCATTTGGATACTAAAAATATACCCCCCTCATCGCAACCCACGGCTGAAGGTCTAGGCGAAGAAAAAGTGGAAGTTGAAGACCCTTTTAAAGTACGAATGGACTTGGCTGAAGAGCTATGGAAGCTTGGGCAAAAGCATACTGGAAGAGCATTGGCTCAAGAGGTAGCCGAGCAAGCCAGTCTTGATATGCAAGACCGAGCTAAGCGCTGGCTCGCAGAGCACGCTTAATAAACATGCGTATCGCTTTAGGCCTGAGTTACTTGGGTCTTGATTACGAGGGTTGGCAAAGTCAACCTAACGGTCAAACAATTCAAGATAAGCTAGAGAAATCATTGCTCGAGTTTACCCAGCATCCCATTCGAACACACTGCGCAGGGAGAACGGACTCAGGGGTTCACGCCCTTATGCAAGTTGTACATTTTGATAGCCCCGTACAGCGTGATAAATCCTCATGGGTGCGGGGTTTGAATAGTTTTTTGCCGCACGACATCAGCGTTCACTGGGCAACTCAGGTTGATGTATCTTTTGATGCCAGACGCTGCGCCCTTTCTCGCAAATACATTTACATTTTGTTAGAGTCCCCCATAAAACCAAGTCTAGACCACGGCCGAGTGGGCTGGTGTTTTAAACCGCTTGAACAAGAGCAAATGCAAAGCGCTACTCAGTGTTTAATTGGCACACATGATTTCACCTCTTTCAGGGCCGCCGCCTGCCAGTCACTTACCCCAATTAAAACCTTGCACTCTATTAAAGTTGAGCGCAAACGCCAACAAGCCTTGCACGAGTTAAGGGGGGAATCCTCTTATTGGCGCTTTGAGTTTATTGGGAATGCATTTTTACACCACATGATTCGCAACATCATGGGCTGTCTGGTCTTTGTGGGTCAGGGTAAAAAACCAGTCTCTTGGATGAAAGAGGTGTTGGACGCAAAAAACAGGGACGCCGCTGCGCCCACATTTGCACCCGAAGGTCTTTATTTCGCGGGCCCTCAATATGATCCGAAACTAGGCCTACCAACAGATACACCCTTGATGAACTGGTTAGTATGATTAATCTTAGTACTTGTATCAAATTTTGCGGTCTTACGCGTGAACAAGACGTTGACACAGCCGTTGAAAACGGAGCCAGCGCGATCGGTTTTGTGCTCTACTCCAAGAGTCCTCGCCACGTCAGTTCTGAAAGAGCAGGCATATTGGCACGCAGATTACCCGCCTTTGTCACCCCCGTATTACTTTTCGTCAACGCAGATAAAGCCTTGATTGAGCAATCCTTGGATCGTGTGCCAGGCGCCTGGCTTCAGTTTCACGGGGACGAGAGTGCTGAATTTTGTACACAAACCGCCCAACAACTCAAAACACGCTGGATTCGTGCTGTAAGAATTGGCACCGATTTTGAGAGTTCAGCCTTTGACCTTGTAAAATATGCATTGGAATATAAATCAGCCCAAGCTTTGCTGCTTGATGCACATGTGCAAGGATACGGTGGCGGGGGACAAACATTTAATTGGTCACACATTACTCAAAATGTAAGCGCTCACCTCGTCTTGTCTGGTGGACTCACGCCTGCAAACGTGGCAAGCGGCATTGCTCACTTTAAATCTTTAGGGCTTTCGCTCGGAGTGGACGTTAGCTCAGGTGTGGAGCAAGAAAAAGGAATCAAAGATCCTGAAAAAATAAAGGCCTTTGTTAAAGCAGTTCGAAGCGCAGGTTAACTCAATTGCCATACTGTGGAGTGCAAAGAGTGCTTTCAAACGCTTTTTCAAACATCTTAAGCAATCATCAAACAAAGCAACTCTAGAAACGGCATTGGAATCAAAGACGCTCAGTCCAACGCCCCAGTGTCAAAAGGAATCAAACATGTATACCTACCAACAACCAGATTTAAGAGGGCATTTTGGAAAATACGGCGGGAGCTTTGTCAGCGAAACACTGACCCACGCGATAGACGAGTTAACTACCGCGTATGAGAAGTACCATAATGAGCCAGAGTTCTTAAAAGAGTTTCACTACGAGTTAAAGCACTTTGTAGGTCGTCCCTCGCCCATATACCACGCCGCGAGAATGAGCAAAGAATTAGGGGGTGCTCAAATTTATTTAAAACGTGAGGACTTAAATCACACTGGCGCCCACAAAATCAACAACACCATTGGCCAAGCGATGCTTGCCAAAAGAATGGGCAAGCCTAGAGTTATTGCAGAAACGGGAGCAGGCCAACACGGTGTTGCAACGGCAACTATTTGCGCCAGGTACGGACTCGAGTGCGTGGTCTACATGGGCAGCGAAGATGTGAAGCGACAAAGTCCCAATGTTTACAGGATGAAGTTATTGGGGGCTACAGTTGTGCCTGTTACGAGTGGCAGTAAAACCTTAAAGGACGCGCTCAACGAGGCCCTACGGGACTGGGTAACAAACGTAGAGAACACTTTCTACATTATCGGAACCGTAGCAGGTCCGCATCCCTACCCCATGATGGTAAGAGATTTCCAAAGCGTGATTGGAAAAGAGTGTATCGAGCAGATGCCGCTAATGCACTTCGGAGCTCAACCTGACGCAGTGATCGCCTGCGTGGGGGGGGGTAGTAATGCGATGGGAATTTTTCACCCCTATATCCAATACGAAAACACTCAGTTGATTGGAGTTGAGGCAACAGGTGAGGGCATTGACAGCGGCAAACACTCTGCCTCGCTTCAAAGGGGTAGCCCAGGCGTACTTCACGGTAACCGAACCTACGTGCTTCAAGACGCGCATGGTCAGATCACAGAGACGCACAGCATCAGCGCTGGACTGGACTATCCAGGCGTGGGTCCGGAACACGCTTTTTTAAAGGATATTGGGCGCGCTCAGTATGTAGGCGCTACGGATAAAGAGGCTTTAGACGCGTTTCACTACCTTTGCCGTACTGAAGGTATTATTCCTGCGCTCGAGTCGAGTCACGCAGTTGCTTATGCCATGCGACTTGCACCCTCAATGAAGCCAACTCAGTCAATCTTGGTGAATTTATCAGGACGAGGTGATAAAGACATTGGAACTGTTGCAGACTTAAGCAATGCTGACTTTTATTGCCGACCTAGTTGTCAGGGACAAGGGGTCAAAGGTGGCGTCTCCTCCATTCACTTTGAAAAGAATTGAGCCATCATGAGCCGAATACAAATTACTCTAAATACGCTGAGCAGTCAAGGCAAAAAGGCATTGATCCCTTATTTGATGGCCGGCTTTCCAGAGCGCGATTCGACGCTTGGACTCATGCAAGGCCTAGTTCAAGGGGGCGCCGATATTATTGAGCTCGGTATCCCCTTTAGCGACCCCATGGCAGATGGTCCGGTTATACAAAAAGCGGCGGAAAAAGCAATCGTCAACAAAGTCGGGCTTGCCCAAGTGCTTGAGATGGTTAAATCCTTTAGGACACAAAATCAGCATACCCCAATTGTATTGATGGGGTATGCAAATCCTGTTGAGCAGTATGATTTGCAACACGGTGTGAACGCCTTTGTTGAAGACGCTCATAAATGCGGCGTGGACGGTATGCTTATTGTGGATTACCCACCCAACGAATGCACTGAGTTCGCTGCTGAGCTTCGTGCGCGTGGTATGGATCTCATCTTCTTACTTGCTCCCACCTCAACAGAGAAGAGAATGCAAGAGGTGGCAAAAGTTGCCTCTGGTTATGTTTATTACGTTTCATTAAAAGGGGTGACCGGGGCGGGCAATTTAAACACCGATGAGGTCCAGGCCATGATACCTAAGATCCGTCAACACGTAAAAATACCTGTAGGCGTGGGATTTGGAATCAGGGATGCTAAAACTGCACGCACTGTCTCCCAAGTTGCAGATGCGGTTGTGATCGGCTCTCGCTTGATTGAGCTTATAAGAGAGGCTACGCCGAGCGCTGCCCCTGAGGTGGCTCAAACATTTATGGCAAGCATTAGAGCGGCAATGGATGAACAAACAAATAGCGAGGTTTTATGAGCTGGCTTGAAAAACTTCTTCCACCAAAAATACAGCAAACTGATCCGACAGAGAGACGCACGGTGCCTGAGGGCTTGTGGGTCAAATGTCCGAGTTGCGAGACTGTGCTGTACACAGCCGACCTAGAGCAAAACCAAAATGTATGCCCCAAGTGCTCCCACCACCACAGGCTTTCTGCGCGCTCAAGATTGAACTTCTTCCTAGACCCTGAAGGCAGGTACGAAATAGGTCAAGAAGTTTTGCCTGTTGATCCCCTCAAGTTCAAAGACTCGAGAAGATATCCCGAGCGAATAAAAGAGGCCATGGCCAACACGGGGGAAACAGATGCCTTGGTTGTGATGGGGGGCTCCATTCACAGCATCAATGTAGTTGTAGCCTGTTTTGAATTCGACTTCATGGGGGGCAGTATGGGCTCAGTTGTGGGTGAGCGGTTTGTCAGGGGCGTGCACACCGCCATTGAGCAAAAGGTGCCCTTTATTTGCTTTACCGCAACTGGGGGCGCACGTATGCAAGAGGGTCTTTTATCGCTGATGCAAATGGCCAAGACCAATGCCTCACTTACACGACTTGCCAAAAAAGGATTGCCCTTTATAAGCGTCCTCACCGATCCCACAATGGGGGGAGTCTCTGCGGGTTTTGCATTTATGGGAGATATCGTAATTGCTGAGCCTAAGGCTTTGATTGGTTTTGCAGGCCCTAGAGTCATTGAGAGCACGGTTAGGGTCACATTACCAGAGGGTTTTCAGCGCTCCGAGTTTTTGCAACTCAAAGGAGCAATTGACTTTATTTGCGACAGACGAGAGCTTAAGAAAACAATTGCAGACACCTGCGCAATACTCTTAAAGCAACCGGTCGACGCAGTGAGCATTTAGATTTACAACACACTTTTTTTCTAAAGATCTTAAATTGAATTCATCCACCGAACCCAAATTGAGCGCCTCCCCAAACCCCTCATCCGCAGGTGCAGTTGAAGGGGTGCAGCCCGTGGATGAGAATAAATTAATCGCTGAGAGACGTCAAAAATTAAGCGGTCTCAGAGCAAGTTGTTTGGACAGTGGTGAGGCCGTTTTTCCAAACGACTTTAAGCCTACTCACCGCGCATTGCACCTTCACTCTGTTTACGGTAAAAGTCTGCCCGAGGAGCTTGAAAAAGCAAACATCACGGTGAGTGTTGCGGGACGAATGATGCTCAAACGAGTGATGGGTAAAGCAAGCTTTGCAACTTTGCAAGATGCCAGCTCACGCATTCAGGTCTACTTGGTCAGAGATAAGGTTGGGGAGTATTCCTACAACGCCTTTAAGCACTGGGATTTAGGCGATATAGTGGGCGCTGAGGGCGTGCTTTTCATCACCAAAACGGGCGAACTATCTGTGCACGTGACAAAGCTCAGGCTTCTCACGAAAAGCCTTAGGCCATTACCCGATAAGTTTCACGGCGTGAGTGATCAAGAAATTAAGTACCGCCAACGCCACATTGACCTTATCACAGATGAAAGCACCAAACAACGCTTCATTGCAAGATCAAAGGCCATTAACTGCATGCGTGAATTTATGGTCAAGCATGAATTCTTGGAAGTAGAAACCCCGATGCTTCACCCGATTGCGGGGGGTGCAAATGCTCGCCCCTTTGCGACGCATCACAACGCTTTAGACCAAGAGATGTTTCTGCGCATTGCGCCCGAGCTTTATTTAAAGCGGCTCATTGTGGGTGGTTTTGAGCGAGTGTTTGAGATAAATCGTAATTTTAGAAATGAAGGTATCTCCGTTCGACACAACCCAGAGTTTACGATGATGGAGTTTTACGCGGCATACTGGAATTACCTTGATTTAATGGAATTCACTCAATCCCTTATTAGGTATGTAGCCGAACAAACAAGAGGCTCTCTAACTCTAAGCTACGCAGGAAGAGAAGTCGATTTAAGCGCTCCTTTTGAGCGTTTAACTATCCCGCAAGCTATCCAGAAATATGCGCCCTCACCGGTCCCCTGCACCTCTGCTCAGGAGATGATCAAGACCTTGCAAGGTCTTGGACTGAGCGAGCACAAGCACCAACTCTCAAAGCGTTCACTCGCCTCCTTGCAGGTCCTCTACTTTGAGGAAGTGATAGAGGAGTTGTTATGGCAGCCCACATTTATTTGCGAGCATCCAGTTGAGATATCTCCCCTCGCTAGGGCTAGCGACAAAAACCCAGAGGTCACTGAGCGCTTTGAGCTTTATATAACTGGGCGAGAATTTGGAAACGGGTTCTCTGAGCTCAATGACGCCGAGGACCAAGCCAAGCGTTTTCAGTCTCAAGTGGATGCAAAAGAAAATGGCGACGATGAGGCCATGTTCTTTGATCACGATTTCGTAAAAGCTTTAGAGTACGGAATGCCTCCCACCGGAGGTTGCGGTATTGGAATAGATCGACTCATGATGCTTTTAACGGACAGCCCCAGTATCAGGGACGTGATACTTTTCCCAGCGCTTAGAAAAGAACAGTCCTAGAAATAACTCATTAGCCTTGAGACACTAAGAACTGGGCTCGTCTAAAAAATCCCTTACTCGGAATTTTTTCAGGCTGCTGCTTTAATTGGTTTTTCTAAATTGACGGCTGGCTTGCAATCGTAACAAAAGAATGCCAAGCTACCCGCAAAGCGTCTTTGACTACCTTGGCTTCTAGGTTTGTGATGTCCGCACATCATGCAAGACATCGTCTCCCCTATCTTTCCCATACCAGCAAATGGTGAACCGTTTTCACGACTCGTGAAACGCAAACCACTTTCAGCAACTGCGTTTTTACCCGTTTTTGTCGCCATTCAAATTCCCTAGTTCTTTTTTAAGATGAACACAACGAGTTGATTAATCTCGTCTTATTGGTGGCTCTTATTTTACCGCGTATGAAATGTAAATAATGATATGTGTGGCGATTTAAAAGGGATTACTCATCAATATTTAATATTTAAAAAATGCCTTAAAAAGATAAGAAGTTCAACACATAGATCAAGGCAACAACGTAAGTGCATGAATATACTGAGGATCTGTCATAAGGTCACTCCAGTTTTGAGGATCAGTGCGTCCCAGCAAGGATAGTCTTCGGTCTTCACTCACACCTCTTGGACTCCATTGACCATCTGTTAAAGCCTTTTCTAGTCCCTCTAACAACTCATCAATGGGTTCTCCAAGACTAAGCTTACCCTCGATGCTTTGATTGCAAAGAAGCACCATATCGCAACCGGCTGCAAGTGCGTGCAAAGCGGCTTGAAGAAAAGTTAACTCTTTACCGTCTAATTGCCTTGCACCTGCCATAGATAAGTCATCACTAAATATGGCGCCTTGGAATTTCATTTGCGCGCGAAGAACATCTTCCAACCAAACTTTAGAAAAACCAGCAGGTCGTTTATCCACCAGTTCATATACAACGTGAGCGGGCATCACACTTGTGAGTACGGTGTTTAGATCCTCGTAGGGCCAAGCATCTTTAGAAAGAATCTCACTCAGGGTCCGGTTATCAACGGGTATGTCCACGTGTGAGTCAGCCCGCACGTAGCCGTGACCTGGGAAGTGTTTCCCGCAGTTAGCCATTCCCGCTTTTAGTAAACCGTGCATCAAACTCTTTGAGAGTACGCTCACCACTCTTGGGTCTTTATGAAACGCTCTATCTCCAATCACACCACTGGTACCCCAATCTAAATCAAGCACGGGGGTGAAGCTTAAATCAACCCCACAAGCCCTCAGCTCAGCTGCAAGTACGTAGCCGCAAGCGGTTGCAGCGTTCATGGCGCGAAGAGCCCCGCTGCCTTCGCGGGAGTTTGTGTCACTGTGCCACATCACCCCCAACGCACCCATGGGGGGAAGGTGCGTAAAGCCATCGGTTTTAAAACGCTGTACTCGACCCCCCTCATGGTCTACACAGATCAATAAATCAGACCTGATTCTTTTAATGTCTCTGCAAAGAGAGCTCAGTTGCTCCCTTGATTGCCAGTTTCTTGTAAATAAAATAACTCCCCCCGTCAAAGGGTGGAGCAAGCGTTTGACATCAATTTTTGTAAGCGTGAGTCCCGCTATGTCAATAATAATTGGGCATTGGTTAATCACTTTTTTTCTCCACAATCACAAAACTAGTTGCATAGTCAGTTTCATCACTCAAGCTGACATGAGCTATCAACCCTTTTTTATTAAACCACTCCAACAAATCACCCTTCAAGTTGAGGGTGGGTTGTCCACTACTGAGCTTTACCACCTCGCACCTAGTCCACCACATCGGCATTCGCATGCCCAGTCCAACGGCTTTACTAAAAGCCTCTTTAACGGAGAAACGGGTTGCTAAAAAACGTACACCTCGCTCTGGGAAACGTGCACTACGTGCGCGAAAAGTTTTCATCTCAGAGGAGGATAAAATTTTTAACGCAAAACGTTCTCCGTGTCGCTCCAGTGCTTTGGATATTCGCCGAATATCGCACACATCCGTACCCACACCGTAAATCAATTCACTCCTCCCCGAGCAGCTTGGATACAGCTTAGATACGCTTTTACGGCCCCTTCGTACCCGATTTCTAAAGCGTCAGCAATCAAGGCGTGCCCAATCGATACTTCCTCAATCTGTGGAATAGCGCGAAGCAAGGGAGTTAGGTTAGCTTGGTTTAAATCATGGCCCGCGTTCAGCCCTAAACCTATCTCGCTTGCTTTGTCTCCGGTGGTGATGAAGGATTGCAAGACACTTTGTCTTTTCGGTGTCAAAAACGCGGCAGCGTACGGCTCTGTGTACAACTCGACCCTTTGAGCGCCCAGTTCTTTGACAAAATGCATTTGATCGGGTGCGGCGTCCATAAACAAACTCACCCTCACACCCAAGCTCAAAGCCTCTTGCACAAGCGGTCTCAAGCGCTCTAAGTCCTGGGGAAAGCGCCAACCGTGATCACTGGTTAGTTGGCCCTGCGAATCGGGTACAAAAGTAACTTGATCCGGTTTTATTTCCCTCACAAAAGGCATTAAATTATGAAATGGGTTACCCTCAATGTTGAACTCGACATGCTTAGCGCTTTTAACAATTTCAGATAGCTCACGCACGTCATTCGCACGGATATGGCGCTCATCAGGTCTGGGGTGAACCGTTATACCGTTTGCACCCGCTTTAATACAAATCAGTGCCGCTTTAGTGACGCTTGGGATAGACAACATTCTTGTATTGCGAAGCGTTGCTACTTTATTTAAATTAACAGATAGTGCGGTCATATATCAATTGCCAATCTTATGCTTAATGAATACTTATTGTATGGATTGAACATCCATCATGAATTGACGAGTTCTGAGTTTGGTGACGCCACAGTGATAGTGTAGAACAGCGCGCAACTGTGTTTGCAAAGACTGCCTGTAAGGAGGGGCAAACTCTGCACACACCCGGATCACTGAGCTTAGAGCATGCTCTGCGCTTAACGCCGCCTTTAGTTGCGTCCAACATTTGCCCGGTAAACCCATGAGCTCAGTGCCCTCTTGTTCGCATAGTCCGACCTCAGGTATCCAGGAGTACACTTGCTCATCCTTTAGGAGCTGAAGGGTCAAAGATTGTCGAGTAAAGTCAGGCAACCAACCAAGGTCTTTTAACAAAAGTAACTCAAAGCTTCTCAGCGCGGGGACTTTGACGATTTCGTCTTGGGTCGAGAGTATCTGTACCACCTGGGAATAAATTTGAAAAAGCTCTGGATGAGGATCATCCCTTGCAAGCATCCTTAAAACAAGCTCATTCAAATATAAGCCCGACAATAATGCCTCGCCCTTTGGCATCACAGTGCCGCCGCCCCAGGCAGCGGACTTTAAAGTTTTAATGTCTGAGTCCCCGCCGTACGTCAGCTTTAAGATTTGAAGCGGAAGAAGTATAGGGCGAAAGCTCGAGCTCGGGCGCTTAGCCCCCTTGGCAACGAGCGTGGTGCGTCCAAAGTTTTGAGTTAGCACTTCTACGATTAAACTTGTCTCACTCCAGTCAAAAGTTTGGAGCACGTAGGCCGACTGGTCTACGACCCGGCTGAGCGAAGATCTCTTATTCGTAGCCAAAACTGCGCACCCGCGCTTCATCGTCCGCCCACCCAGAGCGCACTTTGACCCAAATTTCTAAGAATACTTTCGCATCCATTAAGTGCTCAAGCTCTTGACGTGCTTCAGATCCTATTCTCTTTAACCGGTCTCCGCTCTCGCCAATCACCATTGATTTGTGTCCATCGCGCTCAACAACAATAGTTGCAGCAATTCGCACCATACGAGATACTGTTCTGCCGGGCTCTTGGGTGAAGGTATCAATAATGACTGTAGAGGTGTAGGGCAACTCATCCCCAGTCAGTCTAAAAAGCTTTTCCCTTATTATTTCACTTGCCAAGAATCTTTCGCTTCTGTCGGTAAGCTCATCGGGGGCATACCACCAAGCCTGCTGAGGGAGGTACTTTGAGCAAACACTCAAAAGCCTCTCGACGTCCTTTGCGTTTTTAGCAGACATAGGAACTGTCTCAATAAATGTGCCCCTTTTTTGCATATCTTGAAGCCAAGGAGCTAATTCCGCACGTCTATGGATCATGTCTAATTTGTTAGCAATCAAAATGATCGGCGTATGGGCTCCTAACAAGTCAAGTACTTTTGCATCAGCAACGGAGAATGCACCCGACTGGACCACAAAGAGGATCAAGTCCACGCCACTAACTGCACCCGCAACTGTTTTGTTGAGTGAGCGGTTAAGGGCGTTGGAGTGCCGTGTTTGAAATCCAGGCGTATCGACAAACACAAACTGAGAGTCCCCTTGAGTTTTAATCCCCGTAATTCGGTGACGAGTAGTTTGAGCTTTCCGAGACGTAATGCTTATTTTTTGACCCACTAAGGCATTTAAGAGAGTTGATTTACCCACGTTAGGTTTTCCAACGATTGCAAGGGTGCCGCAGCGGTGCAACGCATTAGTGGGGCCAATTGCTGCTTGCAACATCTGGGTTAAGGTGTCTTTATCGACGTCCAAGATTTCTTGCCCTTCGCGCTCGGGTTGCTCTTGCAAGAGAGCGGGTGCAGTCTCAGGCAAGTCAGCAACAAGCTTGGTTGGCTTGGTTTTTTTCTTTTGAGCTTTTGGTTTTACATCACCAGATGAAGAGACGTTATCGGTCATTTATTATTTTTTATATTTATTGATGTGAGGTCTTGTTTTGCCAACCACTCCACAGTACGTGAAAAAATAAGGATGTTTTCTTGCACGCCCATTTAAGTTTGTTTACTCAGTAACTCTAACATAGCCTTAGCCGCTGATTGTTCTCCCGAGCGCTTTGATTCGCCTACACCGCGTTGACTTATTTTTAAATCAAGTATCTCGCATTCAACTTCAAAGGTTTGTTGATGTGCAGCACCTTTTGTATTTACAACACGGTAAACGGGTAATCTAAGACGCCTGCCTTGTAACCACTCCTGGAGTTCGGTTTTTGCATCCTTTGAGGCGGCGGACATGGACGGGGTAATGCTGACTTGCTCGTAAAGTCGGAACACAAGGGCCTGAGCAGCGGTGTAATCCGCATCCAGAAATACAGCCCCAATGACAGCCTCTAGCGCGTCGGCAAGTATGGAGGGACGACTTTGCCCCCCCGACTTTATCTCGCCCTCCCCTAGTTTGATCAACAACCCCAGGCCCAATTCAAGAGCGAGTTGGTGCAGTGTTTCTTGTTTGACTAAGTTTGCACGAACCCTTGACAGATCACCTTCTGGTAAATTTGATAATTCTTTATAAAGCAATTGAGAAACTGCAAGGTTAAGGACCGAGTCGCCCAAGAACTCCAGTCTCTCGTTGTGATTGGATCCGTAACTTCGGTGAGTTAGGGCTTGAACTATCAGCTCTGGTTGTTTGAATGTGTGCTCAAGTCGCTGCTCGAGGACAGCATAAAACTGTACCTGAGGCTTTATTTGCATTAGTTGATGCTACCTATTCGCTTAAGACTGCCAAAGTTCATCCATACAAATATAGCCTTACCCACTATATTTTCATCAGGCACAAACCCCCAGTACCTTGAATCCAGTGAATTATCTCGGTTGTCCCCCATCATAAAGTAATGCCCTTGGGGAACTTTGCAGATAAATCCCTCAACACTGTAGGTGCATAGTTCTTTGAACTTGAAGTTATCGGCGCCCGCAACAAAGGCAGGACGCTCATCCTCATTTAAGAGGGGATGAGTTTTACGCGCTGCACTGATTTGTTGGTCATGACCTGCAGGTAAATCCTCAACAAATTGTTTTATGTATCGAAGACTGTCTTCTTCGAAAAATTCTGGTAATGCTTTTTTTTCAACACTAACGCCGTTGATGGTCAATTGCTTGTTGAGGTAGGCCACCTCATCGCCGGGCACTCCAATCACCCGTTTGATGTAATCCAAACTGGGTTTTGGGGGAAATCTAAAGACCATCACGTCCCCACGCTCTACGGGTGTTCCTTCGGTGATTTTTAGATTCACGACAGGCAGGCGCACCCCGTAGTGAAACTTATTGACCAAAATAAGGTCTCCAACCAGTAGGGTGGGAATCATCGAGCCTGAGGGAATCTTGAAGGGCTCAAATAAAAAAGATCTGAGTAAAAACACGACCACAATAACTGGAAACAACCCAGCAGTCCAGTCTAGCCACCAAGGTTGGCGAGCTGTTTCCTCTATTTTCTGAGAATTATCATTTTCTTGAGGAGTGATGCCAAGAGCTCTAAGCTGTGTGTCACGCGCGATTGTTTGGTCTTGTAGGGATTGGACGCCTTTAATCCTTTGGGGAAGGAAATAAAACCGCTCTGCCAACCAATAAATTCCAGTGACAACGCTCGCTACGAATAATAGCAAGGAAAAATTGCCCTCGATGTAACCCAGGTACCAAAATCCTATATAGCTGGCAAATGCGCCCAAAACCACGGCCGTAATAACTGGCATATTCATCAATCCTCTACTTGCAAAATAGCCAAGAATGCCTCTTGGGGGACTTCTACAGATCCGATTTGCTTCATTCGCTTTTTTCCTGCCTTTTGTTTCTCAAGTAGTTTTCTCTTGCGACTTATGTCTCCACCGTAGCATTTTGCCAAGACGTTCTTTCTTAAAGCTTTAATTGATTCACGCGCGATGATGTTTGCACCTATGGCGGCTTGAATCGCTACATCAAACATTTGTCTGCTGATGATTTCCCGCATTTTTGCAACCACCGCCCGTCCCCGGTATTGTGACTGCGAGCGGTGCACTATGATTGATAATGCATCCACCTTCTCGCCGTTAAGTAAGATATCAACCTTAACCACGTCAGAGGCCCGGTACTCTTTAAATTCATAATCCATTGAGGCATAACCGCGGCTCACGGATTTCAACTTATCAAAGAAATCTAGAACAATCTCCCCCAAGG
>CAIQHG010000062.1 GCA_903871545.1 uncultured Burkholderiales bacterium | reverse complement strand
GGTGAATCTAAGCCTGTATTGAAAGAGATCGGATCAAGTGTACTAGCGGGTAGCCACAACCTTTCACAATCGGTCACCGTAAAAGTTAAGGCACTTGGCAAAGAGACCCGTTTTGCTGAAATTGTTAAGTTAATGGAGCAAGCCTCCCTCAATAAGCCTAATATCGTTTTAATTGCAGACCGATTCGCTACTCCCTTTTTGTGGGGAGTGCTTCTTTTAGCGTTCCTAAGCTTTGCTTACTGGGCTGTATTTGGATCAGGGGGTACTGTCCAAGCGGTCATGGTGGGTGTCTCAGTGCTGATCGTTACCTGTCCTTGTGCGTTGTCATTGGCTGCTCCAGCTGCGATGCTAGCCGCCACCGGAAATTTGGCTAGGCACGCCGTTTTTGTACGTGACCTCAATTCATTTGAGAAAATGGCGGGCATACAAACTGTGATTTTTGATAAAACCGGTACCCTTACCAGGGATGGCCAACAGCTGCAAGACATTTACACCCCAGAGGGAGTAATTCATATCGCGAACGGCCTTAGGTTAAGTACAAATCAATTTCTTGTGATGCAAATTGCTGCTGCCTTTGCAGCTCAGTCTTGGCATCCTTTATCAAGAGCTTTGTCAAAATCTTTGTCTGAGATGGAGCCAAATTTCTCGAGTCCAGAGAGGCGGATCGACCCATGCTTTCAAAAGAATTCTTTAGGAATATCAGACTCACAGGCCATCAGCGTTAAGGAATTGGCGGGTCAGGGCTTAGAGGGGCGTTCAGCTACAAATCAACTCTACCGACTCGGGTCCCTTGAATTTTGCGAAGCATTGAATACTAAAGTAATAGTTCCTGCGCGGGCTAGGTCCTCGCAGATTCATTTTGCGGATCAAGCAGGGTGGCTGGCAAGTTTTTCATTAAGTGAGAATTTACGAGAAGATGCAAAAGCTTGTGTCAATGCACTGCGCGAGATGGGCTTGAGTATAGAGGTGCTCTCTGGGGATCAACCTCGTTTTGTAGGAGAAGTGGCTCTCGCACTAAATATCACTGAAAATTTCTACAAGTCAAAATGTACACCGTTTGATAAATTAAGCAGAGTGGGGGAGTTGCAAAAGTCGGGCCTGCATGTCGCAACCGTTGGAGACGGATTTAACGACATGCCAGCTCTCGCTAAATCGGATGTGTCTTTTGCTTTTGGTCATGCGGTTCCCTTTGCCCAAGCAAAGGCAGATGTTGTTGTTTTGTCAAATAAACTTTGGACTGTTACGCAGTCGCTGATGCTTGCTAAAAAAACCATGAGGGTGGTTAAAGGGAATTTTATTTGGGCAGGTCTTTACAACATAATTTGCATCCCGCTAGCAGTAATCGGATGGTTACCTCCTTGGGCAAGTGGAATCGGCATGGCTCTTAGCTCAATCATCGTCGTTCTTAACTCCTTGCAGCTTGCCAGGGCCTCAGCTTTAATAGAATCTAAACACTGAATCCTTATCATGGAAATTCTCTATCTTTTAGTTCCCTTATCGGTTGTGTTGGTCTTAATAATCTTAGCGGGTCTGTGGTGGGCAATAGAAAAAGGACAATTTGATAACTTAGAGAGTGAGGGAGAGCGGATTTTGAGGGATGATTGATGTAGATCAATTAAGATAAATATGACTTTTGTCATACTATTTACAAGACTTTCAAAAAGGTGAGGAATGAATCAAGCTCTAAATTTAAACAATCCAAACGCCTACAGCGACACGGTGGTTAGGCAATTTGCGATCATGGCAGTTGTGTGGGGCGTTGTTGGGATGTTGGTTGGCCTATTGATTGCCTCTCAACTTGCATGGCCTGATCTTAATTTTGGAGTTCCTTGGCTGAGCTACGGAAGACTTAGGCCCTTGCATACAAACGCTGTCATTTTTGCTTTCGGCGGTTGCACCTTGTTTGCAACAAGTTACTATGTAGTCCAAAGAACTGGGCAAACCCGGTTATTTGCGCCCGCACTTGCTTCCTTCACTTTTTGGGGGTGGCAGGCTGTCATATTGGCTGCTGCAATCACATTGCCACTTGGATACACAACGGGTAAGGAATACGCAGAACTTGAGTGGCCAATTGATATCTTAATTGCCGTAGTATGGGTTGCATATGCGGTGGTTTTCTTTGGAACTGTGGGTATACGCAAAGTCAAACACATTTATGTAGCTAACTGGTTCTTCGGGGCATTTATCATTGCCGTGGCCATACTCCATATAGTCAACAGTGCTGAGTCTCCAGCAAGTTTTTTAAAGTCCTACTCTGCATATGCAGGCGTTCAAGATGCGATGGTTCAGTGGTGGTATGGTCATAACGCGGTTGGATTCTTTTTGACTGCTGGTTTCTTGGGGATAATGTACTACTTTATTCCCAAGCAAGCTGGGCGTCCCGTCTATTCATATAGACTTTCAATTGTTCACTTTTGGGCTCTGATCTTCACTTATATGTGGGCAGGTCCTCACCATTTGCATTACACGGCATTGCCAGACTGGACTCAGTCTCTTGGTATGGTGTTTTCTTTGATCTTGCTTGCGCCTAGTTGGGGTGGAATGATCAACGGAATTATGACTCTTTCTGGTGCGTGGCATAAACTCAGAGACGATCCAATTCTTCGTTTTCTCATCGTATCTTTATCCTTTTACGGAATGAGTACCTTTGAGGGGCCAATGATGTCAATCAAGACTGTGAACGCACTCTCGCACTACACGGACTGGACCATTGGGCATGTCCACTCAGGGGCCTTGGGCTGGGTTGGTCTTGTCTCAATGGGATCGATTTACTTTTTAATTCCAAGACTATTTGGCCAAAAGAAAATGCACAGTATTCCAGCGATTGAATTGCATTTTTGGACTGCAACAATTGGAATCGTTTTGTACATCGCTGCAATGTGGATTGCAGGGGTTATGCAAGGACTCATGTGGAGAGCAATTAATGAGGATGGAACCTTGACCTATACCTTTGTTGAAGGAGTCAAAGCAACATATCCATACTATGTGATTCGAGTTTTAGGTGGTGCACTTTACTTATTCGGCATGTTGGTGATGCTTTGGAATGTGCTGATGACGGTATTTAAGGGACGAGCAACTCCGATATTGATTCCCACATTAAATGTTAGTGCCAGCCATTAAGGGACCAGATGATGACTAATAAAGAACACGACAACCCAAGCTCAAAGGCTAGCGGATTCTCACACGCCCAGATAGAGACCAATAATTGGTTAATGATTATTTTGATTTTGCTGGTGATCGCAGTTGGGGGTTTAGTAGAAATTGTTCCCCTGTTTTTTCAAAAATCAACCACCCAAGCTCTTGAGGGCGTTAAACCTTATAGCGCTTTGCAACTGGCTGGGCGCGATATTTATATAAGAGAGGGGTGTTACAACTGCCATTCGCAAATGATTAGACCATTTCTATCAGAGACTCTGCGTTATGGGCATTATTCTGTTGCTGGTGAGTTTGTTTATGACCACCCCTTCCAATGGGGAAGCAAACGAACAGGCCCCGATCTGCAAAGAGTTGGGGGTAAATATAGTGACGAATGGCACCGTATCCATTTGAATAATCCCAGAGACGTGGTTCCAGAGTCTAATATGCCGGCCTATTCTTGGTTAAGCAAAAATACCATAGAGCCAGAGGTGATGGCGCCCCGTATGCGGGCACTTAGACGGGTGGGAGTACCTTATAGCGATGAAGAAATTGAGGGCGCAGCGCTTGCTGTCAAAGACAAAACTGAACAAGATGCATTGATTGATTATTTGCAGTCCTTGGGTTTGGCACTCAAATAAATTGGAGTTATTTAGATGGACATAACAACGTTAAGAGAGATAGCAACAGTGATGAGTTTTATTACTTTTATTGGGATCATCTTTTGGGTTCTTGATAGGCGAAAAACCAAAGAATTTAATGAGGCTGCACAACTTCCATTTTTGGATGAATAAGGAATTAAGATGAGTGATTTCCTCTCTCCCTTTTGGTCATATTACATCAGTGCAATTGTATTGG
>CAIQHG010000061.1 GCA_903871545.1 uncultured Burkholderiales bacterium | reverse complement strand
GTGTTATTACTTTTTATAGAAGGATATTAGATTAAATAGATATATTTTTATAAGTCTTAATCTGGATAATATTGACTGAGTCTAAATAAAAATACGCTTTTCAAGTAATTTCTTAAAATTCAACTCATTCAATTTATTATTGAAGTACTTATTTTTTCTTTCAGACTTTTTGACCCCTTTAAGATAATTACGGTAAAGTGGTGATTTCAAAGCACTAAAGCATTCAGAGTAAAATGGTAAAGCAGCCTTAACATAAAAATAAATTTATTATTAACGATACTATTTGAAATGAACCACTGGTAAATGAGGAAATCCACCGTAATTCGCGCAGTACCTGCAGTCAGCCGTGCAGTGTTAATCATTAGATTATTGGGGGATAGTAATGTTCCCCTTAACCTAAAAACTATATCTGATTCTCTAAATATATTACCGAGTACTTGTCTGCATATTATTAGAGTTTTAGTGCACGAAAACCTAGTTCAAATGGATAGTGAGACAAAAAAATATCAACTCGCCAATGGTTTGATCTCACTGGCAAGAAGCGTTATTAATAAAAGCGACTTTGCATCTTTGGTGCAACCTACTTTAGATGCAATCTCTAAACAATGGGGAGTTACTGCTATGGGAGTAGAAGTATCTTCAAAACAGCATATTGTGGTCATGGCCCTCTCAAAAGTAGAATCTCCCTTCAGGCTTTACGTGGATGTTGGAAGTCGATTTCCAACCTTAGTTAGCGCAACTGGTCGCTTGGCCGCTGCATTTAGTGATCAAAGCTGGGAAGAACTTGAAGAGCAATTTAAAAAAATTCGGTGGGATAAGCCAATTAAATTTAAAGACTGGAAAACTGAAGTTGACTTGGCTCATAAACAAGGCTTTAGCGTAGACCGGAATAATTATATAGATGGCATTACTCTAATTGCAACTCCAATATTAAATCAAAATGGATTTATAACGCACACTTTGGTTGTAGCAAGTTTGTCCAATAACCTGTCTCAAAAGAAAGTCAATGATTTAGCAGCAGAGCTTAAAACAAAATCTAAGTCCTTGGAGCTATATATCTAAATATACTTTACGAGTATTTAAACTACTCAACTTTAATTCCTGAATTTTTTATCAATGGCCCCCATTTTTTATTCTCGTTTTTGATAAAGTCCGATAATTTAGTTGGAGACCCGCCTGCAGGGTCGAATCCTAAGTCAATTAGTTTTTGAATTGTTTCTGGACGATTCAAAATTTTATTAAATGCAGTATTTAGTGTGTTGATGATAGGAGCAGGTGTTCCTTTGGGTGCAAACAAAGCATTCCACGCAATAACTTCAAAGTCTGAAATACCTTGCTCTACAACCGTTTTGACACCTGGAGCAAGATTACTTTGCACTAATGAGGTGACAGCAATTGGAGTTATGTTTCCACTTGCCATTTGGGTTTTGAGCCCAGTTGGGGTGTCGATGATGAGGGGTAATTGTCCCCCTACAACATCTGTCAAAGCGCTGCTTGTTCCCTTATAGGGAACATAAAAAAGATTTGAATGTGTTTTTTCTTTCAGTAGCTCAACAACTAATCTAGCAGTAGTGCTCGGCACGGCGATATCTGCGCCATTAGGTTTATTTTTTACAATATTTAGTAAATCAGTGATATTTTTAATTCCAGAACTCGGGCTAGCTCCAATAATCATTGGAAAAGTTCCAATCAATGCGATTGGCTCAAAATCTTTATTCGGGTCAAATCGTAATCCTGGATAAAGGTAAGTATTCATTACGTGCGTTGCGTTAGTCCCCATGGTAAGGGTGTAACCATCTGGAAGCGCTTGAGCAGCTAATTCAGTGCCAAGGTTGCCAGCAGCGCCAGGGCGATTATCGATGATAATAGACTGTCCCAATTCTTTTGCGACCTGTTCTGCCAAATACCTAGTTGCAGTGTCAGTACCTTGACCAGCTTGGTAGGCAACTATTATCTTTATGGTTCGATCGGGGTAGCTTTGCGAAAAGCTATTAGGCACTACTACTAAAAGTGAAAATGCTATAAGCAACCTTAAAAAAACTAATACTCTCATAAAAAGTCTCCTAATCATTTTAATGTTTTTATCTTTGACGGGCTAATCCCTTCGCTTTCCAGTCTTTGAATGTCAATCTCTGTAAATCCTATACTTTTTAAAATTTCTACTCTGTGCTCAGAGAATGATGGCGGAGTTTGAGTTATTTTACAATTTGTTCCGCTCAGTAAGATAGGAGACCTAATTCCTCTATATCCTTCTTTCTCTATTATTAAGTTTCGATGTTTGCTGTGTGGGTGGTTTAATGCCTGTGGAATAGTTTGAATCGTCGCAGCAGGAACGCCAACGCGCATTAGTTCTTCGCAAATATGATCAATATCGAATTCATAAATAGCTTTTTCAATCTCCTTTTTTAACAATTCTTTATTTTTATTTCTAGCTGAATTTTTTTCAAAATTCACATTAATAATCCACTCTTCTTTTTTAATAAATTTACAAAATTTTTCAAATTGTTGATTATTTACGATAGCAATAAAGACTTCACCTTTTTTAATTTTGTATTTATCATAAGGTGCAATATTTGAATGCGAACTACCCATCAATTGGGGTGCTTGACCACTAGCCATCCAATTAGCGGCTTGTGGTATTAGCAGATTAATTGCACTGTCATACAAAGTCGCCTCTACTCGCTGCCCCTTTCCAGTTCTAGTTCTATCAAATAGTGCCATCAATATTCCAGACAAAGCGACGTATCCCGTCATCTGGTCAACAATTGGTATGCCAACCTTAGTAGAACCAATCGACGTATCACCGTTTACACTCATAATTCCACACATGGCTTGCAAGACGGCGTCATAACCTGGAAGCCCACCTAATGGACCTGTTTCGCCAAAGCCACTGATAGAGCAGTATATTAATTTAGGATACAGCTTAGCTAAACTCTGCTCATAGCCTATTCCCCAGCGTTCCATTGTTTGAGGTAAAAAATTCTCAACCAAAATGTCTGCATCACTTAATAAATGATGCAATATATTTATACTTTCTTCCTTATTCAAATCTAGGCCAATTGATTTTTTCCCTCTATTGAGGGCATTAAAGTAACTGGCTAAACCGGATGCTGGGTCAAATGGCGGCCCTAGATGCCTCGTTTCATCTCCAGTAGGCGGTTCAACTTTAATCACAATTGCCCCTTGATCGCTCAAATTTTGAGTGCACAAAGGACCAGCCAATACACGCGACAAATCAATCACCTTGATACCGTCTAAGGCACCCTTAGAGTCAGGATTGAATTGCGCTTGGTCTTGCATTCATTATTTCTTTGTTGGAAGTTCAACTATTCCAGTTCCAAGAACTGATAATTCGTCATCTTGATTGTGAGCGATTTGTTCAATTTCAACCAAATGACGCCCTTCTTCCGTGTACTTCTTAACTACTTTTGCCTTGAAAAAAAGCATATCTCCCTGGGGATTGTGTCTTCGAATCTTACAGGTATTTTTCCTTAGAAACCCACTGTCACCCATCCAATTTGTCAATTGGTGGGTTAGCCAAGAGTTGCGCTCAGGTCCATAGTCATAAGCGCCAGGCGCACCAACCTCAAGTGCGAACTCCTCCTCCCAGTGGACTCTTTCTGGTACATCTGGAATGCCGTATCTATTTTTAATACCTAAACCAGGATGTACATCTACAAGTTTCCAAGCAAGTTTATTTGCCCTAATGTAGAGTCCGCCCCATCCCTGAGCGTAGGCTATAAAGCCAGTAACGGTCATTGGCCCCTTAAACATAATTGGCAGTTCGTCTTGCACATTTACATCTTCCCAATACCTGGGTACGGAGCCGCGCACTTCTTCATTTTTGTAAAGTTTGTAAGCCTCTCCAAGTTCCTCGTCACTGTATGTTCGCTGCTCCCTAGCCCTTACCTCTTTGTATTTAGTACCTTGTTCTCTCGCATGATCCCGCTCCGTTCTGAAACACCAACTATCCGCTTCAGATATTTTGTCTCCGTGCTGATTGAAGAAGTCTACATGGTAAGTTTGCTGTATTGCTTTTCCAGCAAAGCGAGTATCGTGTTCTTTTAAATCTTTAAGATACGCCTGTGAATGTATTTCATCATTTCGAAATATAGGTTTATACCAAGTCCAATCTGCACCAGACCACATTGCATGTATGCCGGGTAAACCTCCTACATATCCAGAAATAATTCGATTGGTAGAAAATAAAAATGATGGTAGTGCGATGATGCCACCATATTGAGATTTTGCGGCGTATTCTGGATCGCACCAAAGAGGATTATCGTCACCAATGCCGTGAGCATAATGGCGAATATTATCTCTGGTTGCTTCATGACACCATGGCTCCAATGTATCGGTTATCTTAACTCCAATCCTTTGTCTGAGATCCTCCATTCCTTTTTCCGTTATTTTTGGAAACGATCGATTATTTTGCATAAAACTTTCCTTAAGTTTAGTTACTAGTGATTACTGCTTTTGGTAGACTGCTCTTTTAATTTCTCGCGATCTCTTAATATTTTTCGATTCACTTTGCCAGCAGGTGTTTTTGGTAGCTCATCAACAAATTCAATTATTCTAGGGAACGTATGTTGACTAAGTTTATTTCTAACTTGTGCTTGTATTTCACTTATAAAATCAGAATTAGGCGCACGTTTGCTCACTACAAATGCTTTGATAACATGGCCTCGGATGGGATCACTTACCCCAATGGCTGCTGTTTCTAGAACATCTGAATGCTTGAGAACAGCGTTCTCAATTTCCCTAGCGCTGATGGTCCAACCAGCTGAGATAATTACATCGTCAGCGCGCCCAGCATGAAAGAAATATCCATCATCATCGATCCAAGCCAAATCTTTTGTGGCTAACCAAACTCCTTTTCTCTTGACCATTAGGTTGCCAATTGAATTAGTTGGCGAGGATTCACCTTCGTTAGTTTGAACTTGAAGGAATGCGCCAGGTGTAGGTTTTCCAAGAGATTTAGCTTTAACGATGAAATCGTCACAACCTGGGTAATTAACTAATACAACTCCAATTTCAGTTGTACCGTAAATGCTACATGCATCGAGATTAAAAAATTTATTTATAAATAGTTCTGTTTCATCGTCGAGTGGCTCCCCTGTATAAGAGAGCTTATTCAATTTTAATTTAGAAGATAGCTCAATGCGTTCGGAAAATGTTAGGTTACTTATTTGAGGCGATGTTCTGATCATTCTGTAATGAGTGGCCGCGGCTGAAATATTAGTGAAAGAATGATTAACTATTCCATTGAGAAGTATTTCTGGAAAGAATTTTCCACTATAAGTACCAATGGTCAAACCTAAAGCCATTGGAGCAAATGTGCCATGCCACAGTCCATGTCCCCAAGCAGGAGACGAGGGGCACATAAATCGATCTCCTTTACGGATTCCAGTTCCGTAGAGGGCTGCAACCATTAAAGTTACGAGAGTTTGGTGAGAATGCTTAACTGCTTCAGGAAGCTCTCTGGTGGTCCCTGATGTGTATTGAAATACAGCCAGATCGCTAGATTTTGAATTAAGCTCAATAGTCGTAGGAAAATTTTGAATTTTTTTGAAATGATCTTCATTAAAAACACAAATCTTTGTATCCTTTAAATTATCACAGACTGATTTTTTCTCGGTAGAAGTTATTAACATCTTGGGCTTGCAGTCTTCAACCCTTAAACTTACAGCATCAGGCCCGAATAATGTAAAAAATGGAACCGCAATCGCCCCTGATTTCATTACCCCGAAAAGTGATACATAAAATGCTAGAGACGGCTCCAACATAATTGCTAATCTTTCACCAGGTTGAATACCTTCTGATTTTATCCAATTAGCAAATTGAGATGAATATTTTGATAACTCTTCATAGGTAATGATTTCATTATTACCGCTTGAGTGAATGATAATGATAGCCTCTTTCTTCTCATGGGCGTGGCGATCTAGGCATTCATGAGCAATGTTAAATTGCTCTTTGTTTCCATCAAAAAGATCCCACAACCTTGCGGATGAAAACTGCTCAATAGCATCCTTATAGGTATTAAATTCAGTTAATAATTTCATTATCTATTAGTTAAAAACCAATTTTTATTTTCGAACTTATTTTCATAATTGTCAATAGCATTAATAAATTGTATATATACAATTATTAACCTAGAGCTTACCCTTAGTTTTAAACACATTTGAATGACATTTACTGTCTTGATAGACAAAAATATAGTTGTACTAACCAAAAGATTTACCGGTGTTAGTACTCTGGTAAAAGTACGATCTTTTAAACAATTTCTCAGGGTACTTTTTGTATTAGTATTCGTTGACTTTTTGTTGCACCCTCGAACACAAAACCTGTTTAGTTTTATTAGAAAACAATATTTACTGAATTGCTCTTTTAGTGGTTTTCTTGATCATATTCGTGAAATAAACTCATTAAGGTCTGTAATCCCCTTGCTGTCATAACTTTGTTCTATAAAAGAAACCTCTTTACGGCTAACACGAACAATGCTTGATGCACGCGTTCCGTATTCTGGCATTCGCACAAAGCAAGATGATAAATCCCGTTCTCGCTCTATTGAAATTCCTGTATTGGGAAGTTCGCCATCTGCAGCTGGAGTTGAGTTCTGAAGTAGACTCATAAAATATGAGTTATCAGCTAACCCGTTCTCAAAGCTAGATTTAAGCTGACCTTTTAATGTTTTAAGCTTTGGCCAGGGCGAATTGAAATCGGCATTAGATAAACCACCAATACCTGGCCCGATGTCTACAATCTTAGCGTGTCTACTCTCGAACCCTTTTAATTTTGTCCCGTCATACAGCAATAAGTTGAAAGGATTATAGGATTGACTTACAGCACATAGGTGCTCTAAATAGCTTTCAAGAGTTCCGTCATTTCTTAAAAATTCAGCGACTAAGTGCCCTCTTGAAAGAACATTTGACCTGCTTAGCCTTGGATCTCGGTAATTTGTTAATACCGCTAATTTACCTTGACGGCTTATTCCTAGCCAAGTTCCACCTTCTTGCAAGTCTCTCCCGGCCAAGACTTTATCATCCCACCAATGAAGAGATTGAGTAGGGCGTGCGTAGAACTCATCCCGGTTGCCAATTAATGTAAAGGGATGATCAGTTTCGGGCTCCCAACTCCAGGCTAGAAGACACATTTTTTAAAGCATATTAGATTCATTTTTGAGCTTCAAAATCCCACTTTCTAAATGAACAACTTGAAATATAAAGAATAAATTTTCTTTTTTCATTAGATATTAGATAGATAGAGTAAATGTATTTATCTATTGTTACCTTTTACATTTTATGGTATCTTTTTATAAAAGGGCGCGCTCAGAAAATAAGAAACATTAATTGGTCAAAATTTTTAAACCGCATAAGTATTTGAATAATCAATGACCAGAATTATCCTTGGAGGCAAAATGAAAATATATACATCTTTACTTGTGTTTATTATTGCAGTATTCAGCGTTAGTTCGTCATCAGCACAAGGAAATAGCTCTAAATTCCCAAATAAACCAATTCGGTTTGTAGTGCCCTTTCCTCCCGGTGGGGGCAACGATATTCTAGCGAGAACGATTGCACCTAAAATGGCCGAGTTGCTTGGGCAATCAATCGTAATTGATAATAAGGCTGGGGCTGGAGGTAATGTAGGCACTGAGATGGTTGCGCGTGCTGCCCCAGATGGTTATACGATCTTGATGGCTTCCAACCAAATAACAATCAACCCTTGGATGTACTCTAGCTTACCATTTGACATAGAAAAAGATTTTTCACCAGTTGCATTAGTTGCCTCTGTACCAATGTTGTTAACAGTTAATCCTTTGTTACCTGCAAACGATTTGAGGGAATTTATAGCCTTAGCTAAGGCAAAACCAGGATCACTTAATTACTGTACACCTGGTGCTGGTACGCCACAAAACATTGCTTTCGAAGTTTTTAATTTTGACGCCAATATCAAAATTGTTCATATCCCTTATAAAGGTACTGGTCCTTGCATTGCAGATTTAATTGGCGGTCAAGTTCAAGCAACTATTGGCACGATGGCTTCACTCGAGCAACATATCAAGGCTGGCAAGTTACGCCCTTTAGGAGTGACAACGTTGACGCGTTCGCCGATATCGCCTGATATACCTACAATTTCCGAGGTAATACCTGGTTATACTTCACCGCTTTGGTACTCAGTTCTTGCGCCTTCCGGCACTCCCAAAGAAATTGTTTCTGTCATATCAACAGCTATAGCAGGCGCACTTGCTGATTCAGTTACTAAAGAGAGACTAGCTAGCCAAAGTTTTGTTATTAACTATATGAATCCACAAAAAATGACTGATTTAATAAAAACTGATCTTATTTTTTGGAAAAAAGAGATCGCTAACATTAATTTAAAAATTGACTAATACTTATCTGGGAAAATAAGATGAAAAAGCAAGTCGCTAATCTTAACAATGCCTTATCAGGAATTCGCGTTTTAGATTTCACTCAAATAGGTGCAGGACCACTATGCGGCATGCAATTGGGCGATATGGGTGCTGACGTTATTAAAGTTGAAGCCCCTACAGGTGATATTGGTCGCAAACTTGGCCCCCCATGGCAAAACGGTGAATCTGTTACATCAATGAGCTTTAATAGGAATAAGCGTTCACTAATCGTTGATTTAAAAAAACCTGAAGGTGTCTCATTAATTAAACAACTAGTTATCAAAACCGATGTTGTATTAGAGAGTTTTCGTCCTGGGGTAATGGATAGATTAGGGATTGGATATGAGTCTTTGATAGCGATTAATCCAAAGCTGATTTTTACTTCGATTTCTGCCTATGGACAAACTGGCCCATGGAAGGATAAGGCAGGAGTCGACGGTATAGTACAGGCTATCTCTGGCTTAATGAGTAATATTGGTGATGAAAACTCACCACCCATGAAAGTTCTTGTTCCAGCAGTAGACATGGTCACTGGCTTTATATCAACTAGTTGCGTTTTGGCTGCGTTAAGAGTAGTCGAGTCAACTGGTCAAGGACAACATATAGATAACTCCCTTTATAACAGTGCAATGATGTTTCAGCTCTCCGCAATTACATCCTATTTGTCTAGTGGAGAAAAACCTATCCGATCAGGTACTGCCGCGCCTTACTCTGCTCCAAATGAAGCTTATCCAACAAAAGATGGTTGGATCATGATTGCAGCTTATCATGATGATCGTTGGTCAGCACTTTGTAAATTGCTTGGCAGACCAGAATTAGAAACTCACTCAGACTTTGCAACTATTCCATTAAGAGTAGCTAATAGAAAAAAATTAATGTCTGAATTAAAAATTCTTTTGGCTTCAAAAACATCTTCTGAGTGGCAAGTTTTAATGGAAGCTCAAGATATTATTTGTGCACCAATCGCCGACTATGATTTGGTGATGGAATCACCCCAGTTAAAACATAATGGGGTGATTGTGAGTACAAAAAATAAATTAGCTGGAGAAGTACGTATGCCAGGATTTGCCGTCGGCGATCGTGATTCACAATCTCGAATACGCTACGGCCCCCCTGCACTTGGCGAACATAGTTGCGAAGTTTTAGTCGATTTAGGACTTACGACAAAAGAGATTGACACCCTACTGAAAAGTGGCGCAGTTATTCAATTGAAAGATTAATATGCATACTAAATTTAAAGCAATAAGACAATTTTTAGAGGACGAGAAACGAGTAAGTAAGTGGATGGATCAAACAATCGATGATTTGGCAGCAGGAGATGTTGTTATTAAATCAGAATATGCTGCAGTAAATTATAAAGATGCTCGAGCAGTTACTGGGGTTGGCAACGTTATTTCTAAATTCCCCTGTATACCAGGCGTTGAAGTTTCTGGCACTGTTGTTGAATCAAACGACTCTAACTTTAAGCCAGGCGATAAAGTAACTGTCCAAGGAGGTCGTCAATTCGGTATGTCCAGGGACGGAGCTTATAGCGAGTATGTTCGTGTCCCTTCAACTTGGGTTGGACGTTTGCCCGATGGAATTAACACTTTTGAAGTTGTTGCTATGGGTCTTGCTGCGTATACATCAGCAGTTGCGGTGGCTGAATTAATTAAAAAGATCAAACCCGATGACGGTCCCATCATTGTTACGGGAGCGACAGGTGGATGCCCTTCTTTTGCTATTGATATGCTCTCGTCTCTTGGATATTTTGTAGTCGCAAGCACCGGTAAATCTACTGAGAACGATTATCTTCGCTCCCTTGGCGCTAATAAAGTGATCGGCCGTGATGAGATAGCAGGCGGTAATAAACCTCTTGAAGAACAACGTTGGGCAGGGGCAATTGACGCAGTGGGTGGTAAACCTTTAGATGATATCTTACGCTCTTCAAAAGAAAGGGCAGTTGTTTGCGCTTTCGGCAACGCGTCCAGTGAAGTACTTCAAACATCAATATATCCATTTATTTTACGGTCGGTGTCATTAGTCGGAATTAATGCCAATCATCCAGTCCCGAGTCGAGGAGATACCTGGGAAAGAATGCGCAAGGGAGGTGATCTATATCCTAAGCATTTATACGACATTGCTTACACAATTGCTTTCTCGGATCTTAAAGCTCATTGCGAAAAATTAATTAATTCTGGCGTGCGTGGTCGTGCGGTAGTTGCTTTTTAAGAGCGATTCTATTTTGAATCAAAAGATAAATTTTTCATCTTTTGTTAATCCTGGTGATTCGATATTGTGGTCTCAAGCTACGGCAGAGCCATTACCCCTCACACAGATGCTTGTAGAACAACGAAGCTCCTTGGGAGGGTGTTCTGTTTTTATTGGAGCAGGATTTTCTGATACGCTACAAACGAATCATTCTGATTGGTTAAGGATGCGCAGCTTTGGGGGGCTTGGGAAAAACCATAAATTGATAGCAACTGGTGCACTCAAGGTTATTCCTGTGCATGCTTCTCAATTGTGTTCAATGATAGATAATAGAAAAATTCAATGCGATGTAGCTATGCTTCAACTTAGCCCGCCTGGCCCCGACGGAAAGCATAGTATGGGTATCGCATCAGATTACATGGCTAGCGCAGCTCGTAGTGCTCGAGTTGTTGTTGCTGAAGTAAACTCGCAAATGCCATGGACCAGTACATCAGATCTTCTTGATGGTATTCACATAGATAAAATAATTTACACTGACCGTCCACTTATCGAAGTTACTTCAAGTACTATCACTGATACGGCTAGTAAGATTGCTAAGTATGCAGCTGAATTTATTAATGACCGTTGTGTTCTTGAATTAGGAATAGGAACCCTCGCAGACTCTGTTCTTAGCATGCTCACTGACAGAAAGGATCTGGGTATACATTCAGGGGTAATCAGTGATTCAATTTTAGATCTCGTATCAAAGGGTGTGATAACGAATGGACATAAAAATATAGATTCTGGGCTTATCACGACTGCTACGTTGCTTGGAACAAAAAAACTGAATGACTTTGCAAATAACAATAAATTGTTAAGACTTAGACCTTATTCATACACGCATTCACACGAAGTACTGGCACAAATAGATAATTTCACCGCAATTAATTCAGTGTTAGAAGTTGATTTAACAGGACAAGTAAATTCGCAGTCTATTAACGGCAAGTATATCGGTGCTATTGGCGGCATCGTGGATTTTATGAGGGGGGCACTGAGTTCAAAAAACGGAAGATCAATCATACTCCTTCCCTCAACTAGTAAAGATGGACTCACGAGTCGCATCGTAACTAAACTAAGCAATGGTTTTGTTACATCAGAGAGTAGCTACGCTGATGTGGTCGTTACTGAATGGGGGGCTGCACAATTACGCAATCAACCATTAAATGAGCGAATTAAACGACTGATCGCTATAGCACATCCGGCTCACCGCGATAAACTTTCTAGCTCTTCTCATTTAAACTAAACTAATCGATTTAGGTAAGCCACACACTCTTTAAATAAATCCCTAAAGTCCAACCCATTTAATTTATTGTTGAAGTACTCAATTTCTATCGATACTTTCTTATTTTTTCTTCGAGTTATTTGAAAAATAGTTTCTAAATTTAAAAAACCTTGTCCAAGAGCCACTCGGTGTAAAGAGTTTGTATCTTCACTCTCTATGACATCACATATTTGAATCAATCCAATATTATCGTTATCAGACTCAAGAAATTTCAAGAAATCGCTATCCCAATAGGTATGGAAAAGGTCTAAATTAATTTTTATAGAATTAATGTTATTTACAATATCAACCGCTTCGTTTATGCTGTTGATACAACTTTTTGACCAAGTCCATACAGGATGAATCGGCTCCAAAAGCAAAGATACGCCCAGCGATTGTGCTTCATAACTATATTGCTCTAATCTATCAAAAATGTAATCTCTTGATTGGTCTAAGGTTAAACCACCAGACCCCACATTTTGTCCCCCGACGATAATGTTTAGAGGAGAGTTGCCTAATTCACTGGCACACTCAAGCAAATATTTATTCTTATTTAATTGGGCATCATGAAGTTTTGAGTTTGGGTGATAAAAATAGCCAGCACTGTTTATTGAGCTTATAAAAAGATCACGACTCTTTAATTCGTTTTTTATTGAGCTCAAAGAGGTTTCTTTAAAGACTCGTTCTGTGAGGCCCACGCCTTTGAAACCATAATTTTGAATAATATCTAAAAACTCTATAAAACCAACATTATCAGGACAAATGTAGTGACTCACACTAAATTCTTCCCCCAACTTATTTATAGATTCCTGGCTCAATTGTTTTCCACTTTTAAAAATATTTAAAAAGATGGCGGTGTACTCATCCAAATGGCTACTGTATAGGTAGTACTTTCATTCTTCCATTGGTGAGGTAGTTCACTCTCAAAGTAAAGGCAGTCATTCTTATTTAAAGTGTACCAATTGTCACCCACATTGACCCTAAGTTGTCCTTCAAGAACAATTACGGCATCTTCCCCTTCGTGGCTAAATGCATTCACACCGCTTTGTGAGCCAGGAGGTAAATTAATCCAAAATAGAGAAACCTTTCTTTTTAAGTCGGGAGTCAACATTTCATAAATAATATCTGACCCAGGAAACTCAATTTTCATTCTCTGATTAGCACGCACTATACCAACTGAATGAGTAGTTGATTTTTTGCGAGCTTCAGAGAACATAATGGCGCTAGCCGGCATGTTTAATATTTCAGCTATTCTTTTTAACGAGCTTACTGACGAAGCGATTATGTTTCGTTCAACTTGCGATAAATAGCTAACAGACAGATTTGTTTTCTTTCCTAACTCTACTAAAGTCAATTTTTTTGATTTTCTTGCGAGCCTAATTTCTTCACCAATCGTAGATATTGGCGTGCTTAATTCCGGAATAGAACCAGGGCTTTGTTTTATTAATCGACTAGTCATGAAGATTTTTTTTATAGCCCATTTGATAAATCCCTTTAATCAATTAAATCCAGAGAGGGCGGTGGTGCACCCTCAAATGCTAAATTGGTTTCAATTGCAGAGCCACAAGAAGGACACAGTAGTTGTCTTAATTTAAATCTTCCATGATCATAATCTTGACCGCGCACTGGACCTGCATCTTTTAAATGAGTGATACGTTGTTTTAAGTGGCCTAGCAAGTTTTCACCTGATTTTCCTATAGTCTTATCGCAGTGAAGACACGTAATTTTTTTGCTTTTACCGTTTATCTTTAAAGCATTACCAAAGGTAAATGTTTTATTAGTTTTGAATCGAAGGACGCTTTGAGATGAATCAATTGCGATAGATTCTAGCATTTTTTGTTTTCTTATCGATTGACGCAAAGACTGAGTTTCTTTTATATTCAATTTTTCTTCTTCAGATATAACAACGCCATAAATATCTTTGGCTGCTTTTTTTGAGATTATGCCTCTCATCAAATCTTCAAATACTTGGGAAGGCTCACGCGTCAAAGGATCTCCGTACCCCCCACCAGCCTGCCAACTGTGATACCACACATCACCTTGTAACATAGGAGTGCGTACATGCTTACAAGATAGTATTTCAAGCCTTCCCGGAATGGTGGCGAATTCGGATGGTAATCGTTTTCTAGTTTGAAATGCACGATCTAAACCTGTATGTGTGAACCGAGCAATACGTATAGCCGCTCCAGGTAATCCTCCACTGATCCCGATCGCATTCGGCATCTCAGCACCAGTGCCTGCAAATAATCCCTCTAATTGTCCTTGTGGTGCGTCGTACACCATATAAGCCAATTCAGCTGACCGCCCACCCCTATAAAAACCAGGGCCGCCGGAATCTTTAAGATGCTTTCTAAATAGGTAAAGTACAGGATATTCAGCCTCTTGGTCCTCAATATTTGGCATATTCGGAGTCGTATTAAAAACAATACCTGCTGTGTCTACGCCATCAGCGTAAGACCTTGCCCCCCCCCCGCCGCCAAAGTGACTCATTTCAGTGGCAGCAAACTGGAAACCATGCTGACTTTGTCCAGCAAAAATTGGCGCCATTGAAGTTCCAGACCAAACCGCCATGGACTGATCTTTATACTTATCACTGCACATCAATAATTGAGACAGGCATCGCCAAGTTACATCAATAGTCACAATTACTGCTGAAATTGTCGCCATGGCGCAGGGCATTGGGTATGCGCAATTGTTAACGGTGCCCACTTCACTAACTATATCAATACAATTCCTGACCCCTTTATTCCAAGGTATATCCCAACACAAGTTGATATACATTGATGATAAAACGGCTGCCTGCAGGCCAGAATACGTTGAGTTGATGAGACCTTTCGCGTTAGGGCTTGTTCCAGTAAAGTCAAATTTAATACTTTTACCTTTTTTAGTCATGGTACAAACAATTTTATAGATCGCATCGTTGTGCCCATCGTGATCTATAAATTGAACATCTCGCCATACACCATCAGGCAACTCTAATAATCTGGCAGATAGCTTTTCTTCAGCATAAGCGATCGATTTACTCATGACACCTTTAAAAATATCACACCCCCACGTCTCGATCAATTCAAGTATTCTGAGCCGTCCGTTATTCAAGGCAGCAATTTGACCCTTCACATCTAAGCCAACCAATGGATCACGCACCTGATTTGTAATCCAACCTAAAATATCTTCTCTCACCTCACCTTTATCTACAATTTTCACCGGTGACATTCTTAGGCCTTCTTGGTGAATATCTACCGCTTTAACAGAAAATCCCCCAGGATCCATTCCACCGGTATCTAACTGGTGCCCAGATGCGCCTATCCAAGCAACTAATTCTTTTTTATAGAATATAGGTGCCACCGTCGCAAAATCAGGCGCATGTATAGCTCCTAGATAAGGATCATTACAGATGAAAATATCACCATCTGAGATCTCATCTTTAGGAATTAATTTTTGAGTACTATTAACAATAAGAGGCAATACATTGCCCTGCGTTACTATGTATGGACCGACGGCGACTAAGCCACCATCAGGTTGCATAATCGCAGATGCAGCGTCGTTGCCTGTAATAAGCACATTAGAGCCCGAACATCGCATATATTGAATGCCCATTTCCTCTGTAATGGATAGCAGACGATGATTGAGCACTTCAAACGTCACTGGATCAATCTTGATGTTCGTTGCAGACTTATCTGCTTTACGGGATATTTTTGGTTTATTCATTTTGATTACCTTGCTCTTATTTTTTGAAGGTTTAATTGAATTTTGGATCGATTGCATATACTTTAAATCTACTTTAAATGAATGTGTGTATGCTTAAACTTATCTATCTTTGCGATTTGATTGATTAGCACCACAATTGTTGTTCCGGGATGTTCGATCAATGCCGGTCCTTTTAATTCGAAATTACTAGGTAAGGAGGGTCCATCGTAGACAAGATGCTTTACCATTTTGCGACTTTTTATACAATAAGCCATCCTGGACTCGGGCGTAACCTTAACTCTACTTTTGCTAGCAAGCTCAGCTACAGGCTTATTTACATGTCCTATTGCTTCAACGCCGAAATTAATACACTCAACGCCTGCATCCCTTAGTCCTGAGCCAATACCAAAAAGCCTCTCATATTCTTTATTAAAGTCATTAATTAGCTTTTCAATAGAGTTTTTATTAAATTTTGAGTCAACGGGTATTCGCACGTTATGAACCTGCCTTCTATACCTAGCCTCAACCCAACGCTCAAAGCGTCTGTTGGACTTTGAGACTTCTGCCTCAGCCAATTTTTCATGCCCTTGAGTTTCCATAGCTGAATAAATTTTCTCTAATTTTTGATAATCAACAGGTAAGGTTAATGGATCTGAAAAAGAGAGACTAAACCGAATGTCAGATATAGCTGCACCATACGCAGAGTGAACGGTTGCGAAGTACGGAATGATTATTTTTTCACATCCCACTTCAGATGCATAGGAGGCAGCATGCGTGGGCCCGGACCCCCCATAAGCCATCATGACAAAGTCCCTAGGATCGTGTCCTCGCTCTAATGTTGATTTCCTAATCAGGTCTGCCATTTGGCTATCAATCACTTGTCTAATTCCTGCAGCGGCAGTTAAAGTATCGCCTTTGAACAAGGGATCGGCAATTTTCGTTTTGATTGCGTCATAAGCTGCGTCGTAATCGAGTTGCATCTTACCGGCCAGAAATTTTTCAGGTGAAATATAACCAAGCACCACATCTGCATCCGTAACAGTCGGATTAGTTCCACCAAGTCCATAGCAAGCAGGCCCGGGAGACGCTGAAGAGCTTTGTGGTCCAACTCTTAGTCGGTCATTGTCTAGCCAGGCAATTGAACCTCCACCTGCGCCAATTGATGAGACATCCACCATGGGCAAGCGAAGCTGATATTGATTGAGTATTGTTTCTTTGCTGTAAGTCCATTGACCATTCTTAACAATCGCAACCTTGAATGTTGTTCCGCCTACGTCGGTCGCTATCACATTACCTGAACCTAATTCACTCGATAAATGAGCTGCCCCTACAACCCCAGCTGCAGGCCCCGACTCAATGGTGAATATTGGCGTTACTTGCTTAGCTGTAGTTAAACCACCATTAGACTGAACAATGAGCAAGTGTTGTTTAAGTCCTAAAGCATTTAGAGTCACCTCCAATCGTTTTAGATAGCTCTCAATCACGGGTCCCACGTACCCATTAAATAAAGCAGTGGCGGATCTTTCATATTCGCCGATCACTGGTGCAATGCTTGAGGAGATACTAACGTAGAGGGAAGGAGCTATTTTTTTAATTAATGCGGCAGTCCTGAGCTCGTGTTTAGTATTTTTGTGAGAAAAGAGGTAGGCAATAGCAATTGATTCGTAACCTAGAGTTACTATTTTCTTTACAACATCGATTACTTTTGCCTCATCTAAATCTATAACTGTTTCTCCTTTATAGTCAATTCTTTCGCTAATGGAAAAGATATCCTTTTCATTAGCCAGTAATCTAGGCTTTTGAGTATTGCGGTAATGGTGCCTTTCAAAAACACTGAGACCGGCAACACGGCCCGAAGCTCTCATAATTATTAAAGTGTCAGCAAAGCCCTCAGTTGTTAAGACCGCGGTTTTAGCGCCTTTAAATTCAAATACTGCATTCGTGGACTGTGTAGTTGCATGAATTATTCTTTCTGTTTTTGACAGTAGATGTTTAATATCAATTGCAAATTTCTCACACGCGTTTGCAAGTCCGCTCACCACACCATTTTGAAGATCTGCTGGAGTCGTAAGCGATTTACCCATCGCCATTTTCTGATTTTTTTTATCAAAAATCACGACGTCTGTAAACGTTCCGCCTACATCAATAGCTACCGTGTACATATCTATTCCTCAAGGATAAGTTTGAATAATTGTATATTTTTACTGAAATTTCATAAAAATCATATAGGTAAAAAGAGTAGAAATTAAATAATTAAAGTAATTTAATAGCGCTTAAGGAAATTTATTAGTATTAAATAGTTAAATTAACAATTAAATTTAATATTTTCACCATTATTATTGATTAAATACTTTTATTCATTTATTATGAATTTCAGTAAAAATCTTAAGTTGTAGAAGATTTCTACAGCTGAGTCCGCTTTGTTCAACAATTTTAAAAAGTAAGGAGTTTAGATATGAAATGTTTAACCCGTTTTCTTTTGTATATATTGGTCTTAGTAACTGCTCTCGGTGGTCTCGCTTTTGCTCAAGATACGTACCCAAACAAGCCGATTAAATTGGTGCTCAGTTTTGATGCAGGGGGCGTATCGGATGTACTGGGCAGGGCTTTAGCAGCAAAAATTGGCCCATCCATCGGGCAAACCATTTTTGTTGAAAATAGACCCGGTGCGGGCTCAACGGTTGCCGCAGCATTTGTTGCTAATTCCCCGCCTGATGGATATACGGTTTGGTTGCAAGATTTAACGGCCCATGCAATTAATGCATCTCTTTATAAGCGCTTGTCGTTTGACCCTGTAAAAGCATTTGATACAGTTACATTAGTGGGCTATTCGCCACTGATGTTGGTGGTTCCGCCTCAATCGCCTGCGAAATCAGTCTCTGATTTGGTCACAATGATAAAGAGCAATCCCTCTAAATTCAATTACGCCTCAGCAGGTAGCGGTACTGGAAACCATTTGAGTGCAGAAATATTTAAAAAGGCTATTGGAGCAAATGATGTGGTCCACATACCCTATAAAGGGAGTGCACCCTCAGTTCAAGCCGTTATGGCGAACGAAGTGAACTTCTCGTTCATAAGCATGCCTCCTGCAATAGCAAACGCAAAGGCAGGGACTCTAAAAGGTTTAGCAGTTACGGCAAACCAACGCTCATCGGGTGCCCCAGAAATATCAACCATGAAAGAAGCCGGCATTCAAAATGCTGAACTTGTGATTTATTCCGGAATTTTAGTTCCTGCCGGGACACCCAGGTCAATTATCGATAAACTTAACAAAGAGTTTATTAAGGCAGTTGAATCAGATGATATTAAAGCTTTATTCATACGCAACGGGGTAGAACCTATTACCAATACGCCCGAAGCATTAAAGGTTCAAATACAAAATGACATCGCACATTTCGCTCCAATTGTGAAAGCATCTGGCGCAACTATTGATTAAACAAATTTTGGATACAAATAAAATCCGTTTAATTGTCTTTCCAGGCGGCTTTAATTGGCCGCTTTGGATTGCAATCGAAAAAAATTGGTTTAAAGAATACGGAGTCGATCTTGAAATTAATTTAACTCCAAGCTCAGTACATCAAATATCAGGTCTAATAAACAATAATTTCGATTTGGCAATTACGTTAATTGACAATGTAATTGCCTATAAAAATAATCAAGGTGAGGTCCCTATTCTTGGAGGAGATTTAATAGGATTGATGGCGTGCGACACCAACTCCTTGCCAAATTTAGTGACTCTCCCGCAAATAAAATCATACACCGAATTAAAAGGCACCCGGTTATGTGTAGACGCGCTTACGACTGGTTATGCTTTTTTACTGAAAGCGATGTTAGAACACTCAGGGCTAAAAGAGACAGACTTTGAAGTGGTTAGTGCAGGAGGTGTCCAACAGCGATATCAGTCATTAATCAATGGAGAATATTCTGGGGCTCTATTTAATGCGCCCTTTGAAGGAATGCTAAAAGAAAAAGGTTTTAATATTATAGATAATGGATCTAGCGTTGCGATTAATTACCAGGGGCAAGTACTTGCAGGAAATGCAACATGGGTAAACAGTCACTCTGAACTTACAGCGAAGTTCATCCTTATATTCCTTAAAGCAGTTAATTGGTTATACGACTTAGATAACTACAACGAAGCAATACTTATTTTTGATAAAAATCAAAAAAATTCAAATGCTGGGTACGGCCCTGCCTGCTATCAAAGCCTACTTCACAAATCTAAAGGATTCCCTTCGGATGGGAAAATTCAATTAGCGGGTGTTAGTAATGTTATAAATCTTCGTAATAAATATCATAAAGGATTAAACCCCTTGCCTGACAAACCGCAGGCATACGTAGATATGACCATCCTGGAGCATGTGCTTAAGTCTAGTTTTTAATTTAGTTACGTTATATCTTTTACTATTCCCAAAGTATTATCTACGTTGTAGATGAAAAATATTAATAAATTTAATCTATTCATTAAAATGTGTTTCTAATTTTAAAATCTTAAAAGCCACCTCAGATTTAGCTACAAACACAATTAAGGATACTATTTATGAAAACACTGCTACCCACGCGCGCCCTAGGTACCTGCGGAATAAACGTTACAAGTATCGGGCTTGGGCTCATGTCTTTGTCTGGTATTTACGGCGAGTCCTCTGACGAAAACGGGGTTGCCGTAATTCGACGTGCAATTGATTTGGGTGTAAATTTTTTAGACTCATCTGATATGTACGGGTGGGGTCATAACGAAACTCTTTTAAAAACCGCATTAAAGGGGGTTAGGAACCAGGTTGTCCTTGCTAGTAAATTTGGTCAAACTAAGGGTGAGGGCGGTGTAAATGGGGTTAATGGCCGACCTGAATATGTAAAATCCGCCTGCGATGCAAGCCTGAAACGGCTAGCAGAGGACGTAATTGATTTGTACTACATACACCGAGTGGACCCTAATGTTCCGATTGAGGACACTATTGGCGCAATGGCTGACTTAATTAAGCAAGGTAAGGTGCGAGCCCTTGGGATCTGTGAGGCCAGTCCCGAAACTATTCGACGTGCACACAAAGTTCATCCGATCGCTGCAATTCAAACCGAATACTCTTTACTATACAGAGAGCAAGCTGAAGAAACCCTCAAAACAACGAGAGAATTAGGAATATCCTTTGTTGCTTATTCACCCTTAGGGAGAAGTTTGTTAACCGGTGCAGTTCAAAGCTTAGAAGAGGTAAGGAACGACCGGCGTAAGGACCATCCAAGATTTCAAGTTGAAAACTTCGCAAAAAATAGAGAGCTAGTTAAAAGTATTGAAATAATGGCTAAAAATAAAAATTGCACGCCCGGACAACTCGCACTGGCTTGGCTGTTAATGCAAGGCGACGACATCATTGCAATTCCAGGGACCAAACAGATCAAACGAGTAGAGGAAAACGTAGGCGCACTCAAAGTTAATTTGACCTCTGAGGAAGTACAAGCTTTGTCCACGTTGTTTCCCGTTGGCGCAGCAGCCGGCACTCGTTATCCTGCTGGCGCGATGAAGGGTGTTTTTATTTAAATCCATGTTTTAAT
>CAIQHG010000060.1 GCA_903871545.1 uncultured Burkholderiales bacterium | reverse complement strand
CATGCGGGTTTCAAGAGATTTGCAGGCCCGACTATTTAGATGACGCCCTCACTGATTAAGTGCTCAATGTCGGCTTTAGATTTACCTAAAAACTGAGTCAAAATTTCCTGGGTATGCTGCCCAAGTGCGGGGGGCGGCATCTCATGCTGGGCGTGCGTCTCGGAGAACTTCATGGGATAGCCAACCAAAGTTACTTGACCAGCAACCGCGCTTTAATTACAAACTGGAAAATGCTAAAAAAAGCTCAGTTGTTGCCTAAAAGTGTTTGGACTTTACGATAAAAAAAACTAATCAATTTGATTAATTTATAGCGATAATAAGGTCTTTAAATACATTAAAAAATTGAGATTAAATGAACTTAAAGTTAATTATTTGCATTGAATCGTACATTTAATTTTTTCGGATAAATTTCAAAGTAAATATTTATTCTTTTAATTCAGATAATCTCTGATTAATTCTTTTGCTTACTGCTTCTATGTTTCTAAACATCTCAAAATATTGCGACTCCTCACTTACAGGCACGTGATGATGACTGGAGTGAATAATAATTTCCTCAAGCCTGTTTTGCATAGTAATCAATTCATCAATGCCAATATCAGACAAGTTAATACGTTTGCTCATATCAATCAGTTCAATAAAAGTGGAACGCTCACTTAAGCTAAAGTGATAAGCGCGCAGGTGCAAATTTAATTTTGATAAAGGATAAATTATGGCGATCGCAGTTAATAGAATGACCCAAAAACGATCAACCAAAATCGCAAACCAGAATGGTGTTTTTCCATACAGAATTGGCGGACCTTTTTCGTAGAATTGAGTCGCAACAGGGCTTAGGTGTATGGCATTACTAAGATTTGCAGGGAATTGCCCGCTTTTACCAAAAAAAACCACTTCATCATTGTCCAAGGACTTTTTTGCAGACAGTAAAAGAGCCCATTGCATATTAGGTGTCATATCCTTCTTAACGGCAAGAACAGTGGATATGGCCAAAAGAGTAACGTCACTGCGAGGGGTCTTGTTTGATATGTCCAGTGAAGATTTTTTCAGTATTAATTTTTCAAGAGACGGAATATTTTGCACGTACGCATCTGCATCATCAAAACTATAGAGAACTGCATTGGGATTTTGAGCTAATTTCTTGACATTGTCTGAGTTAGGCACTCCAATGAATATCAACGCATCAAGTTTAGAGTTATTAAAATTCTCTATCTGCGTAGGTACGTCTCCTTGAGAAAATCTCTCGTTATCGGCTATATTGATATTATTCAAATCAAAGATTCGCTTCGTCAATTTAAATCGGCCGCTTTTTAAGGGGCCAACCCCCACTCTGTATTTGGCTAAATCCTCAAGGCTAGAAATATTACCAATTTTCTTATTGTAAAAAATCCAAATTGGCTCATAATCAATATTTCCTAGTGAATAAAATTGATCCAAAATTTCACGGTCCAAAGCTCCGGGTATTAGTAAAGCTGCATTGATTTTATTATTTTTTTCACTTAACAATTCCGAGTTTTGAATGGCACCTTGGGACTCTGTCGTGGCAATTTTGAATCCTGTATCTACTGACGATTTGGAAATAGCATCTGCTATTTGATACCAGCTAGATCCTTGTTTATCAGCGACAATATTTATCTCTCCGCTTGATAAATTATTCAAATAAAAAATCAAGGAAATAACCAGAAATAAAATACCTGCCGCCAGGTATTTCTGATCTCTTGCAAGCTCATAAATAGCCCTCGCCTCATCTGCAACAATGGTGCGTAGATATTCAAAAGATTTAACTTTCTTGACTTTTTTGTGTGTTTCACGAGAAGTTTTTGACATAGATAATCCTGTGCGTTTTACTATTATTTAAATACCGGATTGGACAAGCGCTTGGCTATAAAAAATCGCTCAGATAAGTTTGGAACACACACCGCAGGGCCAGTATGCACAAGCCTGCACCGCTGCAAAGCTGTTGAAGTTCAGTAGTGCAAAATATTGGCCAGTTGGGTTTGCTTGATGTTGGCTTGCAGGTTGAGAAAATCCGAAGGTAGCCATCAAAAGCACATAAATAAAGCAATTTACCGACGGAAAACCAGAAATTATACGCAAGTTTATAACATCTTCTGGAGATAATTTTTTTGACGGCGTATTCCATCAACAAGTGCAACCTCTTTGTTAACTAAGAGGAGACTTAACTAGAGTATTTAGCTTTCATAGCCTCTTGGCCTGCAAGTCAATGATGCTCACGGCGCCATAAGCGCCGCTCCACCATTGGCTCAAGGCTGGTTGGTTAGGCAACTTACGCCGTAATTTTTCACCAACAACCTAGGTGGGTGAAATCCCTTTTATTGAGCACACATAAAGCTAAAACTGGAAAAACCTGTATGACTGCTTTAGAAAAATCTCCAAAACTTCTCCGGTCTTTAGATGACGCCCTCGCTGATTAAGTGCTCAATGTCGGCTTTAGATTTACCTAAAAACTGAGTCAAAATTTCCTGGGTATGCTGCCCAAGTGCGGGCGGCGGCATCTCATGCTTGATGGGCGTCTCGGAGAACTTCATGGGAGAGCCCACCAAAGTTACTTGACCAGCAACTGCGTGCGGCAATTGAATTTGCATACCGCGCGCCTGTACTTGAGGCTCTTGGAAAACCTCCTCAATGTTGTTGATTGGGCCGTTTGCCACACCTGCATCATCCAAAAGTTTGACCCACTGCTTTGTGGTGTGCTTTAGGAATATCAAATTAAGCAAACGCGTTAATTCGTCTCTATTTTGAACGCGCACAGCATTTGTTGAGTAGTTAGGGTCCTGTGCCAAATGAGAACAATCCGCTATTTCACAGAATTTTGTAAACAAATTATCATTTCCGCAGGCGAGGATAATAGCGCCGTCCGCAGTTTTAAAGGTCTGGTAGGGGACAATGTTGGGATGTGCGTTCCCAAGGGAACTTGGGGACTCCCCCGTTGCAAAGAAGTTCATCGCTTGGTTGGCAAGAAGGGCAACGCAGGAGTCAAGCAAAGAGACATCGATCCACTGACCTTTGCCGCTTACGGCGCGGTGAGCGATCGCAGCGCAGATGGCAACACTGGCATACATACCCGTGCTCATATCAATGATGGGGACTCCCACGCGTTGGGGTCCGCCCCCGGGGAGGTCCGCTCTTTCTCCGGTGATACTCATTAACCCTCCCATGCCCTGGGCCATAAAGTCGTACCCCGGCCTATCTTTATAGGGACCTGTTTGGCCAAATCCAGTCACTGAGCAATAAATAATTCCTGGATTAATGGCCTTTACGTCCTCGTAGCCCAGGCCGTATCTAGCAAGGTCTCCGACCTTGTAATTCTCCACAAGGACGTCAACCCCCTTAGCCATCTCAAGGATTAAGGCTTGGCCCTCTTTGTGGGACAGGTTGACTGTGATCGATTTCTTTCCCCTATTGGCTGCGCAGTAGTACGCGGACTCTTTGGTCGCATTGCCCTCAGTGTCCTTTAAAAAAGGGGGCGCAAATGCGCGTGAATCATCTCCCTTTCCAGGTCGCTCAACCTTGATGACTTCAGCCCCCAGATCTGCTAAGTTTTGAGCGGCCCATGGGCCCGCTAAAACACGGGACAAATCGAGAACTTTGATGTGCGAGAGTGGACCTGGCATTCTTTTTCCTTCTAGAAAAAACTTTGATTAAATAGGCTTTGATTATCCGAACATTCTATCCATTTGGCTGATACCGTTTAAATCGATGACAGCTAGGGGTTTAAGGTTCTTTATTTTTTCGAGGTCAAAATGAGTTCGCCTACCCCGGGTGAGCTAGGAATGGCTCCCTCGTTAAGGGCAGTTCTATATTTATCCAGGCGCTTTAAGTCATAAAGATAGTTAACCATCAGTCCGTAGGACTGGCGCATGCCTTTACCTGATGGGTCCGCGCCCCAGTTCACCCGCTCAATGCGCGCGCCGTTGGTGAGATGAAAACGGGCTACAGCGTCTGCAGGACCAGAGCCCGATTTTGTTGCACCCAGGTAGGTCGCCGCGCAGCGGGTTAAGAAATGGCGGAGTGGGGATTTTTCGTCCCAAGACAAAGCCTCATCGCACAGGGGCAAAAAATCTTGTGCGCGGGGCTTGTCCTTGCCCAAAGCTTTTGCAAGAATTAACTGCTCTTTCTCATCTAATTTGGAGATTAAGTCTTCCATGTTTTTAGAAGCCCAGGGCCTAAAGCCTGGAATGGGGGAGAGGGTTGCAAAGGTGCGCAACTTAGGAAACTCGTCCCTTAAAACTTGCACGACCCTTTTAATCAACGAATCTCCAAAGCTGACCCCCTTAAGACCCGTTTGGGTGTTGCTGATGGAATAAAAAATGGCAACCGTCGATTTTTTAATGTCCTGCGCAGCCGCAGACTCGTCCAAAAGCGGAGTGATGCTGTCAGCTATCTCATTGAGGAGTGCCACTTCAACAAAGATCAATGGCTCGTTGGGCAGGCTTGGGTGAAAAAACCCGTAGCAACGCCTATCCGAGTCCAATCGGTTCTTCAAATCACCCCAACTGCGAATGTCGTGAACGGCTTCGTATTGGATGAGTTTTTCAACCAAGGACGCGGGTGAGTCCCAGCTCAGGCGACGAAGTTCTAAAAACGCGACATCAAACCAGGTCGAAAAAAGTTGCTCCAACTCTGCGTCCAAAGCGACCAAGCGTTTGTTGGTTTTAAGGTGGGGGAGAATTTGCGAGCGCAGGTCTACTAAAAATCTCATCCCCCCGGCGTAAGCGGCAAATCGTTGCAAAAGCCTTGTGCGCGGGGAGATGAGAGAGCGACGAAGTCTGATCTCAGCGGTCCCCTCCTCTGCTGTGCCAAGGGCCTCCTCATAGGCCTGTCTTGCACCGCTGACCTCGCGCACATCTGGACCAAAATATTCTGACATCAACATCCAGATTTCTTCTTTTTGGTTCTGAGGTATTCCCGCATACCAAGAGCTAAAACTCTCCGCACGCCGCCCCCCCTCCACTTCACTTACCTTGGGGTCCACGATTGACTGTAAGTTAAGAAGCGGCTTTCTAAGAGGTCTAGGGGGAAGAGCGAGGGTTCTAGGCAAGGAGGAGGCCACCACAGCGCTTTTACCGGGCGTAGAGTCTGCGCCTTTAGGTGCAGGAGTCACGCCTGAGGGAGTACCCAGTAAGCGCTGAACCCGCAACTGTAACCATGCACCAGGACTCATGAGAACACCTTGGTTGATGGGATTTGGTAAGCGTAGATTAGATGGTAGAGCACGATCGATAAAAAATTATTACTACTCATAATAATCTTTTATCGACCAAATTTAGAATTAAATTTTAGCTGTTGCTTGAACAACACATTTAATTTTATCGTTCAGCAAAGTCGCAAAAACTGACCACTGCGCCCATTACTCACCTAGGCATCCGAGGGCGCAAGGTGGCGGTTTGTTTTATAACTCCAAAAGAGCATCGCTGCCCCAAGGACTATCATTGGAATACAAAGCCACTGCCCCATGCTGAGTCCTGCGCTAAGTAGCCCCAAGAATGCATCTGGCTCTCTGAAATACTCAGCCACAAAGCGAAGCGCGCCGTAGCCCATCAAAAACACTGCGGAAACCGCGCCCAGGGGTCTTTGCTTTTTCGCAAACCACCACAGGACCGCAAAAAGAAGCACTCCTTCTAGTAAGAATTGATAAATTTGCGATGGATGCCTTGGGATAAACGTGCCGCTTTGAGGAAATACCATGGCCCACGCAAGCGAGGGATCAGCAACGCGGCCCCACAGCTCTCCGTTTATAAAGTTACCAATACGCCCCGAGGCCAAACCGGTGGGGACGCACGGAGCGATAAAGTCCGTGACCCAAAGCCATGGCAGATGCTTTTTCCGTGCAAATACGGCCATCGCAATAATGACCCCGAGCATGCCCCCGTGAAAACTCATCCCGCCGTGCCAAACCGCAAAAATCTCTAAAGGCTGGCTCAAATACTCAAACGGTTTGTAGAACAAACAGTACCCAATCCGACCTCCCAAAACAACGCCAATCGCACCGTAAAAAAGTAGGTCCTCTACGCTTTCTGCGCCCCAGCGCTTTGAGTCCACGAGGCCCTTAAATTGCGCTTGATTTAAGCGCAACCTGGCCAAGTAAACAAATAAGCCAAACGCCACCAAGTAAGTAATACCGTACCAGTGAATAGCAAGGGGTCCTATTTGCAGCGCAACTGGGTTGAATTGAGGGTGTATGAGCATTTATTAGTGGTGACAGTGAATGAATTAAGGGAGGGGATAGCTTCAGGGGGGAGCGCGCAGCGGTTGGGATTTTTGTGTTTTTGAACTAAGTTAAAGACACCAAACCAAAGACAATAAACTAAATGCTCTTAAAGTCAATTTCAATAACTTTTTTAATTTTTTAGTGATCTATTTTAAATTTTCTCGATTTTTTGAAATACCTTATTCGATGTCCAGTTCAGCCTGATTCAGCCTTATGCCGTGCCAATTATGCCTTAGGGCCATGACTGGAAACCCCCTAAGTCCGTCGCTTGCCCCGCCCCTGAAGAGTTGCTAAACTACAGAATCGATCGGGTTTAGCAACCACCTCGTCTGCTCACAGCCTAATTTATCCCAAATCGATCTTACACTGCACGTTGTGAATCAGTTCGTTAAAGATACAATTTTCCAGCGCTCTGCGCTTTTTTCCTCTTTATTTAAACCACAGCTTTTACAGCTCCCAAACACAAGCTCAAAACTAAATGGCCTCAAACCTCCCCAAAATAAACCGTCGCTCAGCCAATATCACAGAGGGCAAATCCCGCGCACCCAATCGCTCCATGTACTACGCGATGGGCTACACAGAGGGCGACTTTAGCAAACCCATGGTTGGGGTTGCCAATGGACACTCGACCATTACCCCTTGCAACAGTGGGCTGCAAAAGCTTGCTGATGCGGCCATTGCCGGCATTGAGGAGTGCGGGGGCAAAGCTCAAGTCTTTGGCACACCCACCATCTCAGACGGAATGGCTATGGGCACTGAGGGGATGAAATACTCCCTCATCTCAAGGGAGGTGATATCTGATTGCATTGAGACCTGTGTTCAGGGTCAGTGGCTAGACGGTGTGGTGGTTGTGGGGGGATGTGATAAAAATATGCCAGGCGGGATGATGGGTATGCTGCGTGCAAACGTGCCGGCCATCTATGTTTATGGGGGCACCATTTTGCCAGGTCGTTTCCAGGGCAAAGACCTGAACATCGTGAGCGTTTTTGAGGCGGTGGGACAAAACTCCGCCGGCAACTTAAGCGACGCCGATTTGCTTGAGATCGAGAAACGGGCCATTCCAGGCACGGGCTCATGCGGGGGTATGTACACAGCCAACACTATGTCGAGTGCTTTTGAGGCAATTGGCCTGTCCCTTCCCTTTTCATCCACCATGGCAAACCCCCACGATGAAAAAGAGAATTCAGCTAAAGAGTCCGCAAAAGTGTTAATTGAAGCGATCAAAAAAGATTTAAAGCCTCGTGACATAGTGACGCGTAAATCTTTAGAAAACGCAGTTGCTGTGATCATGGCAACGGGGGGGTCAACCAACGCAGTGCTCCACTTTTTGGCAATCGCTCACGCCGCTGAAGTGGAGTGGACCATTGATGACTTTGAGCGTGTACGTCGCAAAGTCCCCGTGATCTGTGACTTAAAGCCAAGCGGCCAGTATTTGGCCGTGGACTTACACCGCGCTGGGGGCATCCCCCAGGTGATGAAGATCTTGCTAAATGCGGGTCTTCTACACGGAGAATGCATGACGATTACGGGAAAAACCATAGCTGAGACGCTAGAAAATGTACCCGACACCCCCTCGGCAGATCAGTCCGTAATTTTCAGTATTGACAAAGCACTCTACAAAGAGGGGCACTTGGCAATTCTCAAAGGGAACCTCTCACCCGAGGGTGCTGTTGCAAAAATTACCGGCTTAAAAAACCCTGTTATCACTGGGCCTGCAAGAGTATTTGATGATGAGCAATCCGCACTCAAATCAATACTGGGTGGACATATTGTGGCCGGCGACGTGATGGTACTTCGCTACTTGGGTCCTAAGGGCGGACCTGGAATGCCGGAGATGCTTGCCCCCACCGGGGCCTTGATAGGCGCAGGATTAGGTGAGACTGTGGGGCTGATTACGGATGGTCGTTTTTCTGGGGGCACTTGGGGCATGGTGGTTGGGCACGTAGCCCCTGAGGCTCAGGCAGGAGGAAACATTGCCTTTGTCAAAGAGGGTGACTCCATCACCATTGACGCCCACAAACTGCTGCTTCAGCTCAACATCACCGAGGAGGAGCTCGCTGAGCGCAAAAAAGGTTGGACGCCACCGCCTCCAAGGTACCTGAGGGGCGTTCAGGCTAAATTTGCTTTTAACGCATCGAGCGCAAGTTCGGGTGCAGTATTAGATAAATTCAAGGCTGATGATTTTTAAAAAAACCTGCGCACTTTTAAACCATCCCATCCAACGGATTTAGAATTTGGACATAGATGAATCAATCTGCTGGTTTGCTTGCTCTCTTGAGAGCCCCAAGATCTCTTAAAGTTTCAGTAGCAACTCATACTTTTGCGGCACTTGGTTTGAGCCTTTGTTTTTTTGCACAAGCCGGTGAAAACGAGGACCTTGCGAGGGCCAAAAATTGTATGGCTTGCCACGCGCTTGATCACAAAGTGGTGGGGCCGGGCTACCAAGATGTTGCGAAAAAATATGCAGGCGACAACAGCGCTCAAGCCCGCTTGGCCACTAAGATCTTAAAAGGTGGGGGCGGAGTTTGGGGGGTCATTCCTATGCCCGCAAACTCTCAACTGACCCAGGCCGAGGCAAATAAACTCGCCGCCTGGGTTCTCTCGCTTAGGTGAGCTTGGCTCCTCTCAAGGGATCAATTGACCTCGCTCAGTTGATTCAAAATTGCTGGGTTCTCCAAAGTAGAGGTGTCTTGCGTGATCACCTCTCCTTTGGCTACAGAGCGCAGCAAACGTCTCATAATTTTTCCCGACCGAGTTTTAGGCAAATTCTCACCAAACCGAATGTCTTTTGGTTTCGCAATGGGGCCAATTTCTTTACCCACATGATCGCGCAAAATCTTTGCAATTCGCTTGGCTTCGTCCCCCGAAGGTCTGGGGCACTTTAAAACCACAAATGCACAAATGGCCTCCCCCGTTGTGTCATCCGGTCTTCCAACGACCGCGGCCTCTGCGACCCATTCGGTACAACTCACCAATGCAGACTCAATCTCCATCGTGCCCATCCTGTGACCCGATACGTTTAAGACATCATCAATGCGACCCGTGATGGTGAAATATCCCGTTTGTGCGTCTCTGATTGCACCGTCACCCGCCAAATAATACTGTCCCTTGAAATCCTCTGGATAATAACTTTTAACAAAGCGAGCGGGATCCCCCCAAATTGTTCTAATCATTGAGGGCCAAGGTTTTTTGACAACCAAAATACCGCCCTGCCCCCAGGGCACTTCTTTGCCAGTTTCGTCTACCACTGCAGCGTCAATGCCAGGAAAAGGAAGAGTACATGAGCCTGGCAACATCGGGGTCGCTCCAGGCAAAGGCGTAATCATGTGTCCGCCCGTCTCAGTTTGCCAAAACGTATCTACAACGGGACATTTAGATCCTCCAATGTTTTTGTAATACCACTCCCAAGCGGCGGGGTTAATGGGCTCCCCCACTGAACCCAGCAACCTAAGGGTAGATAAATTAAATTGCCTTGGATGAATTGTGGGCTCAGACTCGGCCGCTTTTATTAAAGAGCGAATCGCAGTCGGGGCAGTGTAGAAAATGGTGACCTTATGTTTTTCAATCATTTTCCAAAATCTGCCCGCATCTGGATAAGTCGGTACCCCTTCAAAGACGACTTGAGTACCCCCAACGGCTAAGGGACCGTAAGCAATGTAGGTGTGTCCAGTGACCCATCCAATGTCAGCTGTGCACCAAAAGACATCAGTTGCCTTCAAATCAAAGGTCCACAACGTTGTGAGCGCTGAGTGAAGTAAGTACCCACCAGTACTGTGTTGAACCCCTTTCGGCTTACCCGTGGAGCCGGAGGTGTAGAGTAGGAAAAGCGGGTGCTCAGCCCCCACCCACTCAGGCTCGCAGGTGGTGGATTGGCGCTCAGCAAGCTCACCCAACCACAGGTCTCTGCCCTCATGCATACTCACCTGCCCTCCCGTGCGTTTAACAACCAACACATTTTTAACGCTTTCGCACCCTCCTAATCCAAGCGCCTCATCTACTATGGCCTTTAGTGGTAAGTGCTTACCCCCCCTTACTTGTTGGTCGGCCGTGATGACCGCAACAGCCCCTGTATCTGCGATGCGGTCCCTCAAAGACTGCGCAGAAAAGCCACCAAACACCACCGAATGAGTTGCGCCTATTCGAGCGCAGGCTTGCATGGCGGCCACGCCGTCCACAGACATGGAGATGTAGATGATGACCCGGTCTCCTGATTTGATGCCAAGGGATTTGAAGGCATTTGCGTATTGACACGTCTTAGCCAACAACTCTGCGTAGTTGGTGTGGGTAACTGCGCCGTCATCAGACTCAAAAATGATGGCTGTCTTAGAGCCCAGGCCTCGCTCAATGTTGCGGTCCAAGCAGTTGTAAGAGGCGTTTAGCGTTCCGTCCTCAAACCATTTAAAGAACGGTGCTTGTGAGGAGTCCAACACAGTCGTAAACGGCTTCTTCCAACTAAGCATTGCACGCGCTTGCTCGGCCCAAAAACCCTCGTAATCGTCTTGTGCTTTTTGGCATAACGCCTTGTAGGCACTCATACCGGAGATAGTGGCCGTTTTAACGAAATCAGCGCTTGGCTCGTAAATTGTGTGGTTTGAACTGGTTTGAGTGGTCATGTAAGATTTCTCCTGGCATAAGGGCATAATTTTTTATCGTAACACTTTCAAAGTGCTAAGGCACTTGGTACCTCTACTTAGAATTTGGTCCAGTTCATCAAGAAATTATGGGGTGATCAACGGCGGTGAAAGGTAATGATCGGCTGGATCTACGAAAGTGAAGTAAAGGGGGGGTCTAATTTTACTGACATTTACAAGTCTTAAAAAGCTTAGAAAATTCAATCACCCTTTTAAGATTACTCAACTAAAATCCGGGGTGGGCCCAAGAAGGATTTTTTCTCAGTTTCGCATTGTCTTTTTCGGCCTTGGCTTGACTGTTCTTAGCCTTTTACAATTTTTATGAAGCCTTGTGCCTTGTTTAATCCGTTACTTAATCCGTTACTTAATCAGTTACTTAATGCTTTATTTAATCAGCTATTTATCCAGTATTGCAACTACTTTACTCCAACCTCGCTAGCCTCTCGTGCATCTAAGGGTCGGGGCTAGACTTATGAAAAAACCGAAATTGACTTGACCTATCATTACTTGACCTATCATTACTTGACCTATCATTACTTGACATACCATTATTTAAACTACCGTTTGTAACTTTTATTAAAGCCACACTAAATGACATCTATCAAACAAAACGACAT
>CAIQHG010000059.1 GCA_903871545.1 uncultured Burkholderiales bacterium | reverse complement strand
GATACTTAAATTTTCACTCATACATTACTCCGCCTGCCTGAAAAGGCAAAGGCGACTCCATCTGAAGGGTTTAAAAACATCAACCTTCAGACAAAGTTCAACGCACTTTGAGGTAAGAGCGATCGGCTCATTTTAATGAGCCCAAGGTGTGAGGCAGATGTGCAATTTACTTTGTATTATTAAATACAAGTAAGCTCATATTGTTGCACGGTAGTCAATCAATAGCAACCCTTAAGAACAGCTTTTCTCAATTTAAAGACAAAGTAATTGATTTTTTATACTTTTTTTAAGTACTGAAATAATTGCAAAGCAAAATTGATCATCTAATATTTAAAAAGTGATCCCTGTAGTGCTCTAATTCATCGATTGACTCATGAACGTCTGCCAATGCTGTATGCATTTGTTTCTTTTTAAATGCTGAGTAGACCTGAGGCTTCCAGCGCTTAGCCAATTCTTTGAGCGTGCTGACGTCCAAATTTCGATAATGAAACCACTCATCTAGTTTGGGCATGTACTTGACCAAAAATCGTCTGTCCTGGCTGATGGTGTTACCACAACAAGGAGAGGCTGATTTAGGAACATATTGTTTTATAAAATTCAACAAAATTTCCTCGGCCTGTACCTCTGTAATAGTGGACGATTTCACCTTTTCAATCAACCCACTCCTTTTATGTGTGCCTTGATTCCAAGAGTCCATTGCCGCCAAGAGCGTATCGCTTTGGTTAATAATTAATACAGGCCCCTCCACCCTAGGCACTAGATTGGGCCCAGTTATTACAATAGCGATTTCTAGCAAACGTTCTTTCTCCGGGTCCAAGCCGGACATCTCGCAGTCAATCCAGACGAGATTTTGATCAGACTTGGCAAGGAGAATGGCCGGCATGTTGCCTGAATCGTTATTTTGAGAGATTGAATTGGGTTGGATGTTTTCATTGGGCATAATCATAATTCTCTCTTAAGTTCACGGATTTTTAAAATTAAACGTAATTTTAGGGCCCAATTAAGATTTGGGTCTAAACTCTATGCCTATGAACACAACACAAATTTTTACACTTGCTTTTTCAGCTGCTTTGTTAATCAACTTAATTGTCAAAATTTGGTTAAACACTCGTCAAAATATATCCGTTTTTTCTCATAGAGATGCAGTGCCTGTAGACTTTGCGCAAGCCGTCAGCTTGGAAGCCCACCAAAAGGCTGCAGACTATACGCTTGCAAAATCTCAGATGGCTTTTTGGGAGCTCGTGCTCGATACGTTGTTGCTTATTTCTTGGACGCTTCTTGGAGGACTGACTGAGCTCAACAAATTTATAGGTTTTTTTATCTCTGACTTTATTACTCAAGAGATTTGCTTAGTTGTTGTGTTTGCTTTGGTAAATGGGTTTTTCCACTTACCACTTTCACTGGTTCAAACATTCCATCTTGAGGAGAAATTCGGTTTCAATAAAATGACTTTTGGATTGTGGGTAAGCGACTTATTTAAGGGCATCGCTGTTGGCAGTTTGCTGGGTCTACCGTTTTTATGGCTTATCCTAAAACTAATGAATGTGGGTGGCGCTTATTGGTGGGCTATCGCTTGGTTTAGCCTAGTTACTTATCAACTTTTCGTCATGTGGATAGCACCCAACGTCATCATGCCGCTTTTCAACAAATTTACACCCTTAGAGGACGACCTACTGAAGGAAAAAGTAACGGAGTTAATGACAAGAGTAGGTTTATCTGCAAAAGGCTTCTACGTCATGGACGGTAGCAAACGCTCAGCCCATTCCAATGCATTTTTCACAGGTATGGGATCTAACAAGAGAGTCGTATTTTTTGACACCCTGCTAGAACAACTATCTCTTGACGAGATGGAGGCTGTGCTTGCCCATGAATTGGGACATTTCAAGCTACGACATATTCCAAAATTAATGATCAGCAGTTTTTTGGTCAGTCTTGTTGGTTTGGCAGTGCTTGGTTTTCTGTCCGGGCAAACCTGGTTTTATGCAGGTCTTGGAGTTATGCCCAATTTGACTGCACCGAATGATGGACTGGCTTTAATTTTATTTTTAGAAATTGTTCCCTTGATAACATTTCTCTTTTCACCCCTAACCTCTGCAAGGTCAAGAAAATTTGAATTTCAAGCCGATGCATTTGCAAAATTACATGCAAATCCTCTTAGCTTAAAAAGTGCATTACTTAAACTCTACAAGGACAATTCGTCAACCTTAACTCCGGATCCACTTTTTGTGAAGTTTTATCACTCACACCCGCCTGCCGCGCAACGACTAGCTAAATTAGAGGCGTAATGGTGATGCTGCTGTTTAAGGCAATGACTTTAATTTGCTCCAATAAATGTCACAAATAGGGCTAGTTACTGCTACTCATGGTCGACATGCAGTGGTAGAAAGCCCAGACTCTCAAAGAAGACTTTGCCACTTTAGGGGTAAAAAAAACGAAGTTGTTGTGGGCGACTTTGTAAATTGGAGTAACACGGAAGACGCGGGCATCATTGAGAGCGTTGAACTGCGTCGCAATCTTTTTTACCGTAGTGATGAAATGCGGACGAAGTCATTTGCTGCAAATATTGATCAAATAATAGTCCTTGTTGCAGCAGATCCCGACTTCTCTGAGGCTCAAATTGCCAGAGCGCTTATTTCTGCAAACTCACAAAAGATACCCGCTTTTATAGTACTCAATAAATCTGATCTGAGGACAGCATTCGACAAAGCATTTGACAAACTGAAACATTACCCACCGATGGGTTACGATGTAATTCCACTATCTTTGAAGAGCAATAGCCCCCTTGACCCTAGTTTTACAAAGCTCTTGCAGGGTAAGACTTCCTTTATTATGGGCCCATCCGGGGTTGGTAAAAGTACACTGATCAATCGACTCGTCCCGAGTGCCGATGTATTAACCTCAGAGATTTCAAAAGCACTACAGTCGGGCAAACATACAACCACTGCAACAACACTTTATTGGATAACAGATGAGAGAAAAAGCGCATTGATTGACTCTCCTGGATTTCAAGAATTTGGTCTCAATCACATTAAACCAAATGATTTGTGTTCGCTTATGCCGGATTTGAAGGCACACAGCACAGGTTGCAAATTTTATAACTGCACACACCTGCATGAGCCAGGTTGCGTGGTCCGCGCTCATGTTGAATCAGGTGGCATCAGCGCTGCTCGGTATAAAATTTACGGTGTGTTGTTCGAAGAGCTATCAAGAACGCATTATTAGGAGCGCTAAATGTGTCGATGGGTTGCCTATGCAGGTGTTCAAATATATCTTGAGGATATTATCTTTGAACAAGATTATTCAATAATCAAACAAAGTCTCTCTGCGCGTGAATCTAGTTGGAGCACAAACGGAGACGGGTTTGGAGTTGCCTGGTATTCAGATAAAGCGATCCCTGGAGTTTTCAAAGATATATTGCCAGCTTGGCATGATGAAAACCTAAGATCACTTGCATCTCAAATCCAATCTAAACTTTTTTTTGCTCACGTTAGAGCAACCACAGGCGGCTCCGTAGCGAGGAGCAACTGTCACCCCTTCAATTATAAGAATTGGCTCTTCATGCACAACGGAGCCGTAGGTAATTGGAATATTTGCAGGAAGCAAATTGAGGGTTTGATTGACCCTGAGTACTATCCCTACAGGCATGGAGTCACAGATAGTGAGGCCATGTTTTTGATTGCTTTGTCCAATGGTCTGCAAGAAGATCCTGTAAAAGCTATGAAAAAAACAATCCGAAATATATTGAAAATCATGTCTCAATTTGGAAATACTGAGCCATTAAGAATTTCGGCAACTTGTACTGATGGGCAGAAAATATGGGCATTTAGATATTCAAGCGACGCTTGCTCTCCCACACTTTACTACGGTTCTCCCACGACGCACGCACAATTATTCTTTAAAGATCAAATCAACACTATATCCTCGGAACCTACTGACAACGATGCGCAACATTGGTTCAAGGTACAAGAAGATGCATATATTGTTTGGTCAAACGGCCAAATACAGATGCACAAGCTTGGTATTTGAAAAGAGCTTTGAATACAAGGATTGGCTATTGAACCAAAAACAAATCCAATCTAGCTCATTAATCGAGATAAGCTAAATAAAGCCAGAATAAGCATCCACATGACAACGCCCCTCCACAGAAGTCCGACCACTGATTTTAGATGTGCTATTTGAGGCGTTTGGCCCAGCACAGGATCGTTGCCTTGGGGCTCTCCAGTATCTTTAAGGGTTTCTTTTTGAAGCGGCGTCACTCCAAGTTCAATATTAAGTGCCCCTGAAGTAGCTGCCAATATCACCGCATCATTGGACCGATCAAATCTGTTTATATGAAATCGCCAGGAATCAATTGCTTCTTCAAAGTTTCCAACTACAGCAAAAGTTATAGCAGTAAGTCTTGAGGGTATCCAGTCCATATAAAGCCAAACGTTTTGAGACAAACTCATCAAGGCTTCGCTGCTAATGACCTCCTCTCCCTCGGTAATATCTTTTTGTTCAGTCCAAACATAAACGAGCATTTCAGTTAAACGAAAAAGAACCGCCCCGGTGGGTCCAAAACCCATTAAAGCCAAAAGACAATACCAATACAAAACACCAAATACATGCCTATGTGCCGCTACTACGGAGTACTCGATGAGTTGTCGAATTAGGGTAGAGGTTTTCCATACTCTGGGCTCCAATCTTTGCCAAGAAGTGAATAAGTCTGCCGCATCTTGTTCTTTACCGGACTCTAGGGCTTCGCGTATTTGAGTAAAGTTGTGGCTGAATTGCCTAAAGCCAATACAAACATATAAAACCGCAACACTCCAAATAAGTCCTAAAAACCAGCTACCCCAGCCTATAAGTGTCCAGTAAATTGCAGCCACCAATGCACACGGCAAAACCACCGCCAGAGTCCAGGCCGCAAAAGCTTGCTTATCTAAACCAGCATCCAAATGTAGACGGATCCACTGTCCAGACTTTGTGACCTGCTGGTTCATCCAAGACTGGTAGCTGAAAGGTCTTACCTGTTCGATTAGAAATGCAAAAAATAAAGATAAAAAGCTCATTTAAGCATGATAGCTATTGATGAGCCTAAATTTTAATTATTAATCAAAAAATGATACATATTTCTGATCATTCCAGCGGTTGCTCCCCAAATAAACCGCTCTATTTCGCCTTGCTTATAAGGCATTGAGAACCACTCCCTGGTCCGACCCTCAAGCTCTCGAGCGTGACGGCGGTGATTCCCTGGGTCCATTAAAAACGCGAGTGGCACCTCAAAAGCATCGCTTACCTCGTGCTCATTAAGCTTTAGCGACATCTCTGGACTAATCAACCCAACTACGGGAGTCACTACAAAACCAGTTCCAGTTAAATACTTTGGCATCACCCCCAGCACCTCTACGTGTCTGGGGTCTAGCCCAACTTCCTCTTGTGCTTCGCGTAACGCAGCGTGAATATCTGACTCGTCCCCATCGTCCACGCGTCCACCTGCAAAGGCTATTTGTCCCGAGTGCTTTCTAAGCTTTGTAGATCTTTGGGTTAACAGTACCCCAGGTATGGGTCGATTGACAATCCCAAACAAGACCGAAGCTTGAATTACGGAATCTAAATCATTAATGGGTGTTGTTTGCGGATAATCACCATAATACACAGAGGATGTGCTGGTATTATTTTTAAATAACTGCCGCAAGAATGCAGGCTCCAATTTATTTAAAGGAACAATGGGTAGGTGTGCATCAACACCCAAAACCGGGTGTAGCCTTGAATCAAAAGTAGCTTCTTGAGCTTTTGATGAAGTCGACTCAATTAGTTGATTTGCGGTATGAGATGCATCCACAGATCAACTTCCAAAAGAATGCTTAAAGATTCGCACCCAATTGGTTGATCTCAACTTTGAGGCTGAGTTTGAGTTTGGGCTTTGCTGACTAATTTTTCTTTAATACGAGCTGACTTGCCACTGCGGTCGCGTAAATAATACAATTTAGCACGGCGCACGTCACCGCGACGTTTGACCTCGATAGTTGCAATGAGTGGACTGTACGTTTGAAATGTACGCTCTACTCCCTCACCGCTTGAGATTTTGCGGACTGTAAAACCGCTATTTAAACCACGATTACGCTTGGCGATCACTACCCCCTCGAAAGCCTGAAGCCTTTTACGAGTACCCTCAACAACATTGACGCTAACGATGACTGTGTCACCAGGCGCAAATTCGGGAATGGTTTTATTGAGTCTTGCGATCTCTTCGTTTTCTAGTATCTGAATTAAATTCATTTTGGCCTCAAATAGATCATAGTCGCGCAACACAAAAGGCTCGGTCAAAATTTAATAGCACAAAGGCATTTAAATAGACAAGCGGCCGACCAGAGGATCAAAGCCTAACATTATAACCTTTATCAATACCCTATTGTCAAACCCACTTTTGCCAGCAACTATATATTTAGTTTTACTGTTTGAAACAAATCGAAATTGCAAATCGTTTAAAACAACGTATCGCCAAAAGTGAAAACTATTTGATTAATTTATCTTTGCTTCTAAGCCTCATTAGTAAATCGGGCCTCTGCCGTTCAGTGATAGCTAGGGATTGTTGTTTTCTCCATAATTGGATTTTCTCATGGTGTCCAGACATCAAATCATCTGGAACTGCCAACCCTTCCCACAATTCAGGGCGCGTGTAGTGGGGACAATCTAATAGTCCATCGATTGTGTTGTTGAAACTATCGAATTGATGACTTTCTTGTGTGTTGAGTACACCCGGCTGAAGCCTTGCGATTGAGTCCAAGAAAGCCATCGCAGGAATTTCTCCACCTGAGAGTACGAAATCTCCGATGCTGATTTGCAAGTCTACATATAAATCAATAAATCTTTGATCAACTCCTTCGTACCTACCGCATAAAAGTATGGCCCCTCGCTCAGAGCCCCAAGCTTGAATGAAGTCATGCTTCAAAGGTTTACCCCCAGGCGTAAAAAAAATAAGTGGGCATTCAAGCCGGTCCTCACGCCTATCTTCTCTAATACTTGTAAGAGCTTTCAACAAGGGCTCTGGCATCATCACCATTCCTGCACCTCCACCGTAAGGCCTGTCGTCAACTCTTTTGTAGGTGCCCAAAGCGAAATCTCTAAGATTCCAAAGTTTCACCTGCATTAAGCCGGATTCAAAAGCGCGCCTGTTTACGCCTTGTTCCAAAAATGAATCAAAGATTGATGGAAATAGAGTGATGACATCAAATCGCACAAATAAAGATCAACTGTTTTGAAAGGTTTAATGAAGTGTGGCTTAGTAATCTAAGCCCCAATCAGCAACAATTAACTTGCTCTCAATATCGACTTTGTCGATATAAGTGCCCACAAAAGGAACCATTGTTTCAACTGTCTTACCGCTTTCTAATCGAGTAAGAACTAGGACAGTTTGAGGACCCGTACTAATTAAGTCAATAACGGTTCCAAGCTCTTGCAATTCTCGATTAATTACACTTAAACCAATCAAATCAACCCAGTAATATTCATCTAAAGCAGTGGAGGGAAAGCTAGATCTGGGCACAAAAATCCTTGCGCCCTTAAGTTCGTCTGCGCTCTCTGGACTTGAAACTCCTTCAGCACAAGCAACTATCGAATCCGAATGTTCTTTGGATTCAATAATTTTGAGCTTCACGGTACCTTGAAATGGGGACTTGTTCTTCAAAGAAGGCTGCAAAAGCCATCTCTTTGAACTGAAAACGGCTTCAGGGTCACCGCTGTAGGTGAACACTTTGAACCATCCTTTAATTCCCCATGCACCCGCAATGCGGCCTACTTCGATGGCGTCCGCTGGGAGCTCAGCGGCCTCGAAGTCAAGTTCCATAGCTATGCAACAAGTTAAGCTGCTTTGGGCACTGCTTGTTTGATCAAACGCTCAACAGTTGGGGAAGGCTGCGCGCCAACACTCCTCCAGTGGGTCAGGCGGTCTTGAGCAATGCGCAAGCCCTCTTCGCCTTCCACAGCAGTAGGATTATAAAAACCAATGCGCTCAATGAAGCGTCCGTCTCGACGAACTCGCTTATCAGCAACAACAATATTAAAAAATGGACGACCTTTTGAGCCGCCGCGGGAGAGTCGAATGACGACCATAATGATTCCTTGGGGTGGGGATTTATTCGTTCAGCGATTGAGACACGCAACTGAGCCACCCGGCCAGCGACATCGCCTAAAACCGTCTATTATAGCTTTTTATCTTGAACCCGTTTATTCGGTGAAAAAAGCATCGTTACTGTGCTTTGTTAAACCCCGTTAGTTGTAGCATCTGAACCACAAAAGCAAGTAAAGATCATTGTTATTGTGGCGAAGAGCAACCGCGTGACTTTCAAAGATAATCCAAGCAAACAACAATTACTTATGAAAAACAAAACTTTTTCCGCTTGGCTCACTTTTTTAGGCGGGCCTTTGGGCCTTCATCGTTTTTATTTATATGGTTTCAAAGATTATCTGGGGTGGGCCCTTCCTTGGATTACTTTGCTTGGTTTGTACGGGATAGAGCGTGTCCAGGAGTTCGGGTTAGATGATTTTTTAAGTTGGTGGCTTTTGCCAATTTTTGGATTCACAGCAGCAGCATGCTCACTCAACGCTATTGTTTATGGATTAATGACGCCTCAAGCTTGGAATGAAAAATTCAATCCTAATGCCGACATTGATCATTCAGCTGGGAATACAAATTGGCTAACAATCGGGGCGATTGTTTTAGCTCTTATGATTGGAGCAACTCTTTTGCTCTCCAGTTTTGCCTACAGCTTTCAACGTTATTTTGAATACCAAATCGAAGAGGCTCACAAAATGGCTTTGTGATTATTCATCACACCCTATTTTCACTAAAAAAATACTTAATAAAAATTTATTTGATTTGTCTAATCTCTTGGCCCCAAACTAGTTTCAGCATTTCATCACTCACCCTTTCAGGTGCAATGCATTGCAGCGGTAGTAAAACAAACGCCCGTTCTCTCCAACGAGGATGGGGAATCTTAAGCCTTGGCGAGTCTATTTGAGAGTGGCCAAAGAAAATCACATCCAAGTCTAAAGTTCTTGGCGCATTCAAAGTGCTTCTAAGCCGACCGTTTTGATTCTCTATTGAGTGCAGAACAGATAATAAATCCTCAGGATTCAAGAAGCACTCTACTTTGATTACAGCGTTTATGTAATCCTCACCCACTGCCTGAAAAGGCTTGGAGCGGAAAAATGGTGAAATGTCTAACAAGCTAAGCCCCTTGAATCGCTCAAGCTCATTTAATGCTTTATGTATAAACCCCTTAGAGTCCCCTAGGTTAGAGCCCGCACCTATGAAGGCAATAACCGGCATATCTTCTCTAAGCTCAAATTTATCTATCATGACGTGTGTCAAAAAATTGAGATGATTTTAAAAATCAATTAAAAAAATAAGTCGTTTCTAGCTTAACACTTGAAAGACTTTGGCTAAAGGTCCGTGTTGGGAGCTGGGGGAGCTTTTCGTCTTCGGCGACGTCTGGGCTTATTTTCTATTTGACCCTCTCGCTGGCCTTCCCCCGTTATTTGCGTATCACCGGACTGAGGCGTAGATTCGTTCGCCTCAAACAACCCCGGTTCTGCCCCCTGCGCGGATCTGGCAGGAGCAGAGTTATGGTCTGGAGCGCGATTTAGGCGTTTAGACTTAGCAGGGGCTCTTTGTATTCTTTGATATTCCAAAAGCTCTTCTCTTTTGTTCTCTATCATCTGCTCTTTTTCATCTGGGTAGGCGGTACTAAAGGTTTCCCACCAATCGGCGAGCTCAGTTGGAACCTCACCGATCTTAGCTCTAAGCCTCAAAAAATCAAATGCAGCTCTAAATCGGGGTTGATCAACAAGACTTATCGGGGCTCTCCCTGTTTGTTTATCAAAGCGAGTTTGCATGCTCCAAATCTCTCGCATATCTGCTGCCAACTTTCCGCGTCCTGAAACGTCTCCGATACGAGCATCAAACACTTGGTCTATGGCCTCTTGTAATGCAGCGTAAGATGGGTTGTGAACGCTTAAAGTTTGCCACCGCTCAAGAACGTCTGTCCACAGCAAACAGCTAAGCAAAAAACTAGGCACCACAGGCTTACCCTCTCCAACCCGTCTATCCGTGTCCACCAAAGCCGCATGAACCATGGGCTGACTTACGCGCTCAACCACTAAATCCAAAATTGGATAAATGCCTGTCTCAAGGCCTAACTTTTTGAGATGATCAATACTGGCTATTGCGTGGCCGGTTTGCAGTAACTTTAGGATTTCATCAAATAAGCGACTGGGTGGCACATCGTCTAATAAATTCACCATGGACTTCAATGGCTTAGCCGTTTGTTTTTCCAGCTTGAATCCAAGAGGCGATAGCTTTGCGACAAAGCGAATGGCCCGAATAATTCTGACCGGGTCCTCTCTGTACCTAAGCTCTGGATCACCGATCATTTTTATGGTTCTTTTAATCGAGTCCTCAAATCCGCCGTGAAAGTCAATTACCTCTTGGGTTAGCGGGTCGTAGTACATGGCGTTGACGGTAAAGTCCCTACGAGTTGCATCCTCATTGATTGGTCCCCATACGTTATCTCTGAGTACGCGCCCAGACTCGTCCACAGCGTGAGACACCCCAGCCAAATCTTTCTTGCCTGACTTCTCATTTCCAGTGACTTGGTGTGCCAGTGCGCTATCTAAAAATGCTCTAAACGTAGATACCTCTACGACCTCATGCTCTCTACCCCTGCCGTAAACCACATGCACGATGCGAAACCTGCGGCCAATAATAAAGGCCCGTCTAAATAAAGATTTAACCTGTTCAGGAGTTGCATTGGTTGCAACATCAAAATCTTTAGGCTTCATACCCAAAAGTAAATCTCTAACGGCACCGCCCACTATGTAAGCCTTAAAACCTTTATTTTGAAGGGTCTCAACCACATCTATTGCACGGTCATCAACATTTTTAATATCAATTTTGTGCTGTTTGAGTGGAATGATTTTTTGGGATCCGAATTTTTTTACGGTGCGCCTAAAAGGACTTAATGAGTTTGTATTTGAGCCAGTCTCTAGCAGGCCTAAGCCGTCGGCAGAAGTTTTTTGAGAGTCATCTTTTTTGCGGCGACCCATAATATGGTCGAGTATTTTTTTAATCATAAGACTGGAAATAATTCCAAAATAGGCCAACCTTTTTCAAGCGCCCAGGCCCTCAATTTTTCATCAGGGTTGGTTGCAACGGGGTGATTAACAGCGCTCAACAAAGGCAAATCATTGATTGAATCGCTGTAAAAGGTAATATCCATATTCTCCCACTTGTAACCCTGCTCAGCAAACCACTGCTTTAAACGGGTCACCTTACCCTCTCTCATGGATGGGACGCCTTTGATTTTCCCGTTTATCCAACCCGTCTCATTGATTTGCAGGCCAACCGCAATCAATTCACTCACCCCTAACGCTCTCGCAATGGGGCGAGTCACGAATTCGTTTGTGGCCGTGATGATAATCACTCGGTCCCCCGCATTTTGGTGTCTCTCAATTAAATCTCTTGCTTGTTTTTTTATGGCAGGATTGATAACCTCTTGCATAAACTTTTCGTGCGCTTGCTCAGCCTTTAATCGACCCATTAGTCGAATAGTCTGGGTAGCAAACTCCACGTACTCATTTATATCTAGGGTGCCATTTTTATATTCCGTGTAAAACCTGTCATTTTTTTCTTTAAACAGATCTGGATCTACCCAGCCTAAGCGCATCGTAAACTCGCCCCAAGCGTAATCAGAATCAATCGGCAATAAGGTATGGTCTAAATCAAATAAAGTTAGTTTTTGCATTTTTTAAATTTCACGACTACGACTAAAACACTCTGACAGCTCAATCAGTCATCCTCAAGCATTGATTTGAGTAATGGAATCGTAACTGCCCTCTTTGTTTGAAGTGCGTAAGCATCCAACTCCTCAAGCAGTTTAATGAGGGAATTAAGATCCCTACTAAAACGGCTCAAAATAAAATCCTCCAAGTCTAAGCCTACCTTAAGACCTAAAGATTTGGCATGGTTTTGTAACACCAAGCGACAATCTTGTTCATTTAAAGCCTCCAGATGAAATACATGGCCCCACCCCAGTCGCGATCTAAGATCCTCGCGTAGTTTTAAATCTTTAGGGGGGCAATGCCCCGCAGCAACCACCCATCTTTGAAGCCCAGAGGTCGGCGTCAGTGCATTAACAAAACAATTAAATGCAAACTGCTGGTTAGAGGCATTGAACTGATCTACATCGTCCATCAATATAACCTCCCAGGCCGGATCAAATACTCGGGCTGTAGTGGAGTCTTGAGCCGCGTTAATCCAACCATGCGGCTGATTTAATTTTCTTAGCTCGTGAGCAATAGCTTTAAGCAAATGAGTTTTTCCTACGGCGTTCTCCCCCCAAATATAGGTGGGGACAGGAGATCTGTTGGGGTGCTTAGCAAACAAAGAAATATGATCAATCACAGCTTGATTTGGCCCATGAACAAAACTGTCAAGGGTTTCTTGAACACGGACAGAAATGGGCAATGCGATTTGCTTCATGAAATACGATTCAAAGACCCTGTTTTCATTAAATTAACCCGTGTAAACGTCACTGGCCAAATATTTTTCTTTAATTCTACGGATAGCTACGAGAATGATAGTGCTGACGGGCAATGCAACCAATACTCCCACAAATCCAAGCAATTGCCCAAATGCTAACAAAGCAAAAATAAGTCCCAAAGGGTGCAAACCAATTCGCTTACCTACCAGTTTAGGGGTAAGTATAAAGCCCTCTATCAACTGCCCCACTCCATAGACCACGCTGACTATGAAGAAGGCCTGAGCGAGCCCAAATTGAAGAGTACCGGATAAAAAAGCTAACAAGAGTCCCATACCAAAACCCAGATAAGGCACAAAAATCACCAATCCCGTAAAAATACCAATGGGAAAGGCCAGTTCACTCCCAAAAAAACTAAGCGCGGCAGTGTAATAAACAGCAAGTACCAACATTACAGAAACCTGCCCCCTCATATATTGATCCAACATGACGTTGCAATCGTGTAAGAAACTCTCTATTGAAGGCCTTAGAGGTCTAGGTAGCCAGTTCATGCATTGCTCGTAGTAAACATCCCCTTCTAAAAGCAAATAAAACAACACTAAGGGGATCAAAACAAGATTGCCTAAAACAGTAAATGCAATGCTTCCTCCAAGCTTAACGGACGACAAAAGCGAAAGTAAGTCTGCCTCAGAGGCCAAATCAAAATACTGCTTCAACAATTTCTCAAGCCCGGCTTTATCGATTTGGGTGGGAAGACCTAATGATTTTAAATAAGGCGAAATTAGCTTTGTAAAGTCTTGAATGAGACTTGGCAATTCATCTCTTACATGCGGCCATTTATTGACCACTTCTGGACCAATCAAAAAAAACACCAGGGTAATCACCAAAAAAAACGCTACCTCCATCACCAACGCGGCAATAAACCTTGGCACTTTAAAGGTCAGCCCGCTGGAAAATGTTTTTTTGCGGGAAAGAAACAAAACTGAAGGAAGTAAAAGATAGGCAATAACTCCAGCCAAAATAAAGGGCATCAGCACGGCACTTAACCACCATAATACAAAACAGCAGGCAATGCCCATTGCAAACCAAGTCAATATTTGCAGCGTCGAATTCTTAAAACTCATAATTTAATTCTGGTTAATAGGCCGATATTAGATTTTTTTACATTTTACGCATGCGCGATATACAAACCTTTGGTGCATACTAAACAATTAGGTCACAATAACAACAAATACCAGTAATTTGGTACATTCTTGCTTTTCTTAAACGGTTAATTGTGTTTGCCTCAAACCTCTACGGCCATCAATATAGTCCTATAAATTTGAACTTTGAACTTGTCCTGATTCAAGAATCTCCATAAATATCAATCCATTAAACATGAACTCACCACTTTCCTATAAAGACGCCGGCGTTGACATTGATGCTGGGGACGCCCTCATTGAGAGAATTAAACCTTTTGCACGCAAGACCCTAAGGGAAGGCGTTTTGGCTGGAATAGGTGGGTTTGGAGCCTTATTTGAAGTTCCCAAAAACTATAAAGAACCTGTTTTAGTGAGTGGGACAGACGGTGTGGGTACAAAATTAAAGCTGGCTTTTGAGTGGAATATTCATCATACAGTCGGAATCGATTTAGTTGCAATGAGTGTGAATGATGTTTTGGTTCAAGGTGCAGAGCCCTTGTTTTTTTTAGATTATTTTGCTTGTGGAGCACTGCACGTAGAGACTGCCGCACAAGTTATTGAAGGAATTGCAAAAGGTTGCGAGCTCAGTGGTTGCGCTTTAATTGGCGGGGAAACAGCGGAAATGCCTGGAATGTACCCCCAAGGAGAATACGACCTCGCTGGATTCGCAGTGGGGGTAGTTGAAAAATCAAAAATTTTAGATGGCAAAAATATTTGTGCCGGAGACGCTGTCATTGGACTGACCTCAAGTGGCGTTCACTCAAACGGATTTTCCTTGATCAGAAAACTCATTGAAAGGTCTGGGTCATCGATGCCAAAACATATTGACAGCCTTCCCTACAAAGAAGCCCTCATGGCGCCAACTAGGCTTTATGTGAAACCTGTCTTAAATGCGCTTAAAAAACATCCAATCAAAGGGCTCGCTCACATAACGGGAGGAGGTTTAATTGAGAATATTCCACGAATACTCCCCCCCACTTTAGGGGTTCAACTTGAACGCAAAAATTGGCCGCAAACTGAGCTCTTTACATGGGCTCAAAAAACTGCTGGTATAGATGATTTTGAGATGAACCGTACTTTCAACAATGGCGTAGGGATGGTGATAATCATAGAGGCTAACCACGCTGTCTCTTGCATGCAAACCCTCAAAGATCTGGGCGAATCTCCCCACCTTATTGGGGAAGTAATTGACCTTGAAAAAGCTCACTCCAAAGGCTCACCGCAAAATACTCATCGAGTTTTTATCAAATAAATTTTGATTCACACAGGGATCAGTATTTTCAACCTGTCCTCTACGGCTTGCATCCTCTTAGAGTCATATTGACGTCTATAGATTTCTAACAGGTTTTTGAGCATCCGCATGACAATTTCCTTGGAGTTTGCAGGCTCTAAAAAATGAGTTAACGTCTCATCAGACACTCCACCCGGTATTTGGATTTGATCACTTTGGGTAAGCCAAGGCACCAAGCGCTCTGCGATCTCGTCCCTGGACAATGAGACACCTGTAAATGGATCCATTACCACCTGACCCTCATTGGGATCTGATAAATCAATTTTCATTAAAAAATGTCCCGGAAAACTGATTCCGCTTGCCTTGAGTCCGAGATCCAAGGCAAACTCAAGCCACAAAATTGCCAATGTAATTGGGATACCCCTTCTGGAGGATAAGACACAGTGGATGAAACTATTTTGAGGATCATCATAATTATTTACGTTTCCAGCAAACCCCAATTCATCATAAAAGAATATATTTAAAATCCTCAGTTTTGAGAGTTGATCGCTGTTCTTAGGAATTCGGGCTTTTAATTTAATTCTAAGATTTTCAATTTGATCAATCGTCTCCTCAATGTCCAGGCTTGGGTATTCGTCTTGAGCAATGGAGATAGCAGCTTCGAGTAACGGAAAATTGTCTCTTTCTATAACTAAAGAGGCAAAAAATTCCATAGCGCTTGGCACAGATAATTTAAAGTCCATGAAAATATCTAAGAGTTCAATTTCTCAACAACATACGTAAATTCATGCCCGTCAGCCGTAAAGAGCAAAGATAAAGCACGCCGCTCACGCTGAGCGCGCCCCCAACCAACGCAATCCGCAACAAAGGGGTACTTTTAAGTTGTGTCCAATCGTACAAACCGCCTGCCCAGTAAAGGGCTAGACCCATAACTATACATCCTATCAAAGTTTGAAAAATAAAGGGCACCCAGCCTTTTGTAGGGACATACCGCCCACTTCTAATCAAACCCACGAGCAACAAACTAGCGTTAATTAAAGCGCCAACTCCAATCGATAAAGCAAGCCCCGCATGCGCAAACAAAGGGACGAAAACCACGTTAAGCAGTTGAGTACAAATTAAAACCAACAAAGCGATTTTTACAGGAGTTCGAATATCTTGACTTGCGTAAAAGCCTGGTGCCAAGACCTTAATAGCGATAAGTCCTAAAAGCCCTGCTCCGTAACCGATCAGAGCTTGGCTAGTTTGGCTCACGTCGGAGGCGTTAAAGACGCCGTAGTTGTACAAAACAGCAACCAGTGGATGGGAGAAAATAAGTAAGGTGACCGAGCAAGGGGCTGCAGAAACGAATACCAATTTGAGTCCCCAATCCAGCATTTTGGAGAACTGTGCTGTGTCATTGGCCGCTTTGGCCGCAGCCAACTGAGGCATCATCACTACGCCTAAAGCAACGCCTAGCAAAGCGGTTGGAAACTCCATCAAACGGTCTGCGTAACTCAGCCAACTCACACTCCCCGCGCCCAAGTGTGAGGCAATTTGAGTATTGATCAGTAAAGATAGCTGAGCAACCCCGACGCCGAGCAGGGCAGGCGCCATCAAACTAAGAATCTGCCTTGAACCGGGATCTTTATAAGCAGCGGCAATATCTGACCGACTCAAGCTGACTTGAGGAAGAAGTCCGATCTTGTATAGCGAAGGGATTTGAATCGAAAGCTGCAAAATTCCCCCAACTAAAACACCCAAGGCTAGCGCGTGTATAGGCTGCCAACCCATTGTTTTGAACCAAGGCGCACCCAGACCAGCAGCTATGATCATTGACAGATTTAGCAAAACGGGAGTAACCGCTGGTACTGCAAAACGTCTCCAGGTGTTCAAAATTCCTGCGCTAAGGGCTACTAAGGACATGAAACCAATATAGGGGAACATTACCCGGGTCATGAAAACTGCGTTATCAAAGGAGTCGGGATTGGCCTCAAACCCGCTGGCAATGAGCAAAACCAGTATGGGAGCCCCCAAAACGCCTAAAACGCACGTCAGGAGTAGCGCAAGTATCAAAAGAGTTGCCACTCGGTCTATTAATAGCTTTGTAGCCTCATCGCCCTGGATCTGCCGTGTAGATGCCAAAACGGGTACAAAAGCTTGGCTAAATGCACCCTCTGCAAATAGCCTTCTTAGTAGATTAGGGATCCGAAAAGCAACGTTAAAAGCGTCAGTTATTGCGCTTGCACCGAAAAACGAAGCGATCAAAAGCTCCCGAGCCAATCCGCTGACCCTTGAGATAAGGGTTAAAGCTGAGACGAGGGACGCAGATTTAATTAAGCTCACACCCCAAGTGTATCTGCAGGGACACTACTTTTATAGAGTAAATTTGTAAGTTTTAACCCCGTCACAATCAATTTTGTTATAATCTAAGGTTCGCCAACATCATCTACAAACCCTTAAAGGAAAAGAAATATGGCATCTGCAAAGCCCAAAAAGAATCCGCGTCTGGCCTCAGGGCGAAAACGCGCACGTCAAGACGTGAAACTCAACGCAGCGAATAGCTCACTGCGCTCTAAATACCGTACCGCTGTCAAAAACGTCGAGAAAGCTGTGGCCTCTGGTGATAAAGCCAAAGCCTCTGAATTGTTTGGCAAAATGCAAGCCGTTGTAGATACGATTGCTGATAAGGGGATTTTTCATAAAAACAAAGCAGCCCGCGATAAGAGCCGCTTATCTGTCAAGGTAAAAGCTTTGGCAACCGCAGCCTAGTCAATAGGCAATTCGCACGGTCTTTTTATAAAAAAGACCGCCGTTTGATCGGGTGCGCTGTTGGCAAACACTACCCCTAAAGCCGCTAGAAATAGCGGCTTTTTTAATTCTTACTCGCCAAACCCGCAGCTTCCTCGCTCGGAGTCTTGACCTTAAGCTGATTGTCTTTTGCAAAATTCATTACAAAATCCCAAGCCATGGGCTCTGCTTGCCTTAAGTCGGAGTGGACAACTACGCACTTGTAACCGTCGATTTGATTGGGGACACACCAAGGGGAATAAGAGATGTAATCTCCAGGAACCGCCCCTCCGGGCCTAAATTGGCTCATCACTCCAGCTAACCGTTCTGCCCAATCACTAGGGCGAAAAGTTTTTCCCTCATGGGTAATACCCAGAATAATGAATTCTTTGGTGGAGGGTGATGCCATTATTGAGAGGGTGTGCATTGAGTTCAAAGACATTTAAACTCATCAAAAAACACACCAAAGTCCTTGTTCCCTAATTCTAACTGAGCAAGTCAATACTGACGCGGGTTTATACTAACTAACCAATAGAAAAAGAGAACCAATCCCAATCAATTGCATGTGGCAACTAATTTAAACAAACTCAGTCTAAAGCTCTTGTTTTAGTGCTTCTTGTATGATCAAGAGTTAGGACAGTCCAGTAAAGTCAATTAGAATAATTAATACAAATAGTTTCATTTTGGAGCCTCCCTTATGTCCCAGATCAAAGCAGAATCACCCCACACAATGAATACGTATGGACGTTTGCCCGTTGCCATGTCTCATGGCAAGGGCGTCAGAGTTTGGGATGTAAACGGAAAATGTTACCTGGACGCTTTGGCTGGAATTGCAGTAAACACTTTAGGTCATGGCCACCCCAAACTGGTGCCTGCGTTACAAGAGCAAGTCGCTAAGATGATTCACTGTTGCAATTATTATCATATTCCTGACCAAGAAAGGTTGGCGGCTAAGCTCTCAGAGTTGTCAGGTATGACCAACGTTTTCTTTTGCTCAACGGGTCTCGAGGCCAATGAAGCGGCTATCAAATTAGCCCGCAAATTTGGGCATCTTAAAGGCATTAATGCGCCTGAAATTGTTGTCTACGAGAAAGCCTTTCACGGTAGATCCATTGCCACTTTGAGCGCCACAGGCAACGAGAAAATTCAAACAGGCTTTGGGCCTTTGTTAGGCGGATTCGTTAGAGTTCCCATCAACAGCATAGAGGCCCTCAAATCTGCAACGCAAAACAATCCTAATGTGGTTGCTGTTTTTTTTGAGGCCATTCAAGGCGAGGGTGGCATACATTCAATGAGCCTTGATTACTTAAAAGATGTTAGAGAACTTTGCGATCAAAAGGATTGGCTTTTAATGATTGATGAAGTGCAGTGCGGCATGGGGAGAACGGGTAAATGGTTTGCGCACCAGTGGGCCGGCATAACACCAGATGTAATGCCGCTTGCCAAGGGGCTTGGTTCGGGCATCCCGATAGGAGCGGTGGTTGCAGGGCCCAAGGCTGCGCATATTTTTGAGCCTGGCAACCACGGTACAACTTTTGGGGGTAATCCGCTAGCTATGCGTGCGGGGGTGGAGACCATTCGCATCATTGAGGAAGACTCTTTGCTTGAAAATGCACGTACTCTAGGGGATTACTTTAGGACAGAACTGACTAAGACTGTGGGCCACTTAAAAGGAGTAAAGGAGATTCGGGGCCTGGGTTTGATGATAGGCATTGAGCTTGAATTCCCATGCTCTGTAATTATGGGTAAAGCTTTAGAGGCGGGCCTTTTACTGAGCGTCACTGCTGAGTCGGTGATTCGCTTGGTGCCCCCCTTAATCATGACTACAAAGGAAGCTGAGGAGGTGTTATCCATCTTAATTCCCCTGATCAAATCATTTCTTGATGAAAAAGAGCGTGAGTCCAATGAGACCTCAGCGGCCAAGTCCTTGGCCAAGGCAAACGCGTGAAACATTTCCTTCAATTCTCAGACCTCTCCCTAGAGGAATATGATTACTTGTTCAAGCGCATCGCGCTTATTAAACACAAGTTCAAGTCCTACGAGAAACATCAACCTCTGGTTGACCGAACCTTGGCCATGATTTTTGAGAAAGCATCCACCCGCACCAGAGTAAGTTTTGAGGCAGGTATGTATCAGTTAGGCGGATCAGTGGTGCATTTAACCACTGCAGACACTCAACTTGGACGAGCCGAGCCCATAGAGGACAGTGCTCGGGTAATTAGTCGCATGGTAGATTTGGTAATGATAAGGACTTATGGGCAAGACAAGATTAATAGTTTCGCTGCGCATTCACGGGTACCGGTTATCAACGGTTTAACCAATGAATTTCATCCCTGTCAGATACTAGCGGATATCTTTACCTTTATCGAACACGTGGGAGACCCAACAAATCCCCTGCAATGCCTGAAAGGTAAGATCGTTGCATGGGTGGGGGACGGCAACAATATGGCCAATACGTGGCTACAAGCCGCTAAGCTACTTGGTTTCAAGGTTCATATCAGTACACCAAGAGGCTATGAGGTCGATCACAATGTGACCCAACTCGGTTCTAGTGATTGTTATAAAGTTTTTGATCACCCAAAGGCTGCTTGCCAAGGGGCAGACTTAGTGACCACGGATGTTTGGACGAGTATGGGTTTTGAGTCTGAGAATAATGCCCGGCGAGTCGCATTCAATGATTGGTGTGTAGACCAAGAGATGATGTCAGTTGCAAATCCAAACGCTCTATTTATGCACTGCTTACCCGCCCACAGGGGGGAGGAGGTTCAAGCAGAGGTGATCGATGGGCCCCAGTCCGTTGTTTGGGACGAGGCCGAGAATAGACTTCATTCACAAAAAGCCTTAATGGAGTATTTGCTCTTAGGTACGCTCTAGATCATTTACAGCGCGCTTAGGCGATTTAATTGAAATCCCAAATATCCTATGCTATTATTTTCTGAGTACGAGGATCAACCTTAACCATTGGACAAAGGACAATCATGACAGAAGCACCACAAGTTCGGTACATAGATATGGTCGATGAGGCTTGGAGAATCGCTGAGCAAGCACAAGCCTACACCCAGACTCTTGGGCATGAGCCCTCCACCCAAGAGGTTTATGAGAAGGTTTTTCTGCCCACAGGCATTGTGGATGCGGATAAAACCTCAAAAGAAGGTGGATCTCCGTTGTTGAAAGTTTTTTTTAATAACCCTTACGGCTTGCAGTACAGGCCTGACCACAAAAACTGGATTCCTTTTAGACACGGCGAAATAAAACTTTAGGACTAAAGGGTGCGCGATTTTTGCAAAAAAAAGCCTCTAAAGCGTCTCGATCTTTTTTTGGTTAACTTTAGAATTCTTTCAGGCTCTTTATTAATTGGGTATTTGGCGCCATCACAAGCACAACTGGTCATACAAACGCCTGATCCCACTCCCAGCTCAGCTTTTGTCTCAAGCCAGCAACAAGTGCAAATTGTCCCGCCCAGCAGCCCATTACCTTGGACTCCTACTCAAGCGGGTCAGATCGCCCCCCAAGCCTCTCCTAGCCCCACGCCCGTACTGATTTCGCCTCCACCTCTGGTGGTGCCACCAGGAGTGGTTTATGTATCCCCGCCCTACCCTGCTCCTGGCGCGGGATGGGTTTGGCGTTACCATAACGAGAAGGGCTGGGCATGGCACCACCCTGATCGCGGTTGGCACAAACGTGGTTAGGTCCATGTTTTTGACGAATTTTCACACTTTACTTTAAAAGGAGATCCTCAATGAGAAGAAAAAATGCTTTTGGTTCATTTGCAGTTGCTTTTGGTTTGATTGTTTTTACGTCTCATCTAGCCCAAGCAGCCGATACTGCCACGGTCAGCAAACCAGTTGCTGGAGTGAACACTGCACCTGCTGCACCTGCTGCACCTGCTGCACCTGCTGCACCTGCATCTTCACCCGCCGCCGGGCCCGCGCCTCAAACGGCCTCAGCCCCCAGCGCTCCTGGTGCTGATCCAGAGGTCAAAAAAGCAAAAGCAAGTGGTATTTGTCACGACAAATCAAGTCCAAGCTACAAACAAACAAAAAACTTTTTGCCTTTCAATTCAATGGATGAATGTTTAAAGAGTGGCGGAAAACCACTTAAAAAATAAAGTATTGTTTGTTTCGTTAAAAAATTCAATACTAAGAAACTCATGAGCCCATGGATGGACTCATGAGTTTTAGGTCCAACAAAATAAAATCCCACTTAAACCTTGAGTGGGATTTAATTGGTGACGACGCAGATTTAAATTTTGATATTTCCTTTGATAAAAGTTTTCATATCATCTTTCATCGACTGCACACGAAGCTCAATATATTTTGCAGTTGCTTTTTTCTTATCCATCTGAGTTGCAGATAAAGCCTGGGCCCAAAGACCGTCCCTCCTCTCCCCGCGTTCCATCTCCCGTAATACAGCTGCGTGCAACATTTCATCAGAATTAAAGTTCATTGAAAACCCTTGAGATTAGATTTAATTTTTGATCGCCGTGAATACTTATTAACAAGAGTTTAATCTTTTTTTAAGTAAAAGTTACAGCCAAACAACTAGGTGTTAAGACCGTGTTTGTCAAAATAATTCTCAACCCAAATCAGTTCCTACTTAAAAAAGTTCAGTGGCCCAATAACTTTGCCGCGATTTCAGCAACCCGCGCCCCATAAGCTTTAGCTGTATCCAAGTCTCCTTGGGGAATTTCTGATGCTGGACTGGTTGGACCTACCTGGGCCATCAAACCCGAGTTGGATCCAAGTCGGTTGATGGTGCCATCATTCATGCTGGGTTGACCCACCCATATCATTCCTTGTTGCATTGCAAGAGTAATGAAGTATTGAATACTTGAGAGTTTGTCGCCACTTGGGCTTGCAGAGATGGTGAAGCCCCCGGCAACTTTGTCCTTCCAAGCGCTTGCGTACCACTGTTTAGATGTGGCATCTGCGAACTTTTTAAACTGCCATGAAACCATCCCCATGTATGTAGGCGAGCCAAAGATAATTGCATCGGCAGCGTTTAAAGCGCTCCAGTCTTGATCAGTCAAATTTCCCTCTGCGTCAATAGCGACCCTAAGGGCCGAAGCGCCTTGGGCCACAAATTCCGATAAACGCTCAGTATGGCCATAACCAGAATGATAAACAACAACAACTTTAGACATTCAAATACTCCCTTTAAAAAAATTCAGTAATTAATAGCGTAAATCAAAAACAAGAACCTCAGCGCCTTTTGCACGATCCAACAAAATCATGCTCTCTGACTCATACAGGAGGGCGTCCCCTGCTTTTAAATCAAATCCGTTAACCCCTAACTCACCTTTAATTAGGTGAACGTAGGCCCTCCTATTGGGATCAATAGCTAGGCTTGCCGTTTGTCCAGCATCAAATTCACCCACATACATACGCGCATCTGCATGCACTTTGACGGCGTTCTCACCGCCATGGGGTCCGGCGATCAACTCAAGTTTGCCGTTTTTTGATGAGGCGTTCACCGTTTTTTGTTCGTAACTAGGGGGTATGCCCAAGACATTAGGCTCAATCCAAATTTGAAAGAAATGGGTGGTGCTGTTAGGGGCGTGATTAAACTCACTATGCATAACCCCTGTACCTGCGCTCATTCTTTGTATGTCCCCGGGTGGGATGCCCTTTACATTACCGATGTCATCTTTGTGAGCTAACTCTCCTGAGAGCACGTAGCTGATGATCTCCATGTCTCGGTGACCATGCGTTCCAAAGCCTTTGCCAGGCAAAATTTGGTCCTCATTGATCACGCGAAGGTTGCCCCAGCCCATGAAATTGGGGTCGTGGTAACTTGCAAATGAAAAGCTGTGCTTTGACAAAAGCCAACCATGGTCAGCGTGCCCACGAGATTGCGATTTTCTGATGTTAATCATTTCCAAACCTCTTAAAACAATTGAATATAGCCTGTTCTTAAACACTTCACAATGTAGAGTTCAATTGCCCTGTTTACATCCAACTGATTTGATGGCATCATTCAATTTATTTGAATTAATCCCTAGTTTTAATGAAGAACGCCACGAAAGTCCTAACCCCAGAAGCTCTTTTTATGTTGCGAACCGTGGGCGCCGGGGGGAGCTTTGCCTCAGCCGCTCGCAAACTAGGTTTGGTTCCCAGTGCCCTGACATACCGAGTGAGACAAATGGAGGAGGCGTTAGACGTGCTTTTATTTGATAGGAACTCAAGACATGCAAAACTAACCGCCGCTGGAGCTGAGTTGCTGCGTGAGGGCTCGAAAATTTTGGATGACATTGATGCAATTGCCAACAGGGTCAAAAGGATTGCAACCGGCTGGGAGAGTGAATTCACAATAGCCGTTGACAGCATCATTGACAGAGTCACAATACTTGAGTTGTGCGAAGATTTTTTAAGAGACTCACCCCCTACTAAATTAAAATTAGTTGAGGAAACCTTAAACGGTACCCTTGAGGCACTAACCCAAGGACGTGCAGATCTTGCCCTAGGAGTTAGTGGCTACAAAGGCACAGACTCCAATATACAGAGCCATAACTTGGGTCAAGTCGGATTTGTATTTGCAGTTGCACCTCACCACCCTTTGGCACGTATTACAAGTGCACTAAGCGACAGTATGATCAAACAGTTTAGGGCTGTCGCGATTGCTGACTCTGCACAAAACGCTCCAACACAAAGCTTTAACCTCTTAAACGGTCAAGATGTGTTTACTGTCCCATCCTTGCAAACTAAAATTGAGGTCCAAATTAAGGGATTTGGAGTAGGCTTTTTACCCGAACCAGTGGTCACTCCCTACCTTGACGCGGGTAGACTTGTAGCTTGCAAAGTGGAACGTAATTTACGACCTGCACATTTTGACTATGCTTGGAAAACGCCCTCCTCCCAGGGTAAATCGCGTAAACACCCCCAGGGGAGAGCTTTGCAGTGGTGGCTTGCACAACTAAAAAATGAGGTGACACGCAAATCTTTGCTGTGCCACCCTTTGCGAACAACAACAAAAGGTGTAGAGTTAGAGATATGAAAAACATAGCAATCATTGGTGCTGGAATGGCAGGGGTTACCGCGGCAAGAACCCTTGAAAAAGCCGGTCATGCGGTGCAGATATTTGAGAAAAGTCGCGGTGCAGGAGGACGCATGTCCACCCGCGAATCATCCTGTGGAAGTTTTGATCACGGGACTCAGTATTTCACCATCAGAGATCCTAGATTTGAAAAAGCCATCAACGAGGTACCGGGAACAACTGAGATTTGTAGACCCTGGAGCACCAACGCAGTGCGCGTTTTGGACGAGTTAGGCAGAGTCATTGAAGCCGCCATGCCACCTAGGGAAAAACACTTTGTGGCGGTCCCAGGCATGAGCTCACTGCTGACCCATTGGATTAAGCCTTTAGTAGATTTAGGCCGTGTCCACTACAACTCACAAGTCATGTGCATTGAATCCGTTCAAACTGGTCATAATCCCAACAACGCTCAATCGATGACGTGGACTGTGCACGCTCAGCAAGGGGAGCGGGTTCTACCTTTCTCAAATTTTGATGCTGTACTCTTTGCTGTTCCTAATCCCCAGTGTCGGGCGCTTATTGAACACTCGACTCTACAAAAACTGATTCACACAGAGCTCCTCTCAAGCCTTCACGCTATCAAACACCAAATCGATGTGGTGACAACGGACCCTTGTTGGACATTGATGGTTGGGTACCCTCAGGCCAGTCAACCTGGTATCTCTCACCTAGGCCCTCAGTGGAACGCGGCAAAGAGCACTCACCACAGAATCTCCTGGCTTGCTAGAGAGTCCTCTAAACCGGGCAAAAGTCACATCGAGAGGTGGACCGTTCAAGCCGGAACAAAATGGTCTAGGGAGCATTTAGAGGATGACCCTGCCAGGGTTAAGGCCAAGTTAATGCGTGCCTTCTCCGAGCTCACTGGTATTCGGGTGGAGCCCACCCACAGTGCAGTTCATAGGTGGCGTTATGCCAAGACCCAAACCCCATTAGGCCAACCTTACCTTTGGACACAAGAGGCACGGGTGGGTACTTGCGGAGACTGGCATATTGGACACAGGGTGGAGGACGCTTTTATAAGCGGATTAAGCCTAGCGCTTCGAATCGCTGAAGCTTGATTTGGTTGGGGTAAAAGGTTCTTGGTGGTCCCTTAAACCTCAAAATAGTCCCGAGATTACATCTGTCCCAAAAAATAAACATAAATGAGTAATCTATTAGAAACCTCTCACCCTCGCTCCATTAGAAGCTTTGTCAAGCGATCGGGCCGCGTAACCACTGGACAACTTAAAGCGAGACAGGAAATAGGGGCAGACTATTTACTGAGCTATTCAACTGAAGAGTTAGATAGCTCCTTAATTTTCCCCGCCACCGCTCAACTCCCCCCTTTGGTGTTTGAAATTGGTTTTGGTATGGGAGAGGCAACGGCATCAATTGCTCAAACACTACCCCAAACCAACTTCATTTGTTGTGAAGTGCATGACCCAGGCGTAGGTGCTTTACTTAAAAGAATTGGTGAGTCGGGAATCAAAAATATTCGCATCATCCAACACGACGCAGTAGAAGTTTTAGAGCATATGATCAAGGACCAAAGTTTAGACGGTCTACATATATTTTTTCCAGACCCATGGCATAAGAAAAAACACAATAAAAGACGCTTGATACAACCTACCTTTATCCAAAGCGTTTTACCCAAACTCAAAGAAGGGGCCTACATTCACTGTGCAACAGATTGGGAGGCCTACGCGGTGCAAATGTTAGAGGTCTTATCAGAAGAAAAGGCTTTAAAAAACACCTCTCCCGACTCCAGTGGATACGCCGTTAAACCCGACTACCGCCCCCTCACTAAATTTGAAAACAGGGGCCTAAAACTGGGTCACGGGGTCTGGGATTTGGTATTTACCAAAGTTTAATCGCATTGATTGAATCATTAGGATCAAAAGCTTAGTAGCTTCTCTAGGTGGGCTCTTACACTCATAAGTGCACTATCTAGATGCTCTGGCTGGGTACCTCCCGCCATGGCCATATCAGCCTTACCCCCGCCTTTGCCACCTACTTGTAGAGCAACAAAATTGACCAATTCCCCTGCTTTGACTCTTGAGGTAAGGTCGGAGCTTACGCCTGCAACAAGTTGCACTTTTCCTCCTTGCGCGCTTGCCAACACAACGACGCATGATTTAAGTTTGTTGCGCAGTTGATCTAGCGTATCGCGCAGCATCTTGGCATCTCCCCCCGGCAACGTGGCGCTTATTAATTTAACCTCTCCAATGGAGACTGCCGAGCTCACTAAATCATTACCCTGGGAGCTAGCAAGCTTGCCTTTTAATGAATCAAGCTCTTTTTCTAAACTCTTAGATTGATCGATGATTTGTAGAATTTTGGCATTAATCTCACCCACTGGGGCTTTCAGAGCACTTGATGCAGTCTCCAAAGTGGTTTCTAAATGTTGAAGATGATGAAGGACTTGCTCTCCTGCAACGGCCTCAATTCTTCTCACCCCTGAGGCAACACCGCTTTCTCCAACTATTTTAAAGAGGCCAATATCGCCTGTGCGCTTAACATGTGTACCGCCGCAAAGCTCTCTAGAGGAGCCAATTTCAAGCACTCTCACTGTGTCGCCGTATTTCTCACCAAATAGCATCATTGCGCCAGTCTTTTTCGCTGACTCTATATCCATGCTTTGCGCGCTATTTTCTGAATTATGAAGGATCTCGTCATTCACAATGGTCTCAATTTGTTTCATCTGCAAACTCGACAACGGCGCGTTGTGCGCAAAATCAAAGCGTGTGCGCTCAGAATTCACCAGACTGCCCTTTTGTTGTACGTGTGGACCAAGTACTTGTCTAAGCGCTTTGTGCATCAAATGAGTGACTGAATGATGCCGCATGATGGCTTTTCGCACGGTCAGATCAATGTTGGCATCCACCTTGTCGCCTACCGACAAATCCCCTTTGCTTTGGAGCCCATGATGGCCAAAGACATCGGCTTTAATCTTGGAAGTATCAGTTACCGTAAAAGTAGACTGGGCCGAAGAAAGCATGCCCACGTCACCAACTTGTCCACCACTTTCGGCGTAAAAAGGGGTTTTATCCAGAACAATAATACCGATTTGGCCCTCTCTGATTTTCGGCACAGATAGGCCGTCCACAAAAATAGCTAGAACCTGCGACACACACTTATCCAAATCATAGCCAACGAATTCATTGGGCGCTGCGGTGTACTCAAGCGCTCTATCCATTTTGAATTTACCAGCAGCTCTGGCCTGGGATTTTTGACGCTCCATTGCATCGTTAAAACCGCTCTCATCAACCGTCAATCCCCTTTCCCTGCAAACGTCATTGCTCAAATCGAGAGGAAATCCGTATGTATCGTGAAGTTTAAACGCCACATCACCTGCCAGAATTTGGCTATCACCTTCCAGCGCTTGATCCAGAATTTGCATGCCAATTTCCAAAGTCTCATAAAACCTCTCCTCCTCGGCCTTTAAAACTTGCATGACACGCTCTTGATTGTTTTTAAGCATCGGATACGCCTCCCCCATCAAGCTCACCAAGTCGGGAACTAGTTTGTGAAAGAAGGGCGTCTTTTTACCTAATTTGTAACCGTGACGAATCGCTCTGCGAACGATCCGTCTTTGCACGTAACCCCTTCCCTCGTTACTGGGTGTTACGCCGTCGCACACCAAAAAACAGGTGGCCCTGATGTGATCGGCAATTACTTTTAAGGAGTTATTATTTAAATCACTACAACCAGTCTCACGTGCGCTGGCTTTAATTAGGCGCTCAAACAAATCAATTTCATAATTACTGTGAACGCCTTGCATGATAGCGGCCAATCGCTCCAAGCCCATACCTGTGTCTACGCAAGGGGCAGGCAAATTTTTAAGACTACCATCGACTTGCATATCAAACTGCATGAAAACGTTGTTCCAAATTTCAATAAAGCGGTCCCCGTCTTGCTCGGGACTTCCAGGCGGGCCGCCAGCTACTTCGGGTCCATGGTCATAAAAAATCTCTGAACACGGTCCGCATGGACCAGTATCAGCCATCATCCAAAAGTTATCCGATGCGTACCGGGCGCCCTTGTTATCGCCAATTCGAATCACTCGCTCATTTGGAACCCCAATGTCTTTGGTCCAAATGTCGTAAGCCTGCTGATCTTCAAAGTAAACGGTGACCCAAAGTCGATCTGCGGGTAACTTATAAACTTGTGTCAGCAGCTCCCACGCCCACATTAAGCTCTCTTTTTTAAAGTAATCGCCAAAACTCCAATTACCAAGCATCTCAAAGAACGTATGGTGTCTTGCTGTATAGCCCACATTTTCTAAATCATTATGCTTACCCCCCGCTCTTAGACAGGCCTGAACGGAAGTAGCACGAACATATGGGCGTTTATCCGTTCCAAGAAAAACGTCTTTGAATTGAACCATTCCAGAGTTGGTAAACATCAAAGTAGGATCATTACCAGGCACAAGAGAGCTCGACTCCACTATAGTGTGCCCTTTGGAGACAAAGAAGTCTAAAAATGTTTTACGAATGTCTGCAACACTAAATTGGGGAGAGCTCATTTGTTAGATATGAAATTAAAATTGACGCTGCAGCCTACAAAAACTGATCGTAGACAAGCAGCAAAGTAGTTGACCTGAGGCGGTATAAACCACTCATTATAGTTTTGAAAGAGGCAGCCAATCTTGTAGAAAGCAAAGTGGCTTACATGGATTGACCCTGATCAAAAGGCTTTTAGTCTGAGCCTTTAATCTGGGCAATTGTTATAGGTACTAAATCTGGTAAGTTGGTCTTTGGTCAGTCACAACTATCCTGTGCAAATACAATCGAATGGGGGCTTCAATAATGAAGCGTCACACCCGTTTTACTTTGGATAAGCTCTTTGGTTACTCCAGGAGCCAGTTCTACGACTTTTAGCCCGCCAGGGGTTACGTCCATTACTGCCAAATCTGTAATTATCTTATCCACAACGCCAACCCCAGTCAAAGGTAGTGTGCATTGGGGAAGTATTTTTAAATCCTCGGTACCGTCTTTTTTCTTGGCAACGTGCTCCATCAACACAATTACTTTGCGCACACCGGCGACCAAATCCATAGCCCCCCCCATACCCTTGACCATCTTACCTGGAATCATCCAGTTGGCTAGGTCACCTTTTTCACTGACCTGCATGGCCCCTAATATAGATAGGTTGATCTTCCCGCCTCTAATCATTGCAAAGCTGTCTTGACTCCCAAATATAGAAGAGCCTTTAATCGTGGTGACTGTTTGCTTGCCCGCGTTTATCAAATCTGCATCGACATTGTCTTCTGTAGGAAACGCACCAATCCCCAACATCCCATTCTCTGATTGCAACCAAACTTCAATATTTGCAGGGACATGGTTGGCAACCAAGGTAGGTATACCAATTCCAAGGTTGACATAAAAACCGTCTTCTAATTCACGTGCAGCGCGTGCTGCCATTTGATCTTGACTCCAAGGCATTTCAGACTCCCGCTTTTTCGGTTATTGTTCTTTTCTCAATTCTTTTCTCAGGGTTCGCGTTCAAAACTATCCGGTGAACATAAATTCCTGGAAGATGAACATGGTCTGGATGAATAGCCCCAGTCTCCACAATCTCCTCGACCTCAACGATACATATTTTCCCAGCCATCGCCACTGCCGGGTTGAAATTTCTAGCGGTATATCTAAATTGCAGGTTACCCGATTTGTCAGCCCTATGAGCTTTTACGAGGGAGAGGTCAGGTACAAGTGAGCGCTCCATCAAATAAGTCTCACCGTCAAAATCACGTAACTCTTTACCATCAGCAACCATTGTTCCCACGCCTGTCTTAGTAAAGAATGCGGGAATTCCTGCCCCCCCAGCCCTTAATTTTTCAGCTAATGTGCCTTGCGGTGTAAATTCAAGCTCTAATTCACCCGCTAAATATTGGCGTTCAAACTCTTTGTTCTCGCCGACATAGGAGGAAATCATTTTCTTTATCTGCCTCGTGTCTAAGAGCTTACCCAAACCAAAACCGTCTACGCCTGCGTTGTTGGAGATTGCGGTTAGATTTTTGACACCCGAGCTCTTTAAAGCCTCAATCAAGGCTTCCGGGATTCCGCATAATCCAAACCCTCCCACGGCTATTAGCATGCCGTCTTTGGCGACTCCTTTAAGAGCTTCATCAGCGTTAGAAAAAATCTTATTCAAGTTAATTGCTCCTGGTGCAAACTACAAAGGGCTTACTTTTTTTGCATCCACTACTTTGTCTCGGGTAGTAGGTCGATTTTCAAAAAGTGTTTAATATTGAAATCTCATTCTAACTAAAAAAGTCAGATATGCACAGAATCATTACGTTTAAGCGCTTTGGTGTTTAAATCAGAATAGAGTTTAAAAGCAGTTAAGAAAGTATTGTTAAAGACAATTTTTCTTATTCACGAGGTTTGTGCTATTTTGCGTATCTCATCAGGCAAATCAGTGGACTTTTTAAGTGTAGAGTCAACCCACATCGTAGTTGCACCCCCTTCGGCAAAGACGGTCCCCAGTTCGCGCTTAGACTCAAGGGTGCACCAAGATTCAAAAGTCGCCCTAAGGGGATCACTTATATACATCTTTGCGACAACAGTGTCTGGATATTCAAACTGTCGATAAAAATTACAAAAAGCATTGACAAGCACGGGACCCTTACCGCCTGGATTGGGTGGATAACCCAAATTTGTAAGCCACTCAATACGAACGCTCTCTAAAAATCTGAAATAAACCGTATTATTGACATGCGCCATCATGTCCATATCGCCCCAACGGACTGGGAGCTCCATTTGATAGACGAAGATTTTGTTGTCTGGTAAAGAAATTCTCATTTTGCAGTTCTGGATTAAATGCAAAATCCATCATCGGCCGCAATGATAGCTCCATTTATAAAGTGCCCCTCTGAGCTTGACAACATGACCAGCAAAGCGTCTAAGTCCTTTGGCTCACCAATCCTTTTGCGAGGTAGCATTTGAATGAGTTTTAGCCCCTGCTCTGTCCCCCAGTGGTGATGATTTATCTCTGTATCAATATAGCCTGGACATATAGCGTTCACGTTAATGCCGTACTTACCCCACTCAAGTGCCATAGCTTTAGTCATTTGTATGACAGCGGCTTTACTCATACAGTAAACTCCGATTTGAGGGAGTACTTTTAACCCGGCAGTTGATGCGATATTGATGATACGCCCGCCAGCATGTGCTTGGGGGACAAGTCCCTTGGCTCTTGCAAGCATTCTTTTCCCAACCTCTTGAGCGACAAAGAAAGCACCTTTTACATTCGTATTAAAAATATCGTCAAAGTTTGACTCATCCACATCTTGTAATCTTTGGGTGGAACTGACGCCAGAGTTGTTGACTAAAATATCAATTGGACCTACCTCGGTTTCAGCGTGCGCAACGGCCGCTTTGATGCTATCAAGATCCGTCACGTCCAGGGAGCTCACATGTGCGTCTCCCCCCCCAGCCTCAATTTCAGCCCTGAGGTCCTTTAAAAGCTCCATTCGACGCCCAGCCAATATCACTGCAGCTCCGGCATGAGACAAAGTCTTTGCAAACTGTTTGCCAAGGCCACTGGAGGCACCAGTGACGAGAGCAACCCTGCCTGACAGATCTAAAGAGTAGGCCATATTTCTAAAACTCCGTAAAAATGAACTGACATTATCCTAGTATCAAATGCTTGATTATGAACCATCAATAAAGATAGCCAGATGGACAACCGCGGATAATTTTTGTTTGTGTATCCTAGGAACAAATTAATTCTTTTCCTTTTAGCAATCTCGCATTTATAAAATGAAACCTAATTCCCGTTCGAGTGAATTATTTGTCTGATTGACAAAAGACTGAATTCAGGCCCTAAAACTGTTATTAATATCAGTCTTTTATTTTGGATGTGCTCATGTTTCTTGCAACTTTGTTTTCTTTTTAAAACTGCAACATTCGTTTACCATGCACTTGTAACACTCAGGTTTGCGGGCTTTGCAAACATAGCGGCCCAACAGAATTAACCAGTTGTGTGCGTTTAATAAAAAGTCTTTCGGCACTCGCTTAAGAAGCTTCATCTCTACCTCCAAGGGCGTATTGCCAGGGGCAAGACCGGTACGGTTGCTTACTCTAAAAATATGCGTGTCAACTGCCATAGTTGGCTGTCCAAAAGCAACATTTAAAACCACATTTGCAGTCTTACGGCCCACTCCCGGAAGTTCCTCAAGCTCTTCCCTAATGGGGGGTACTAATCCGCTGTGATTGTCAACTAAAATTTGGCAGGTTTGAATTAGATGCTTTGCCTTACTTTTATAAAGTCCTATTGTTTTAATGTGCTTTTCAAGCCCCTCAAGACCCAGGCTCAAAATTTTCTGAGGGGTGTTGGCCACCTTAAAAAGCTCTCGAGTTGCCTTGTTAACGCCCACGTCAGTTGCTTGAGCGCTCAACAAGACTGCGCACAAGAGCTCAAACACACTCGTATACTCTAGCTCTGTGGTTGGATTAGGATTGTTTGAATGCAACGTTTCAAAAAACAACTGAATCTTATCTTTTTTCATTTTTTTACATATTTTGAATTTTTGGTGATTTTGACATGCAATTTTCCAAAAGACTGGACAACGTAGAAACCTCAGCCATACGTGAACTCTTTAAACTCCTTGGCAAACCAGGCATCATCAGCTTTGCTGGGGGCTTTCCAGATAGCGCCATGTTTGATATCGAGGGCATCAAGGCCGCCAGCTCACAAGCGCTAAACGAGCAACCTGGCCCAAGCCTGCAATACGGCGCTACTGAGGGTTACGACCCATTTAGAGAGCAACTCTCAGAGTTCATGTCTTCCAAGGGAATCTCGGGCGTAGGACCCCATCAACTGATTGTCACAACCGGGAGCCAACAAGCACTCGATTTGGTTGGCAAAACACTTCTCGAACCAGGCGATGTCGTACTTGTAGAAGCACCCACTTTTTTGGCAACTATTCAGTGCTTTAGACTTTACGGCCCAACAGTGCTTGGAGTTCCAATTGACAAGCACGGCGTGCTGGTGGATGTTTTAGAACAAATGATCATCAAACACCGTCCTAAGGTGATTTACTTGGTTCCCTCTTTTGGTAATCCGAGTGGAGCACTTACCTCTTTAGAGAGGAGGCTAAAAATTCTTGAGTTATGCGTTAAATTTAAAACGATAGTTATTGAAGATGATCCCTACTCAGATTTATATTTCACACCCAACCCTCCTCCCGATAGCCTTTTGGCTTTAAGCCCTCAAGTGCCCGGTTCCAGAGATTGGTTGGTTTACTGCGGCTCACTCAGTAAAGTCCTAAGCCCAGGTCTTAGGCTGGGTTGGATGGTGGGTCATCCCGAGTTTTTATCCAGAGCCACAATGTGCAAACAATTTGGAGATGCACACACCTCTACTTTTGCACAAGCAACGGCTGCTTTTTACCTCAAATCGGGAAGAATGCCCGCCACTCTAGAAAAAGTGCGATCCGTTTACGCCCAAAGAGCTAGAGTAATGGAGGAGTGTTTAAAACAAGAAATGGGGCATTCGATCAAATTTGACGCGCCGTTGGGGGGACTTTTCTTTTGGGCAAAATTGACTGGCCTCATGCCTGACGGCTCGCCTCATCTTAATACAGCTTTAGACGGGGCAGTGTTAGCGAAAAAAGCGATTGAACACAAAGTTGCATTTGTACCTGGAGCCCCATTTTTCGCAAGCAATGTAGATCACCAGACACTCAGACTCAGCTTTGCGACTGCAGACGAACAAAGAATTAAAGACGGGATAAAAAGACTAAGCCAGGCCATACTTGAGGCTTAGGTTTCGCAAAATTTCAGATACTCTGAGCTGTCCATCAATTCACTGACTTCACTTGGATCGTTCATCTCAACCTCTACGAGCCATCCCAGTCCCAAAGGATCTGAGTTAACCAGGGCTGGGTTATCGATGACTTGAGCATTTATTTTGAGCACTTTTGCGCCTACTGGAATAACTACATCAGCAGCCGCCTTTACAGACTCGATAACTGCTAACACAGCATTTTTTGAAAATCCTTGGCCAACCTGTGGAAATTGCACAAATACGATGTCTCCAAGCGCTTCTTGTGCATGCTCAGTGATACCGACTCTGACGCTCGAGTTGAGAGTCTCGATCCAAACGTGATCATTGGAGAACCTGATACTCATACAATTTTCCATGCAAAGAGGTAACCATTAAATGCCAATTTTTTTCAAAATAGCTATGTTTTAAAATAATTATGTGGCTTTTGCCTAAAACACCGTTTTAAGTCCTTTTGGCTTGCTATTATAGTTTGCTACACTGCAGTTATTAGAATTCGGAGGGTTATCAGCCCCCTAGCATTCGGCTTAAAATACCTCATGGCACAAAACCCCTTGCTGGAAAACATTTTTGATCGCGTCGAACGACTCCTGCTTAGACACGAGGAGCTAAAGCGCACCAACATACTTCTAGAAGAGCAAGTTGCTCAACTGGTACACGAACGAGATTCAATGAAATCACGCCTCAATACTGCCAAAATTAGAGTTGAGTCTCTCTTAGAGAGGTTACCTTCAGAGGCATTGTCCAAGGACAAAAAATGAAACAAATAGAAGTCCAACTTATGGGGCAAGGTTATCTTTTAGGATGCCCTGAGGGCGGGGAAGAGCGTCTCACCATGGCAGTCCAAAAGGTTGATGAAGCGATGTGCAAAATAAGAGATGCCGGCAAAACCAAGGCGCGAGACAGGATAGCTGTCCTTGCAGCCCTCAATTTAGCATTTGATCTAACAGACAAACCAATGTTCTCTGGCACTACAGAAACACACACCGATCAGCTAGATAATTTACTTAAACGATTGGATTTAACACTAGGTGACGATGGTCAATTACTTTAAATTTATTTGAACATATTTCTCCCATCAGTTGCTCGTGTTTACATGGCCAGAGCATTACAATCACCTAGTCTGCAAAACTACTGAGTTTTATATTCCTTGAACCAATGCTCTTTAGAGCCCGGGCTTGGAACATTGTCTGATGGGCGCGATCGTCTCGCGTTAGACGAACCCAACATCAGTCTGCCCTCGCCCACCTGAACTTAGCGTTCAGGGTGCAAATTCAGTTTTCTTTGCAGACACCTTAATTTTATTTAAAGCCTCTTGTTTATTGAGGCCCCCTTGCATATTGGATCTTTACTTTGATAGACCTCTCTTCCCTGATCGCATTAGACACATCTGTCGTTGCAAAACTCTGTGGCCTTGGACTTTTTACTGGCTTTGTAGCTGGATTGTTTGGCATTGGCGGAGGAATGGTGATGGTTCCTTTCATAGCCTACTTTCTAAGAGACCTTGGCGTTAATGAGAACATCGTTTTAAAAATAGCTATCGCCACATCAATGTCGACGATCATTTTTACTTCTATTTCAAGCGTTAGAGCGCACCACAAAAAAGGGGCCGTTCGCTGGGAGTTAGTGAAAGGGCTTGCTCCTGGAATTGTTTTAGGAAGCTTGGCCTCGAGTGCCGGCATGTTCTCCTTTTTTAAAGGTACCTCTTTAGCGCTAATATTTGAGGGCTTTCTCTTTTTCTCTGCCACTCAGATGTACATCAACAAAAAACCCAAACCCTCCAGGCAAGTACCAGGCACTGTGGGCCTAATAGGCTCAGGAGGTTTTATAGGTTTTTTCTCAGGATTAGTGGGAGCTGGTGGCGGTTTTGTAAGTGTCCCTTTCATGGTTTGGTGCAATGTAGAGCTTAGAAATGCGGTTGCAACCAGTGCAGCGCTTGGATTTCCAATTGCCATCACAAACGCTATCGGCTACGCCTTTTCTGGATGGTCTGAGTTAGGACGTCCACCGGGCAGTGTCGGCTACATTTGGATTCCTGGCATGATACTGATTGCGGTTTGCAGTGTGGCCACAGCCCCATTAGGCGTAAAGGTAGCGCATAAACTGCACGTTAATTATTTATCTAAAATTTTCGCGGCTTTGCTCTACTCGCTGGCTAGTTACATGCTCTACAAAACTCTAACCCAGTTATTGAATTAGATTCAACTCTGTGTGCAAGGGTAATGTTTAATCGCAATCTCATTAGATTGCCCCCTAGTTTTGTTATTTTTGTAGAACTTGTTCTTGGCTTAACGCCCAACTCACATGCTCTTTAACTAAGGGACTTGGATATTGCGCCCTATCCTCTAGTGCCTTTATGATTTCCTTTTGACTTGCATGCTGATCAGATTCACACGCTACCTTATCAAAACAGCGAAGTGCGTTTCCCATTGCTACAGAGATATTTCTAAGCCACCGCTCATACCCAATTCTACGAATTGGAGTGCCTGAAGTATTTTTCTCAAACTCCTCTTGGGACCAAGATAGGTACTGGATTAACTTTTTGCTCCCACTCATACCTTTCACCATTTGTTCTTGTTCAGTGGTATTCATCAATGCGGGGCGAACATCGAAATCTACTATTGTGGAGGGTTGTGCATATTTATTCCAAGGACAGATTGTTTGGCAATCATCACAGCCGTAAATGTGGTTGCCCATCTTAGATCTGAGCTCAAGTGGGATAGGTCCTGGATGCTCAATGGTTAAATATGAAATACATTTCCTTGCATCTAACTTATAAGGCGCCACGATGGCCGCAGTTGGGCAGATGGTCAGACAGGCGCTGCATGACCCACAGTGGTTCTCAGTTTTTGGAGTTGGTTCAAGGTATATGTCGGCGTATATTTCGCCCAAAAAAAACATCGAGCCACCTTCCCTATTGATAAGAAGTGTGTGTTTGCCTCTCCATCCCAGGCCGCTTTGCTGAGCTAACTCAACCTCCAAGACAGGGGCAGAGTCTGTGAAAACTCGGTACCCAAAGTGGCCAATTTGTTGCCTTACCTTTTTGGCCAAGCTTTCCAGTCTTTGTCTAAATACTTTGTGATAATCTCTCCCCCTGGCATAGATTGAGATTACGCCCTCATCAGGCCTAGACAATCTATCTCTTTCTATTTGTATCCATTCAGAACCCTCAGTAGGCGTATTACTAGGTAGATAGTTCATACTCGCAGTGATAACGCTCAGGGTACCCGGCACCAACTCAGAGGGGCGTGCACGCAACGCTGCGTGGCGAGACATGTACTCCATCTCCCCGTGAAAGCCCTTCTCAAGCCACTCCATCAACCCTGGCTCAGCGTGAGAAAGATCTACCGAGGCAATGCCTATTTGGGAAAATCCCAAATCTTTCCCCCATTCCTGTAATTTACAGAGCAATTGTGTGCCCACATCTTGGGTATTACTGTTTTGCTCCAAGATTGACAAAGATGGGTCCGATGGTTTTAGAATTGACATATGAGACCTATTTTATGATCAGCCGCTCTTTTCTTTGTGACTCTTTAAGCTCACTTCAACGATTTGCTGATCAATTGGCATCTCAGCCTTTAATTGAAGAGGCAAATATTCAACTCAACGGCGAACTTGGCTCAGGCAAGTCCACGTTTACAAGATTTTTGTTGCAGTCTTTAGGCGTAAAAGGCACCATTAAGTCCCCGACCTACGCGGTCATGGAGGAGTACTTAGTTCACACTCCCAGCAAAGATATTCACATATGGCATTTTGACTTTTACCGCTTCAACGACCCCAGTGAATGGGAGGACGCAGGTTTTAGAGACGTTTTTTTGATGAGGGGGCTTAAGATATCCGAGTGGCCCGAGAAAGCAAAAGGGTACCTTTCGCAACCTGATTTATGGATTGATTTTCAATTTATTGACTCCGCCCAAGGTGAAGACCTTCGCAATATTCAAATTAACGCATTGTCCAAGCGCGGCGAAGCGTTGATCAGTGGATGAGTGAATCAATGTCCGTAAAGTTACCTACTCACATTCGTTCACCAGACTTTGTGAAAACACCCAGCAGACGCATGTTGCTAAAAACCGGGGGTCTCATTTTCTCAGTGGCTATTGCAGGACTTGCAAAAGGCTCATCTATACTCAATGTTCGCGTTTGGCCTGCAAAAGAGTACACACGAGTCACCATCGAGTCCGACTCGCCTCTTAAGACTCATCCATTGTTTGTCGCCAATCCCCCCCGATTGGCTGTCGACATAGAAGGCATTGAGCTTAGCGCTGCACTTAAAGAATTGGTTAAAAAAATATTGCCCGATGACCCCTTTATCTCAGGCGTAAGGATTGGGCAAAATACAAACTCCACAGTGCGCTTGGTTATGGATTTAAAGCAGCCCGTAAAGCCACAAATTTTCAATTTAGAGCCCGTCGAAAAAGGCCAGTCTAAATACCAATACCGCACTGTTTTTGATCTGTTTCCAATTTCACCAATTGATCCCTTGGAGGCTCTCATCGCCGAGCGCCTTCAAGATACGAATTCCTCTACGCCTGGATCACAACAGGAGACATCAAACGATCCTCTAATTGAGTTATTGAATAAACAAGGAATTCTTCAACTGCCAGATAAAAACGGAGAATTAAATACTGCACCAAGCGCTCAAAGCGATCCACATTTAGTACCTGGACGTAACTCAAAATCCTTGGGCACAGCCCCCTTAATTGGAAAGGGTGAGGCGCCGATGCAGCCTGCGATGATTGATCGCTACATTGTGATCGCTTTAGACCCAGGTCACGGGGGTGAGGACCCAGGCGCCATCGGTCGCAAAGGCACCAGAGAAAAAGATATTGTGCTCAAGATCGCCTTTAAACTGCGAACGTTGATCAACTCTACGACCTTAAAAACAAAATCCGGGATGATGCCGATGCGTGCATTTATGACGCGTGACGCTGACTACTTTGTGCCGCTTAATACGAGGGTGGAGAAAGCACAAAGAGTACAGGCAGATTTATTTATCAGTATTCACGCAGATGCTTTTTTCAACCCCGACGCACAAGGTGCGAGTGTCTTTGCGCTCAATCAAGGGGCAGCCTCTAGTGCCGCAGCCCTATTCATGGCCAAGCAAGAGAATAAAGCTGATAAAGTGGGTGGTCTAAACATGTCGATCAAAGATGAGCACCTTAAACGTACATTGCTTGACATGAGCACGACAGCCCAAATTAACGATAGCCTCAAGTTGGGCACTGAAATGTTAAATCAACTTAAAAATTATGAAAAACTACACAAACCCCATGTCGAGCAGGCAGGTTTTGCTGTATTGAAGGCCCCCGACATCCCAAGCATCTTAGTTGAGACAGCCTTTATCAGCAATCCCTTTGAGGAGAAGCTACTTTTATCCGAGGAACATCAAAACAAATTAGCGGTTGCTTTGATGCTAGGTATCGAGCGTTATTTCCTTAAAACTCAGCCCCTGGCAAGAAACCGCACAACGTAAGGTCACGCGTTTCACGCTCATCTACGGCAAGCTTTAGCGGCGCTTCTTCAACGCTGTTTACTTAGAAGCATCCTTAGATTTAAGCTTGTAGGAGCCTACAACCGCAATCAAACTTGGAACTAGCAATAAGCCCCATATGAAAAACTCAATATGATCTTTTACCCAGGGCACGTTGCCGAGCGCATAGCCCACACCAATGACCCCAAATACCCATATAAGAGCACCTAATACGTTGTAAATCGTAAAATTAATAAACGTCATCTGCCCCATTCCAGCAACGAACGGCGCAAATGTTCTTATAAAAGGAACAAAACGTGCGATCACTAGTGCGCTAGGACCATAGGTGTTATAAAAGTCTTGCGTTTTTTTTAGCTCTCTTTCTCCAAACCACTTTGAATTAGAGCTGAGCATTTTTTTCCCAATTTTGGAGCCCATCCAATAATTAAACTGCCCACCAATAATTGCAGCGATACTCAATAAGAAGCAACACAAAGCCCAATCGATTAAACCCACTGCACAGAGCCCACCGACCACAAAAAGCAACGAATCTCCTGGCAAAAGGGGAGTTAAGACGACACCAGCTTCACAAAAAATAATTAAAAATAAAAGCAAATAAATCCAATAATCGTATAACTTGACAAAATCTTCAATGTAGCGGTCTACATGTAAAACAAAATCAATTAAGTGCGCAGCATATTCCATTTATCTAATTTCCTGTTTGAATATTTGCATATTTACATGCTTGCCTGTTTGATAAACTAATCTTAAGACTGGATAAGACTGCATAAGAATGCAAAAAAGTGAATCAAAACGTAGTCAAAAATAATCGCTACACTGTACCTTAAAATATCGCATTGTGAACCCTAGCACTCAACCTAACCGCCCAATACTTGAACTCCCCGACGAGTTGATCAGCCAAATTGCAGCTGGCGAGGTCGTTGAGCGCCCATCCTCAGTGGTTCGCGAGCTCGTGGACAATGCCCTCGATGCAGGCTCCTCTCAAATTACGATTCGCTTGGTGGGTGGCGGTATTCGTTCAATTAGTGTTGAGGATGATGGGGTTGGTATAGAGGAGCAAGATTTACCCAAAGCTATCAAACGCCATGCCACCAGCAAAATAGATTCCTTAACCGATTTGGAGCGCGTCTCAACAATGGGCTTTAGGGGCGAGGCGTTAGCCGCAGTCGCCTCGGTTTCTGAATTAACGATCTTATCTAAAACTAGCTCACTCGAACACGCAATTGAATTAGACGCAAGAACGGGAGAGCTGAGGCCAGCGTCCAGAGGGGTGGGGACAACCGTAGCGGTCAAAGAACTCTTCTTCAGTACTCCCGCTCGCCGTAAATTCCTTAAAAGCGAAAGCACTGAATTCGCCCACTGCGTGGAGGCGGTCAGGCGCCACGCGTTAACTCGACCGGGCGTTGCTTTTCACATCTGGCACGAAGGTAAATTAACCCATCAATGGAGGGCTCAGGAGTCCTCCACTGGACAAGATGATCTAACCAAAGAATTGATCGGCAGCGCGTCCAACCTACAGCCATTAGATAGACGACTTGCCGATGTGCTGGGGGAAGACTTCATCAAAGACTCAGTAAGCCTTGACCACAGGCACGGCAACATCTGGGTGAGGGGTCGAGCTGGAGTGCCAAACGCTGCGAGATCCAGATCCGATCAACAATTTACCTACGTCAACGCAAGATTCATTAAAGACCGCGTCATTATGCATGCGGCTAAAAGTGCTTACGCAGATATTTTGCACTCCGGCAAACAGCCGATCTACGCACTCTACATTGATATTGATCCAACCCGAGTGGATGTTAATGTTCATCCAACCAAGATTGAGGTTCGGTTTAGAGACGGGCGGGAGGTACATCAAGCCATTCATCATGCAATAGAGCGAGCGCTCTCTAGCCCAAGAGTTGGACAAAACGTTTCTAACTCAGACGAGCAAGGCGAGTCAAGCCAGCCTGTGAGTGAAACTGCTCGCGCACTCTCAAGGCTTCAATCCCACAGAGATCAACCCCAAAAGCCGTGGAAACAGTCTAATATCAATTGGGCAAGCACAAGAGTAGACGATCTTTCACAGCTTTGGTCCAAAAGTCAATCGCAACCAATTTCGTTGACGCCTTTAACTGAGATTAACCCGGACCAAACAAACTCCTATATTGGCTCAAGCAACGAGGAACTTTTAGCAGGACGAGGGGACGGTACATTCGCCCCTAAACTTGAACCGACCCAGCCACAGACCACACAGGCTGAGCAAGAAATACGCGCTGAGCACCTGAGCTCAGAGCCTCTTGGACAAGCTTTAGCTCAACTGCACGGCATTTACATCTTGGCCGAAAATGCCCAGGGTCTTCTCGTTGTAGATATGCACGCAGCGCATGAGAGAGTCGTCTACGAGCGTTTGAAGTTACAACTCGAACATGCAAAAATTCAAAGCCAACCTCTTTTGATTCCCTCTAGTTTTGCAGCCACTGAGGCTGAGGTAGCTATTGCTGAGGAGTGCCAAGAAACGCTTCTCCAACTTGGACTGGAAATTTCAACCCTTTCCCCTAAAACCTTAGCCGTTCGTGCGGTGCCCGCGACTTTGGCCCAAGCCGACGCGGTGGAGCTTGCGCGAAGCGTGTTGGAGGAGTTGAGTGAGAACGCGGGTACAAAAGTCATTGAGCGCGCTCGAAACGAAATACTCTCTACGATGGCTTGTCACGGCGCAATTAGAGCCAATAGAAGGCTGACCCTAGTTGAGATGAATGCGTTGCTGCGACAAATGGAGATAACCGAACGCTCTGATCAGTGCAACCATGGGCGACCCACATGGAGACAAATCACCATCAAAGAGCTGGACTCCTTGTTTCTAAGAGGTAGATGATCAATTTTACTTTAACTAGCAACACACAAAGCTCATTTAAAGCGTTCTTTAATGCCTTTGATTGCTTAACGATCACTGGACCCACTGGGGTTGGAAAGACAGGACTTGCTTTGAGTTTGGCCAGTATGTGGCCCATTGAGATCATCAGCATGGATTCTGCTTTGGTTTATAAGGGAATGGATATTGGGACAGCAAAACCCTCACAAGCTGAACGTGAGCTAGTCCCCCATCACTTGATCGACATTCGCACACCGTTGCAGGCCTATAACGCTGCTGAATTTTCAGCCGATGCACGAAGTCTCATTACCCACATACGCGCCAGGGGCAAACTACCAGTTTTAGTTGGGGGAACGCTACTTTACTTTAAGGCATTATTCGAAGGGTTGAACGATTTACCGCCAACAGAGCCGACTATCAGAGCTGAAATCAACGCCCAAGCGGCTCTTGTAGGGTGGCATGAAATGCATAAACTCTTGGGCGAAGTTGACCCTATAGCAGCCCAAAGATTGCCCCCCAACGACGTTCAGCGCGTATCCAGAGCGCTTGAGGTTTGGAGAATCAGCGGCAAACCCATGTCCTCTTACTTTCTAGATCTACCCTCAATTGAGCTGAAAAATAAACTAATCTCTTTAGAACCCTCCAATCGGTCTTGGTTGCACCAAAGGCTTGAACAACGCTTTGATCTGATGATAAAGGAGGGTTTTATTGATGAGGTAAGAGAACTCAGAAAAGATTCACGTCTTCATGCAGATTTACCCTCAATGCGATGTGTAGGGTATAGACAAATTTGGCAAGCACTTGAGGAAGGTGATCCGTTCGGCACGGAGCAGCTCGGCCACATGGTTGATAAAGGTTGTGCTGCCACTCGCCAGCTTGCTAAAAGACAATTGACATGGCTTCGATCGATACCCCAGAGATCCATAATCAATTGTGACAAAGAAGAAGGACAAGCGTTAGTAAATGATTTAATTACTATTTTGAAAATATAATTTTACGAATTCTTACCCCGCTCTTTCGATTAATAAAAGGCGACGCTTTCATGTTCAAAGTACACCTACACACTCAAAGCGTAACTCTAAGTTTTCAAGCCCACGAACGCACAAGCTTGATGGAGTGCGCTCAAGAGTTTGAGATCAACATACCGTCCTCGTGTAGAAACGGAACTTGTAGAACGTGCTTGACATTAGCCTTATCCGGTAAAGTTCGCTACGATATTGGTTGGCCTGGGCTGAGCCATGAAGAAAAAATAGAGGGTTGGATATTACCTTGTGTTGCAATCGCCTGCTCAGATTTAGTGATAGTGAATTCAAAAGCGTATTTGATTTAGACTTTTTTCAAATTTTCATTCAAATGCCAACCGACTTGAACGCCTTTAGGCCCAACGACCCTCAAATCATCTTTGAAGATAATGATCTGTTGATCATTGACAAACCCCCTGGTCTATTGGCTGTTCCTGGGCGAGGTGATCAAAAAAGCGACTGTGTTCAAGTCCGGCTATACCCCACCCACCCGCAAGCTCTAATCGTTCACCGACTCGATCAAGCCACATCAGGTTTGATGTTGATGGCAAAACATGCTTTAGCACAAAAGAAATTAAGCGCTTTATTTGAGCGTCAACTCGTTCAAAAAAGATATCTAGCTGTGGTTGGCAACTTTGTCTCCCCCCTTTTGCAATGGAACTGTATCGACAAAGGGCTGAGTGCTGATTGGCCCAACAGGCCAAAACAAAAAACGGATGAATCGGGTAAACCTTCTATCACCCATTGGCGCGCCATCCTACACTTGGAGGAAATGGGTGCAACTCTTTTAGAGGTAAAACCCAAGAGTGGTCGCACGCATCAAATCAGGGTGCACTTGCAAAGCGTAGGCCTACCTATCTTAGGGGACACGCTTTACGGGTTGCCTGTTGATTGCCCGAGGGTTGCAAATGAGCCCAGCGGACCAGGCGTCGCACTTGTGGGCAAAACTGAGCTAGCGGGGGAGCTTAAAAATCCCTACAAACGCATGCTTTTACACGCTGACCAAATTATATTTACCCATCCTTTTAAACTTTGTGAAATGAACCTCAACGTTCAAACACAATTCTTAAACCCTGAGCAATTAGCCGCGCTGCAAGAGCAGAGAAAACAAGACCAAGAATATCTGGCAAAATGATCGAAAGAGACGCTAGAAAAAATTATTTAATAGGAGTCAATCACCATGTCCCGTGAAGTCGTAATTGTAAGTGCCGTTCGTACAGCTATCGGAACCTTTGGAGGCAGCTTAAAAGATTCCCCCCCCACAGAGCTTGCTGCAACTGTTGTTCGCGGGGCTATTGACCGCGCAAAGCTCGACGCCAAAGACATTCAACACGTTGTCTTTGGTCAAGTGATAAACACTGAGCCAAGAGACCTTTACCTTTCCCGTGTTGCCGCACTCGATGCGGGCTGCTCTGAGGGCACACCCGCCTTTAATGTGAACCGACTATGTGGCTCAGGACTTCAGGCTATTATTTCAGCTAGTCAGTCCATTTTGCTTGGAGATGCAGATATTGCGATTGGAGGAGGCGCAGAGAACATGAGCAGAGGCCCCTACCTCAGTTTATCAAACCGCTTTGGCTCGCGCATGGGAGACGCAGTGTTGCATGACATGATGGTTGGGACTTTGCATGATCCGTTCCATAAGATTCACATGGGCGTCACGGCAGAGAACATTGCTGAAAAATGGCAAATCACCCGAGAGCAACAAGACTCGCTCGCCTTTGAGAGCCATAGGCGGGCTGAGCACGCCACAAAGTCTGGTTATTTTAAAGAACAAATTGTGCCAGTGATGCTAAAGTCAAGGAAAGGGGAGACGCCTTTTTTAACCGACGAGCATATACGTGAGAATTCCAAAATGGAAGATTTCTCAAAACTCAGACCCGTGTTCATCAAAGAAAACGGTACCGTTACAGCCGGTAATGCTTCGGGCATAAACGACGCTGCCAGCGCCCTCGTCCTCATGGAGGCATCCACCGCGAAGGCCCGGGGTATAAAGCCCATGGCGCGATTGGTGGCTTACGCACACGCTGGTGTTGACCCTAAATTCATGGGAATAGGTCCCGTTCCAGCTACACAGAAAGCTCTTGCAAAGGCGGGACTTAAAATCCAAGACATGGATGTGATTGAAGCCAATGAGGCTTTCGCCGCGCAGGCCTGCGCGGTGATTATGGACCTAGGACTAGATCCAGCCAAGGTCAATCCAAACGGGTCCGGTATATCCCTGGGACACCCGGTTGGGGCAACTGGCGCGATCATCACAGTCAAAGCGATTTATGAGCTTGAACGAATCTCGGGACGTTACGCCTTAGTGACGATGTGCATTGGTGGTGGGCAAGGTATTGCAGCTATTTTTGAAAGACAATAGAACAAAATTAGTTTCAAAAATACGGTGTTTCTCACACAAAACAAGAAACCCCGTATAGCGATTAAATATTAAACCCTGTGTCCTCAAAAATTTCAGCCCTTGAACTCAAAACTCTTACGAGTCAATCAGCCTGGAGGCGTTAATTTCCTCCTGCTTTTACAAATAGCGTTCACTGGCCAAAGCAGCGCCACCCACTAAAGCTTTGAGTTTACTGATTGCTGTCTCGCGGCTCATGGGGGCCATGCCGCAATTGGTACAAGCAATCAGGTGATTGGCGCTCACAAACTTCAAAGCACGCCCTATTGTGTCAGCAACCTCCTCGGCGGTTTCAACCACATCACTGGCCACATCGATGACACCCACCATCACGTCTTTGCCCTTAAGCAGATCAATCAAATCCATTGGAACTTGTGAGTGTTGGCACTCCAAGCTCACTTGTTTAATGCTACTCTTGGCAAGAGCTGGAAAGATCTTCTCATATTGACGCCACTCTTGCCCTAGAGACTTTTTCCAGTCATTATTGGCCTTAATACCGTAACCGTAACAGATATGGACCGCTGTGGTGCAAGACAGCCCTTGAGCTGCGCGCTCAAGCGCTTGAACTCCCCAGTCTGCGGCCTCCTCCATATAAACGTTAAAGGCTGGCTCATCAAATTGAATCACATCAACTCCGTCTGCCTGCAACGCTAAAGCCTCTTGGTTTAATAGCTCTGCGAAGGCAAAGGCCATTTTGATGCGACCCTCTTTCTCATTGGAGCCCAAACCGTAATAACGATCAGCCACCGTGTCAACAATTGTCATTGGACCAGGCAGGGTGAATTTAAGCTGTTTTTTAGTATGCGCCCGGGCCAAATTTGCTTCAAATTTGTGAACTCTGCCTTTAAGCTTTAATGGACCGATGACCTGGGGCACTTGCGCGTCGTATCTGTTGTTGCGGATCCCCATGGTGACTTTATTCTCAAAATCGATTCCCTCAACTTGCTCTAAAAAACCATGTACAAAATGTTGACGCGCCTGCTCCCCGTCGCCAACTATGTCTAAACCGCAGTCCTCTTGTTCTTTAATCCACAGCAAAGTAGCGTCCGCTTTATAGGAAAGCAAAGCCTCTCCACTGGTTCTCCACTGAGGCCAAAGTTTGTTGGTCTCAGCTAACCAATCGGGTTTGGGCAGGCTGCCTGCAAGCGTTGTTTTAAACATGTAATTTGTCTCCAAAGTAAATAAATGAGGGGGGGAGGGTAATTTCAACTTAAGCGTGTTGTAAATCAAATGCTTCAGCTAAGAGTTCGTAGGATTTAAATTGAGATTTTGAATCATGACTCCAGGTGATGATGACCATCTCTTGGGCTCCTAATGTATCAGCTAATTTTTCTATTTTTTTCTTGACTTGATCGGCAGTTCCAACCAACGCATTTGCCTTTAACTGCTCAATTGCGTGAAGCTCTTGCGGAGTAAATTCGCGATCAGCTTGGTCTGGATGAAGCAAAGGGCCAATGCGCCCACTGTTTCTGTCCGTTCGCCAGCGAGCTCTGCTCTTAAAAGCCCACCAAGCCTCCTCCTCCGTTGGCGCAGCCAAGGCCCATACACACACCCCAGCATAGGGCTTTGCAAGTTGTGCACTGGGTTTGAAAGTTTTTCTATATATCTCAAGGGCTTGGACAGCGCCTACACCTTCAGTAATGAAGTAAGCAAAAGCATAAGGCAACCCCAGGTACGCTGCAAGCTGAGCTCCGTAGTCCGAGCTTCCAAGCATCCAAACATCAGGGGAAGTATCGCTGCTTGGGTAAGCAAAGACGCCGTGCCCGGGATGACCGGGCGAGGGCGTTGCGCCTCCTACCCACTGAATCAATTCAACAACTTGCTCTGGAAACCGATCAGATGCATATCGATCAGGGTTCAAGATTTGCGCTGTTCTTCCGTCACTGCCCGGCGCTCGTCCCACCCCTAAATCAATTCGACCTGGAGCTAAGGCATCTAAGACACGGAACTGCTCGGCAACTTTAAGCGAGGAGTAATGGGGCAACATCACACCGGCACTTCCTATTCGGATTCGGTTGGTTTGAGCGGCGATAGCTGCCATTAAAACTTCTGGAGCAGTACCCACAATGCTTGGGTGTGAGTGGTGCTCGCTCACCCAAAAACGGTTGTATCCGAGCTGCTCACAATGCTTTGCAAGTTCCAAAGATTGTTGGATTGCAAGTGCTCCGCTGCAATCTTTGACGGCTACAGACTGATCAAGTACAGAGATTTTTAGCATATGAAATCGTACAAAGAATGAATTGTTATTTCAAAGCCTTAAAGCGAGCGCGCCTTGGCTTAGCGCCCTCCTCACCAAGACGTTTTTTCTTATCAATTTCATATTCCTGGTAATTGCCATCAAAAAACACCCACTGAGAATCACCCTCGCAAGCAAGGATGTGGGTTGCAATTCGGTCAAGGAACCAACGGTCATGGCTGATCACCATTACGCTTCCCGCAAATTCTAAAAGCGCATCCTCAAGCGCACGTAGCGTCTCCACATCCAGATCGTTGGAGGGCTCATCCAGTAACAGCACATTTCCACCCGCAATTAGCGTTTTAGCCAGATGCAGTCGCCCTCGTTCGCCCCCCGACAAGGTGCCAACTCTTTTTTGTTGATCACCGCCGTTAAAGTTAAAACGCCCGCAGTAAGCTCGACTGGCCATCTCAAACTTACCCACCGTCAATATATCAAGTCCCCCTGAGACATCTTCCCAAACGGTTTTATCGTTTGATAAATCATCTCTAGTTTGGTCCACAAAGGCCATCCTAACGGTCGATCCGACTTTGATTTCACCACTATCGGGCTGCTGCTTGTCAGCCAGCATCCGAAAGAGTGTGGACTTACCTGCACCGTTGGGACCAATGATTCCAACAATCGCTCCTGCTGGTACTTTAAAGCTCAGGTTGTCTATTAAAACCCTATCCCCAAACGACTTTGTAACTCCGTTAAACTCGATAACTTCATTGCCTAGACGCTCTGCGACAGGGATAAAGATTTCCTGAGTTTCGTTTCTAGTTTGATATTCGTGGCTAGATAACTCCTCAAACCTTGCAATACGGGCCTTACTTTTGGCCTGTCGTCCTTTGGGGTTTTGACGAACCCATTCCAGCTCCTTTTTCAAAGCTTTGGATAAAGCTTCTTCTCCTTTTTGTTCTTTCTCTAATCGATCCTGTTTTTGGCCCAACCAGGTGCTGTAGTTGCCTTTCCAAGGTATTCCGTGCCCCCTGTCAAGCTCTAAAATCCACTCTGCAGCGTTATCTAAAAAATACCTATCGTGGGTGATGGCTACAACCGTACCGGGATATCTTTGAAGGAACTGCTCTAGCCAATCGACTGACTCAGCATCCAAGTGATTGGTGGGTTCATCTAAAAGCAACATATCAGGTTTTGACAACAATAAGCGGCATAGCGCTACACGTCTTTTTTCTCCGCCCGACAGCTTGTCTATGAGTGCCTCCCAAGGTGGCAATCTGAGCGCATCAGCGGCGATTTCAAATTGATGCTCACTGTCCGTGCCTGCTGCAGCGATAATGCTCTCAAGCTCACCTTGCTCGGCCGCCAATTTATCAAAGTCAGCATCCGGCTCAGCGTAAGCCGCATAAATTTCATCAAGCCTTGTTTTAGCCGCTAATACCTCCTCCATTGCTCCTTCAACCACCTGCCTGACGGTGTGTGTTGGCTCTAACTGAGGCTCTTGGGGTAAGTAACCAATCTTAAGGTCTGCCATGGGCAGAGCCTCCCCCTCAATTTCCGTGTCCAAACCTGCCATGATTTTTAAAAGCGTAGATTTACCGGATCCATTCAAACCAAGGACACCAATTTTTGCGCCGGGAAAGAAACTAAGGGAGATGTCTTTCAAAATATGGCGCTTGGGGGGAACTATTTTCCCCACCCTATTCATCGTAAATACATATTGAGCCATGAAGCTTTTCTCTTTCTAAAAGTAAACGGCAGATTGCCTAGATATCTCTAAGCTTGGATTATCGCGTTAGTTTGGCATGAATCAATTGTGTCGATACAGTTGCGCAAAATGGACGTTTTCAAAGTATTTTTAGGCAAAACTGACTTTTCGTGAGAGAATTGAGATGTTGACGCCACCAGTTGCCTCAACGCCAGCGAACTTGCTGGGATCCAAGCAAAAAATACTATTTTTTTAATTTTTGCATTATCTTGGCTCCAATTGTGTTTCCCGTCGGTCTTTGACTGGATGTTACTTAAACTTTGTAACGAGTAAGACTGCTGCACGCGCTTAATATTGCGCTTATTTCATGAAATTTGAAGAATTAAATTTGGCTCCCGCCATCTTAAAGGCTGTGCGCGAGCAAGGCTACGAAAACCCTACACCCGTACAGGAAAAATCCATTCCCATCATCCTTCAAGGGCACGATCTTTTGGCGGGTGCTCAAACTGGGACAGGCAAGACGGCAGCCTTTACGCTTCCCTTGCTGCACAAACTAACGATGAGCAGGAGCTCAACCAATAAGTTCGGCGTATTTGGTACCCGGGCGCTTGTTTTAACACCCACTCGAGAGTTGGCAGCTCAAATTGAGGAGTCTGTTCAAAATTACGGAAAATATTTACAACTCAACTCTGCTGTAATTTTTGGTGGAGTGGGGATGAACCCTCAAATTGACAAAATTCGCCGGGGTGTCGATATTTTAGTTGCCACCCCAGGAAGATTGTTAGATTTGCAGCAACAAGGACATCTTGATTTGTCCACTGTACAAATTTTGGTGCTTGACGAAGCAGACCGCATGCTAGACATGGGGTTCATTCATGATGTCAAAAAAATCCTCTCACTCATCCCGCAAAACAAACAAAGTCTTCTCTTCTCAGCCACTTTTAGCGCCGAGATCAAGGAGCTTGCAAATTCACTGCTCTCCAATCCTCAAAGCATCCAAGTCACGCCAAGCAACACCACAGTACAACGAATTCGTCAAGTTGTGCACCCTGTTGGCAGGAATAAAAAGAAAGCCTTATTGGCCCATATCGTTCAGACCAACAACTGGAATCAGGTTCTTGTATTCACTAGAACCAAGTTTGGGGCCAATCATGTTGCTGAATTTTTAAACAAAACTGGAATTACCGCAATGGCTTTGCATGGTAACAAAAGTCAATCTGCAAGAACCCAGGCCTTAGCTGGATTTAAGAGTGGGGAGTTGCGCGTTTTAGTCGCAACAGATATTGCTGCTCGCGGAATCGACATTGACGATTTACCTCACGTTGTCAATTTTGAGATACCCAACGTAAGTGAGGATTATGTCCACAGGATCGGACGCACGGGGCGAGCCGGGGCTAGCGGAGAGGCTATCAGCCTTGTTTCTTTAGATGAGCAGGGATTTATGCAAGAAATCGAAAAATTTACAAATCAATCTATTCCAGTTGAAACTGTTGAGGACTTCGCGCCTGATGCAAGCGAGAGAGCAGAGCCCATTGCTATGGGTCGCCAAACTCTGTGGGGGGGCGTTGGAAGACCGCCCAGCAGAGACGTCATGGCTAAAGCAGCAAGAGCGGCTAGACAAGAGATGCTCGAAAGAATTCGGGATAAAAAGAAACCAACTGGGTCTGCCAATAACACTGGCCCCAGTTCCTCTCAAAGACCTCACGCCGCATCCAGGCGCAATGAGGGACATACTTCACGATCTGGCCCTCAAAATACAACTCAACAATCGGTTCAAACCGGCCCCAACGGCGAGGTGCTTAACTCGACTCAAGGATCTCAAGGGGCCCCGGGTAGCGGTGAAAATGGATTTGATCAAAGACCCCAAAGGAGTGCTCAGCCGCCTCGCTCACCCTCTGGTTATGGGCAAAGAAACAATTCAAACCGCAATAACAATCGCCCCAACCAACCCAGAGACAACCGAGAGCAAAGGGAGCAAAGGGAGCAAAGAGAACCCAGAGAGGCAAAAGACCCCTTCAACTCAGAGCCCCAATCGGCACGTGGAGACGATGATTTTCAACCCCGTGCGAATGCTCACTTGGGTACTCAAAGTGGCGTCAACGCTTTTGGGCACAAGTCCAGTAACTCCTCTCAACGAGTGCCAGACCCAACGATGACAACCGTTGATCTCATGTCTCAGGGCAACAGGGGCGGATCCAGGAACAATAGAGGCTCATCTGGTCAAGGCTTAGGACCAAGGGGAAGCTCTGACAACGCAGCGCCAGGTGGTGGCAAACGTCCAAGGCCAAGGAGCGGTGGTGGCGGGGGTGCTGGAGGCAACGGCGGTCCTAAAAGAAGTCCGAGCGGCTTTTCTAGATGAACAAAAAAACCTCTAAATTCGTACTTCAAATATTGATGCTCTTTAGAGCCCCAACTCCTTCAAAATGGTGTCCACTATCAGCTCGGGAGGTAAGCTCACATCGTAAGCCAAAGGGTTCTCCTCAATTAGAGGGGGCTCAAGCGTAGATAGTTGACTATTAAGCAAAGACGAAGGCATATACTGATGAGAGCGCTCACTCACTCTTTTATTTAGAACCTCAAAAGTTCCTTTTAAGTAGATGAATCGAACGTTGTTGTTGCCGGCACGCAAAATATTTCTATAACTCTTTTTGAGTGCCGAGCAACTCATCACAACTGCCCTTTGACTGGAGTGAGCTTGGCGTAGCATGTCGGCCAACAACTCCAGCCACTCCAAACGGTCTTGGTCAGTGAGAGGGTTTCCAGAAGCCATTTTTACGATATTTGCATGAGAATGGAACTGGTCTCCTTCAACAAAATCTATACCAAGTCGTTCCCCAAGCAATTGACCCACAGTGCTTTTGCCGCACCCGCTCACCCCCATCACAACTACAGCTAGATTCGAGAGCCTTGGTACCATGTGGGACTACTGAATACGGATTTGAGTGTTCGCATCAAATAAATGAACTTTCTCAGTGTTGGTGTTTAAAAACACTCTCTCATCGGGCCTAAGGTTCACCCGACCTTGAACGACAAGGGTAATTTGATCGTTGCCAACCCTTAATAAGAGCTCGGTCTCCGCCCCGGTTGGCTCAACCACGATGACTTGTGCTGAGATGCCTAGATCCTGCGTAGTGAGGTGCATATCGGTTGGTCTGATGCCGTAAAAAACGTCCCTACCCAAACCGACATTCACCTTCTCTGAAATGGGCCATAAAGAGTCTGCAACGCGCACACATAGCTTGCCGCTAGAGTCTGAGCTGACCTGGCCTTTCACAACATTCATGGAGGGTGAACCAATAAACTGAGCAACAAATAAATTATTAGGAGAATCGAAAAGATCCAACGGAGTGCCTATTTGTTCAATAACTCCGTCATGCATCACCACAATTTTGTCCGCCATTGTCATTGCTTCAATTTGGTCATGTGTCACATAGACTGTTGTCGTTTTAAGACGGTAGTGTAAGGACTTTATTTCGGCTCTCATTGCAACCCTCAATTTTGCATCCAAATTAGAGAGCGGCTCATCAAATAAAAAGACCTTGGGATCTCTGACAATGGCGCGTCCCATCGCAACTCTTTGGCGCTGGCCGCCCGATAACTCTTTAGGGTAACGGTCAAGCAAAGAATCTAAGTTGAGAATTTTTGCTGCTTCATTCACCCGCTGACTAGTAAGCCCAGCGTCCGCGCTGCGAAGTCTCAAACTAAACCCCATATTCTCACGAACAGTCATGTGGGGGTAAAGAGCGTAGCTTTGAAAGACCATGGCAATGTCTCGGTCTTTAGCGTCTAAATCGTTTACCACACGCCCGTCAATTCTTATTTCACCGTCCGTAATCTCCTCCAACCCTGCAATCATCCTGAGCAAAGTGGATTTACCGCAACCAGAGGGTCCAACCAAAACCACAAACTCTCCCTCGGCAATATCAAAGGTGATGCCGTGAATGATTTTGGTTTTACCGTAAGATTTTTGTATGTTTCTAAAAGCAACTTCAGCCATATTTCTCTTTCAATTAGCGATTGATCTAAGACTTAACAGCACCAGCCGTTAAGCCCGACACCATGTAGCGCTTAAAGGTGTAATAAATAGCTGCTGGAGGCAAGGCATAAATAAGCCCAGTCGTCATGAGCAGTTCCCAAGGGGAGTCATCTGCGGACAAAAAGTTTCCAAGCGCCACCCCGACCGTAAAACTGTCCTCTTTGGACAACAATAAAAAAGCATACAAATACTCATTCCAAGCAAGCAATAATGAGTACGTTCCAACCGCAACAAGAGAGGGAACCATCAGGGGCAAGTAAACCAATCGAAATAGTTGCAATGGTGTTGCACCGTCCATACGAGCAGCCTCATCAAGTTCAAGGGGCAATTTATCAGAGGCTTGTTTTAAAACCCAAATTGAGTATGGAGATGCAATCGTTATCATCGCTAATATAAGCGCCCATTGATTGTTGAGTAAACCGTATTGCCCCATTGTTTTGTACATCGGTACTGCTAGAAAAGCAGCGGGAATAAAGTAAGTGAACAAAGCCAGATTCAAAACCGTACGTCCCCCCCTGACCTTAAGCCTTGATATAGCAAAGGCTGCAAACGTGGAAATAAAAAGAGTCAAAAACCCAACCGCTACCGCAATTAACAGCGAGTTCCACATTTGAATCCAAAAATAATTAAGGTAAAAATGTTTTTGCCACAACACAAACTCAAAGTTTTGAAGCGTGGGATGCACCGGCCATAAGTGCCCAGAGGTGGCGGAATCTTTGGTCGAGATTGAGAACAAAAATAAATGATAGACAGGTATCAATGTCCAAATGACTAGCGGGACTCCAATCAAAAGCAATTTAGCCTCTGTTGCAATATTTTTAAAAGTAAATTTTTTCACGTTTTAATTATGTTTCAATTCATTCAAAGATTAAAACCAAGCATCTTTACTTAGAAAGTCTTTTCATCATGAAAAAGACGAGGGGCAGCACAAAAGGTAAGGCTACAACAATTGAGGCCATTGCCAGATCAACTTGGTCAAGCCTCAAATACCTGATGCCAAGTGTGGCCAGCACGTGGGTCATGTCAGCTGGCCCTCCTCCAGTTAACAGATAAACACTGTTAAAGTCACCCAAGGTCCAAATCATCGACAAAATGGTTGACGTGAGATAGATCGTTTTCATGGAGGGCCATGTGATAAATCTAAATTTTTGCCAATTGGTTGCCCCATCAACAGACGCCGCCTCGTACTGCTCAAGCGGTATGGACAGGCGTGCGGCAACCAAGATGAGCGTCCAAAAAGGCAACGATTTCCATATATGCATCGTTATTGCTAGACATAGGGCCAGAAACGGCTCATTTAACCAGTTGGGGCCATCTGCACCAGTGAGCTCAAATATCTTAGTGTTTATCACCCCCCACTCAGGATTTAACATAAACCGAACGGACAGGATGGTTGGGATCGACGGAAGTGCCCATGGCAGGATAAAGATCACTGAGATGATGCTTATCCACCAGCGCTTTTGAACAAAAAAACCAGACAACATCAGGGCAATCACCATCTTAATATTGATCCCAACCACCAAAAAGAAAAGCGTGTTTGCAAGTGTCCTGTAAAAGATAGGATCAGCCAAGAGTCGCTCATAACTATCTGGGTGACGAGCAAGCCATAAACCGTATCCAACGGGGTACACCACAAAAATAAAGAAAATGAGTAAGTAGGGTACGACCATGACCCGCCCCCAAAATTCCCACTGTGTGGTGGAACTTGTACGAGAAACAGGTTTTTGCCCGTTGTTTACGGCTAAAGAGGCGGAGGAGTTCAAAATTAAATGTGCTTATAAGATGGAGAAAGAGTGCGCCTTATGAAAAGACACACTCTTTTTTTGAGTCATTATGGGATAGATTTGATTAAATAACCCAATTTGTAATTTAGAAATGAATTAGTTCGCAACCGTTTTCATTCGCTCAATCATCTCATCTACCGCTTTCTCAACGGGTATCTTCTCGTTGATCACTCGGTTCATTGCTTTGGCCCAAATATTTTCGTTATTCAACTGCGTAAAGTGAAAATTCTTTGTGAACTCAAAAGTGTTTGTCCCAGCTGCGTATTGATTAAATACGGACCTTCGGTGTGCGTCTTCTTGCCAAAACTTCCTTTTTTGGCCCTCGGTGGTCACGGGAAACCATCTACCAAGTGAGCCCTCAACATATGGGGTTAAGTTTTCCTCTTGAAGCATGAAACTTACGAACTCCTTGGCTGCTGCTTTGTGCTTGGAATCTTTAAAAATAACACCAGTTTTAATCGCGCTACGGTATTGCATTTTTGAGCCGTCTGGTTTGAGAGGCCAACCTGCCGTACGGATATTTAACGTGTAATTTTTCTTTGCAATCTCGCGCTGCGCGTCCGTTAAGGAAGCATTATTCATGTCATCCATCCATTTGGCAGCAATAGAGATCGTTGCGTTATGTGTCATGAGTGTTGTACGGTTATGAAATGCCACGTTATTATCCGGATCCTTCCAACTGGTGGAGGACGGCGGTGTGCAGCCCTTTGAATAAATAGCCGTGTAGTCCGACAATGCAGAGATAAGGCCTTTTCGAACGTCAGGATCATCCACCAACAGCTTACCAGATTCACTCAATAATTTGACGTTGTAAGCATCCATATAAGTCAAAAATGAGAAGAATGAGTCTGTTGCATCAACCCCCATAGGCTGGCCAATGCCAAAGACCCTAGTACCCATTTTTTGGCGATAAGCTGGCTGTGCCTTGTCGCACCAAAAACTCCAGAAATCTTTCCAATTAGTCGGTACATCCGATTCTTTGAAACCTGCATCAGCTAGCATATCCACCCAGTACTCAATATGCATGGTTTGCTGTTTGAGAGGGAATGCGTAGTACGCACGTTTGTTTTCTTTGTTATTGAGTAAAAACGTTGTCTCAACTGTATTGGGCGCAAAGCGCGAGCGTATTGGATTAATAACGCTGCTGATATCCTCTAATTTGCCCTCATAAGCCCAGTATCCAGTGACCTGAAAGTCAAATGGATCTGCGTAAGCCACATCGGGAGGGTTTCCTGAATCAAGAGCGGCAACGGTTTTTGGCAACATGTCTTGAATAGGATATTGGGATAACTCAATTTTGATATTTTTGTGTTTTTCCTCAAATTTTTTGATCGCAGCAAAAAGCGCATCGTCCTCTGATTTGTAGAATCCTTTGACCCACCAAACACTGATTTTTTCTTGTGCAAAGGCTGCTCCGTTTGCCATCAAACCGGCAGCAATTAGAGAAGCACTAACCAGATATTTCATTTTCATTTTGATCTCCTTTTTTAAATTTTGCCTAGCTGCCCAACACAGCTTGGCATTCTGGAACTAGGGCTGGAATTTTAGTCCCAGCAATAAAAGCGGCTAGGTTTGCTAAAGCCAAGTCTGCCATGGCACGGCGCGTCTCAAAAGTACCGCTAGCAATGTGAGGCGTTAACACCACGTTTGGTAGATGACGAATTTCAGGGGCAATGCGTGGCTCGTCCAAATAAACGTCTAGTCCAGCACCAGCAATTACTTTATTTTGTAACGCTTTGATCATTGCGGGCTGATCTACTACGGATCCTCGAGCCACGTTGATGAAGTATCCCTTCGGACCTAGAGCCTCGAATACTTCCTGATTAATCATGCCCCTGGTTGAATCCCCCCCCGGTGTGATGGCCAACAAAAAATCCACCTCTGCGGCCAAGGCTTTAACGCTTGGAAAATAAGGATAAGGAAGATCGCTCTTTTGTGTGCGTGCTGTGTAGGAGATCTTCATATCAAAAGCACTCGCCCTTTTGGCTATCGCTTGTCCAATCCTGCCTAGGCCGACAATACCCAGGCTGGAACCAGTCAATTTTTTTGTTAAATTAAAGGGGCCATCCACCCAATCTCCCGCCCTGACAAACTGGTCTGCACGGGGTATTTGCCTTGCAACGCTTAAAAGTAAACCCATTGCCAAGTCCGCAACATCGTCGTTTAAAACTCCTGGCGTATGACCAACTGAGATTCCTTTCTCAATGGCCGCTTGGACGTCTACTCCGTCGTAGCCTACCCCGAAAATAGATATCATTTTAACGTTAGGCAACAAAGATAAGAGACCTCGGTCTACCTTTGCATCACCACCGCCCACCAATGCAACGACTCTTTTCAACGCATCAGGGTCGTTGATATGATGGTGGTCGTGCATTAAATAAGATTTATTCAAATCGTCCACTAAAAAAGTGGGAATATTTGAAACTTTTAAAATTTCGATGGGTTCCATTTCTTTCTTTCGTCTGGTTTTTCCGGATGCGCGTTAGTCAATTCATCGGATAGTATAGGCAAGGTATTGCTTTTTCACATACCGTTATTCCCTAAGATTTAAATATTTTTAATCTTTATTTCAGTTCATAACGTCTGGGAAAATCAGTCATCAATGATTACCGTTCAAGTTTCCCAGATAATTTAGAGGCCACTGCACCTACAATTTAGAGTGCCTTGACTTAATTTTTTTGACAAAAAACTATAACTAGTTGACATTTATTTACGCTTATGAGCTCCACACCTAAAAAAAATCCAAAAGATCTTCGCAGCCAGCAATGGTTTGGTAGGCAAGATAGAGACGGCTTTGCTTACCGAAGTTGGCTCAAAGGCAAGGGTATCCCTCACGATCAATTTGATGGCAGGCCCGTCATTGGGATTTGCAATACTTTTAGTGAATTAAACCCTTGCAACTCCCACTTCAGGACCCTTGCCGAGCAAGTTAAGATCGGCGTGTATGAGGCAGGAGGCTTTCCTCTCGAATTTCCAGTTATGTCACTTGGCGAGGTCTTACTAAGGCCCACAGCAATGCTTTACAGGAATTTGGCCAGTATGGATGTCGAGGAGAGCATTCGAGGCAACCCAATAGACGGAGTTGTGCTTCTTATGGGGTGCGACAAAACTACGCCGTCTCTGCTCATGGGCGCGGCAAGCTGTGATCTTCCAACCATAGGAGTCAGCGGCGGACCCATGCTTAACGGAAAGTGGAGGGGTCAAGAGCTGGGGTCTGGCACAGGACTTTGGAGCATGAGTGAGCAAGTTCGTGCGGGCACTCTCAAATTGGAGGAGTTCTTTGAGGCAGAGAGTTGCATGCACAGGAGCCACGGAAGTTGCATGACAATGGGGACTGCCTCGACAATGGCGAGTATGGTTGAGGCGCTTGGAGTGGGCTTGCCGGGTAACGCAGCTTATCCAGCCGTTGATGGGCGAAGAAACGTTTTAGCACGCATGTCGGGCAGAAGAATAGTGGAGATGGTCCACAGCGATCAGATCCTCTCAAAAGTGCTTACCCGAGAGGCCTTTGAAAATGCAATCAAAACCCTCGCAGCCATTGGGGGGTCAACCAATGCGGTGATCCATCTGACCGCTATTGCAGGTCGATTGGGAGTACCTTTAAATTTAGAGGATTTTGACAAACTTGGCAGTGAATTGCCCTGTTTGGTCAACCTTCAGCCATCTGGGGATCATTTAATGGAGGACTTTTGCTATGCAGGAGGCCTGCCCGTGGTAATGAAAGAGATTGAGCATTTACTGCACAAAGAGATCATTACTGTTTCAGGCAAATCAGTGTCCCAGAACATCGCAAATGCAGTTAATTATGATCCACGAGTAATTAAAACGTTCCAGGCGCCGTTTAAAGAAAACGCGGGTATTGCTGTGCTGAAAGGTAACCTTGCCCCAAGAGGTGCGGTTATCAAACCCAGTGCCGCCTCAGCGTCCTTAATGGTCCACAAAGGTAGAGCGGTTGTTTTTGAGGACATTGAGGATTTTCACGCCAGAATTGATGATGAGAATTTGGATGTCGATGAAAGCTGTATATTGGTACTCAAAAACTGCGGGCCCAAGGGCTACCCTGGAATGGCCGAGGTTGGCAACATGCCTTTGCCCCCTAAAGTACTCAGAAAAGGGATTACGGATATGGTCCGCATCAGTGATGCTCGAATGAGCGGGACTGCATACGGAACGGTTATTTTGCATACTGCACCTGAGGCTGCTGCGGGGGGGCCTTTAGGGTTAGTTAAAAATGGAGACATTATTGAACTCGATGTCCCAAACAGAAGCCTGCATCTCCATGTGAGCGATGAAGAGTTGGCTGCAAGGAAAACAAAATGGTCAGCTCCAACTCCAAAACTAGACTCCGGTTACTGGAAACTCTACATTGACCACGTCTTGCAAGCCGATGAAGGGGTTGACCTGGACTTTTTAAAGGGCAAACGAGGCGCGTTTGTACCAAGGGACAACCACTGAAGCTCTCAAACGTATAGTTATGACCCAAAATGACGCGGTTGGAGTGATAAGCACAACAATGCAGCGTCATTTAGTCCGTCTTTGCTAGCCAACACCTTTTTGATCTGCGATGAACTCCTCAATGATCGACTCAAAATTCTTTGGACTGTGAAGACCAAGGCGTGCCGCCCTTTGTGCGGAAGCACCCTTTGGCCAATTGGAGACGATGGCTGCAATACGCTCGTTGAATTCAAATTTAACAAGTTCGCGAACACTTTTACCTGCAACGTTTTCCAAGGCGTCTAACATTTGTTTGACGGTGACGTTTAAAGCCGGCAAATTGATTGCGCTTCGTCCCAAAAAGTCCTCTCTACTGGCCTCATAAACTGTCTTCAGCCCTTGAACGGTTAAAGATGGACTAGATACAGGGTGAGCAACGTTATCTTTAACGGGGCAGATAGCGACCTCTGCATTTAAGGGCTCGCGGATAATACCGCTAAAAAATGAGGATGCTGCCCCGTTGGGTTTACCAGGGCGAACTGTAACCGTCATGAGTCTGGCACTTCTACCGTCAATGAATCCTTTGCGTGTGTAGTCAGCAATTAAGTGCTCACACATTAATTTTTGAGTTCCATATGAAGTTTGAGGCATAGGCAGAGTTTGGTCACTCACGGTATCTGGCATAGGGTGGGCAGGGTCAGGACCATAAACGGCAACAGAGCTTGAGAAAACAAGCCTGGGCGAGTTTCCAGCTCGTCTTAGCGCATCTAACAAAGCCCGGGTGGTATCAAGATTGGATCTAAGCCCTAAGTCAAAATCATCCTCACATTCCCCCGATACCGCTGATGCGAGATGGAAAACTCCATCAAATCTGTCCTCATGCAACACTTCACATTGCGACAAAAGAGGGGATGTACGGCATTCCACCTTAGGGTTACTTGACAGGGAAGTGGGAGGATCAAATTGATCAGAAATCACCAACTTATCAATTTTCTGTCCATACAGTTCCCCTTCAGCCAGTAATCGCATTGCCAAGCGAGAACCTACAAAGCCAGCGCCACCCGTAATAAGTAATTTCATAATCCAATACCTTCAGATAAATTAAACCAAACAGGGGATATATGCTACACGCAAGAACTTACCTCTCAGCCTAAGGATTACGATAATCCAGTGCCACTGATACTTTTTAGTTGCCTTCAATAACAAGCTTTGTGAGGCCTCTAATAATCCGGCACAACCGAATAAACCTTGGAGCATAATTAAAGGATGATGCCTAAAACTTCACCCCCCAATACCGCTCCAGCTATTTACCTTAAACGCCCCCTCATTGCTGTGGATTGGGGCACAACGTCTTTGCGGGCAGCATTAATTTTAAATGCACAAGTCCAAGAAGAAAGAAGCAGCGATCAAGGGATTATGAGTGTGCCAACGGGTGAGTTTCCACTCGTACTCAGCCAAATTTGTGCTCAATGGCTAGACATCGAAGACGTTATTATTTTAATTAGTGGTATGGCTGGAAGCGCACAGGGCTGGCAACTCGCCCCCTATTGCGCTTGTCCAGTCAATGCTGAAATTTTGGCACAACAACTACACTGGATCAATCCTAATAAAATTGCCATCGTCCCAGGGTTGAGCATCCAGCTGGAGCACGCTCCCGACGTCATCAGGGGTGAGGAAGTCCAGGTGATCGGAGCACTTTCCTTGCTTGGCAAACAAAGTGCAAGACTTGTGCTCCCTGGAACCCACAGCAAATGGGTACATGTGAAAAACGGAAAATTTGAGAGCTTTTCAACATTCATGACCGGAGAGTTTTTCTCGCTCTTGAGAGAGCACTCTATATTAAGCAAAACGCTTCCCCCGGTGCTTGAGCAAACGCAATTTGATTTAGTCGCTTTTGAACAAGGGCTCAAGGTGAGCTTGCTGAAGAAAACAAGAAACTCTAGCACCCAGGACATAAAGTCAACCCCTAAAAAGCCGAAACAAACTTATCAACCCAACTTGTTGCACTATATTTTTGGCATAAGAACGTTAGCTTTGTTCGAGCAACAAACGGCCAATCACTTGCTAAACAAATTGTCTGGACTGTTAATTGGTTATGAGCTTGGGACTCAGCAGTTTAGAAAAAATGAAGAGGTTATTGTAGTTGGGGCTCCGGCCTTACAGACATGCTATTCACACGCCCTAAGCCGAGTCGGAGTCAACGCCCTGACTCTTGGTTCTGAGGCAACGTGGCGAGGTTTTCAAGTCATTGCAAAAGCAATTGAGGACAACTCCACAAGTTTTTAAATCGCTGGACAAGATAAGCAGGCTTTTTAGAAAACAAGACGAAGAGGCGCCATAAAACCAAATTAATTTTTCTAAAGTATGGATTGCCAATTTAATATCTAGGCTCGAGAAAGCTCATGAAACCAAAAACCATGATTGAAGGACATTTGAGCTTCAAATCGTCAAGGATTTCAACTAATAATTACCCTGTTAAAACCTATAAAAGCATACTAGAATTCATTGTTTTTTTAATCCTCAATGTCATACATCAAAATATATCCCAAAAAGTTAAGCCTCGAACATTTATTGAGCAAAGGCGCAAAGACTGATGGAAGTTCCATTCCTGGGATAGAGGGCAAAGTTTTTTACGATATTGAACTGTATGGTCACTTACACCCCAAAAAGTCCTTTGACATTCTTCTAGTACCCGATCAAAATATTCCCAACCAATGGCGTTTGCAGCCTACAAGTGATCACCCAGAGATTAAGAATTTTGAGGCATTTATAAAGTCTTTCAATTACTATCTTTTCAAAACCCTAAAGATTCAGATTGAGTCTCCCAAAGACGCAGTAGAGATAAGCCACTTAGAGTTGAATCTGCAAAAAGTTTATTTTGTGATGGACACAGATTCCAATACCAATTTCAAAGACTACTTGTGGACACCCCTGGGTTAAACGCCTCTGTTTTCGCGAAAGTCTAGCCCTAATTTAAAGATTCAATCTGCAACTTTGTAAATTCAATTCTTGCTTTAGGCGGCTCTAGGCTCATGTTCTTTAGAGCCATCACCAAAAGCGTTGAGAGACAAAAATCTCTGTAACGCTTGGAGTCTGCCGGGATGATGTACCAAGGAGCTTCGTCCGTGGAAGTTTCTCTAATCGCGTCGCCATATGCCTCTTGAAATTGGTCCCATAGCTTTCGGTCCTCAAAGTCTGAGGGTTGGAGTTTCCAGCGTTTATTTGGATCTTCGAGCCTTTCTTTTAGCCTCCTTTTTTGCTCGTCTTTTGATATGTGCAAAAAGCATTTCAAAACCTTCACCCCTTGGCTGTTCAGTAAGCTCTCAAAAGACTTAATGTCTTGATAACGCAAGTCACAGATTTCTTTAGAGATGATCCCCTTCACTCTAGTTACTAAAACATCCTCATAGTGACTGCGATTAAAAATGACGATTTCTCCTAACGCAGGCGTTCGGGCATGAATGCGCCAAAGAAAATCATGCTCTAGCTCCTTGGCGCTTGGCGGGCCAAAGGCCTCGGCGCGAACACCCAATGGGCTAACATGACTAAAAACGCTACGAATGGATCCGTCCTTGCCAGATGTGTCCATTCCCTGTAAAACCAGTAAAAGGCCTCTTTGTTTGCCTGAGTATAAAAGGGTCTGCAACTTATCGAGTTTGTCCCCCATTTTCTGAATACCCTGCACCAATGAACTATCGTCTAAATCCTCATTAGTTGGCATCTGTGAGTCATAATCTGAAAGTTGAAAGGCTTGGTTTTGCTTGACACGAAGGTGCTCAAAATCTTTAATGCTCATTAATTTCCCCATTTTTAGAGTTTCCCCACATCCTATCACCTGGCTAAAACTAGTAACTGAAGCCTTTGACCGGCCACAATTTACGTCCCTAACCCTGGGGGCTTAATCTTTCATCCCCCCACTTTTTTGCCCTTTGTTAGCTCGCTATAAGTTGGCATAGTCTTGTGGCGAAAGTATCCAACCTCAGGGATTTGGCCTGGACAGACTGGGAATCAGCGTTATTTCGCTGTTAGCAGCAAGTTTTTGAAAATAGCCTTCAGCGTGTTTACAATCAAACTATTGCTGGGCTTCAGCCCAACAATATGATTGCATCAACCATTTACTGGAATTTAGTTATGTCTGAACTTAAAAAGAAACTCTTAGAACATCTTAAGGAAGAGGTTTATTGCCGCTTAGGGGTCTCAAAGGTTCATGGCATCGGCGTATTCGCCCTTAAGCCAATCCCTAAGGGAGTCAACCCTTTAAAAAGTAAAGTAAAGTACAAAGACGTTCCAATTTCACACAAAGAGCTTAAAGGCATACCGACTAGCGTCAAAAAACAAATGAAAATATTTTGTTACTTTGATAAAGATGAGTTTTTAGTTCCCACTATAGGACTAAATTCAATGGACTTAGCTGTTTATTTGAACCATTCGAAAAAACCAAACGTGGTATTTAAAAAGAACGAAAAGCTAGTAACTCTTCGCAATATTAAAACAGGAGAGGAACTGTTTATGGACTATGATATTAACTTTGGCGAAAAGCACACTTTCTAGCCGACCTACTCCAGCAATCCCTGATGGAGTAGGTTAAATAGTGCAAATACCTAACAGACCTTAAGACTAACCTGCTGAGTTGGCGTACTTGTTCTCAGATATAGTGCGATAGATCTGGTTGAGTTCGTGTGGCTTAAAGTCTATATTAATCGGGGAAGTCGGGTCTAAGACTAAAGGATGGTCCATATCCGTTATAGCCAGAGCATAAATAGGTTCGAATTCAGTCACAAAAAGAGATTTGTAACCATAGTCATCCACTGGTCCTAAGTTGTAGAACTTGTAACCATTCTTAGCGGCCCAACGACTCGCCAACAAACAAGCGTAGATGCCAGGGGACTTGTTTTTAAACTCTCTATTCCACTGACAAAAGCTTCCGTAAACTTGGTTGTATTCAGGCAATAAAATAGAGACATCAGTCAAAACCAACTCTCCATTGCTGTCATGCACTTTAAGCATTAATACATCTAATTTACGAATGTAGTCTATGAAACCCTCAACTTCACGGTCATCGATGCAGTAATTGGCAAAATGCTCGCCCCCCATCTCAAAGATGTCAGACACTGAGAGCTCATAGCCAGGTATTACTTCCTCGGAATACTCAAAAGTTCTGTATTGTTTATCTAATTCTTTAAATTTACGGATCCTTCGCTCATCGGCCCAAAAACCTTCATCTGCCACATTGACAAGTCCATACTTATCATTGATTGGCACACCAAAGGGACTGTCTGGGGGAATGGCATAAACAACAAACGGCTTAGGAGCCATATCCAACATTTCCTCAGTCACTTCGATGTAGGGACACAGTGCATCCCACCTAGTTGTGTAATAACGAATATTATTGTGATCGCTTTTCACAACTAGGTTCTTAGATGTCCAGCTTTGATTTCCAACCTCTTTCACACGCAATGCAGGCTTGATCCGCTTGACTTTAGTTACGACTTTTTCAGCTGTCGCATTAATCGGTAAGACTTCGCTTAAATTTGTCTGTGCAGAGACGTTCACTGAGGTTAAAACTTCGCTCATTTTTGGACACTCCTGGAAAGAGGTTTTGTGGGTAACTGCTGAAGCTCGAAATAATCGAGATCTATCTCATAATTAGCTTGGAGAAAAGACGGGTCTTTTTGCTCAAGCTCTTTGACTTTTTTCGTCATTTGGGTCAAATGCAGCGAAGCTTCGCTGTCAGGAGCAGATAATTGCTCGAAGTAAGTGTCCAACAAAGGACATTCAGTATCAAATGAGAATGTGCGGGATTGGGGGTTGTATGAAAGAGGGTACAAAGAGCAGCTAAAAGGCTTTTTATCTCCAAGGGTACATCCTTGGCTGCCTAAATACTGGCAATCGCCGTCTAAACAGAATTGCCCTAAAAGTTTGGTTTCTGAAGCAGTTAACGTAATTTCAAGGGGAGCTTGTCCCTGCTCAGTATTGCAACAACGTCGACATTCTGCGCAATGGTCAAACAGCACGCATTACCCTAACAACTAAAAAGATCAATGTTTTCTACCTTTAAAACAAAATTTGCTTTATTGAAAACTGATGCGATGGTTGTCTAGAAGAAAAAACATCGCATACAACAAACAGACTTACTTACTTATTTAAATCAAAGCTTGCTTTTCTATTTTTTGAAGTGTAACAAATTATTCAATGAAATACAAAATTTATCAACAGTTTATTTTTAAAAAAAACAACACCTGCATAAATCCAATTAATGGGGGCTTTTTATCGCTTCATTTTTTTCGTAATATGAGTCGCGTTTTGATTACTAAATGCTTGATAACTTCATAAGTGAACTCAGCGATATGCCATTAAAAGAAATCAATCTCATAAAAAAAGACAGTCATGCTGGCAAAAAATCAAGTAAATCAATCGCTTATAAGAAGTACATATTTTTTATTTTAAGTTTGGTATTAAACCTATGAAAATGTGAGCAACTGAATTTCAATAAAGACAATTTTTTTGCAAGAACAACCCCAACTCCTTTTGTTAAATATCTAGCATTTGATAATGACTAAATCTTCCCTTAAATTCATTGATTCATAAAGAGGATAATTGGGTTGACCTTGCTCCTTGGGCAAAATTTAGTCGAAATTATCAACAAAGAGTCTTACTCGCATGAATCCAAAAATATATCTTGTTAAATTAAGATCATCGAATGAGAAGGAATACTTAAAGTCAGTTCACGCCAGTCTCAAATCAATTGAGCCCTGGATACAGATACCCACAACAAAAAAGTCGTTTGCTAAATTTCTGAAAGAAGTCTCGAATAGCTCAGATAAAGCTTATTTAGTAAGACGCCTTAGCGATGATGCCCTTGTGGGTGTAATTGAAATAAGGGATATCTTTATGGGTATTTTTAAATGTGGCTATTTAATTTATTACTCTTTTGATGGCTTCAGGGGACAAGGCTATATGAAAGAAGGCCTCAAACTCATCATCTCAAAAGCTTTTAAAAAAATGCAACTTCACAGGCTAGAAGCCAATATTCAGCCCACTAATGAAGGCTCTAAAGGCTTAGCAAAAACCGCAGGACTCCTGTACGAAGGCTACAGCCCTAAATTCCTAAAAATAAACGGTGAATGGCGCGACCATGAGAGATGGGCTATCATCAATGACAAGATAAGCTAATTAGTCAAAGCAGTCAAACAATGCATAGACGAGCTATCATTTCAAAGTTTGTTGCTTGCTATAAGTGATTGACGCAAAACCTTCTCCTTGAAATCTAATTAGATAATGCAGCCTTTAGCTTTCGTAGACATAGAGACAACTGGCTCCAATTTTGAAAGAGACCGGATTACAGAGGTAGCTGTTGCCATTTTGGATGGCAATGAGATTGAGTACTGGGAGACCTTGCTTAATCCGCAAACCACTATCCCCACGTTCATTCAAAGTCTTACGGGTATCAGTCCCGCAATGGTGCAGGATAAACCCTTATTTTCAGAAATCGGACCACAAATTTACCGACAACTGGATCAAAAAATATTTGTATCTCATAACGCTAGGTTCGACTATGGTTTTTTGAAGGCCGCTTTTCAAACTATAGGGCTTAATTTTAGGCCCAAGGTGGTCTGTACCGTTAAATTATCTAGATTTCTTTTTCCCCATGAGAAAAAACATAATCTGGACTCAATACTTGGACGCTACGGCATTATCAATACCGCACGCCATAGGGCAATGGGAGACGCGAAAGCGATATTGCAGTTTTGGCAGTTTTGTGAAAAAACATTTGGAGCTCAAAGAATACACGAAGCTGTTGAAGCCTTATTAGGCAAACAAAGTCTTCCACCACACATAGATGGGAAAATAATTGAGGCCATTCCTAATACACCTGGTGTTTATTTGTTTTACGGGGAAAACAAAGAATGCCTCTACATTGGAAAATCTAAAAACATTAAAACTCGAGTTTTAAGTCATTTCCAAAGTTCACTTAAACAAAGAAAAGAAGCAAAACTCTCTCTTCAAATTAGAGAGATTGATTGGATCGAGACCAGTGGAGAACTGGGCGCCCTTCTACTTGAATCTGAATTGATAAAGAAAAAACTCCCCTTAATGAACATTCGCCTTCGCAAGACCACTAGCTTGTATGCTTGGCAGCTTACTACTGTGTCCAGTGGGTACATTATTCCGACTCTGATATCTAAGCGCGACTTAGAGCCAGGACTGCAAGAAAACTTGTATGGCCTCTTTAAAAGCCGCCGAGACGCGTTAAATTACATCAAAGGCATTGCCGAGAAACATTTCCTTTGTGAGTCCATAATGGGACTCGAAAGCACTAAACCTGGACAATCTTGCTTTGCTTTTCAACTCAAAAAGTGCTCAGGAGACTGTATTGGTCAAGGAAACCAAGAATTACACAATCTAAAGCTGACTACGGCGCTTGAGCACCTAAGGCTACATAAATGGCCTTACAGAGCAGCTATAGCTATAAAAGAAGGGGAGGTTTGTCATGTGTTTGATAAGTGGTGTTACCTTGGCGCCTCAAAAACGCAAGAAGATATAGAGGATCTCGTGAATAACGCCACCCCTGAGTTCGATCAAGATGTATATAAGATTGCAAAAAAACACCTCTCCTGTGTTGCCAAACAGCAAGTATTTCATCTGGATTTACCCAGTAAATACTAAAATCTTGTAAAATGAGTTTGGCTATTTCAAACGCTTTGGGGTGTAAAACCAGATGGACAAATCAAACACAGACGATGAAATTAGAAACGTTGAATTACTTAGAAATTCAATCAATCACCTAAAAGAATCAAACACAAAATTAGCTGTTATTGCTAAGGCTGCAAAAGAAAGAAAAGAAAAAGCACTACTTTCTGCACAAAAAAATGTTCATGCTCAGTCATCAGATTTAGATAAACTAGACACTGCTCAAGATTCACAAAGCACAACACTACCGTTAATCAAGTCCAAAGATCAACTCCCTGCTGATGCTAGCTTTACCAAAAGCATTAAATCTCTACGAGATGCACCACTTAAAAATACGCCACCAAGTTTAAGCTCTGGCTCAAAGGTTGCAAAAGATGAGTTTAAAGGTCTCACCTCAAAATAGATTATTGACCATTCAATAAATAAACATTTGTCTGCCCTATTCTTATTATGATTGTTGGAACACATTTAAAGCCAGTTGCCAACGTATATCAAAACATAGTAAAGTTCATCGTAAATAATAGACAAAGAAGTCTTAGACAAACTGTTTTTTCGTTATTACACCCAACTCCCCACTCCTATGATATTAATAAATACATTGACTATGTTGTAATTTATGCGGTACTGACATCAGTTGTGTGTATAGTCTTAGAGACAGTCCAATCAATTAACTCCGTTTGGTCTCTAGAATTTAAAACCCTTGATCTCATAACAGTTATTATTTTCTCAACTGAATATATATTAAGAGTTTATTGTTGCTGTGAAGTGTCTACTTACAGTGGACCATTCAAGGGAAGAATAAAGTATATTTTTTCAATAGGCTCTTTGATTGATTTACTTGCAATTTCCCCCTTTTACATTTCCTTATTTGCAAATAAATCCTACGACTTAAGGTTTTTAAGGATTTTCCGATTAACAAGACTCTTAAAACTAACCCGTTACACAGGCACGCTGATTACGCTTTTAAAGGCAGTTCAACGAGAAAAATATGTTTTGTTGGCCGCTGCTTTCATGATGATTTTAATGATCGTCCTTACCGCAAGCCTTGGTTACTTGTTTGAACATGACACACAGCCAGATAAATTTGAGAGCATTCCTACCTCCATGTACTGGGCTGTGATAACTTTGGCAAGCGTGGGCTATGGTGACATCACTCCAATTACTCCATTAGGAAGGCTGATGACCGTTATTGTCAGTTTTGTCGGGATCGGTATATTTGCCATCCCTGCAGGTCTAATGGCCTCCTCTTTCACAGATCAATTACGTTTAGACAGAAAGGTATTTGAAGATGATGTTAGAAAACTAGTCACAAGCGATCAGTTTACAAAGGAAGATAGACGCAATTTAGAGTTAGAGGCGGAACGTCTTCATCTGTCAAAGGAAGTTGTAGATGAAATATTCGCAAGGCTTGATCTAGAAAAGGGGGCCGCTAATTCCAACGAAATAACTATTGGAAATGTCTCCATTGAACTTACCCTTGAGGAATACCGAAAAGAAATAAACACTCTTCGTAGACTAGCCCTTAATGAGAAAGCACATCTACTGACAGAGCAAATTAATGATACGTCTAAGACCACTCAACTTGAGCGAGACATTTGGAAAGCGCTTAGTTAACGCTTCGGCATCTATATGTGTGCACACTTTGAAAGCATAAGGGACCCCGAGCGCTTTAAGGCTTTTTTTAAGTTGGAGCTCCCTGAAAAGGCGTTATTTGATGTTTGGCCCTCATATGAATCAACCTTCATAAGATTAAAAACTGCAAACACCCAAGAAAGAGATATTTCAAATAACTTTGAATCCTTAACGGGTAGCTTTGGACTCATCCCCCACTGGTCTAAAGACACAAAAATAGCTAGACATACTTACAATGCCAGAATTGAAACAGTGGCTGATAAACCCTCATTTAAAGACGCATGGCGACTTAAAAGGTTATGTATCATCCCAGCAGAGGCCATTTACGAACCCGATTGGAAAAGCGGCAAAGCAATAAGTACTAAAATATTCCGCGCTGATTTAAAGCCTCTTGGAATAGCAGGCATTTGGACCGGTTGGAGAGCACCAAGCGGTGAAATACTAAGAAGCTTTAGCATGTTAACCATCAACGCTGATGAACACGCTTTAATGCAAAGATTTCATAAGCCAGGCGAGGAAAAACGGATGGTTGCTATATTGGATGAGAATGACTACTTCAATTGGTTGCAATCCACAGACGACTCTTGCTTGAAGTACATTAAACCATTTGAGGCAAATCTTTTAACTACCCGTTTTTGAGAAACAAAAAAGACTGGTTTTTGAACTCATTGACTAATGTACTTATTTATAAGTTATGCTTTACTTTTTATCAGGCCCAGACCACCCGCCTCCCAAGGATTGATACAAGGCTGCTGTGTCACCCAAGTAAAGAGCATAGGCTTGAACGCGATTGATATCGGAGATGAGGTATGCTTGCTCTGCACTTAACAAGGCGGGCTCAGATGCATAGCCTTTGTCGTATTGAGTTTGAACGTGTTGATAGATTTTTCGGGTAGCTTCAACATTTTTCTTTGCGATCTCCCAACTGGCCTTGTCTTGATCAATAGCATAAAGAGTATCTGCCACGTTTTGAAAGGCGGTTAGCACAGCCGTTTTATATTGGCTCAGGGAGGACTCCAAATTAGCTTCAGCTGCCCGTTTGCGGGCAAGTAAAGTGCCACCAGCAAATACGGTTTGATTTACATTAAGTGTTTCTGACCAGCTTCTATTTAAAGTGTTTTTAAGAGATGAAAAAGCACCGGCTGTTGCGCCAGTAAAACCGCTGATTGAAATTTGCGGAATCATAGCCGCAATTGCGACACCGATTTGAGCATTACTGGAGCGAACAATTTCCTCCGCTGCTTTAACGTCTGGTCTGTTCTCAATCCACGCACTTGGGACCGCTGAAGGCAATTCCTTAGGAACTTTTATTGAGTCAATATTAGGAATATTTAACATTGCGCTCGGAAATTCGCCGCACAAGACGTTGAGCATGTCAATTGACTGGTCATGCAATTTACGCAGAACAGGTAATTGGGATGAAACTGCTGCATAAGCGGATTCCTGAGATGCCAAATCCACACCACTGTTGTAGCCAATTGCAGTCATCCTGCGTAGGTGCTCTAACTGTTTTGAAGCAGATTGCTCGGCAGCGATTGCTAGACGTAACTCTTCTCGAAGCGTAGTCTCTTGTGAAACAGTCTGAATGACTGTGGTTACGACTGTAATTTGTAATGCAGCCAATTGATATTTGGCATTGTTTTCTATTCCCTTTAAAGACTCAACAGCACGCCTATTGCCACCAAAAATATCTGGCACGAATCCTACACTCAGACCAGCATTATTTACTGAATAAGTGGGTGCGCCAACACCCGGACCTGCACCGCCAATACCATTTAAACTAGAACTCCCACTCACACCATTGTTTAGGATGGTCCTACTTGTACCCGCTGTGATGATAGGAAAGTAGTAGCCCTGTTGTGCAATCGTGTTTTGTTGAGCCAGTTTTAAATTGGAAGTGGCGGAGGCGATATTTGAATTATGTTTTAAGGCTAAATCAACAAGTTTATTAAGCTCAGGGCTTTCGTAGTTTTTCCACCAATCAGCACCAACTAACCCCGCCTGTTTAGAGTCTGCAGCTTTTTGTTCCCTAGTAAAGGAGTTGCTAATTGGTAAATCTGGTTTTTTAAAATCAGGACCTACTACGCACGCGCTTAAGGAGACTATTAATGCACCCAAAATCGTATGAATTGCATATTCGTTAAAACTCTGTTTTGTAGCGATCATTTTAAATTCTCAATCCAAGATTTAGGTTGTTTATCTTTTGGCTGCCCACAAACCCAAATCAACACTAAAAAAGCAAACGGAGCATGGCCTAAAAATGTAGATAGATTAGGCATCTTATAGTGAACAGATAGTGTGACCGCAAAATATGACAGCAACGTTGACTGCAAAATCAAAATTGTTAAGGTCGACATTGGAGATAAAACCAAGTCTCTAGTCGACAAATTTAGGACATTAAAGGGATCACGATCATCAACACTTAGGTGAGAGGCGCACTGAGCAATGAATAAATATGCAAAAGCCTGCGAAGCCGTGAAAGGCAGTAAAGTTAAAACGATGTCAGGTATGTAAGCGCTTTCTATTTTTAACCAAATAAAGAACTCCATTAAGGCTCGAAAAATAATTAAACTTAAACCTGCATACAACGCTAAAGCAATTAAAACCTCCCCTTTAGCCTTTAAACTTGAGAATATAGAGGCAATGTATTTGAAGTAACCGATATTTTCGGGCCTTACTACAACTACGGTCTGCACGCTCAGATAGACAAGAAAAGGCCAAGTAAACCAGGCTACAAAAGGCAAGTATTCAAAACAAACTTGACACATTGCTGCTAAAAAAATGAACCTGAAATTATCAAAGTTGTTCTTAAAATTGAATTTGTACGCACTTAAAAAACGACAAATAAGATCTATTTTTTTCAGTATTACAGGCAAACTAAATTCAGTCATTTGAAATGATTTTTCACTGAGCTTTAACTTCGTAGAGACACTAAGATTTGGCATATTAGTTAATTTTCCCGCTTACAACTGAGTTACTCGAAGAAGTATCTATTTGATTAGTTTGATTTTTTTTAGTTATTGGAACTGAATTAAATGCCCCACTGGTTGGTCCTCCCAGGGAAGAGTTTTGGGACTCACGCGTTGAAATACTTTTTGCACCCAATTGGCCGTTTGTAGCGGAAGAAGCTGTTGGTAAGGCGCCAGGCATCGATTTTGATGCCCTCGGCACCTCTTTCGTGATGGCTAGAGACTCATAGCCAAACAACCCCGTAATCAAAGCGATCAAGAAAAATTTTAATGAATGATTGATATTCATTTTTTTGATTTTCAAAAAAGAGCCAACTTTCATCAACCTGTTGATACTTTTGCTGACTTGGTCTTGTCTTTAATAAAGAAAGTACAAAGCGCGGGAACAACGATCAAAAGCATAATTGGCCCAATAAGTAAGCCACCCACCACAACAGTTGCCAAAGGTTTTTGGACCTGACTGCCGATTCCGTGAGAAATGGCAGCCGGAAACAGTCCGATACAAGCAGACCACGCCGTCATCAGCATAGGCCTCATTCTTTGGCTTGCAGCGTGGAACATGGAATCAATTACATTTTGATCTGTGCTCAAAAATGTATGATTAAAGTAAGTGGTCATCAAAATACCATTCATGATTGTGATGCCAAACAAAGAAATGAAACCAATTGCAGCTGAGATACTAAAATCTAAACCAGCAATAGAAAGACCCATTATTCCTCCACCAATGGCAAAAGGAAGTCCTGCAAGAACTAAAAAACTATCCCGCCAAGAATTGAATAAGCAAAACAAGAGAATCACAATGAGCACCATACTGAGCGGGACTATTAGAATAAGACGAGCCTTGGCTTTTTGTAAATCTTCAAATTCACCCGCCCAAACAATTCGGTACCCTCGCTCTAGTTTTATATTTTTTTCAATAACCTCTTGAGCTTCAGCAACGGTTCCCCCTAGGTCTCTTCCGCGAACACTGAACTTAATAGGGATGAATCTAGCTGAAGATTCATGATAGACATAAGCCACCCCAGTATCTAATGTAACGTCTGCTAACTGACCCAAGGGAATGTAAGCGATGGAGCCATTTGCGGTTTGATAACCCACCTTTAAAAGCTTAACTTTGTCAATTTGATTGCGGTACGGTTCTGCCATTCGAACTGACAAATTGAACTGCCTTGGTCCTTCTAAGACTGTTGTTGCACTTGCCCCGGCCAAGCCAGCTTGAATGACTGTATTGATATCGCCTGTGTTTAAACCGTAACGGGCTGCTTTTTCCCGGTTGATTTTAATATTTAAGTTGGGTTGACCCATTACGTTGAAGATACCCAGATCTTCAACTCCCTGGATGTTGGTCATCAAATCGCGTATTTGGACAGCATATTTTTCAAGGTGCTCTAAATTTGGTCCTATGATTTTCACGGAATTTGCGCCCTTAACACCGGATAAGGACTCCTCCACGTTATCTTGAATGTACTGGGAGAAATTAAAAACTATACCAGGTAATTCATTATCAAATTCTTTTTTTACCGCAGCAACCAGTTCCTCCTTAGTTTCACCTCTTGGCCACTCGTCGTATGGCTTTAATGGCACAAAGAGTTCAACATTAGAGAAAGGAGATGCGTCGCTTCCGTTATCAGGACGACCGTGTTGGGAAACTACAGTGATAACCTCAGGGTGCCTGAGTAAGATTTCCCTCATCTTTGCAGCCGGCTCGGTGCCTGCATTTAAAGACATGGTCATGGGCATAGCCGCACGAATCCATAAATTGCCTTCCTCCAAGGCAGGCAAAAACTCTGATCCAAGTCTAGCTCCCAAAATTATCGTGAAAAGCATAAATGCCCCGCCAATAGTCATAATCTGTTTACGATTAATAAGTGACCAATGAAGCACCGGTTCGTATACTTTCCTTAATCCCCTAACGATAATGGTTTCAACCTCCTCGATATGTTCGGGCAACATAAATGAGGCTAGTACTGGCGTAATTGTGAAAGTTGCAATTAAAGCGCCGGATAAAGCGTAGGCGTATGTTTTAGCCATTGGACCAAAAATTTGTCCCTCTACCCCTTGCATAGTGAATAAAGGTATAAAGGCTGCAACCGTAATAGCCACAGAAAATAAAACAGCTTTATCGACCTGACACGCACTTATGAATATCATTTTCAGTCGATCTGACCAAGGCGGTGTCAACTCGCCGTCCCCGTCACCAATTGAGGGATCAACATTTAATTTTCCTGCTGCCAGGTCTTGTAAAAGGTGTTTTTGATTTCCTTGAAAGTTTCTAAAAATGTTTTCAACAAGAATAACTGCCGAATCAACAATAATTCCAAAATCAACTGCTCCAATGGATAATAAATTTGCGTCCTCGTCCCTCATTACTAAAATAATAATACTGAATAGCAAAGCAAAAGGAATATTAACTCCAACAATAATTGCACTTCTGATATCGCCTAAAAAGATCCATTGAATGAAAAATACCAATAAACAGCCCACAACTAAATTTTCCAACACAGTATGCGTTGTTACTCCTACCAAACCTGAACGATCGTAATAGGAGACCACCTTGACACCAGCGGGCAAACTGCCATCCGTATTCAAAGCCTCCATCATGGCTTTAACTTTTGGCATCATGTTATTGGTGTGTTGATTGCGTGCCATCACAACAATTGCAGCTACAACATCATCTTCTTTATCTTTTCCTGCTATACCAAGTCTGGGTACATAACCCACAACTACTTTACCAATGTCTTTGACCCTGATCGGCACTCCATTTGTCTGAGCTAGGACGATGTTTTCTATATCTTTCGTTCTATACCCCTGAGTGATGTCGTCATCTCCACCCGTGTTTATCAATCCAATGCCGCGAATATTTACAGACTGTTGTCCAAATGAAATTTCCCTTCCACCGACGTTTAAATTAGAATTTCCAATGGCAGATACTATTTGTGGAAGAGTGATGTTAAAGGCCTGTAGCTTGGGCAGATCAACTTGAACCTGAAATTCTTTCGTGGTTCCTCCCCAGCTATTAACCTGGACAATGCCAGGAATTGTATTTAGGCGTCTCGATACGATCCATTCTTGAACGGTCCTAAGATTAGTAACTCCAAAGTCCTTTGGACCAACTAATTGGTATCTGTAGATTTCGCCCACCAAGCTTGACTGCTGAATTGTGGGAACCAAGTTGCCAGGCAAGTTCACATTTTGCTGCAGGCTTATACCAGCCTGAGAGTAGGCAAAATAAAAGTCTACACCGTATTTAAAAGTAACTCGAACAAAAGATAGCCCGTAAAAAGAAGTTGAACGTATGTTGTCAATCCCAGGTGTGGGATACAAGCCTATTTCCATTGGAACGGTGTAGTACTTCTCCATCTCCTCTGCGGAGAGTCCGGGCGCTTGAGCAGTAATTTCTAAAATCACTGGGGCTGGATTAGGGTAAGCTTCAATATTTAGGTTTGTAAAAGCCATTAAGCCCGCACCTATAAATACCAAAAGGCCCAACATAATAATCGGACGCCGAGATAGACCAAAAGCAATGAGAGACTTGATCACAGGTATTTCTCTAGTAAATTAAGATGGAATGAAAAGGTAGACAGTTTTTTATAGTTTCAATTTCAGGAAAATTACTTGTCAATCTCTAACATATTGCTTAAGAAAATTGCGCCAGTAGTAGCTACCCTCTCACCTTCTTTCAATCCATTGGTTATTTGAACCAGTCCGTTTGATTTAAGTCCCAAGGTAACGGTTCTCTTAAACATGCGTCGACCATCCTCAGTCACCCATATAGACGAAGTACCATCACCTTCTCTGGCTAAAGCTTCCTCTGGCACGCCGATGGATTTAATGACGCTATCACCTTTGACTATATATGTTGCATACATACCTGATCTAAGTATCTTTTTAGGATCACTTATATCGGCCCTTACTAAAACCGTACGGGTGCTTTGGTCAACAACTGAACCTATCACTTTAATTCTTCCTCTAAAAGATTCATTGGGAAGTACTGGGACATTAACTTCTAAATCTTGGCCTACACGAAGTTTTGTGCTGTCCTCTTCTGTGGCGTTAATGATGAGCCATTTATTCACAACATCTGCAACCACGTAAGGGGCTGGTGCGTTACCTGGTTGGACCAGCAGTCCGGGTTGCGCGTTGCGCGTGACTACTTGTCCGTTTATTGGGCTTAGTACAGTTAAAACGGAGTCAATTTTTTTATCAGACTCTAACTTTTGAATTTCAGCAACTGATTTACCATAAATTCGAACACCCTCTCTTGCAGCTTTGAGAGCTGCCTCCGCTGCATTTTGGTCTGATGTGTTTTGCTCAAGCTCTTTCAACGAAATTGAGCGGACTGCATAAAGCTCCTTAGCTCTGCTGAGCGTAGCGTTTGCTAAATCAAAGACACCTCGGGCTGAAAGTAAGGCAGACTCGGCCGTAGCTAAGTCTGGACTGTCTACTGTGTACAGTGGCTGGCCTTTGCTAACAGCATCTCCCAAATCGAGGAAAGTTTGAATAATCTTACCCTGGTAGGGTGTAAATACTTGAACCGAGGCGTTGCCATTGAAATCGATGCTGCCGTAGGCAGTAAACTGGGCAGTAAAATTCGCTACTGCCACTGGCTTTATGACAAAGGCAATGGATTGCTTATCGGTTAAATCAACAAAATTTTTCTCAACAGTTGAACGAGCAGGAGGCTCAGGCGGCTTTTCTTCAGCCTTTTTGCAAGAAGTCAAACCAAATGCAAAAGCCAAAATAACAAAGCTCCGAGCGGTTACTAAAAATCGTTTATTTCGTGCTTCTGAAACCGAATTCATGTACGCGCTGACAAATTCAGTTAGAGTTTTAAATAAATTCATTTTTCATTTTAATTTTTTAAGTTTGCTACGACACAATAACGAAAAGTTTATTGTTCAACCAATAAAAACCCTTGTCTTTTTGGATGTGCCATTTTATAAACACAATGCTTAATAAAAGCTTAAATAAAATGGATTCACTTTATCGAGTTCAATGATTTGTGCACTTTGTTGTAAATAAAAGATAATCGAATCCACAATGAGTACTTTGGTTTATAATTATTTGCACTTATAGTTCAATTTAATTAAAATTATCCCTGCTAAATAATCACAGTATTCAAACAAATTTTCTTAAAAAATATTGAAATAATTAAAATAAAAAATGATAAAAAGTAATTGTTCCAGGCACAGAATTTATACGGGAATAGTAAAAGGTTTTATTTTGAGCCTGTCGCTTCACGTGTTTCTTGCCTACGGAGCCTCAGAAGAAATCCAGGTTTATACAGATGATAAGGAAGATGCTGGGGAGTACAGCATCGATTGGCACAATAATTATGTTGTTTCAGGCAGATCCACTCCCCAGTACCCCGGCGAACAGGCGCCTCATCATATATACAGACTCACTCCAGAGTTTAATCTTGGTCTCACCGACACATTAGAGCTTGGTGTTTACCTGTTATCGACAAGAAACACCGAAGGTCATTGGAACGGTGACGGTTTTAAAGTCAGGTTGAAATACATAGCTCCTCACCAAACTGAGGGTATCTATTGGGGTCTCAATTTTGAGACCGGTAAACAAGCCTTGGCTGTCTCCCAATACCCAAGAGATGCACAGCTCAAAGCAATTTGGGGATGGAATCTCGGGAACTGGAATATTGCTTTTAATTTAAATACAGATGGTAGCTTTAATTCAGGCAGTGGGAAGCCGACTGAGGACATCGACTTTAAGGTTAACTACAAGGTTGCTGAGAAAACTCAACTAGGAATTGAAAGCTACAGTCAATTGGGTCCATATACCCATTTCGATAGTTTCAATAGCAACAGCAAGGTTATTTTTGCGGTGGTGGACTCGGAACTCCTAGGCCATGAATTTAACGCTGGAATTGGGCGAGGTATGAATGACGCGTCAGACAAATGGGTATTTAAATTCATTATAAATTCAAAATTTTGATGAAGAATGAATCTACATGTTTTTATGCCCATACAACCAAGGCATACTGAGAAGTTTATCCCCAAACAGTCGAAGAGAGCTGTTCCTTGCAACAGCTAGTAAGCCCTCAGCATGAAAGACCTTTTGATTTAAAAGAGCTCTTTGTTGAACCCATGCGTTTCTTCTCCAACGCAACTGTGCATAAGCGCTCAATATAGTCCTTGAGTCTTGTTCACTAAGTGATGAAAATTGTCGGCCTAAAGAATCTGCATCCTCTATTGACATTCCCGCCCCTTGAGCTAAATAGGGAAGCATAGGATGCGCGGCGTCCCCTAGCAGTGCAACTCTACCCGCAACCATTTGCAGTTCACTACGCAATGGCGCTTTTGCCATAATTGGCCACGCTTGCCACTGCCCTAGGGCACTAATTGTGTCCATAATCTCAGGACAACATTGATTGATTGTTTCCTGAAAAAAAAGGCCCAGCTGAGTTTGATCTAATTTAATATCCCAACTCAGTAAATTAGAGTTTGGTTGTGAATAACACAAGTATTGTGAGTTGTTTTTCAGCTTTCTAGTATCAATAAATAAAACTGAATTTAACCACTCCCCTCCCCTTATAGGGTACTGAACTAAATGCATTTTAGGACCTAGCCAAACACGTACTGAATTAAACCTTAATTTTTTAGGTAACGTCTTTTGTGAAACCAGTGAGCGATAAGCTAAATCACCGCAGAACTCTGCTGGTTTGAAAAGATCCTGCTTGCTCTCAGAATAAGCTAAATTCTTTGTAGACATATCGTTCAAAATCGAGCGAACCCTACTCCAAACTCCGTCTGCACCAATCAAAACATCGAAACTCTTTCTGTTTTGTTCGTTCGTAAAAACTGTTTGATGATTTTTTGAGCCAGAGACAAACTCAACTTCAACTCCTTGTTGAATCTGCTTAAAGTGATTTAACTCTTTATTAAGCTCAATAACGGCTGACCCTTGTTTGAGAACACGTGAGTAAAGCATTTTATGAAGATCGGCCCTATGAAGCGTGAAGTAAGGTGCCCCATATTTTTTTCTAAAACTTGAACCTAAATTCATACTCCCCAGTTCGACACCACTTAGGGCGCTCATAACTTGCAATTTTTCTGGCTCAAAGGCGCATTCACTTAACTCTTGCCCCAAACCCCAGCGTATCAATATAGTGGTTGAATTAGGACCTAACTGTATTCCTGCTCCCACATCAGATAAAACAGATGATTTTTCAACAACCGAAACTCGATGCTTAACCTCCCCCGAAGTGCCCAAGGCAATCGCAGCGGACAGCCCCCCAATACCTGCGCCAACAATTAATACTTCAGACATAGATGAATAAAGAGCGATTTAGCTAAAAAAATCACTCTTTTCCCGTAAATCTTTTAAAACACTGTCCTAGCTCGCGGTACCACTCCTCCTTTTGAACCGCGCTTGCAAAACTAGCTTCAAAACTGTTATGGGCTAAAGAGTAGGCGTGATGAGCATCGAGTTTTAAGGCTTCAAACGTCTCTATAAAATTTTGATTAATATAACCACCAAAATAGGCTGGATCATCCGAATTAATAGTCACGCATAAACCTTTCTCAAGCATTTGTCCAATGTTATGCTCTGATAAATGGGCAAAAACTTTGAGCTTTACGTTGGAGAGCGGGCAAACGGTCAAGGGGATGCGTTTGGAAGATAAATACTTGATCAGATCAGGATCTTTGGAGGATTGAACACCGTGATCTATTCTCTCAACCCCTAGTGTCTTAAGCGCTGACCATATGTACTCAATGGGTCCCTCCTCGCCGGCGTGTGCAACCAGATGTAGGCCAAGATCGCGACATTTTGCAAACACCGCTGCAAACTTCTCGGGGGGATGTCCCAGCTCGCTTGAATCCAACCCTACCCCAATAAAATGATCTTTAAACGGTAAAGCTTGCTCTAACGTTTCAAAGGCCTCTTGTTCGCTTAGATGTCTTAAAAAACACAAAATCAGCGCAGAAGAGATTTGGAGTTTTTCAGCGGCATCCCTGCATGCGCGGGCTAATCCTTCAATGATTGTTTTCATTGGAATACCGCGAGAAGTATGCGTCTGTGGATCAAAAAAAATCTCAGCGTGAACCACATTGTCAGAGGACGCCTTTAAAAAGTATTCCCACGCCATTTCATAAAAATCTTGCTCATGTATCAACACGCTCGCGCCTGCATAGTAGATGTCTAAAAAAGTTTGTAAATTAGTAAAAGCGTAGGCGGATCTCAACTCCTCAATGGATTTGAAAGCAATAGCAACGTTGTTGCGTTTAGCAAGTCTAAAAATCAACTCTGGCTCAAGTGAACCTTCTATATGGATATGCAACTCCGCCTTTGGCATTAACTTTAATAAATCGGGTAAGCGGTTTTGCGCTACTTCGGGTACTTTGAACATAATGAAGATACAAAAAATTAAAGACTATTGAAGTTTACATTGTTATGAGCTATTTAATAGCAAGGTAGTTGTCTTGGCTCAATGCCCAGCCTCCCAGTTCAGCAGTGCCTCAGATTCGATTTTTGTTCATTGGCTCACACTTTATTTCCAGGCTCTGCACACTCGATCGCCCTCATGCAGTTGCGCTTTCGCTTCGCTTGTCGTGGTCAACTTACGACAGGACTTGCGCAGTTAGGAGTTCGCCGATTGTGGGCCCACATTGAAAATGCCCTTGAATCACAACAATTCAAGGGCACAAAGGTGACATCTTAGCTCACAAACCTAGAAGGATTTATGATTCAAAGCTGCATCTACAAAATCACTTTTTATCACTTCCAGGGACTTTCCCCTCAACGCCTTTTACGAAGAAATTAACGCCGGACAAGAATTTATCATCTCCAACCTCATCGGCCTTTAAAATAGTTTTGCCGCTATTGTCAACAACTGGACCTTTCCAAATTGCAAACGATCCATCTGACAAACCTTTTTTGATTTCATCGATTTTGGCTTTCGTCTCTGGGGGCACGTCTGCCGCGATGGAGACGATATCAATTGCACCTTCTTTAACTCCCCACCAAGAGTGTCCACCGCCTTGCCATTTGCCGTCTAAAGCTTCTTTTGTTGCTTTGATGTAATAAGGGCCCCAGTTTATGATGGAGGAGGCCAAATGAGCTTTTGGACCGTAAGCAGTCATATCAGAATCCCAACCAAATGCACGCTTACCTTTAGACTCTGCAGTTTTTAGAACTGCGGGTGAGTCCGTATTTTGAAAAAGTATGTCTGCACCTGCGTTGATGAGGGAAGTTGCGGCTTCCGTTTCCTTTGGAGGATTAAACCACTCGTTAACCCAAACTACTTTGGTCTTGATTTTAGGATTGCTGGATTGTGCGCCGAGTGTGAAGCTGTTGATGTTACGAATAACTTCTGGAATGGGGACGGAGGCGACCACGCCAAGCGTATTGCTCTTGGTCATCTTACCCGCGATCACCCCAGCCATATAAGCACCCTCATACGTGCGACTATCGTAGGTCCTCATGTTCTCAGCTTGCTTGTAACCAGTTGCATGCTCAAACTTGACATCTTTAAAGTCAGGAACCACTTTGAGCATCGGCTCCATGTAACCAAATGTTGTTCCAAATATCAACTTATTGCCCTGAGTCGCCAAATCGCGTATTACGCGCTCAGCATCTGCTGACTCAGGAACGTTCTCAACAAACGATGTTGCGATTTTGTTGCCAAATTCTTTTTCCAAAGCTTTGCGGCCATTGTCATGTGCGAAAGTCCAGCCACCATCCCCCACTGGGCCAACATAGGCAAACGCTATTTTCAAAGGCTCTGTCTTACCTGCATCTGCTGGCTGAACGTCTTTTTTTTCCTCATCCTTTTTACCACAAGCAACCAATGCTGAAACAGCTAGGGTTAGCACTGCAGCAGATTGAATCCATCTACTTTTTAACAAATCATTCATTTAAATTTCCTTTATAAAAAAATAACACTTAATTACCGGGATAGAAAGGCTTTCCAATTGATGCTGGCATATTGATTTTAATCCAAAGTGGATTTCTGGAAATCAAAGCCAACACGACAATAGTTGCTAAGTACGGTAGCATACTAAGAAATTGACTTGCAATATCTATACCAATAGATTGAAGATGGAACTGCAACATCGTCACCCCTCCAAACAGATACGCACCTAAAAGCACTCTCATCGGCCTCCAAGTTGCGAAGGTGGTGAGCGCAAGCGCAATCCAACCCTTCCCAGCCACCATACCCTCGACCCAAAGCGGCGTATAAATGAGAGAGATATACGCCCCAGACAACCCGCATAGCGCTCCACCTACTACGACCGCCCAAACTCTTATAGTTCTAACGTTATAACCCAAAGCATGAGCTGACTCGGGGGACTCGCCCACACTGCGCACAATCAGTCCAATTCTTGTCTTGTTGAAGAACACTACCAAAAAAACAGCAAAAATGATTGTCCCGTATACCAGAGGGTGTTGCTGAAAAAAAGCTGGTCCTATAAAGGGAATATCTTCTAGACCAGGCACTGTATAGTGAATTCGGTCTGCTAGTTTAGCCTGTACGTAGTTCACTCCTACAAACGCTGAGAAACCTGCGCCGAATAAACTTAACGCTAAACCTGTTGCGTATTGATTGGTGTTCAAATAGATGACAAGCAACCCAAAAATTAAAGCCATTAAGGCACCCGTCCCCGCTCCGGCAAGAAAACCCAACAAGTCACTTCCCGTGTGCACTGCTGTCGCAAAGCCAGCAATCGCTGCGCAAAGCATCATGCCCTCTGCACCCAAGTTTATAACTCCCGCTCGTTCATTGATTAAAAGTCCAATCGATGCAATCGCCAGCACCGTCCCCGCGTTTAAAGTTGATGCGATCAATAGCGCATAGATATCCATCTAAATTGATCCTTTTACGATCTGGATTGACTTGGAACCGAAGGATATTTGATATTTTATTTTGTGAGTGATCAAGACATCGCAAGCCAGTAGGGTGAATAAAAGAAGACCCTGAAAGACTCCTGTGAGCGACTTGGGTAGACCAAGCCTTGACTGGGCTAACTCCCCGCCAATGTAGAACATACTCAATAGTAAAGAGGAAAAAATCATCCCAACCGGGTGCAAGCGGCCCACAAAGGCCACTATGATCGCAGCAAATCCATAACCAACTGGAATGAAAGGGGTTAATTGACCAACTGGGCCAGCCACCTCTAAAGCCCCCGCAAGACCGGACGCAGCCCCTGAGGTGAGCAGCGCAGCCCACAAAGCTTTACTTGATGAAAAGCCTGCGTAACGCGCAGCGTGAGGGGCCAAGCCACCTACTCTCATCGCAAAACCCAATTTGGTTTTAAATAAAAATATCCATAAACCCAAAGAACCCGCCAACGCCGCAAATAACCCAACGTTGATCCTTGATCCCTTAAAAAGTCTAGGAATTTGTGTCACCACTTCAAAAGTCTTAGTCTGCGGGAAGTTATATCCATTTGGATCTTTCCAAGGACCATAAACCAAAAAATTAAGTAACATGATTGCCACATAAACCAACATCAAGCTCACCAAGATCTCACTGGTATGAAATCTGTCTTTTAGTAATGCCGTCACACCTGCCCAAATCATTCCCCCAATGATTCCCGACAAAAGAATTGGAACCAAAATCCAAGATGAGGTCGCTTTCTCAGCAAGGAGTGCGACTCCAGACGCAAATATTGCCCCTAAAACGAATTGCCCTTCAGCGCCTATATTCCAAACGTTAGATCTAAAACAAACCGCCAAACCCGTTGCAATAATTAACAAAGGAGTCGCTTTCACAACTAACTCACCGATTGCGTAACCGCTTTTTAAAGGTTCCCAGAAAAAAACCAACAACCCCTTAATGGGGTCCTTACCTAGCAAAATAAATAGGCAAGTCCCAAGTATTACGGTGATGATCAAAGACATCACTGGAGAGGCGATGCTCCAGTATTTAGAGGGTTTAGGTCGCTGTTCTAGTTTAAACATGAAGAGAGCGTTGGCGAGCCAACATCATTATTTGAGTAACCATCCCACAAACCACTCATCCAAGCCCCTATTTGTTCTTTGCTGGAATCTTTTTTGTCTATTGATGGGGATAGTCTTCCCTGGGATATCACTTGAATTCGGTCACAAATTTCCAATAACTCATCGAGCTCCTCGCTCACCACTAGCACTGCGCATCCCTCGCCCTTTAGTCTGAGTAACTGAGCACGAATTAATGCAGCAGCACCCACGTCGACACCCCACGTGGGTTGACAAATTATCAACACATCTGGACTGGCATCGATCTCACGACCGACAATAAATTTCTGTAAATTACCACCAGACAGCGAAGCTGCCAGTGCTTGGGGACCACTTGATTTAACGTTAAAAGATTCAATAATCTGGGCAGCTTGCTTTGCTAGTTGTGAGTCGTCAATCCAGCCCCACCTATTCACTGATTCCTCTCTAGTTAAAAGCACGTTATGGGCAAGACTCAGTCCTGGAACTGCGCCCCTACCCAAGCGCTCCTCAGGAACAAAATGTAGACCTAAAACTCTTCGCTTCTTGGGGCCTAGCGCCCCCACGCTTTGCTCTTTTAAAGTGACACTACTAGGCAAGGCTCTAGTATCCTCTCCAGACAATACATAAAGTAGTTCCCTTTGACCATTTCCCGATACCCCAGCGATACCTAAAATCTCGCCCCTTTTAAGTTCCATCTCTATATCAACTAAATTAATTCCGTATTGATCACTTTTTTTCAAGCTAAGAGAGTTGACACGGAAAACGGTTTGACCTGGTAAATTGTAGTGATACTTAAGACTCATGGGCTCAGCACCAATCATTAAACGACTCAAAGATTCGTTAGACTCTTGGGCTGGCTTGCATACGCCGCTCACCCGACCTGCGCGCATCACTGTGCACGTGTCACATAGTGATCTAATTTCGTGAAGTTTGTGGCTGATATACAAAATGCTACATCCGTTCGCCGCCAAACGTTTTAGAACTATAAATAACTTGTCCACAGCCGGGGGGGTTAAAACGGAAGTTGGCTCGTCCAAGATTAATAACTGTGGACTGCCAAGCAATGCCCTAATAATCTCAACTCTTTGACGCTCGCCCACGCTTAAGGCGTGAACAGGGCTGAGTGGATCTAGATCAAGTCCGTACTCGCCAGCAATGTTTTCTATTTTATTTGAGACCTCTTTTAAGCTAAGCTCTTTACTCAAACCCAACCAAACATTTTGAGCAACACTTAAAGTTTCAAAAAGATTAAAGTGCTGGAAAACCATGCTAATACCCAAACTCCTTGCTTCTTGGGGATTTTTAATTTGAATCAATTTGCCCTTGAAATAAACCTCTCCTTCGTCGGGTTTGACCGATCCGTAAATAATTTTCATGAGGGTTGATTTGCCAGCCCCGTTCTCGCCTAACACAGCGTGAATTTCGCCCTTTGCGACCTCAAGACTAACGTGGTCGTTAGCAACCACCAAGGGATATTTTTTGGTAACGCCTCGAAGACTAAGTAGGGATTGATTCATGCAGTATCAAAATGGTAGTCACCATTCTAAGGGCAAGATTACACAAATCTTACACAAAGTTTGAAACTTGGATCACCTAATTAACATTGCACGAAAGTCGTTGACATTTGTATATGTTGGACCTGTCATGACTAAATCCCCTAACGCTTCAAAGTATGTGAAGGAGTCATGTCTGGCCAAGAAATCAGATGTGTTTAGTCCAATTAAGCTGGCTCTGGTTAACGTATCAGGCTTGACGTAAGCTCCTGCATTGGACTCAATACCGTCAATGCCGTCTGTATCGGCGGCAAGAGCCCAAATACGTTGCTGGCTTGCCAGCTCTTTGGCCAAACTTAAACAAAACTCTCCCGCTCTTCCGCCGCGCCCTTTTTTGGCGCATGTTTCCTCTTTTTGGTTTTTGGATACCGTTACTGTGGTCTCGCCCCCACTGAGTATTACGCAAGGGGGTTTGAATGCACCAAATTGGAATCCCTCTTGGCTCTCGATTGATTTAGCAACCTCCCTGGCGATTGCCGCATGCACTTTTGCAACCTCTGCAGACTCGCCCTCCATATCATCAGACAAAATATACGCATTAAGTCCCATTGAGGTTGCCAACTCGGCCGCAGCTTTTAAAGACTGTTTAGGGGTTGCGATGAGCTGCACCTCTTCACAGTGCTGAAATGCTTCACCTTTCTTTGGCGTTTCAAAAAATCCATTAACAAGGGCATCTTGTATTGAGGGGGGAAGCTGAACTTTGTATTTGGATAGTATGGCAACGGCGTCAGCGCAAGTGGTTGGGTCTGCAACGGTTGGACCACTGGCTATGACAGACGGATCGTCTCCTGGAACGTCGCTAATCGCAAAGCAAACTAACTTTGCTGGGGCACAAGCAATACCAAGCCTTCCACCTTTAATTTGAGACAGGTGCTTTCTTACACAATTTATCTCTTGAATATTTGCACCGCTTTGTAAGAGTGACTGATTTAAGGACCTTTTATCCTCTAAGCTTAAACCCTCCACGGGGAGCGTAAGCAAAGCAGACCCCCCTCCAGATATTAGACAAATAACCAAATCATCTTTACTGAGTCCATTAGCTAGGGCCAATATTCTCTCAGAAGCTTGGACACCGGCCGCGTCAGGCACAGGGTGTGCGGCCTCAATCATCTCAATTCGACAACCCTTATGGGCCAATGGAGGAATATGACCATACCTCGTCACGACCAAACCAGAGAGGGGACGGTCAGCGGGCCAAATGTCGTTTAAGGCAAGTGCCATGGAAGCCGCGGCTTTGCCCGCGCCAAGCACCAGGGTGCGGCCTTTAGGTGGATTGGGCAAAAAACTTTTAAGTACATTCGAGGGTAATGCAGCCTTAACTGCACAATCGTAAAGGGCCTTCAGTATCTGCGTTTCACCCAATTTTGTATGCATTATTTCCTACCTAGTCCTAGCAGACCGGCACCCTGTGTGTAGATCTGAGTGCGCTCTTTCATGAAAGAGTCCATTTGATCGGTACCGATGTTAATCAACTCAAAGCCGTTTCGAATAGCTAGCTCCTTCATTTCAGGATCCATATTAATTTGCATAAACAGTTGTGAAAGCTTTTTGATTTGCTCTAGCGAGGTAGATTTGGGAACGCCAACGCCTCTGTAAGAGCCGTCAACCCAATTAACACCAAGCTCCTTAAATGTCGGTACCTCAGGCATCAACGGATGGCGTTTTTCCATCCCAACAGCAAGTGCCCTAACTCTGCTTTTGTTATTAATTGCAAATGGAGTATAGGTCATCGCAGAATCGACTTGGGCGCCCAAAAGCGAAGTCGTCATATCCCCAGTGCCTTTGAAAGGTATATAAATAGTTTTTATTCCAAAGGATGCATCCAGTCTCTCGTGGGCGGCGTGATTTGCAGAATTAAGTCCTGAGCCCCCAACAGAGAGTTGACCAGGGTTTTTCTTTGCTGCGTCAATGAATTCTGTAAAGCTTTTGTAGGGACTTGACTCTGGCACCACCAAAATATCTGGGGTGTAGTGAAACCAAAAAACTGGGGTTATTTCGCTCGTTTTATATTGAACTAATCCTTCCAACGGTTGAAACACGATGTGGGGTAAATTAATACCCACTACGTTTAGACCGTCTGCGGGCAGTGAGTTCATTTGAGACCACATTAAGGCCCCACCTGCCCCTGCTTTGTACTGAATGATGGTCTCAATACTTGGACACTTTTTCTTGATCAAAAGCTGTTGATGTCTCGCTGATAAGTCAGACTCACCGCCGGGTGGGAAAGCCTGCCAATATTGGATATTTTTTTCTGGGCAGGGTTGTGCATAAGTGTTGATTGCAACGCTTAGTCCAAAAGCAATTGTCAAAGAGGATAGGACTTTAAACCAAGATGAGATAGGGATATTTAAAGTCATATAGAAAATTCTACAAAAATTTATTTTTTAAACGTATTACAAATTGCGTGAGTTACATCTCTAGTAGTTGCTTGACCACCCAAGTCGCGGGTGTGAAGGTTGGAGTTTTCGGTCACGCTCTCTATGGCGTTCATAAGCATGGCTGAGGCCACTTGCTCGCCCAAATGATCCAACATCATGACGCAACTCCAAAAGGTACCAATCGGATTTGCTAGCCCCTTGCCCATAATGTCAAAGGCAGACCCGTGAATGGGCTCAAACATACTTGGGAAACGCCTTTGTGGATCTATGTTTGCGGTTGGTGCTATTCCAAGGCTTCCGGCAAGTGCGGCTGCCAAATCTGTCAATATATCCCCGTGTAAATTAGTTGCAACCACCGTATCAATGGAGGAGGGTCGGTTCACCATCCGAGCGGTCATCGCATCCACCAATTCCTTGTCCCAAGTGACCCTTGGAAATTCTCGTGAGACTTCAACTGCAATCTCGTCCCACATTACCATGGCGTGTCGCTGTGCATTGGATTTAGTGACCACGGTCAAATGCTTTTTAGCTCTAGATTCAGCTAGTCTAAAAGCATACCTCATCACCCGCTCTACCCCTACGCGCGTAAGAACAGAGACATCTGTTGCAACCTCAATGGGGTGGCCTTGGTGCACCCGCCCGCCTACGCCGGCGTACTCACCTTCAGAGTTTTCGCGCACAATGATCCAGTCTAAGTCGCCAGGCTTGCAACGCTTGAGAGGAGCGTCAATGCCTCGCAAAATCCTTGTGGGCCGGACGTTGGCGTATTGATCAAAGCCTTGACAAATTTTAAGCCTCAAACCCCACAAAGTAATGTGATCTGGGATGTAGGGGTCTCCAGCCGAGCCAAACAAAATAGCGTCCTTGTCTTTGAGCGCGTTTAAACCGTCAACAGGCATCATCTCGCCGTGCTCTCTGTACCAGTCCCCGCCCCATTTAAACGTTTCAAAATCAAACTTAAAACTTCCCAGTTTATTAGCAATCGCCTTTAAAACCTCCTCACCTGCGGGCACTACTTCTTTGCCAATACCGTCCCCTGGAATACAGGCCACCTTATAAGTTTTCAATTTAAACACCTCGAATTCTGTATATTTTTTCCACTACGCCCATCATTGGGAATCCTAAAATCTTAATCAAAAAAAATAATAATTGCAATTGGTAATAATAGCCCTGTTAATAATAGCCTGATTGAGAGTTAATTTAAATATCAAACTGGTTTTTAAGTTTCACTATACTCACTGTATCAACTGTATTTTTGTATCAATTAAACTTTGCCCCCCCACACACCATATGACCACCCTGCTAATTCATAAAGCTAACTGTTTAGCAACTCAAGATGATTCTCAAACGGAGCTCAAAGGCGCCTCCATTTTGATTGAGAACGGGCTCATCAAGAGAATCATTAAAGCTGATGAAAATATTGATCATCTTTTAATACAAGTTGATGAAGTCATTGATGCCAGTAAGCACGTGGTCATTCCAGGCTTAATCAACACTCACCACCACATGGTGCAGTCCCTAACAAGGGCTATTCCAAGCGTACAAAGTTCTGAATTGTTTTCATGGCTAAAAGGTTTATATCCCATTTGGGCAGGACTGACGCCTGAGATGGTGAGGATCTCAAATCAAATCGCAATGATTGAGCTTTTGATGTCTGGCTGCACAACAACCAGTGATCATCTCTACATCTATCCCAATGGCATACGTTTAGAAGATAGCATTGAGGCAGCTCATCTATGTGGGATCCGCTTTACTGCCAGCAGGGGCAGTATGAGTGTTGGTCAAAGCCAGGGAGGATTACCCCCGGACCGAGTGGTAGAAAAGGAGTCTTTGATTTTGCGTGAGACACAGCGCCTGATTGAGAGCTGGCACAACAGCTCTCACGGCGCTATGCTACAAATTGCTGTGGCTCCATGTTCCCCCTTTACGGTTAGCAAAGACTTGATGCGTGAATCTGCAAAACTTGCCAGAAGCCTTAAAGTCAGAATGCACACTCATTTGGCTGAAAATGATCACGACGTTTTGTACACCAAAGAAATGTTCAACTGCTCACCGGCTCAATACGCTGAGGAACTAGGCTGGGTCGGGGATGATGTGTGGCATGCGCACTGCGTCAAACTTGATGATGCGGGCACTTATCTTTTTGCAAAAACACAGACTGGTATCGCGCATTGCCCCTGCAGCAACATGCGCTTATCAAGTGGCATCCTCCCACTTCGCCGACTTCTGGACGCAGGCGTACCCGTCGGGCTCGGCGTTGACGGCAGCGCAAGCAATGATGCGGGAAATCTTTTGAACGAAGCAAGGCAGTCTATGCTTTTAGCTAGGGTATTAAAGTCAATTGAACCGATGGGATGCGACTCAGGCCCAAAAGAGATGACGCCAAGAGACTCTTTAGGAGTTGCGACCCGAGGGGGTGCAAAGGTTTTAGGCCGCACAGACATTGGCCAAATCGCAATAGGTTACTGCGCTGATATTGCCATGTATAGGACTGACACTTTATCGATGGCCGGGGCTGCGGTTCACGATCCTTTAGGGGCTTTGCTACTTTGCTCGAGCATGCAAGCCGATTACACCGTGGTTAATGGACGGGTATTGGTTAGAGAGGGACGTTTCGCACCCTATGAAATTCAACCCCTAATTCAGCGCCACAACGAACTTGCACAAACACTGGCCAACCACACTTAATGCGTGGTGTCCGCCCCAGAGTTAAACCAAGTGGCCAAAGTATCTCTCTCATCTTGTGTAATGCCCGTTGCATTATTCATAGGCATTTGCTTCAAAGTGACTGCTTGTAAATAAATGTTTTGGGCATTCTTGGCTACATTTTCGGGTGAATCTAGTCGGATATTTTTCATTTGCAACTGCGCACCGTGGCAACCATAACATTTGCTCTCAAAAATATATTTCACCTGAGAGTACATCACTGGCTTTACCTCTTGAGGGGTTGCGCCAACTGGGATCAAAGATGTTGGTGGCCTCAAACAGTAAATCACAACCAAAATACCAACGACTCCCAACAAGGCAAAGGGCCAAGGGTTTGAGGCTCTTTGGTTAAGGTAGGCGTGTTTTTGAACAAAGTATTGCCTAATAAGAGCCCCGCAAATCATCATAAAGAACAATACTGCTGCAGGGTGCTCATTAGAGTATAAAAAATGGTAATGGTTTGATAACATCGCAAACAAAACGGGCAATGTGAAATACGTATTGTGCACACTACGCTGTTTGCCCCTCTTGCCGTGGATGGCCAAATCGTTGGGATCGTAGGGTTGCCCAGAGGTCATCACATTAACCACTGTTTTTTGTCCAGGGATGATCCAAAAAAATACATTGGCACTCATCGCGGTTGCAATTGAGGCGCCGACAATTAGAAAGGCAGCGCGACCTGCAAAGAGTTGACATGAGAGGTAACAAAACAGAGCCACTACACAAACCATAACTAAGCCTATATAAAGCTCAGAGCGATCTTTGAATCCAAATAAGCGACAGACATTGTTATAAATTAACCAAAATACGATTAAAAATCCGACCGCTGCAAAGCCTGCCTGCACTGCACTCCAATTCATGAGGGATTTATCGACTAAAAAAGTGTTTGCATTGAATAAATACAAAACCGCAAAAAGTGCAAACCCGCTTAGGAAAGTGCTGTAAGCCTCCCAGTAAAACCAGTGCAAATCGGAGTCTATTGATTTAGGCGCAACCATGTACTTTTGAGGGTTGTAAAAACCTCCTCCGTGCACAGCCCATAGGGCTCCGTCGACCCCTTTTTCTTTTAAATCAGGAGCACTAGGCTTGATTAAATTATTGTCTAAAAATACAAAATAAAAAGATGAGCCAATCCAGGCAATGACAGTAATCACGTGCAACCAACGCAGCAACAGGTTGGCCCAGTCAAGCAAATAAGCTTCCATAAACGTCTATTCAAACCACTTTGGTGATTAGCTTTCAGTGTTTTCGGTGCCCTTTACCACTACGGAGACTGTAGAGGGTGCTTTGTCGTGATTTAAAAAGCTGTAGAACCCGTAGAGCTTTGTATTTGACGCCCTACCCCCAACTCTAGCTTTTGTTGTACCCCGTTACGACTAATTGGCACTTAGTGTACCCAAGTTTCATGAGCCTCGGTAAGTTGAGTAACTCCATGGGCTTACTAACAAAGGGACATGGTAATGCTCCTGTGGGTTGGCAATACCAAAGTCCAAGCTCACAATATCCAAAAAAGTGGGCTCCTTTAATGCGACTCCGCGCGATTTAAAATAATCTTTTACACCAAAGCTTAGTCTGTACAAGCCCACACAAAGCGCACTGTGCTCATAAAGCAAACCATCTGGATTTCTCCCGTCTGCGTTAAGCACAACAGATTTGACTAACTCATATCCACTAGATCCCTGGGCAAACAAAGATACAAACATACCCTTTGCAGGACATCCGTGCATCGTGTCTAATACGTGAGTGCTGAGGCCCATAAAATTTTCGCTTTCGTAGAGTGCTAAAGCCAGTTTAGTCACTAAATTGTATACAATTTTCTAACAACTAATTTATTCCAATGACCTACGACTCAACGCTTGCCTACCCCAGAGACCTGCGAGGCTATGGACGAATGCCCCCTAATCCTAAATGGCCAGGTGGTGCAAAAATCGCAATCCAATTCGTATTAAATTATGAGGAAGGGGGCGAGAACAGTGTCCTGCACGGGGACGCTGGTAGCGAGCAGTTCTTGTCTGAGATGTTCAATCCGCCCTCTTTCCCTGATCGCCACCTCAGTATGGAGGGCATTTATGAATATGGCTCCAGGGTGGGAGTTTGGAGGATATTAAAAGAATTTGAAAGACGAGATTTACCTCTTACGGTCTTTGGTGTGAGTATGGCACTGCAAAGATATCCGGAGCTCACTCAGGCATTTTGTGAATTAGGCCACGAAATCGCCTGTCACAGTTGGCGGTGGGTGCATTACCAAGATATGCCAGAGGAGCGCGAGCGTGAACATATTGCCAAAGGGGTTGAAATCATGAAGAGCCTAACGGGTCACGCACCTTTAGGTTGGTACACGGGGCGAGACAGTCCACGCACAAGACGTTTACTGCTTGACCACGGAGGGTTTGAGTACGATAGCGATTACTATGGGGATGATTTGCCATTTTGGATGAAAGTGCAAAAGTCAAGCGGAGACATCGTCCCTCATTTGGTTGTCCCTTACACGTTGGACGTCAACGATATGAGGTTTGCATTGCCGCAAGGTTTTTCACAGGGACAAGACTTCTATACCTATTTGAAAGATACCTTTGATGTACTTTACGCAGAAGGCTCAGAGTCCCCAAAAATGATGAGTATTGGCATGCACTGTAGATTGCTTGGAAGACCGGGTCGTATTGTTGCTCTTCAAAAATTCTTAGACTACATTGCTAGTAAAGAAGGGGTCTGGGTCTGTAGAAGAATAGATATCGCCAATCACTGGAAAAAATATTTCCCATTTAAACACGTTTAATTGCTATGAAATTAACCCTTGAACAGTTAAATAATGCTTCAGACTTAGACGCCCTGTCAGCGCTAAAGGGCATCTATGAGCACTCTGATTGGATTGCACAGATCAGCATCAAAAAAAGACCATTCAAGTCTTTGGCATCAATTAAATTTGAAATGATGAGTGCTGTATCCCAAGCCACTAAGGATCAAAAACTCAGCTTGCTCAAAAGTCATCCTGAACTTGCTGGCAAAGCGATGGTGGATAACACTTTAACGCGGGAATCAAAGTCAGAGCAAACTCAGTCTGGGTTGACTCATTGTTCTGCCCAAGAGTTTCAACAAATTCAGTCTCTAAACTCTGCTTATAACGAGAAATTTGGTTGGCCCTTCATCCTTGCGGTTAGGGGCCCCAGGGGCACGGGACTCAACCGCACTCAAATCATAGAAACATTTGAGAGGAGACTTACAAACTCTTTAGATTTAGAGTTTGAAGAATGCCTGAGACAGGTACACCGCATTGCAGAGATACGGCTTAACGATAAGTTTGGTATCTCCCCCACCCTTGGCCATGAATTGTGGGACTGGCACGAGGCTCTGGCCGTTTACAGTGATCCCGGATTTAAAGAACACAATCAGCTCACAGTTACATACCTTACGAAGGCCCACATTAACTGCGCAAAAGATATCAAACAACTCATGCTGGGGTGCGGGTTTGACTCTGTACATATTGATGCTGTGGGCAACGTCGTTGGAAAATACCTAGGCCGAGAACAAGGAGCGCAATCCAAATTTTTAATGACAGGAAGTCATTACGACACAGTGCGTAACGCCGGTAAATACGATGGGCGTTTAGGAATATTCGCTCCCATCATGTGTGTGCGTGAATTGTCAAAATCGGGCACTCGACTTAAACACGGCATAGAGGTCGTAGCCTTTGCTGAGGAGGAAGGGCAACGCTTTTCGGCCACCTTTTTAGGGTCGGGCTCATTAGTGGGGACGTTTGATCCTAAGTGGCTGAGTCAAAAGGATTCGGACTCAATTTCCATGATCGATGCCATGAGAAGTGCCGGCTTAGACATATCTGAGATTTCAAACTTGCGTCGAGACCCGTCTAAATATATCGGCTTTGTAGAGGTTCATATTGAACAAGGACCCGTTCTAAATGAAATAGGACTACCCCTTGGAGTTGTGACCTCCATTAATGGGAGTATTCGGTATTTGGTTGAAATACGAGGGGTCAGCGCACATGCAGGCACCACCCCCATGAACAAAAGACAAGACGCGCTATGTGCTGCCAGTGAGCTCACCCTCTACATGGAGCAAAGAGCCAAAGAGGACTCTCAAAGCGTTGCAACCGTTGGGCAAATGCATGTGCCCAATGGGTCCGTAAATGTAATTCCAGGCTCATGCAAATTCTCTATGGATATCAGAGCGCCAATTGATACACAAAGGGATAGACTTGCTGAAGATATTATTAAAAAATTAGAGTCTACGTGCAAAGAACGTGGACTCTCTTATACCCTGCAAGAGACTCTTCGGATCAGTGCTGCACCAAGCGCACCTGAGTTGCAGGCCTTTTGGGAGGAAGCTGTCACCTCTGTTGGTTTACCCCTTCATAAAATGCCGAGCGGGGCAGGTCACGACGCTATGAAAATACACGAGATCATGCCCCAAGCGATGCTTTTTGTGAGGGGCGAGCATTCTGGCATCAGTCACAACCCCTTGGAGAGCACGACGAGTGATGACATGCAGTTGTGCGTTGAGGCGCTCATGCAATTATTAATGAACGCATGCAACTCGTAAAATTGTTCTTAGAGAATGTCGACTTTCATCTCTTTGGCAACTCTATCTTTTCAGTGCGGCTTGCAAAATCTCTTTTAATTTACAAACTGGGTTGAAGGACTTAGACACTTATATTCTCGTGTGCTTTTAATAAGTTTGAGCCCCTTCTCAGAGGGTAGCTTATTTACTAATATACTTTCAGTGCTCTCACGCCAAATTCTTCACATTCAACTGCGCTTTTAAGCTTATGTCCACAAACACAAATAGTTACGACCAATTAGATGCTTGGATAGATAGTCATTTTGACGAACAGGTGGAGTTTTTAAGCGAGCTTGTAAAAGTTCCAACCGACACGCCCCCGGGAAACAATACACCGCATGCACTCAGAACTGCTCAATTGTTAGAGGGATTTGGGATGCATGCAAAGCAAATTCCCATTCCCCAAGACATTGTCAAAGAGGCTGGTCTTGAATCGATTACCAACTTGATAGTAAGAAGAGAGTACTTGAGCGGCCCAACGATCGCATTAAATGCACACGGCGATGTGGTTCCCCCAGGGGAGGGCTGGAGTTACGACCCCTACGCTGCCGTGGTCAAAGATGGTGTTATGTACGGGCGTGCCACAGCAGTAAGTAAATGTGATTTCTCCACTTTTACTTTCGCAGTCCGCGCGCTGGAATCTTTAAAGACAGCACTGCACGGCAATATTGAGCTTCACTTTACCTATGATGAAGAATTTGGTGGAGAGCTGGGTCCTGGGTGGCTCTTAAATCATAACCTCACGAAGCCTGATTTAATGATTGCTGCTGGTTTTAGCTACCAAGTTATAACTGCGCATAACGGGTGCCTTCAACTAGAGGTAACTGTGCACGGGCAAATGGCTCATGCAGCAATCCCGGACTCTGGGGTCGATGCGTTGCAAGGCGCGATCCCCATCATGCAAAAACTATACGAACAGAATTTGCTTTATAAGCAAATCACGTCTGACGTAGAAGGCATAACGCACCCATACCTAAACATAGGAAAAATACAGGCCGGCACCAACACCAATGTCATTCCAGGCAAAGTGGTATTTAAACTTGATCGTCGTATGATCCCTGAGGAAGATCCCACTCAAGTTGAGGCATCCCTGAGAGATTTGATCAAACTAAGTGTTGAAGACTACAACAAGCAATATGACCCCAGTAAACACATCAGCGTTGAAGTTAAACGTATTTTACTTGCCAGGAGTATGCGGCCCCTGCCCGGAAACAAACCCTTGGTTCAGGCGCTCCAAAGACATGCTAGTGAAGTTTTACATGAAGATATTCCAGCTCTGGGTACCCCTCTTTATACGGATGTTCGCTTGTACGCAGAGCACTCCATTCCGGGGGTCATTTACGGCGCAGGCCCTAGGACAGTTTTAGAGTCCCACGCCAAACGCTCGGATGAAAGACTCGTTTTAAGCGACTTAAGAGCTGCCACTAAAGTTGTAGCCCGCGTTTTGTATGATCTTTTAGCTCATTAACTGCTGAGCACGAGCCAAGTGCTTACCAAGCTTAGAGAGCGCATACAGAGTGCATAGAGTCTTAGGTCTAGATTTGCTTTTGTATCCCCCTTTTTACAAACTACAATTCATCAGTGAGCATTAAAATTAGTCTCAATTACAAATTACCATTATAAATGGTGCATTTACATTTAAAAAAAGTTGTTACTGCACCAGTTTGGAGTAAAAACCTAGCTGAATATGGGCACCATTGTTGCTAAACTAATACTTATATTTATCCAGGAGCAACACTTATGTCAAGACGTATCTTCAATAAAGGGGTTTTATTGGCCGCCCTTGCGTTCACATTAGAACTAGCAAGCGCACAAACAGTACCCATCAAATTTCAATTGGACTGGCGATTTGAGGGACCCTCGGCCTTGTTTTTGCTGCCTGTTGCAAAGGGATACTTTAGGGAAGAAAATTTAGATGTCTCAGTCGATGCCGGTAACGGCTCAGGGGGTGCAGTGACCCGAGTTGCGTCTGGCACCTATGATTTGGGTTTTGCTGATCTGGCAGCATTAATGGAATTTAACGCCAATAACCCGGACGCTCCTAACAAGCCCATCGCCATCATGATGGTTTATAACAATACGCCTGCGTCCGTCATGGCGCTTAAAAAATCGGGCATTAAAACCCCTGCGGATCTAAATGGTAAAAAACTTGGCGCTCCGGTATTTGACGCTGGTAGGCGTGCATTTCCTATTTTTTCAAAATCCAACAATATCACTAACGTTGCTTGGACTGCAATGGATCCCCCCCTTCGCGAGACGATGCTTGTAAGAGGTGATATAGATGCAATAACGGGTTTCACATTTACTTCCCTCCTAAACCTTGAGGCAAGAGGCGTTCCCGCATCTGATGTGGTTGTTTTGCCTTACTCAGAGTTTGGAGTCAAGCTTTACGGTAACGTTATTATTGCGTCCCCTAAAATCTTAAAAGAGAATCCTGCGGCGGTTAAAGCTTTCTTAAAAGCGTTTACCAAAGGAGTTAAGGACGTTATCGCTGACCCAGCTAAAGCGATTGAAGCCGTTAAAGCTAGAGACGGGATCATCAATACGGAGCTAGAAACACGTCGATTAAAACTCGCTATTGACACTGTGATCAATAGTCCCGACGCTCACAAAGAAGGATTTGGACAAATCAACCCTCCCAGATTGGCTTTGATGGCTTCTCAAGTTTCAGATGCGTTTAGCACCAAAAACCGTATTACAGTTGAATCCTCCTGGAATGGATCATTTCTGCCCAGTGCAAAAGAGCTCGATATTCTTCCTAAACTTAAATAAATCTTTACTTGATGCCTGATTCTTCTGCTTATTTTGTTGATTTTCAAAATGTTTGGCTCGCTTACAACGATGATTTGCTTGCCAAAAAACAATTTGCTGTGGAGGACATTAATCTTCGAGTTAAACAAGGAGAGTTTATTGCGATCGTGGGTCCTTCTGGCTGTGGTAAATCGACTTTTATGAAGTTGACGACTGGTCTTAGAAAGCCAACAAAAGGCACAATTTTCGTGGACTCTCAACCGGTGACGGGTCCTTTGAAAATCAGTGGAATGGCATTTCAAGCGCCCTCTTTACTGCCCTGGCGCACGACGCTTGACAACGTATTACTGCCCCTTGAAATTGTTGAGCCTTACAGATCTAACTTTAAGGCTAAAAAAGAGGAATACGTTCAGCGCGCGCTCTTACTCCTCAAGTCGGTCGGACTTGAGGGTTACGCGGATCAATATCCATGGCAATTATCAGGGGGAATGCAACAACGCGCCAGCATTTGCAGAGCACTCATCCATGAGCCTAAGATGCTTTTGTTGGATGAGCCGTTTGGCGCACTAGACGCTTTTACGAGAGAGGAGTTGTGGTGTATTTTGAGGGATCTGTGGACCACTCAAAAGTTCAACGTCATACTGGTCACTCACGACCTTAGAGAGTCGGTTTTCCTTGCGGATACGGTGTACGTAATGAGCAAGAGTCCTGGGCGCTTTATGGTGACGAGAGAGATAAATCTGCCCCGTCCAAGAGATTTGGAGATTACTTACACTCCTCAATTTACAGATATCGTGCACGAGCTTCGAGGGCACATTGGGGCGATCCGACAACAACTAAGCCCAGACTCCCGCGCACCTACAATTGCCCAATAAAAAAAATGCATCAAAAAACTCTTGAACGTTGGGCCCCCTGGATATTACTCCTCATTGGCGTCGGTATCTGGCAAACTATTTGTAGTGTCTTTAGTGTTTCCGAGTTTATCTTTCCAAGCCCTCTACGAATTTGGAATCAGCTCATTGAGTTTCGCTCCACTATTGCCGCACATGCATGGCGCACGTATTGGGTAACCATGACTGGTTTTGGTTTAGCAATCATCGTGGGTGTGTTGCTAGGCTTTGTAATTGGCAGCTCCAAAATGGCTTACTCTGCGGTCTACCCCTTGATGACTGCCTTCAATGCATTGCCCAAGGCCGCTTTTGTTCCGATCTTGGTTGTCTGGTTTGGGATTGGTATAGGACCTGCAATCTTGACTTCTTTTTTAATTAGTTTTTTCCCCATCATGGTAAATATTGCTACGGGCCTTGCAACTTTGGAGCCCGAGTTAGAGGATGTGCTGCGCGTGTTGGGAGCTAAGAGGTGGGATGTCTTAGTCAAAGTGGGTTTACCGCGCTCAATGCCGTATTTTTTTGGCTCTTTAAAAGTTGCCATCACTTTGGCCTTCGTAGGAACCACAGTATCGGAGATGACCGCCTCTAACGAGGGGATCGGCTACTTGCTGATATCTGCTGGATCTGCTATGCAAATGGGGCTAGCCTTCGCCGGGCTGGTGGTGGTGGGCGCAATGGCCATGGTAATGTACGAACTTTTTAATTACATAGAGCTTCACACCACTGGTTGGGCTCACAGAGGTTCTCAAAATAATTAGATTTAATGAGTTGTCTTCAAAATCTAGCCACTAATGTAAGAGAATAAGATCAATCTTGTCATCTTATGAATGATGCATTTGGCTTTGGCTTGATTTCGCGAGGGACTAATGGTTAGATGGCCATTAACTGCAGATGCAATCGAACATTCCTAGATAAATCTCTGTCATTATTGTCAACTATATTATTGGGGACACCGGGCCCCTAAACTATCCACACAAAAACCAATTAAGTATCTGACTTATGGAACAAATAGCTGAAAAAATATCTCCTAAAAAATTAGGTCCCACTTTGGCAGATATCGTATTTCTCGTTTTTTTAGCGGGTGTACTGGTATCTGTTACTTTACTTGGCCGCCTTGCTTTTGAGGAAGGAATGAAGACTGAGAGGTCAAAAGAAAACGGCGAAGCTTGGGTAAAGTGGATGAGCGAGAACAGTGCTGAAAGATTTAAAGACGGATTCAAGCCCGCAGCATGCTCTGGTGGCCCAAGTGTTGCCGGGGCTCTTGAGCGCGAGAAAAAGGAGCTAACGAAGGTAGCTAAATTGGCGGCCAAAAAGGACGGAACAGAAGATGAACCCGTTACCCTACCAGAAATACCTATTGGAACTTGGGGAGAATGCTTTAAGGCATTAACGGCTAAGGGCGGACCTTTGTCTGAGCTCACCAATGCCTTTTCGCTTGAACCGCTTACTTTGGTCGCAAAATGCGATCCCGCAGATTTATCGACAGCGGGAGGCTATTTACTTGAAAAAAATGTAAATACCCCTGCCGGGTCTTCGATTCCCAGTGTCACGAGTACCTTGGTCAATACTGACCTGATCGTTGAGAAGATAAACGTTAGGGTCACCATATGCGACAAAGGTGCTTATCCAACGAAAATTGCCGACTTTGATTTTTAAATCTTAATCTTGCAGTAACCCATATGACTGAAGAACCAAAACTCCGCGGACACGATTACAAGGTTGAAATACCTGCTGGACTTCCCTTTAAGGAGTGGCTATATGCTTGGCTGCTAGATCCAGAAATAGAGGGCAATCATCTCAAAGATGTTGATCAGTGGATAGGACTATTGATAGTGGGCAACATGTTTGCCTTGCTCTTTGAGCACGTGCCGGCAGTGTTTGAGCCCCATAAAGGTTGGTTTCACCTGTTTGATATTATTTCAGTGACCGTATTTACGATCGAATATTTAACCAGACTCTACCTTGCCCCAGTAGACCGCGAGTTTAAAGACAAGAAACTCTCAACTCTGCGCTACATATTTAGCCCATTTGCAATCATTGATTTCTTAGCCATTATTCCTTTTTATCTTCAGTCCTTTATTGCTGTAGATTTAAGGATTTTAAGAGCACTCAGATTACTCAGGATCTTAAAACTCTTTCGAGTCATCATCCCTGCGATCCAAGAATTCAGAGTAGCCAACAAGGAGCGCACATTTAGGCAAAAGATGCACGCCATTGTTTACCCATCCGATTTCGGAGGTAAATTTCATGAGCTATTTGACTCATTTATTGTTCTGTGGGTGATAGTCTCCGTGATCGCTGTGGTCTTTGAGTCTGTGCAAAGCATTCACTATATTTTGAACATTGAGTTTGTTGTTCTTGACGCGCTTGCGGTGGGGGTTTTTACGATTGAGTATTTCCTGCGTCTTTACACCTGCGTTGAAGAACCAGGTTTTGAACACGCTGTTTGGGGAAGACTTAAGCTGGCAAAATCGACCTCCTCTGTTATCGATTTTTTAGCCATTCTTCCCTTTTTCTTAGAGATATTTTTACATCACCTCTTTGATTTAAGATTCTTGCGAGTGTTCCGTTTAATGAGGCTCTTAAAGCTCACACGTTACACGGAGGCCACTGCAACACTTGGTAAAGTCATAGCACGTGAGTGGCCTGTCATGGCGGCGTCTGGCTTTATTATGTTGTTGCTCGTTGTTTTAACGGCAAGCTTGGGATACCTTTTTGAGCACGAGGCACAACCCGATAAATTCGAAAACATCCCTCAATCGATTTACTGGGCTGTGATTACGCTTGCATCAGTGGGTTACGGGGACTTGACACCTGTGACTCCCATGGGACGGGCAATGACGATTATCTTAGCGTTGATGGGTATTGGTATTTTCGCCATCCCTGCCGCCCTTTTGTCAACGGCTTTTAGCGATCAACTCCGTATCGATAGAGAAAAATTACTAAACCGTTTATACGAAATGCTTTCGCTTGGAAAACTCTCCTTTGAAGATGCCGATATCATCAATAAGGAGGCAAAAAGACTTCACATGTCAGAGGAGGAGTTACAACGTCTTTACGATAAGGCCAAAAAAGAGCGAGAACTGATGGATGATGTATCGGCCTTTCCACTCCATAAAATTGCAGCTGTTCCAGAGCATGCGGTCGAACACTTTAAAACTCTAATCGCAGAGATAAAAGAGCTCAGCGTCATGACCAACCGAGAGGAGTTTGAGCAAATTGCAATTTCTAAAGACAGAATCACAGCGACTGATTTTGCCCTTTGGAAGAGCATTTTAGATATCATTCCTAAGCCTTCAAGCGCCCCCAGCCCTGCACAACAACCCAATAATGATGCCCAGCCCACGTAAAACTCAGTGACTGCTTCATACACCCTCCAGCTTACCTGCGCACTGTGACTTGGCATGCACACCTTGATCTGCACTACAGTTGTGCAGACTTGACCACTACAGTCAAGCACGAGCACTCAGGGCCTCTTCGTATTCTAAAAAGTCTTTACCCTGAGGGTACTGGTATTTGCCATAACGTCCTCATCCACCCGCCCAGTGGCTTGGTTGGGGGTGATACGCTGGATATTATTATCGATATGAAGGATCATGCTCACGCGCTCATCACGACACCTGGTGCCACAAGGTTTTATAAATCCGATTCAAAATGGGCTACTCAAGATGTACAGGTAAAGATGAAAGATGCCTCTAAACTTGAATGGCTGCCTCTGGAGGCATTAGCCTACGATGGGTGTATGGCGCGCAATAAATGTGTATTTGATCTTCAAGAGGAGTCCGAATTAATTGCACTGGACGTGACTGCGCTAGGTATGCCGAGTGCAAATTTCCCCTTTAAAAAAGGGTTGATTGAGCAACACTTTGAGCTAAAAGGTCACTGGCTAGATAAGGGCGTGATTAAAGCTGATGACCATATGTTGATGAATAGTCCAATTGGTCTAAACAATAAGAAGTGCCTAGCCACTTTGATATTTGCATTTGCAGTACCCATGAATGATGCAAAACGCAACAGGATTTTAGATTTAACGAGAGATGTTATCGCGCTCAATGATGCCCCTATTCAAGTCGGCGCAACCTCTCCAGGCTCCAACGTCATCGTTGTTCGTGCGCTCTCCGATTTAGTCGAGCCTTCAATGCGTTTGATGCGCAAAATTTGGCTCCAATGGCGTTCCCAGATTTGGTCGCTCGATCCTGTGATGCCGCGACTTTGGGCTCTTTGATTTAGATCGCTACCAACTGTCTGATGCCCCTTTGCACCATCTCTGACCCTGGGCCCTGAGCGATTACTTCACCCCGGTCCATCACCACATAGCGATCAGCCAACTCCTCTGCAAAGTCATAATATTGTTCGCATAAAAGAATTCCCATATCCGCCCTACCAGCAAGCATTTTTATCACACGTCCGATTTCCTTAATAATACTTGGCTGAATTCCCTCTGTAGGTTCATCCAAAACCAATAACTTGGGGCCACTTGCAAGCGCACGCGCAATAGCTAATTGCTGCTGTTGTCCGCCTGAGAGATCGCCTCCTTTGCGGTGGCGCATCTGTTTTAAAACCGGGAAAAGCTCAAACAGCTCTTGGGGTATATCCGAGGATGCCGGTTTGCTGGCCAACCCCATAAGCAAATTCTCCTCAACCGTTAACCGGTTAAAGATTTCTCGGCCCTGGGGAACAAATCCAATCCCCGAGCGGGCACGTTGATCACAAGGCAAGTCTTGGATTGGTTTGCCGTTAAAGCTAATTGTCCCAGAACGAATAGGGATGAGACCCATTAAAGATTTCAACAAAGTGGTTTTACCCACCCCATTTCTTCCCAAAAGAACGGTCACGGCTCCTAACTCAGCGCTAATGCTCACATTCCTCAAGATATGTGATCCACCGTAATACTGATTGATGTTTGACAGCTCTAGTAATTTCAATTATCGCCCCAAATAAACTTCAATGACCTTTTCATCGGCCTGGACCTGATCGAACGCCCCCTCTGCAAGGACTGAGCCTTCACTCAGCACAGTAACTTTCTCAGATATCGTTTTAATGAAAGTCATGTCGTGTTCGACAACAATAAGAGAATGCTTTCCCTTTAGTGACAAAAAAAGTTCTGCAGTTCTATGCGTTTCTTGATCTGTCATGCCCGCAACGGGTTCATCTAATAACAGCAACTTCGGCTCTTGCATAAGCAGCATCCCAATCTCTAGCCACTGCTTTTGCCCGTGGCTTAAATTGCCAGCCTGAGCGTTTAAAGAGTCCTCCAATTTAATGGTCTCTAAGACCTCAATTAATCTTGACTTTTGATCGGAATTTAATTTAAAGAAAACGGAGGCCTTCACGCGCTTATCCGTTTTCAAAGCAAGCTCTAAATTCTCAAACACCGAGAGTTGTTCGAATACGGTTGGTTTTTGAAATTTTCTGCCTATCCCTAGTTGCGCAATCTCCGGCTCGTTGTACTCCAGTAAATTAATGTTACTACCAAAATAAACTTGACCAGAATCGGGCTTAGTTTTTCCAGTGATGATATCCATCATGGTCGTTTTGCCTGCCCCGTTAGGACCGATGATGCACCTCAGTTCTCCAGGCGCGATGTCCAAAGACAAATTGTTGATGGCCTTGAATCCATCAAAACTAACACTGACATCCTCCAAGTATAGGATCCTCCCGTGAGCCAAATTAAGTTCAGACGGTCTTTTTAAGCTGCTCAAATGAGATGTGTTGTTGTACTTGAGAGGGTTATTTAACGTGGGGGCGTTTAACTCTCCACTTTGGGCTGTTGTGCTCATACTGCACCCCCCTGATTTTTTTTATGTTTAAAAATCTTTTGCAAAAGTCCAACTACACCATTTGGCAAAAACAAAGTGACCGAAATAAAAAGTGCGCCCAGAAAATAAAGCCAAAACTCCGGCGCAGTCATGGTGAGCCAACTTTTGGCTCCGTTCACAATAAAGGCGCCCAAAATAGGCCCAATCAAAGTTCCACGCCCACCCACAGCGGCCCAAATTGCAATTTCAATCGAGTTAGCAGGACTCATCTCGCTGGGATTAATGATGCCGACTTGCGGGACATACAAAGCCCCGGCTATAGCGCACATAAGGGCAGACAAAGTCCAAATAGCCAATTTATAGGGCACAGGAGAATAGCCGCAAAACATCACACGGCTCTCTGCATCTCGAATAGCTTGCAATAAACGTCCAAACTTACTTTGGACTAGAAATTTAGACAATAAATAAAACCCTAATAAGGTTAAAGCCGTAGCTACAAACAATACCATTCTGGTCGATTGAGTAGCAAGGGGTATATCCAAAATTCTTTTAAAATCTGTAAATCCGTTATTACCCCCAAAACCCGTTTCATTTCTAAAAAACAAAAGCATCGTAGCAAATGTAAGAGCTTGCGTAATAATGGAGAAATAAACACCCTTTATGCGCGATCTAAAAGCAAAAAAACCAAACACAAAAGCTACTAACGCTGGCGCGATAATAATAGTACAAAGCGTTGCAAAAAAACTATCACTCAAAACCCAGTGCCAGGGTAGAGTTTTCCAATCTAAAAAAACCATGAAATCGGGAAGCGCGGATTTGTAATTGCCGTCTAATCCAATTTGTCGCATTAAATACATCCCCATGGCGTATCCACCCAAAGCGAAGAATAATCCGTGCCCTAAGGACAAAATACCCGTATAGCCCCATATCAAATCCATGGCTAAAGCGCAGATGGCGTAGCACATAATTTTTCCAATAAGTGCAACATAAAAATCACTGATATGGAGGAAGCTAGCACTGTCCACCCATATGTTCAGAAATGGCACGACTGCAGTTAAAACAATCGTGAATGCCAAAAAAGTACTCCATCCTGTCCTTGACATAAGCTTTGGCGGCTCAGGAAGGAGGTTTTTTTTTAAAGATGAGGTTAGGGGTTGTGTTTGCATTTTGAAATAAAGAATATTCTTTTAGGCCTCAGCACTTCTGCCTTTAATCGCAAAAAGTCCTTGAGGTCTTTTTTGAATAAAAATAACAATAAAAATGAGCACTGCAATTTTTGCAAGCACGGCGCCGGTCAATCCTTCAAGGATTTTGTTAATGACCCCGAGTCCCAAAGCCGCGTAAACGGTACCAGCAAGCTGCCCCACTCCGCCTAGAACAACCACCATGAAGGCATCAACAATATAACCTTGGCCAAGATCAGGCCCAACGTTTCCTATTTGACTAAGTGCGCACCCAGCGAGTCCTGCAATACCCGATCCAAGTGCAAATGCGTAAGTGTCTATGCGCGCCGTGTTAACTCCCATACACGCAGCCATTGACCTATTTTGAGTCACCCCTCTTACAAACAAACCGAGTCGAGTTCTGGAGATCAGCAAGGCCATACTAATCAACACAAAGGCAGCAAAACCAATGATCACCATTCTGTTCCAAGGAAGAGTTAAGTTGGGTAACGCTTGAATACCACCACTCATCCAGGACGGATTTTCTACGGTCACATTTTGAGCTCCAAAGAGCGTTCTAACCAATTGCATCAACATAAGGCTGATACCCCAAGTAGCGAGTAAAGTCTCCAAGGGACGACCATACAAAAATCTGAGCACACTACGCTCCAAAATAGCGCCCACCAAAGCAGAGGCAATAAAAGAGACGGGTACTGCAACAATTAAGTAATAGTCAAAGTACGTTTCAAAGTAATGGCGAAACAAAACTTGAATCACGTAGGTTGCATACGCACCCACCATCATCAACTCCCCGTGGGCCATATTAATGACCCCCATTAGACCGTAAGTAATTGCCAAACCCAAAGCAACAAGTAACAAAATTGAACTCAAACTCACTCCAGTAAAGAGTGCACCGATTCGCTCTCCCCAAATCAAGGAGGAAACTATAGTCTTGATAGAGTCTTGAATAGAGGCCTTCACTTGCGGATCAGCTTCAACGTCAAGTCTTTGATTCAGCAAAAGTTGAGTGTCGGGGGAGTGGTTGGAGTCTAACTTTTTTGCAGCCTCAAGGCGAAGTGATACCTGATCTGAGCTTAGCAAAATACTGGCCGTAGCGATCTCAATTTGCTCCCTAATCGTTGAGTTCTGCTCAAGTTTGAAAGCTTTCTGCAAAACCTCAAATTTACTAGGATCTGGGTCCTTTTGAAGTGCCTTTACCGCAGCCATTCTTTGCTGGGGATCGGAGCTGAACAGTCGCAGTGCAGATAAAGCTGCGTCTAATTCACCTCGCATCCGGTTGTTGCTAACTACGTCCTGTGCGCTTGCAGGCACACTGACGCTTTCACCCGTCACAGGATCAACCCCACGATTGCCTTTGATAATGAAAACTCGAGTTTCAGCTATTTTCACGCTGTCGTCAGATAAAGCCTGTAAAAACTGAATCGTTTTATCATCAGGCTCTTTAATCACTAGCTGTAATACTGCAATTCTTTGATCCGTCTCACCCACTGACAATGAAAACGCTTGTTGTGCAGTTATGGCATATGAATTAGCGGCGCACAAAAGCAATATATTCATCAAAACACGCTGCAAAATGAATTTCATCTTATCGCTGTTAAATATCATCGTAACCATAAATTAACCCAACTTTTACCTGTTAACAATTCCTAAATCTTTAACTTTCTCGTTATCTAGGCAGTTTAGCTTCTTTTTAAAAACTCCATCACCTAATATAACCGAGCAAAAGGGAAAAAATGTATGCGCTCATTTTAAAAACCAAATGTCCTCCTAGAAAAGAAATGGGGGAAAGATGTATTGTCTTTCCCCCATCCAAAAGCAGTTAAATTAAATTAACCCTTATTTCTTTACTGGCTCGTCTGGCTTTTTGTCATTGCCTTCAATAAAGGGGCTCCAAGGCTTAGCTTTGACCGGCGCTGGTGTGCTCCACACGACGTTGAATTGACCATCGGCCTTGATCTCACCAATAAACACAGATTTGTGCAGATGATGATTCTTAGGATCCATCATGGATGTTATGCCGCTTGGAGCTTTAAATGTTTGTCCGCCCATGGCGGCAATCACTTTGTCAACATCTGTAGATTTAGCTTTCTCAACTGCTTGCTTCCACATGTTGATACCAATGTAGGTTGCCTCCATCGGATCGTTAGTCAAAGGTTTATCCATGTGTCCTGGTATTTTTTGAGCTTTTGCGTATGCAGACCACTTCTTGATGAACTCATCATTGGTTGGGTTTTTAATGGTCATGAAGTAATTCCAAGCCGCCAAGTGTCCAACCAATGGCTTGGTATCAACTCCACGCAATTCCTCCTCTCCAACAGAGAAAGCAACCACGGGTACGTCCTTGGCCTTTAAACCTGCGTTACCCAGCTCTTTGTAAAAGGGAACGTTAGAGTCGCCGTTGATTGTAGAGACAACGGCTGTTTTCCCGCCTGCTGAGAACTTCTTTATATCAGCTACGATCGTTTGATAGTCAGAGTGACCAAAAGGCGTATATTTTTCGTCAATATCGGCATCTTTTACGCCCTTGCTCTTAAGATACGCTCTCAAAATTTTGTTGGTTGTGCGTGGATACACATAATCAGTTCCAAGCAATACCCAGCGCTTTGCACTGCCACCGTCTTTGCTCATTAAGTAATCAACAGCAGGGATAGCCTGTTGGTTGGGAGCGGCACCTGTATAAAACACGTTTTTAGATAACTCTTCACCCTCATACTGCACTGGATAAAACAGTAAACCGTTTAATTCCTCAAACACTGGTAGCACAGACTTACGGCTCACTGAAGTCCAGCAGCCAAACGTTACAGCAACCTTGTCCTGAGTAAGTAATTGCTTGGCTTTCTCGGCAAACAAAGGCCAGTTGGATGCAGGGTCAACGACTACTGGCTCTAACTTTTTACCTAATACACCGCCTTTGGCGTTGATCTCTTCAATGGCCATCAGCACTGTGTCTTTGAGTACAGTTTCTGAAATAGCCATAGTTCCTGATAGAGAGTGAAGCACACCCACTTTAATGGTGTCTTCCGCAAGCGCTTGGGGGGCAAACGCTATTGATCCACAGACCATAGCCGTCGCAGCTGCTAAAGCTTTCAAATTACCACGTCTATTCAACATAAACAACTCCAAAGATGATGGGAAAAGTAAAAATAAAATTTAATATCAACACGATATCAAAGCAAATTTCGATAAGGCCTAGCACTATATGCAACCCCTGTGCCATTAAACAGAAGACCTATATTTTCACAATTCCCCATGATTAATGAATACTTTAATACAAACAAGATTAAGGCTTACTGAATTTGAGCTTGATTCACATATTGATCGCACCACAACCGTGCGAATAAAATTAATTTTTCGCACCAATATTGGGTATGCATCAATATGGTTCGAATACCAAATTTTCAAGCAGTTGGGGGGTACTGATTCAAGGAGCAGATAATAGTACCCAGTCAGCTAGGAGCTTGAAATTGATTTCACTTTAATTTGTTTTTCTATATGCTTGCACAACACTGCCCCCGCATTAAAAGACTTTTTATTTTTTTAATTTAATTTAATTTAATTTAATTTAATTTAACTTGACTTAACTTAACTTAACTTTACGGAACTAACATTATGGAATTAACCCCGCGAGAAAAAGATAAGCTGCTAATATTTACGGCATCTTTATTAGCAGAAAGAAGACGTGCTAAAGGACTCAAACTGAACTACCCTGAGGCGGTTGCACTCATTTCTGCTGCTGTGATGGAGGGCGCTAGGGAAGGTAAAACCGTGGCTGAACTCATGTCTGAGGGAAGAAACATACTCAAAAAATCTGACGTTATGGAGGGAATAGCTGAAATGATTCCGGATATTCAAGTTGAGGCCACGTTCCCCGATGGAACTAAATTGGTAACGGTTCACCAGCCCATTGTCTAAGTCTTTTTATGAGCGCACTCGCTCTATGAATGTTCTATCCACAAGCTGGTCTTTATTTCTATCACGTCACCTCACCTTTATTAACATAACTTAACTCAACGCTTTAAATTAAGGAACTCAATTATGATTCCCGGAGAACTATTTACATTACCTGGCTCACATGAGATCAACACGGGAAGGCGGACAATTGAGCTGATTGTTCAAAATGCGAGCGATCGACCCATTCAAGTTGGCTCTCACTACCATTTTGCTGAGACCAACGGGGCTCTTTCCTTTGAGAGAGCTCGCTCGGTTGGCATGCGCTTAAATATCCCCTCAGGTACAGCCGTCAGGTTTGAGCCAGGCCAACAGCGCACGGTTGAGCTGGTTGATTTTGCCGGTGATAGATTGATATATGGATTTAGGGGAATGTATCAAGGTGCTGTATCTAGCCCACATTTCACAGACTCCATTAAACCTTCAGAGGGAGAAAAAAATGAGCCGTATTGATAGACGAGCGTACGCTGAAATGTTTGGGCCTACCACTGGAGACAGGTTGCGCTTGGCTGACACATCATTGATCCTAGAGGTTGAGGAGGATCTAACACTAAGGGCAGGAGCGTACGGTGAGGAGGTTAAATTTGGGGGAGGCAAGACAATTCGAGACGGGATGGCGCAAAGCCAACGCTCTAGCTCCCAAGGCGCAGCAGATACTGTGCTGACCAACGCCTTGATTGTAGATCACTGGGGAATCATTAAAGCCGATATAGGATTAAAGCAAGGAAGAATTGCAGCCATTGGCAAGGCAGGAAACCCAGATACGCAGCCAGGAGTAGATATCATCATTGGTCCGGGTACCGAGATCATTAGCTGTGAAGGCATGATAGTGACTGCAGGCGGGATTGATACGCATATCCATTTCATTGCGCCCCAGCAAATTGAAGAAGCCCTCACCAGCGGCGTCACTACGATGATTGGAGGGGGCACTGGTCCAGCAACTGGGACATTTGCTACCACGTGCACACCAGGAGCATGGAACCTGGAGCGAATGCTTCAAGCCGCCGATGCCTTTCCAATGAACCTTGGATTCTTAGGCAAAGGCAACGCCTCCTTACCTCAGGCGTTGCACGAACAGATTGATGCTGGAGCCATTGGCCTAAAACTACATGAGGATTGGGGCACCACCCCTGCAGCGATTGATAATTGTCTAGCCGTTGCTGAGGAAACTGACACACAAGTTGCCATACATACGGACACACTCAACGAGTCTGGTTTTGTTGAGGACACCATCAAGGCCTTTAAGGGGCGCACCATACACACGTTTCACACTGAGGGCGCAGGCGGTGGACACGCTCCAGATATTTTAAAAGTTGTGGGTGAATCAAACGTCCTGCCATCCTCCACCAACCCAACTCGTCCCTACACCATCAACACCCTTGATGAACATGTGGATATGTTGATGGTCTGTCACCACTTAGACGCCTCCATTGCAGAGGATTTAGCGTTTGCGGAGAGCAGAATTCGAAAAGAAACAATTGCAGCCGAGGACATCTTGCATGACCTGGGTGCCATCAGCATGTTCAGCTCTGACAGCCAAGCGATGGGACGTGTGGGGGAGGTCATTCTGCGGTGCTGGCAAACAGCCCATAAAATGAAAGAGCAAAGAGGAAAGCTTCCCGGAGACACTAATTTGCATGATAACGCTCGCATCAAACGCTATATTTCAAAATTCACCATCAATCCCGCAATTGCCCACGGCATTTCTCATGAGGTAGGTAGTATTGAGGTGGGTAAATGGGCTGACCTTGTGATTTGGAAACCTGCATTTTTTGGTGTCAAACCAAGCCTTATCATGAAGGGTGGCTTCATTGCCATGGCTGCAATGGGAGACCCAAATGCCTCTATTCCAACCCCCCAACCTGTCCATTACAGACCTATGTTTGGAGCTTTTGGAGGAGCCACAGCTAAGACCTCGCTCACTTTTGTATCAGGCAGTGGTTTTAATAAAGGCATTGGCTCAAAATTTGGGCTTCAAAAAACACTAAGCGTAGTTAAAAATATCAGAAATATTCAAAAGAAAGATATGATTCACAATCATTACCTACCGGTCATGGAGATTGACGCACAAAGCTACGCAGTTAGAGCAGATGGAGAACTCTTAGTTTGTGAACCGGCAGTGTCTTTACCCATGACCCAAAGATACTTTTTGTTTTAATATTATTATGATTATTTACTCTAAATGCATTCCTGGCGGACGCTCGGTTGCTAATGTCATTATTAAAAGAGCACCTGTAGTGATACTCGACTGGGACACAAGACAAAAGAGTCGGTTTGAGGCCACTGACTCAAACGGGGCGGTTGTAGGCATTTTCTTACCCAGGGGCAGTGTGGTCAGGGGTGAAGACTTGTTGGTGGGCGAAGACGGCTCATTTTTAAGAGTACAAGCAGCAGCGCAACCAGTCCTAAAAATCACCCATTGCCCCCACCACGGAAGTCCATTTGACCTCACACGGGCCGCGTACCATCTGGGCAATAGGCACGTACCCATTGAACTTCAAGCAGACCACCTCAAAATTGAGCCCGATCATGTGCTCAAGGCAATGCTTGAGTCGATGCACATGATCGTGCATTCTGTGGAGGAGAGTTTTGAGCCTGAAAACGGTGCGTATGCAGGGCATCACGAGAGCGCCTCTGTGCATGACCATTCGCATTCGCATTCGCATTCCAATTCGCACTCTCACTCCAATGCCCCCTCACATACACATTCAGTTTCATCGGGCCATGAACACCCCGCGTCTCATACCTCTAGTTCCCATCACCCAAAAGACCTAGCGCACTGACACACCCTAATCCCACAGTGACCCACCTCTCACCAAATGCACTTCTTTTGCTCATGCAACTCTCCTCGCCTGCTCTTCCCGTAGGCGGTTTTTCTTATTCCGAGGGCATTGAATCTGGCGTGGACTTGGGCCTTATAACGGATGAGGCGTCTGCTGCGAGTTGGATTTGCGATCAACTGGAATTGTCCTTGGCGAGGTCAGATTTGGGTGTCCTTGCAAAGGCCATCCTAGCTTGGCAAACTTTAGATGTTCCAAGACTCAAAGAGCTGAATGATTGGGTGATTCAAACGAGGGAATCAAGCGAAACAAGGCTGCAAACTGAACAAATGGGGAGATCTTTGTCAGAGTGGATCAAAAATCAAGAGGTTGTTGATGAAGCAAAACTTAGCGTCCTTATATCCCTGCCCCCTACCTGGCCTTTAAGCTTCGCCCTCGCCGTCTCAGGTCTTAAAGCCGATATAACCGATTGCCTGCTCGCCTATGCTTTTTCTTGGGCTGAAAATATGGTCCAAGCTAGCATCAAGTCTGTGCCTTTAGGGCAAAAATCAGGACAACGCATATTGGGAATTCTTCGACAAAAAATACCAATTGCCGTTCAACATGCTCTAACACTAAGCGATAATGATCTGCAAACTTTCACACCTGGACTGGCCATTCTCGGCTCCCTACACGAAACTCAATACTCTCGACTATTTCGTTCATGACAGCACTTCACCATATTCTTAATCGAACAAAAAAGCTCCCCCCCCTTCGTGTAGGAATTGGAGGGCCTGTTGGATCAGGTAAAACCACTTTACTTGAAATGCTTTGCAAAGGAATGAGGGACAAATGGGATTTGGTTGCGATTACAAATGATATCTACACCAAGGAGGACCAACGCATCTTGACCGAGAGCGGCGCCCTTATCTCTGAGCGAATCATGGGAGTTGAAACGGGGGGGTGTCCGCATACCGCTATCAGGGAGGACGCCTCCATCAATTTAGAGGCCATAGACAGAATGTTGCAGCGTTACCCTAATGCAGATATTGTTTTCGTAGAAAGCGGGGGAGATAATTTGGCGGCAACCTTCAGCCCTGAGTTGAGTGATTTAACCATCTATGTGATTGATGTCGCTGCAGGAGAAAAAATACCTAGAAAAGGTGGGCCTGGCATCACAAAAAGCGACCTCTTTGTCATCAATAAAACGGATTTGGCCGTTCACGTTGGGGCTGACCTCAATGTAATGGAGTCAGATACCCAAAGAATGAGAAGCACAAAGACTGGCCTTAAACCCTACGTCATGACAAACCTAAAGACACTGGTAGGTGTGAGCGAGGTTGTCCAGTTTATTGAAACGCACGGCATGCTGCACCTTCATTAAAATAGTCAAGAAATTTTCTTAAAAAATCTTTAATCCCCCGCAAAGAATCACTTCTAAGCATTAGTAATTGAATTTTCAATACTGATTACCTAACCACGGACCCTACATTATGTCAAAAGCAGTAGCTACACAAAACATTGCTCGTAAAGCCCAAACCGACGCGCCACCTGTAACTAAAATGTTAGCCGAATTCACAGTCTCACATCCCTCTAAAGGCTGGCCTGAGGCAATTGAGGATCAAGCGCACAGGACTTTTGCCAATTGGGCTGGGTGCGCTGTAGGGCCTTCTAAGCACGATACTGTTGAGTTTGCTTTAGCTGCGATTAATGAGCTCTCACCTGCCCCTCAAGCTTCGTTGCTTGGTCGCCGCGAGAGAGTGGATATGGCCAACGCCGCGTTTATTAACGGCATCAGCTCACACACATTTGATTTTGACGACACCCATCTTAAAACCATTATCCACCCTGCTGGTCCCGTCGCATCTGCCGTATTGGCAATGGGGGAACACCTAAAATTATCGGGTCGTTCACTAATTGATGCTCTTGTCATCGGTATAGAGGTATCTTGCAGGGTGGGCAACACAATCTACCCAGATCATTACGATCGGGGGTGGCACATCACGGGCTCAACCGGGATGCTTGGTAGTGCTGCAGCTTGCAGCAGACTCCTTGGTTTGAATGCTTTGCAAACCCAGATGGCTTTGGGCATTGCAGCCTCACAACCTGTTGGACTCAGAGAACAATTTGGAACTATGACCAAGCCACTGCACCCCGGTGCAGCTGCCAAAGTAGGACTCACCTCCGCTCTTATGGCTAAACATGGCTATACCTCATCTTTAAGGGCTTTAGAAGCGCCTAGAGGACTGATTCAGGTTTACTCAGACAAAACGGACTGGACTCAAATTACGGAGAACCTGGGTGACTCATGGGAAGTAGGGCTCAATACCTATAAGCCTTTTGCTTGCGGGATTGTGATTCACCCAAGCATAGATGCTTGCGTGCAGCTACGTGAAAAGCTAAAAATTGATTCAAGTCAAGTTAAAAAGATCATCGTTCGCGTTCACCCCCTGGTGCAAGAGTTAACGGGCAAGAAAACCCCTAAGGACGGACTCGAGGGCAAATTTAGCGTTTATCACTCTTGCGCTGTTGCATTTATTTCAGGTCGAGCAACCGAGCACGAGTACGCAGACGATGTAGTCAACAGAGCGGATGTCTTGGCACTTCGCAGCAAAGTGGAGCTCATTGTGGATCCACAGATGTATGAGGCCTCTTGCGACGTTAGTATTGAGACTGTTCAGGGCGTTGTCCACTCTATTCACATAGAGCATGCAATTGGCAGCTTAGAGCGTCCCATGACCAACGAGCAACTTAGGGCTAAGTTTGTTGATCAAAGCGAGCCAATTCTCGGCTCAGAGAAAACTCAAATAGCGTGGGAGGCTTGTATGGGTCTTGCTCATCTTAAGAACTTAGATTCACTTTTTGCTGCAATTACACTTCAGAAATAAGCTGTGCACCCGATACTCAATTGTTGTCCTATTCATTTAGCCCACTAAATGGAGGGGTGTTTTTATAATAGCAATCGTGTTTAAAAACTCGTGCCCCCTCAAGACTAGGAGTTTTTGTGAAACGACTGAACATTTCAATTAGATTTGGGGTAGCAGTGCTCCTCGTTGTTATGGCATCTACAGCTCCATCTTTTGCTGAATGGAAGCTCATTGATGACAATGTGTTGGCAAAAGTCTATTTTGACCCTGACAAAATGAAGAAGAGCTCTTCGTTTCCTGAGATGTGGCAGATGACTGATCTTAAAAATCGCGCCTCCACGGGCGTAATGTCAAGATTGGTGCTGATTCAGTTTGACTGCGTAGACAAAAAAAGACGCACCCTCGCCTCCGCCGGGTACCCAGCGCACATGGCCCAGGGCAAGCCTATTTTTTCAGACGCCTCTCAAGGCAATTGGCATCCAGTCCTTAAAGAAACCGTCATCAACACTACGCTTGAGATGGCGTGTGCCAAAGAGGAAATGGGTGGAGAGGAAAAATAACAATTTCTTTATCAACTCTAACTAAAAAAAGTTATTCTCTACAGCTTTACCTGGTTCTGCCGATTTCATCAGCAGTGAGTTTTTTAAATGGTCTTAAAAAGGACACCCGTCGTGCAAACCAGATTCACCACTATTGCAAAAAGAGTTAAAGTTTTTTTAACTCAGACAGGATATCTTTGCGCAATTGATCTTGGCCCAGCAGTTGTTGGCGTCATTTTTATTTGCGCTGCTTTAGTGGGATGCGGTGGGGGGGGCTCCTCTGCTAAGACTACTGCTACAGCTACTCAAACAAACATGACAGTTGCAGCGTCTACCTACTCTATGCAATCCCTCCCCTTGTCGGGACTGGTGACTAACCACACAGCAACTAGCATTACCTACGCAACGGATGGCGTTGGATTTTTAGTTTTACTAGGCAATTTCACTTACCCCTCCAGTATTTCCTCAACCGCAACAACTGTTCTCGCTAATTTGTCTGGCGTCACGGGAACCATCACTGGAATTGGACAATACGGTGCGACTCAGGCTTTGCAAATGTCGATCACCGGACTCAGCATATCAGCAAGTAAGTTTGAGGGCTACATCGAGTCGGTTGATTACTACAGCTTATGGCAGTTGATGGTACCTAGCACTGGGTTGTATATATCCACCGTGGCAACCATTACCTGCCCAAACCCAAGTGCCGGCGGAGTGGGTCAATCTTTCGTAACTACAGCCAATCAAAATATAGCACCTTCGCTTGCTAAATGTAGTAAGTGAGCGGCAGGAAAGATAACTCTATTTGCTTAATTTTTGACAAGTCTCTTTATCTAATTTGTTGAGTGTCTTTTTATAACTCACCATTTCATTGGTTTTAGTGTTCAGCTCAAATTGATTCTCATAGGGTAATGCTGGGAAGTTAAATTTAACAAATTCTTTGTTCGTTGAATAAGTTCCAACAAAATCGTATGGTTTTTTCCCTATATCTGAGCCATCCGCTTTACTACCCACAAAAACGTAACCGCCGTTGAAAATAAAATAATTTTTGCATTTCCAAGTCGTCCCATTTTTCCTTGCTGAATCAAAGAATTCTAGATACTGTTTCTTCTTTTCCTCCTCATCCGCTTTTTGCGCGTCTCTAGATCTCGTGCTGTCTTTATAAAGTTTATCAAGATCTTGAGCGGGTGAGTTGTCCGGTATCAAGATAAAGCAAAAAACTACAACCGCAGTCTTAAGTATCTCTTTGAAACTCATTGCTGATATCTCGTTGGGTAACAAATACAAAACAAATTCTCCGTTCATTGGAGTTTCATTTTATCAAACAACGAATAATCAAAGCACTCTAGGAAAGAATTAGTGCACCAGTTAGATTGACATCCACACCGACCTTGGCTTGAAGATACCGCTTGCGCGAGAAGGAAGGGGGACTTATGCTTTTAGAGGGTCATACCAGGCCCCAGTTTTTTTGAGACCTTATTCACCGCACGCTCAACGGCGCTCTCCTCCTGGGCAGTGGCTAAAACATAAAACCCCTAAGGTTTTATGGGTGTAAGTGTCCAATTGTAAAATTATTTTGACCTGTTTTATCGCTACCTCTAAGCAACCACAACGGGCGAGTTGCAAAGCTAATATTGAGTCCTGTCTTGCCCGCATGAGGCTGAAGAGTCCTATCAAAGAGAGAGGTCCCAGGCATGAATCGCAAGGCTACGCCTGTGCGTCTTAGATTAGAGGTATTTGCTTTAGCGCCGTGAATCATGTAAATGTCATGCATGGACATTTGACCGGGCGCTAACTCCAAATCAACTGCTTTCGATTCGTCAAAAGTTCCATCGGCCATTCTTTGGTTGAGGGTCAAGTTCTCTCGCTCCTCATGTAGATGGGCATATAGTTGTTGTGCTTTTTGAGACCCAGGTATCACCCTTAAGCAACCATTTTCTTTGGTGCTTGGCTCTAAAGCCACCCAAACCGTACAGTTAGCAAGAGGCCTAATTGGCCAATAATGTCCATCTTGATGCCACGGGGTCTCATAGCCTTCACTTGCAGGTTTACAAAAAACATGACACCCCCACAACACAATGTCCGGCCCCAATACGCCCTCAACTAGATCAATGATGGGTTTGTGCATCGCTAGCTCCAAGAACTTAAGACTTCCTTTTACTCCTTGTGCTTGAGTGCTTTGAATTTTAGAACTCTGAGTCTGCAAGTTCTGAATATGCGCATTTACAAGTTTTTCGGGACGAATGCCGGGGTTATCCGCAATCAACTTATTAAGAGCATCTTGCAGTTCTTTTAAAAATTCAGGCTCTAATTGATAACGAGGCACCACGTAACCATCTCGGTGGTAAGACTCAATTTCTTTCTCTTTTAAGGCAAAGTTCATCATTAGGTCACGTTTTTTGATGGTGGATAAAAAATAAATTAACCCCCTCAAATGATGATGCATTTAAGAGATACCCAACCTAAGGGTTATCCATCATTCACTCTATCACTATTTTTAGAAAGATTTTTACTTTGTGCACTAGCATTACTCGTATGAAGACTCCCGCCTCAAAGCCTGAGTTTTGCGGTGATTCATAAATCACCTTGTGTTTTCAACTCACTTTAAACAAATTATGAATACCAGTGGTTCTACAAAATCCCTTGCCCCAATAAGAAGCAGAGTCGATGCCGTTCAAACCGTGCTCGAAAGAAACGGACTAGATACGGACTCGTTCATTGATACGTTTAACGACTTAGCTGTTGAACAGTGGTTGCCCAGAAATGGGGCTCGCTTGATCGCGCGTGCTTGGGTTAATGAGGAGTTTAAAGAGCTATTGCTTCAAGACGGCATAGCTGCTGCCAAATCGATGGGTTTTAATTTCCCTGCTCATCATAGGTACTTTGTCGTTTTAGAAAACTCTGAGAAAGTGCATAACGTCATTTGTTGCACCCTTTGTTCATGTACTGCATTTAGTATCATTGGGCTACCACCAGACTGGTACAAAGATCTCGAATACAGAGCTCGAGTGGTCAGAGAGTCTCGCACTGTGCTTCAAGAAATGGGCTTAGATTTACCTAAGGAAACTGAGATCAAGGTATGGGACACCACAACAGACACTCGTTATATGGTCATGCCTCAAAGACCGCCCAACACAATGGGATGGAGTGAGGAAAAATTATCCAATTTAGTCACAAAAGAAGCAATGATTGGCGTTGCAGTTTTATGAGGAATACATAATATGGACGGCATACATGATCTAGGGGGAAGGCAAGGGTTTGGTCCTGTTCGTTTTAAAACAGGTGCGGCCATTTTTCATGAGGATTGGGAGATCAAGGCAAACGCTCTTTACAGTCTTGCTGTTAAGGGGGGTATTTTTAATATGGATGAATATCGTCACGCTATTGAACGGATGGAGCCCAAACATTATTTAAATGCGAGCTACTATGAACGATCCCTCACAAGTTTAGCAAGTTTGTGCGTAGAAAAAGGGCTCATAAGCAAAGAAGAATTAGAGGAGTTGGCCTGCGGTTTTTACCCGCTATCTCTGCCCAGTGCCGCGGGAAGGAGTAACCGATCGGAGCCGAAAAACTTCAAACCAGGAGACCTTGTAGAAGTCATCAATGAGCACGTAGCTTGTCATGTTCGAATGCCAAGCTACGTCAGGGGGAAAAGGGGTAAAGTCATCCGCGTAACCCCTGCCTATCCTTATCCTGATGCGCATGCGCACGGTGTTAAGGCGCGGGATGAACCGACGTATGATGTGGAGTTCAAAAGCTCCCACCTTTGGCCCGAGGGAGCCGAAGAGGCTTTAGTTAACGTAGGTATTTTTGAAAGCTATTTGAAGTTTGTATCGGACTAAAGTAATTTCGCACCTTTCTTAGTCAAGCCTAAATATTCAATCCACCAAGTTTAGCCAATGGGGCTCTCACCAAGTTGTAGGAGCCAAGTGAGCCTGGAAACGAGGATGCAAATTTGGTGGTCGCAGGAATAGGCTGGTTGTTTGCCTTTTGACCTTTTGGACTTTGTATCAGAGTGGCCTGTCTTGCTGCTCTTTGTTGGTCTTTAGCACCTCTAGTGGAGCACCTGCGACGCTGTTGACAAAGTATCTGCGGCTTCAAAGAACCGGCTTCGTATAGAAGACGCCAAGTTCTTTCTCAAAGTCACGGCGCAAGATGCGGGAGGTATTGGTCTTGAATGCGTTCACGAATTCACTAGTTGCCACATGCGCCGTCAAAATAAGAAGGATATGAATGTAAATGCTTTCGCCATTTAAAAGCCTAAATTCGCTGACCCCAAGTCAAGTTTCAAGCCCAAAGGGGGTCTGATTTCTCATCAAGGCATGTTTACCCAAAATCCCGTTGTAGGTGTAAGCTTATTCAGGCCAAAGGATTCGTAAGACTGATTGCTAATATAACTCGATAAGGTTCCGTTATTGACCAGAGTGGGCGAGTAAAAATACCATCCCAACTGGACGGCGTCCCAAGACCAAATAGTGTTTACATTACCGGCGGCTTGTCCTGAGCTGGGCGGTGTCCCGCCCAAAGATGTATTAAAAGCATCTGGTGAATTATTGTCTCCAATCGCGATTAAGCTCCACCCATGTGCAAGCGCATTCGTACCAGTGGATGCAAAAGAACTTGATAAGACTTTACTGCCACCAGTTAGCGTCACAGACTGTGCAATTGCCGAATTGACCCAGAAACCATCCCCTGGACTAATAGTTGAGAGAACTTGGTAAGTTTGTTGTTGCGCGTAACTAGAGAGTTGATCGCTTGTTAGACTGGGTGAATAAAAAGCCCAGGTTGATGAACTGGCAACCCACTTCCAAACGCTTTTGATCAGATCGGGATTACCAAAAAGGCTGGAAACACTAAAGGTATTCGAATAACCGTTACCAATCAAGTTCCAACCAGGAACTAAACTAACTGATTGGTTAAGAACGGTTGTGGTCGTTGTTGAAGCAACCGTAGAGGTGGTGGTCGAGGTTGTAGTGACGCCTACGGCCGTCACTTGAAACGTTGAGCTTACCCCCCCAACTACGAGTGTAGTGACGTTGGAGCTACCAAGGCTTGAGGGAGCATTTAATTGAAGAGTAACGTTCTGCCCATTGCTCACGAAGCCGCTAGCGGAGGTATAAGAGCCACCGTCTAGGCTGTAGGCTCCCTTAGAGATTGAGACTGGAGAGGGGTAATTTATGCCTGAAATAGTCACCGTATTTGATGTGGCAGTTGTACCAGGAGTAGTGGTTTGAGGAGTAAAAACAAATGAGTTAGTAGGTTCATTTGTATCACCCAAATACCATGTGTTACTTATTGATACAGGGACTTTTGAGCCAGTGGTTGTTCCGTTTCCAAATTGTCCGTAATAGTTATTACCCCAGGCCCAAACACTACCGTTGGTTTGGATTGCTAAACTATGGTTGTAACCGACAGAGATGCTAGCAACGGATGAAATACCCGAAATTGTTTTAGGGGTGCTGGTATTTGTAGTTGTACCGTCGCCCAGCTGTGAGCTATCGTTTTTGCCCCACGCTTTGAGGGTTCCATCTGACATTATTGCAAAACAATGATACCAACTAGTGGAAATGGAAGCTACATTTGAGAGCCCAGTGACTTGCACGGGTACTAAGGAGCTCACTGTGGTTCCATTTCCTAATTGACCATAAGCATTATCACCCCAACTCCAAACTGTGCCATCAGACTTCAAAATTAATGTAAAACCGGCGCCGACCGCTACTTGCTTGATTGCTCCAAGATTAGTCATGCTGACCGGTGTTGATGTGTAATATTGAGACGTAGTTCCGTTTCCCAGTTGCCCAGATCCATTAGCTCCCCATAATTTTAGGGTGCCGTCCGACAGCAGTACCGCGTAGTGATCGTCAGGCGCACCAACCAAGAGTGTTGCGTTTGAAATACCGGACACCAACGAGGGTGTAGGCGCGAAGTTGATCCAACCAAAAACAGTACCGTTTTTATTTAAAGCGGCCCCACTTGCACCACCAATAGCTATCCCAGCAACATTGGAGCCTAAAGTGCTTATCTGCAAAGGAGATGAGGACGCTACATTTGTACCGGTACCCAGGTTGTAATTGGTATTTTCTCCCCAACCCCATACTGTTCCGGAGCTTGTGAGGGCTAGGGATGATTTATAAGCAGAGGCCACATTGATCACGTTGGTCAAAGATACGAGTTGTGCAGGATTACTGAGATTTGTCGTATTTGCCAGGCCTAATTCGCCTAAATCATTGTGACCCCAAGTCCAAATTGAATTGTCAGAGCGAACAGCCAACGAAAAATTTTCTGAAGCGACCACAATCGGAGCTGTTAAATTAGCACTGCTTGACCCAATCATCCCGGTACTTAATCGAAATGCTGAACTTACATCCCCAATGGTGAGCATTGCAGTTGTGGTGGTGTAACTAGAAGTTGAAGCGGTGAGTTTAATTTGAACGTTTTGACCACTGGTGATAGTCCCAGAGCCAGATGTAAATGCTGCCCCATTAATGCTGTAAAAGCCCCCAGTAATCGAGATTGGGGTGGCTTGGGTAATGCCACTGATCGTAACTGTTTCTGAATATAGAATTGATCCAGGCACTACTCCGGTGACGGGGGAGAACTTAAAAGCACTTGGAGTAGTGCTAATTGTTGACGGAGGTGTTTGTGTAAAAGCAGCAACCGCAAAACGCGTGTTGTTGATACTTCGGGCATTATCGGCAGAATCCGAAACACCGCACGCTGTATTAGAAACACACGTGATATTCGGGCTAGAGAAGTATCCAACCCTAGGACTTATGTAGCTCATGATTGTTCCAAACACACTTGCGCTACCGTAACCATAGGAATATGAATATGCGCCAGCCGCCCCGGTGGCATGAGCTAAATCGTGCGCGCTTCCCATGTTGTGCCCCAATTCGTGTGCCAACACGTAATCTGAACAATCTAAATTAGTACCCTTAATGTCTTTTCCAACATTGACAACAGAGAAACCGTTGTCTGCACTCATGGCATCCAGACCGCTGGTTTGCACTGCCAAATCACCACCATTTAGAAAACCTAGTCCACATGCACTCGGGTCTACGCTTGAGTCGAATTGCCTCAAATAAGTGACCAAATCAGCACCGTAAGTTTGCCGTAAAGTGGCTGCATTGCTAAATATGTCTGCAGAACTACTGAGGTTCGTTAAAGTGGTGTTGATGTCCTTAGCAGATGTGCTAAGGGAAGCATTAATGGAGGCGGTGTTAACAAGGTTAAGTTGAATTGAAATATTGCTATTCTTGTAGGCTTGATTGGCCAAAGCGACAAAGTATTCAATCTTGGTGTGAATCACGTCCAGACCCAGTGAATTTGCTAAATCGGATGAATATAGAGCCAACAAGTCAATAGTGGCCGTGCCTGTAGTTGGAAGAGTGGCCTTGAAGGCTCCCTTTTCTTTAACGGATTTAGCAGCTTTTGGCCTTGGGAGAACCGTGTCATCAAATCCCTCGAGTTGGATGTTATCTAACTTAGATAGATCCAATAAATAAGAACTAATCTGATCAGAAGATATTTTAAAAACACCGTCAGGCGTGCTGATATTCGCAAAAAATCCGGCACCTAATGTAAAAAGAGAGCTAAAGATCTGACCATTTTGAGTCATTTTAGAAATAATGTGGACACTTCCGGTCTTTGTAGTTTGTATTTCTGCGACCTGGAATGAGTAAGTTGCACCAAAGGGCAGTGAAAAAAGAATCACATCTCCTTGGGTAAGGTTTTGAATAGAAACTGAATTTATTTCTACTCTAGCACCAGGAGTTTGACCCATGTCTGCTAATGCAGTCGTTAAATCTGCATATTGAAGTAAAGTTACAGATTTATTTGAAAGCGCTACTTCAGCCTGTAAGTTAAGGCCAAAAAAACAAAGAATACAAAATAAACTAAATCTTATTTTCTTCATAATTCTATTTTAATAGTGGTTTTATGCAAAAGCATTAATACTGGCCCTATTCTAATGTACATGTTCATCTATCCGCAGGTCATGCTCCCTTAGCATGAAAGGTGTTATTTGGATCAATTTGATGATACTGGGGTCCACAGTTTGACTGCTCAATCCATTAGATTACTTAAGTTCCCGTAAAAAACTAAAATTATCTTTTTATTACATAAACTAAATGCAGTAAACGATTACTGGTGACAATTCCTAGTTCGAAGATGGTGAAGAGGAAAAGAATGCGAGAAAAACTGAGAGGTGTTTTATATTTTTTTAATGATTCAACCCCAAAAAGGATCAGTACTATTTTTTATGATTACTGGCAGTGTGGTGGGTTAGCTACTAATAATTGGTGAGCGTATAGTTTTGTTGGTAATTAAAGTTTTGATTAAAAGCATTTTCCACAAAAAAATCTTAGTACCTGTAATTAGTACGTAGGGGAGAGTAACTTAAAAACGAGTTAGTTGATAAATGGAAAGTAGCGCTAAAGATGTCATTAAAGTGTGAGGTTGCAAAAAGATCCCAAGGCTGTCAAGCATTGGGATCCCTCAAAAAATTATTCTAATTACTTAACAGTGTAGGATTTATCACTCATCGTAATTTTCTTTGGTTTTTGTTTACACCAGTCTACGGACATCTCGTCAGCGGGATGACCATCTGCCCACTTAACCCTAAAGGGGACAACGCAATGACCATCTCCAGAGCCCCAGTGCATGTGAAAAGTCTCACCTGGTTTAACAGTACCATCCAGCCAGTTATCACTCCATTTGCCCTCTTCCTTGGTTTCAAAACCCTTTATTACGGTCTTGCTGTTATTGACCAAGTCAAAATCATATTCCGTTGTGGCAAATGCAGAAGACGATACGAGAGCAGCCAAGATGAGAGATGAAATAGCTAAAAGCTTTTTAAACATTTTTAGTTCTCCAAAGTTAAACATCGCAACAAAAAAATTGCAGTGAGATATTAACACTAACTTTGGTAATAGTTATTGATCTGACTGGCTAATTTGATTACATTCTTGTTACATTTAGTCTGTACCAGACGATGTAGATATACCGTACTTTAATGATTAATATTTCATGATTAAGAATGTACGGAGTTTTTCCAATTAATGAAAAACAATGTATTCAGCTTGGTTTAAAAGCCAAGGTTTCGCCAAATCTCATCGTTTTTTATAAAATAAAGTATCCTCGACTCTTACAAAGGGGGGAGCCGCATTTTTGATATGCCCTTTTTGTCTGATCAAGCCGTAAAAGATTCATTTAAGTCATTGAATTACAGGACATTTTGATTACTTTTTTGAACACGATACTTGTATTTAAGATTAAGGCTCTTAACACCAAGGCAGGTGCGCAAGGACTGATTAAAACTTTCCGTACTCGGTGTATGCCTTAACCGGGTCCACACCTGAGCGGATTGCATCTCTAACCAAGTTCTCAGTCAGCGCAACCTCTACAGTCTTCTCAATTACCACTTCTATTAATGCTTTAGGTATAACAATTGTCCCGTCCCTGTCCCCCAGGATATAGTCACCCGTTGATATGGACACTTGACCGATCAAGATAGGCTCCCCAAAAGTCACTGGGATCCACCTCCCAACAATATCGGCGGGCGTGTAAAAGCTATGACTAACGGGAAATCCAAGACTAAGTATGAAATCGGTATCTCTGCACCCCCCGTCTACAAAGTAACCCAAAACACCCTTGTTTTTAAGTGTCTCTGCAGAGAGCTCACCCATTAGCGCAATTTCTTGGTTGTTGGGTTGACAAACCACTACATGCCCAGAGGGCGCTTTCGACAATAAACTAGTCCATCCCAAAAGCGTCTCATGGGCTGATTTTGATTTATCTATTTTTCCAGAGGCAGTCCAGATTGGACCAGCTAATTTGAGCGAGGGGTTGAGTGGACGAATAGAATGCGGTAGCACGAAGTTTGTAACGCCAAGCGAGCGAAGAACGTCGTGCACAGCACCAGTATATAAATGGCTCAGTTGTTCGGTATGTTTATTCACTTAAAAATCCTTAAATAATACCTGTCAATCACCACCACAATTGCCCTTACCACCTGAATGGCCTTGAATTTTACTTAGCAAAAATTTGGAGCAGTTTTTGGCAGTCTTTGCACTCAACCTTAACAAACTCACGGCCGCCCTAAGCAAGTAGAATGGGCACGCAATGAAAACATCTATTAATCTAGCAAATTATTACTTCATCTAAATCAAATATCCATAGGTTTTTTCACTAATTTAACAGGTATCGCATTTTTAAAGATTTATTCTTTAGGAAAATAGCGCAGATCTATTAGTCTCTTTTATAAGTCTTAGGCCATGTTCGATTTCAATCTAAAAAAAATTACTTTTCTGTTGTTGAGTATGGGATGCTGGTTAGTAAGTTTAGACTTAAACGCTTCAGAATTGCTTTTTGATCCAAACTCAAAAGTCTCATCCAGGGATTTAATTCTTACATCTGAAAAAACTAATTTTAAAGAGACAGGGAATTACGATGAGGTTAAAGAATTTTGTAAAAAACTTGCTTTAAAGTACCCCTCCTTTGTTCGCTGTAAGGTAATGGGACAGACTGCAGAAAAAAGACAAATATTTTATTTGGTGACCTCTAAGAAAAATGCACTCTCACCTAGTCGAGTATCAACAAATAAAGCACCTGTTGTGTTTGTAATAGCGGGAACACATTCGGGTGAGATTGACGGAAAAGATGCAAGTCTTCTAAACTTAAGGGAACTTTTAGAAAACAACAGCAAAGATAATCCCTTAAACACTATCACCGTTGTGTGGATACCCGTTTTTAACGTTGACGGACACGAGCATCCAGGAAAATTTAATAGGCCCAATCAAGAGGGTCCATTTGAACAAGGAGAGAGAACCACGGCGAGGAGAATTAATCTCAATAGAGACTGGATACTCGCCCAAACTCCTGAAATGCGGGCAATGCTCAGTTTAATCAACAAATGGGATCCAGCAGTAACGATTGATCTTCATGTAACTGATGGCCTTAGATTTAGACACGATGTGTCTTTTAGCGTTTCCCCAGAGTTTGGGAGCAGCTCTGAATTGACTCAAGCGGCTAAGAAGTTACTCAGCAAAACTATATCATCGCTTGATCAGTCAGGGCATCGTCCATTAGGTTTTTATCCAAGATTATTGGATAAAGAAGACCCTAAAGCTGGTTTTATTTTGGACCTGGATACTCCGCGAAATTCACATACCTACGCCTCAATTAGAAACCGTATTGGTATTTTGGTAGAAGACTATGCTTGGGAGAACTATATTTCTCGCGTTAAAACTTGTCGAGACACTCTAAAAGCGATTTTTTCTGCTGTAGCTTTGCAGTCAAATGACATCTTATTGGTAGAGAAAAAAACAGACGAAGAATCCTCTTCAAAAAGTGGTACAACGTTTTCTTTAGATTTCGAGGTTGACGTACCGTCTGATCAATCTAGAGTCAAGACTTTAGATATCTTAGGCTACAAATACGATATCCTAAATCCTGCTCCGATAGTGGGTGGGCGTTTAATTAGTTACCATTTAAATATGGCTGAAGTGTGGCGAGCTCCATTTTATGACGATGTGCAACCTATTAAGAGTAGAGAAATAGAACTTCCCGTCTCTGGCTACCTCATACCACTGGCATGGTCAGAAATAGTCAAACAATACTTAGATATGCACGGGATAAGTTATAGGATCTTAAAGCGCAACGCGTCAGAGGTGAAAATCCAATCTATTCGTGTACAACCACAAGATGTGATACTTGAGTCACTAAGTTTTCAAGGCAGACAAATGACGTATTTGTCAGGCGACTGGGGAGCTGACACAACTTCAATTCAAAAGGGGTCTATTTTTGTTCCTATTAATCAACCTAAATCAAGTTTAATTGCTCATTTATTAGAACCAAAAGGACCAGATTCATTGTCTGCATGGGGGCTATTTAACACCGCCTATGAGGTTAGTGATTATTTGGCAAATCACCGCGCCTTTGAGTTAGTGAGGTGGATAAATGAAGATCAAAATAAAATCAAAGAACTTTTTGGTAATGAACTATTTAATCAAATCCCGCAACTTAAAAATGAATACCATCGTAAGTTGCTGGAAGAGGATGAATTTAGAGAGAACCCTAAGGCACGTTTAAATTTTTGGATTTCATATTTACCTGAGCAAGATTCAAAACTCAATTTATATCCAATATTCAGATTACAAACTAATTCGCTCAAATGATACGAAACAAAAAAGATTGAGACAACTCTACTTGCGCTTTTATTTATTACCAAAGTGTTCATAAACCCTTTTTTATAACGCAGAAAAAAATCAAAACAATAAAAGTTAGTGCTGGTATATATACAAGAGACTTCAACTCATTTTTTTCGCTAAGAACTCTTCTCAAATTAATTTTGCTGTGTGGTTTAGGTGGTCGGACAGGAATAATTATCTAAATAAAACTTTTAAATTAAAGAACGCAAAGAATTTTTTAAGCTGCGAGATAAATAAAAGCAGAAAGCATTTATAAATCATTGATATCTTTGCAACCTTTAATCAACACAGGAATATCGAGGACTTTCATTCCGAAGTCTAAACTATCTAAATTCGGATTAAAGATGATGATGAAATTTGTCGTAAGATTTATATATAACAAGTAACCTTTTATTCATTGAAGAAGAAGTTTTGCGCAGTGAACGTTTTTGAGCTGGGACGATTACTTGTACTCAAAGAGGAAAATCGCGTTCAAACAACTTAATTCAGCGTTGAAATTAGACAATTTTTTATTGTAATAAGTTATAAAAAAATTTAATGTCAACGCAGCTAAGGCGCTAGTTGGCCATCTCATCAGTTATTAGGGGTTTGGTTGACGTCAAACATGCGTGTAAAGTTTGCACTTAAAGTCGCTCGGCTAGTTATAACAAGCTAAACGATGGACCAAGTGATGACCCTCTTAAAGCAGGTATACATAAAATGAAACAGTTAGTATCCGCTTTAAATTTTAGTGAATCTTTGTCTTAATAAAAAGCGAAGGTTATAGAGTTAGTCAAAAACGGATTTAATGCTTAGACAAGGAAGAAGGTTTCAATATCAGAGCAAAGCGTCAGCAAGGAAACCGCTCAGCTGCGACTCGACTAGATCGAGTCTTATTAACTAGGCCAACCAACTTTGAAGTATGGGCTTTGTTTGTGATGCTTTAATTAAAAGCAAAAGGTTAGGGACTTTATCTTTGGCGGACAATCACCCGAGAGAATGACTAGTCATAGCAGTTGGCCTATCCCTTACAAGATGTTGTGTTTAAGCGTGTACGGAAATCATTAAGGGATGTATTTAATTAAAGCTCATACTTTAAGCTCATAAATAAATATTATTAGAGTATTTAACTTATGGTGAACAGGTAATTTTTTTACTTTATTTCAAGGAGCAAATTTTTGACTTTAACTCAAAAGAAAGTATATATTTTAACTTTTCTCATATAAATAATATATATAAAGAAAATTTGAATAATACTCAAAAAACAAAACGATCAATCTTTACTCAAAATATTTTATTGTGATTTTTTGTTGTATAAGATTTACTATGTTAAACTTATAAAGTTAGCATTATGATAGTTTTTAGCATTTAAAATTAAGATTGTTTTACGGAGTATTTTTTGAACTCAGTTAGAGAATTTAATAAATTTAAGAAAAGAATTTCTTTAATCAAACAAACCTTCCCGAACGATTCCTTTCCTATTAGCCTTGAGCTCATTGTTTTTATTTGTGAACAAAATTTTCTAGGAAAGGAAGTTACAGTGAATAGCTTGTTTACATCTGTTAATTTCAGCTACACAGCAATCAGACATCATTATTTATATTTATTAAATAATGGATTTATCGTAAAAAAAGAATCTGAAAATGATAAACGTGTGAAATTAGTTGCACCATCGCCTAAAAGCATTCAATTCATGAATGATCTAAGTTATTTAGATATGTAATCAAAAACTCTTATAAAAAATACTTTTTTTACGTTCTTATTTATATCTGCTAATTGAATGCTTAATAAATCAATAAACTGGGACGAACAGAGCTCCTTCGCATTCACCTTTAGAGTTTAAATCGTCATAGTTTTTCAGACTAAAGAAATTATCTTTTTTGAGTCCTAGCATCATTGTTTTTTTAGACGCACCACTTTGAATCAATCGCATACTATTTTCACCTGTGTATTCCACTATACCTTCATTTTTCTCTACAACTACAGATTGCGTTGCAAAGGACGCTGATGAAGTGCGGTGATATTCAAAGGCTCTTTTATCTTTGTATATTACAAGATTTATTAACATGTTGTTAGGACAACTCAGTATATACGTTTGCTTATTTACATCCGCATCAGTCTTTGCCAGTGGATTTATTTTCGTACTACAACTACACAAAAATAAAAAAAGCACAATAATAAGTTTTTTCATTTTGAGAATAATACACTAATTTCCTTACTTTCACTACTTGCTTTTCTTGATTTTTTCGTTACTTAATTTTTTTATTAAACAGTATACTTTGTTATCAAAATTGAACGTTTTTATTTGTTATCTTTTTTAAAAATTTTTAGTAATTTCACAAATTGCGTTTTAATTTGAAATTTTTATCACGTATAGTTAAACTACAAGCTAAGAATGTCATACGCAGTATCAGAATATTCTGACTAGAAAGTACTTCAATGCTCTACAGTTTCCCAAAATCACTGATCACGATAAGCAAGTAGCTTTAGACAATGCTCAAACTCAACTTAAAAGAATGAAGTTAGATCAAGAGAGACGAGTTAGG
>CAIQHG010000058.1 GCA_903871545.1 uncultured Burkholderiales bacterium | reverse complement strand
TGCACCCTTTTGACGATGGCAATGGTCGGATAGCAAGGGCAATTGGCGACATGGCATTGGCTCGAGCAGATGGATCATCGCAGCGTTTTTATAGTCTATCAGCGCAAATTGGACGCGATCGTAAAAATTACTATGATCTTCTTGAGAAAACGCAAAAGGGGACGCTGGATGTGACGCAGTGGCTTAGCTGGTTTTTGAGTAGCCTACTATCTGCGATCCAAGTTGCGCAAGCGGCACTCTCAGCAACTCTAGTCAAAACCAGTTTTTGGCAGCACTGGCCTGGAACGCCAATGAACGAGCGACAAATCAAGTTACTTAATAAATTGCTTGATGGATTCGATGGGAAACTTACTAGCAGTAAATGGGCCATCATTGCCAAGTGCTCCCCAGACACTGCTTTACGAGATATCACTTATTTATTAGAGTGCGGTGCTTTAGTGAAATCGGATGCTGGGGGGCGAAACACTAGTTACGAATTACAGAGTCCAAATACTCAATTGCCTACTTCTCCCTTAGGGTAATCGGGGGGACTTGGCAACATTCATGCTGATAGCCAATTTGCCGCACACTAAGCGCTAACCCATATGCTTTCGCAACAATGGAATGCAGGGGTACCGATGTGGTTTTTGGTGCAGTGGGCTCTTTAGTTCGCAGACTAAATCCCCATCCTAAAGACCCGCAATCTTTGTATTTAGAAGTGAGTATTACACTTGAGCCCGGTGAGACCAGGGTTCCTAAACCCCCAATTGATTAATAAGACCTAGAGCCTAATAAATAAGTTGTAAGGGACTATTCATCAAGGCCAAGTTTCTTAAGGATTCTTGGAGTTAAGGGATGCTAAATATAAAGATCAATTTCTCTATTTACATCTAACTCCTAATTGATGACTTTCTAATTTCAATCATCCAAAAATTATTAACTATGAACGGTCCTACCCCACAATCTCAACCCCCATCTGCAAATCTATCCAAAGCTAATTCAAGCTCTAACTCGCAGTTGAGCTACCTCCCAACCGATAATTTAAATCATAAAGTGGTTGTGATTGTTGGAGGTGCTGGAGCCATAGGTGCTGAGGCTGCTCGATTGCTCTCATCCAAAGGTGCCCGCATAGCGTTGGTCCACAGAACTGACGAACCAGAGCGCCTAAAGGCAATCATCACTACCCTTCACGGATCTGGACACAAACATTACACTGCATCTATAACCGATTCAGCATCTCTGAAGCGGGTTGCTGCGCTAATTCAAACTGAGATGGGCCCTGCAAATGTTCTGATCAACACCGCAGGCTTTACCAAGGCTGTTCCAGTGAATGATCTAGAGGGGCTCACTGACGAGCTGATTGACAGCATCTTCCAAGTTAACTTTAGGGGGGTATTTGCAACTATTAGGGCCTTTGCACCGCAAATGAAAGAAGCTGAGGACGCTGTTGTTATCAATATATCCTCAATTGCAGCGACCACAGGTACAGGAAGCAATCTGGCTTACGCCGCCTCTAAAGCAGCAACCGATCTTATGACCAAGTCTCTTGCCAAAGCTTTAGCACCTGACATGCGAGTAGTAGGAATAGCACCAGGAGTTGTGAACACCGGTTTTGTGCCAGGTAGGTCAGAGAGTTTTAACCAAAAAGCTGCTGAGTCCACCCCCCTCAGACGAGTCGGTGAAGCTCAGGACGTAGCTCAAGCTATTTTGGCGCTTACCACCTCCCTTGCCTTCACTACGGGCACGACAATGGTTGTAGACGGGGGACGTCAATTGGGTATTTAAACCCATAAAGCTTAATTTCTAAGGTGTTAACCTCACTATGAAGCAAAGGGATTCTTGATGTTGAAAGTTAGCGCTCTTGGATTAGAGTGTGCTGAATTCCTCTGATAATCTTTAAATTAACAACACCAGAAAAACTCTTAATAATTGGATAAAAATCCGTTAGATTCTTATCTAGCCACTTATTCTTCAATCTCATTCAAATCTCCTCACTTTTGTTTGCAAATGTCTACTCAAACCCAAAAGACCAATCAGTCTTCATCCCCAATTCACTCGATGCATTCGAATCACCCGGTTCACTCGGTTCAAACTAATCATAGTCTGCGCTCGCTGCGCCTGACCAAGCCCTCCCCTTCTGCACAGGACATCCAATTTGAGATCACTGAGCAGACCCGCCCAGTGATTGGCCCAACCGAGGCTTTAGTCAGAGTTAGGATGGCGGCCATCAACCCCTCAGACGTCAAGGCCTCACTTGGTCACATGCCTCAAGCGGTTTTCCCGCGCACACCTGGGCGGGACTATGTCGGAGTTGTAGAGGAAGGCCCCAAAGCTTGGATCGGTAAAACAGTTTTTGGGTCTGGCGGGGACGTTGGTATTACTAGAGACGGTAGTCATGCAAGCTACTTGGTACTGCCCGTTAACGCGCTTCTTGAGAAACCCGAACAAATCAGTGATTCACAAGCAGCATGTATGGGGGTTCCCTTTGTCACTGCATTAGACGGGTGGGCAAAGGCTGGTTATCCTGCCCCTGGAGACCATATCATTGTGGCAGGTGCCATGGGTAAGGTTGGACTCGCAGCCTCTGCACTGGCTAAGCTTTACGGGGCACACGTTATTGGCATCAAAAGAGCCCAAACTGCGGCAGTGCCAGGCCATGCGTGCCAAACCTTATTGGATTTAGAGGATCCAGAACTTGAGAAAAAACTCATGGACCTCTCCAAAGGCAAGGGATATTCTTGTGTCTACAACACAGTTGGTAGTCCCTACCTTGATCTAGCCCTGAATGTATTAGCTCACAAGGGCAAACAGATCTTAATATCCACCCTAGACCGCAACTGTCCCTTTGATATTTTCAAGTTCTTTAGAAAAGAGATGACTTTTTACGGCGTGGACACTTTGAAGATGGATACGGTTGCAAGCAACCAGATCCTTAAACAACTAATTGTGCACATTACCTCAGGCAGACTGATCCTCCCTGAGGAGGAAAGACCCGTTATCTATTCTCTTGAGGACGCTGCAAAAGGATTCAGCAAAACATTACTTAACGGGGGTTTAGGACTGCTTCAAATCAATTAAGCAATTGATATCCTCGTCAAATTATCCTTTCATAATCCTTTTTGAAAACTCATTTTTTACTCACCATTTAAATATATGTTTATTACAAAGTCTGCCGAGGCTAAAGCGTACTCTGCCCCAGGTCACCACCATATGCAAATGCACCGCATACAGGGTCAAGATGTGAGCCCCTTAAACGGTGTTTGGTCTGCAAGACTGAGTTTAGAGGCAGGAGGCTATGTAGAGGCCAAAGCATCTCCGGCTGGGAAACTCTATATCGTAGACAGCGGAGTGGTTGAATTCACGGGAGGTACAACAACAGTCATTATTACCAAAGGAGATTCAGTTTTTATATTACCCAATGAGGTCAGAGCATTTAGGGAGATAAATCAATCTACTGCAACTCTTTACTTGGTGATGTTAGAGAGTTATCAGCATCTGTGAGTGGGTTTTATTTTAAAAATCCTGTAATTTCGACCTAATATGGGCATTAATACGGACATTATTACGGGCATTAACTATTCAGGCGAAAACCAGCAACTGATTCAATATTGAGCCATTAACGTCATCAAACATCAACGATTCTCAAAAGGCTTTAAGCTCCTTGCTTCAGCAGTTTCCATTAAATTTAAATTGATGAATTAAACCGCCCCCTTTAAAAAATCTAATCTGGTAATCGTTTAAACGCCATCAAAGCTCCAACGATCAAGCAAAAAAATTCGCTGATACCGGCACCTTGGAGGGGGCAATTCATCAGACTGGTGAAGAAAAGCACATTTAATGTCCCTATCAAGGCACTTTTAGCTCTTGGCTCTAGTTTGAGCGCGTCTCTAAAGATTGAAGCGTAGACTGCGAATAATAGTAAAAAGCCAACCGTGCCTTCCTCTACCCACCAAAGTAAGAACTGTTGGTGAGGACTGTCCGCCTGAATACCTTGCTCTCCTCTCAAGGCAATGACGTACGCCTGAGGCCAACTCCCGACCCCGGATCCGAGAAGGGGTTTATCAGCTATTGCTTGTACCGATCTGTGCCAAAACTCAAGCCTAATGGCTTGAGATGTATCAAGTCTGCCCTTTTTGTAATCCATCACTTCACTGGGTATTTTGCTAATGCGGTCCTGAAACTTAGGTGACACAGCAAAAAGAATACCGAAAATAAGAAAGGGCACAACTACTGCGTACATCCTGTAATTGGGCTTCAAAGACCACCAAACGATCACCGTCAAAGTCAAAATCATTGACAGCATTCCCGAGCGGCCAATCATCAAGAAACACACATTCACTAGAAATAAGCACAAGACTGTGTACAAGGCCAAAGAACCTTTGAGCTTCTTGGATGATTGTTCAGACCTGCCCGCGCCTAAAAGATTGCCCCATATTTCTATGAAATAGTCCCTAAAAAACCAAATAACGCCAAAAGTCACTGCGCTCATGATGGGTTGGTCTAGTGTGTTACTAAAGGGGGTGAAATACTGGACTGCATCATGAGACGTCGCCCAAGGCGCCTGCATACCCATCCAAAGCCAATAAGAGGTTAGGATGACAATCAACTGCCCCCACACCCAAACATGAATAACCTTTAATGCCTGCGCCTCATTTCTTATTAAATAAACGCTTAAAGGAATGACCAAGATGCGGGATGTGCGGATTAATTCAGCTCCAACTTGGTGCCAAGAGCTGATCGTCCAAAGTATTGAGATAACCACCCAAAGTAAAGCAACCCATACAGCCCTGGGTGTCCAAAGACCCACCCAATCATTGGACCAGCCATTGGACCAGCCATTGGACCAGCCATTGGACCGACCATTGGACCAAGCATTGGACCAACCAGCAAACCAGGCAGGGGATTTCGGTTGAGAGTTGTGATTTTTAATGGCTCCCTCTGCCTTAACTGGACTTTCAAAGCCTTTATTAAAGAGTTTATTAAAGAGTCTGTTGTAAAGACTATTGAAAAGACTATCAGAGCGGCTAGTTTGACCTTTGAGAAAATAAAATAAACTCGCGACCACAACCAATAAACAAGAGACGGACACCAACGCCACCCCAAAACTGACCGAGAAGGCTAGACAGCACACTGCAAAGAGTGCGAATTTCTCAACCCAAGTTGGCTTATCCTCGTCTAGACTCACTATAGGTTACCTGTAGGGGATTTAAATTTCTGTTGTTTTGTGAATTCATGAGTGAATGACTTAGTGAGCTAAGCAGTGAATGCACACAGATGCTCACCAGCTGCGAGCATCTGGCACAAACCCAGAGACAAGAGTTTTAAGCTGCTCGATAACAAGTCCAGCCTGCCCGGCTTTCATATTTTGCTCCAAAGTGTTTAACTCACTTACAAGATCATGCCATTTTAAGTGCTCTTCCCGGGCTTGCATGATGCGTGGATGTTGGGTTGCACTTGGATTGTCTCCGATCAGGAGCTCCTCAAAGAGTTTTTCGCCAGGCCTGAGCCCTACTCGTCTAATTTCTATATCACCGCTGGGTTGCTCCTTTGATTTAACCTTCAACCCAGAGAGCTCCACCATGCGACACGCAAGGTCATATATTTTGACGGGCTCGCCCATGTCAAGTACGAACACCTCCCCGCCCTTTGCCATTGCGCTTGCCTGAATCACCAATTGCGCCGCCTCTGGAATAGTCATGAAGTAACGGGTTACCTCAAAATCGGTCAAGGTGATGGGGCCGCCCTCTAAGATTTGTTGCCTGAAAAGCGGCACCACAGAGCCCGATGAGCCCAAAACATTTCCAAACCTGACCATTGAGAAGACAGTCTCCTTAAAGTCATTAGACTCCTTAAACTCACTAGACTTCTCAGCCAAGGCTTGGAGTACCAACTCTGCCAAGCGCTTACTGGCTCCCATGATATTGGTAGGTCGAACCGCTTTGTCCGTACTAATCAACACGAAATTAGCTACACGGTGTTTTTTTGCAAGCTCCCCCAGCACTCTGGTGCCGTACACATTATTACGAATACCCTCGAATGGATTTATTTCAACCAAAGGGACATGTTTGTAGGCCGCCGCATGAAAAATAGTGTGAGGCCTGTGGTGCCCCAAAATTTCATTCATCCGCAGCTCATCCCGTACCGAGCCTAACAGGGCAACAATCTGCGTGCTCTGGGCGTATCTGCCCAAAGATTTAAGCCGGCTCAACTCTTGCTCAACACGGTACAAAGCGTACTCGCTGACGTCCAGCAAGACAAGGCGCAGTGGATTTGTTTTAAGTATTTGTCTGCACAACTCCCCGCCAATAGATCCCCCTGCGCCCGTTATTAAAACCACCCTATCCACCAAGCTTGAGTTAATTAACTCCGTATCGGGCTGAACTGTGGTGCGCCCTAAAAGATCGGTAATATCTAATTCTTTGACATCGTTGATCTGGATGTGCCCGCTGGCTAAATCATCTAAATTGGGCAGACTCCTCACGTGCACGGGATGTGTTCGAAGGCGCTCAAGTATTTGCAGGCGCTCTGACCTACTGAGGGAGGGCATCGCTAAAATAATGTCACTCACCCCCATTCGGGGAATGATGTCTTTAAGGTCGGCAAAGGCGAATATTCTATTTCCCTGAATCTCGCGTCCTTGAAGCGTTACGTTATCGTCTATAAAACCTAGAACTGCAAAAACAGAGGAGCTCTTGATCGCCTCATAAGCCTGAATCCCTGCAGAGCCTGCCCCGTAAATGAGCAAACGGCTTCGGTTTCTAAAGACTCTTCTAGACTTTTCAAAACCGGTTAGTGCCTGGTAGGCTATAGCTCTCACACCACTACACAGGGTTAGCGTTAGAAGTGGCGCCAATACTAATATAGATCGGGGCAAATCATAACCAGCAAACCTCACAATACCCAGCAAGCTCAAAATCCACAGAGCTAAACCATATGCTAAAGCCTGCAACAGTACGCCTTGTGACAAGGTCTTAATTATTGATATTCCTGTATACCTAAATATTGCTCTGTATACACCCAAGCGCCAAAAAATAGTTACTAATAATAGTGGGGCTAACAAATAAACGATTAACTGAGGAGAGGTTCGAGGAAGTCTAAACGCATCTAACCTTAATACATAAGCCAACCACACTGCAGCAACGCTCATCAAAATGTCCACACCAGCCACCAAGATCTGCTTGATGGGCCGGGGGAGATTTAGGGCAAGCACCCTAAATTTTTGAATTGCTTGGGAGATCACAGCCATGAAGTCAGAAATATCCTTAAATGAATGGGGCGTTTGTATGAAGTTGAAATCACAGTTGGATTCATATATTGACTCAATCTGCCAAATTTACAGTGAACTAGCCATCGATAAACTAACTTTTAATAAACCATCTTTCAAAAAACTATCTTTCAATGAATCCTCTTCAATGGGCAATGTTTTTATGAAAAAGAACTTTGAAGAAGGTTAACCACAAAATTTTCATATCGAATAAAAAAGACCTTTTTACAAGATATTCTTGATCATATTGCACTTTCTCAGCTATTTCGAGCTCGTCGCGTCCATTAATCTGAGCCCACCCCGTGATCCCGGGAACAAGTCTGTCAACCCCAGTCTGTGTTCTTAAAGAGATTAAATCATATTGGTTATAAAGAGCCGGCCTAGGACCTACCCAACTCATCGTTCCGCGTAAAATGCACAGCAACTGAGGAAGCTCATCTAAACTTGAGCGGCGAAGCAACCCGCCTACAGGCGTTAGGTAGGCATCTGGACTCTCTAGCAGATGGGTGGCAACCACAGGTGTGCCCACTCGCATAGATCTGAATTTAGGCATACTAAAGATTTGGTTATGCGCGCCCACCCTATCGGACCAATATAAAACGGGACCCTTTGAGGTGAGCTTAACGATAAGCGCAATCAAAACCAAGGGTACGCACAGAGCGCAAAGAGCAAAAATACAAATCATTACATCTACCGCTCTTTTAAAGTGGTTCATCCGCTCTAGGCTCCTCTCACCCCTAAACCACGTTGCCGTGTCCCTTAGCCCCTCGTCTACTGTGTGGGGGGGCGTCCAATCAAAGTCCCTGCAAAAAAGCTCGTTGCTGACCTGTAACGAGCTGAGTAGGCGATTGACCTGAGGGGTTTTACCCAAACACCAGCCTACTAACTTAAGTAAAAAATCGGGGACGGGCAAGGAAAAATAAAAGCAGTTAAGAGACTTACACAGTTTTGAGCCCAACTCATGTGAGGACAAGTCCTCACCGTCGCTTAGGAAATAAATGCCTGAGCGCCTAGGTCCTAGCTCAATACACCTGGCGATTGCGCTTGTTAGATTGGCAGTGTAGAGAAAACTGCGTTTATTCTTGATAAGCCTAAAAGGCGTGGGGAGCGATTGACTTAGCCAACGCATTAAAGAGAGAAAGTTTGCCTTAACGCCTGGACCATAAATCAATGGAGGTCGCAAAATCGTGACGCTCATTCCGCTCCTTGCTGCAAACTCCATTAAGTCCTGCTCTGCATCCCATTTGGACTGGGCGTAGGGGTCCTCAGGGCGAGGACTACTCCCCTCCACCAAGGCACAGGAGAGGGGGCTCATCTCACCCGCTACTTTAACGCTACTCATAAAAATGAAATGTTGCGCCCCAGCCTTTAAAGCAGCTCTAGCAAGTAAGAGAGTAAGCTCCCTATTAACCAACTGATAGTGCTCTTTTGCTCCCCGCGGGTCCTCCCCCATTTGGTGAACTCTAGCGGCTAAATGGATAAATACATCGCAACCTTGAATGGCATCTTCAACGCTTAAGCTATCCCTCAGGTCGGGTACAAAGACTGCGTTGTCAAATGCACTAAGCTTTCTCACTAATGGGACGACCTGGTGACCCCGACCGGAGAGCTCTGAGCATAGAGCCTTGCCCACAAACCCACTTGCACCGCTGATATGAATATTCATGTGAAAGAGTTTATTTCTGAAAAATGGAATCAAGCAATTTAGCGGGATATTTGGAGAGTATTTTGAACCAATTTGTGGGTATCCCGTTCTCCCTGCAAGCTCTTAGAACCTCCTGGTTCAAGATAATGGAGTTACTAAGGCCCCCGGTGCTCACGCCGCCCATCCGCATTTTGACCAGTACCTCTGACAAATAGTGATACTTGAGCAAGTTAGCGTGAAAAATACGTGCAACAAATTCATAATCACCAGCGATTTTGTAATCCGTTTTAAAAAGGCCGTATGTGTCGTACACACCTCTTTTGAGGAAAAGGGAGGGGTGCGCAGGCATCCAGCCCCAACCAATCATGTTTGGGGCAAAACGGTGTGAACGGTATCTACGCACCACATCTATCTTGCCACCCAGTTCACCACCCTGCTCCCCACCAAGCCCCGCACCGAGCCCCACACCACCCCCCCCTATACGCCCAGGGTTGCTTTGGAAATAAACAATATCCCCGTACAGCGCGTCTAAATCTAACTCCTCAAACCGCTTTGCGACTAAAGATAGAACGCCGGGATGTGCATACACATCATCAGAGTGCAAAAATCCGATCACATCCCCTGTTGCCAACTTTAGACCCTTGTTCATTGCGTCGTATATTCCCTCGTCTGGCTCAGAGATATGTCGGTTGACCCTGTTGCTTGACTTAATGAGCTCTAGGGTGGAATCTGTGGAGCCCCCGTCAACCACGATGTATTCAATATCTGGATAATCTTGACTGGAAACAGAACTGAGGGTGTCGGCTAAGGTCAGGGACGAGTTGAAAGTAACCGTAATGATGGAAAGTTTCATTTTAGGTTACCCGCACAATGCCTTTTAAAGGCCGTACCGGCTCTAAAGAGGTACTTCCTAAGTCGAACGGAGTAATTGTTACGCATTGGGAGAATTAACTATAATTCATTATTCTAAGTCAATTGTTTTATGAATGAACCCAAACTCTCAAACTAGCGCAACACAAACTGAAACTATTTCAAAAATACAGTGTCGGTTGTGCGGCGCTGGTGCGTCCTTCAAATTTGAGCTGCTTGTGCTCAAAAGCAGGCAGGTCAAATACTATATGTGCTCTGTATGTGAGTCCCTGCAAACCCAAACTCCCGATTGGCTAGACTTGGCGTACGGGGACAATTTAGCCGCCGCAGATAGTGGCGCTGCGCAAAGAACCTTAAGAAACTTGGTCGTGAGCTACTTTGTATCCCGCTTGAGTGGGGCCAAAAATATATTAGACATAGGAGGCGGAGACGGGCTTCTTTGCAGATTCCTAAGGGATTACTCACTTAACGTCTTTGTAAAAGACAAATACTCTAGACCCATCTACGCTCAGCACTTTACAAAACCCAACTTTAATCAACCAGATATGGTGCTGGCTTTTGAAGTGCTCGAGCATTTTGCAAATCCGGCCTTAGAGCTTGAGAGCTTATTCAAACAAGACGCGAGCTTTTATTTGATGAGCACAGGCATCTATTCGGGTGAAGGTGCCGACTGGTGGTACTTGGTGCCCAGTACGGGTCAGCACATTTTCTTTTACTCAAGGAAAGCGCTGGACTATGTATCCAAAAAATTTAGTTTGAACCACATAATTCAAGGCAATCTCATTTTTTTTTACAAACCATCTAAACTTAAGTCCCTAAGAGTTGGCCTGATGAGATTTATTATGCGTAGGGAGATAAGTTGGTTGCTCAGATCTGTGGTCGTTTTACTTCCAAACAAAGGAACTGCTAAGGACCATTTGATAGAGAACCGGGAATAAATAATCAGGAATAAAGAACAGGCACAAATACCCTCTTTGCATGACTTTAATTCTCCCTAAATGATCCACCTGGTTTATCCCCACCTCAACAAGATTTCTGCGCCCAATGTGATTGGGCACAAGTTAATCGAGTTTTTGTCTAAAAGCAGCGCAGTACGCGCCTACAACTGGGATGAGTTCAGGACCATCATCCCCGAGCCTGGAGACGTTTTGATTGGACACGTGTGCCCCGCACCCTTCACGGTCATGAAAAGAGCGCTTAAAGAGGAGGGGTGGTTTAAGAAGATTATTATGCAACCCTACAACGAGGACGTTAGACAAATCGGGTTCTTGGATGCTTACATTGATGATTGCGACGCCTTTTTAGCGATCACGGGCAAGTACTGGTTTGAGCGGGTTGCGAGTACTCAGTTTGCACACTGGCTACCCAAAATGATTCATTTGGATTTGGCAGTAGATAAAGAACATTTCCCTTACCTAAAAACCACATTCAACGGTGAGGGTAAGAGGAAGTTTCTCTACATTGGGAACGACCGTGCGGGCAAGAATCTAGACTACTTAGAGGAGATTTTTGAGAAATTACCAACCATTGAGATCCACACAATCGGTAAAGTGCCAAGCACCCGCAGATTCATCAACCATGGGTACCTCAACTTTAAAGAAAAATCGAATAAAGAGCTTTTGAATACATTTGATTTCATGATCACCGTTGGAAACGCTGATGCCAATCCAACCACTGTGCTAGAGAGCATGAGTTGGGGGCTGATTCCCGTTTGTACACCCACAAGCGGTTATGTGAATGAACAGGGAATTGTCAATGTACCCTTGGGCGACGCACAAGCGGCCAGAGATATCATTGAATCTTTGAACGCGATGCCCCAAAGTGGGCTCATTCAACTTCAAATTGAAGGCCAAAAAGCTCTTAGAGATAACTACAACTGGCCAGTGTTCTTAAACAAAGTCAAAGCACAAATTGAGATTAAAGGCGCACAGGTCCTAAGTGGGGAGGTCTGCAGAGCGGGCGCTGTTATTAAGGGGGATATTTCTCAGCTTTGCAAGTACTTCATCAAAGCAATTTTGAAAAATGCAGAGAGAATTTGGGCAAAGGCTCGCAATTAAACGAGCGAGAAGCCGTTGATGTCTTGATTAACGGCTGCGTCGAATCTGCATATCTACTCACCTTCATGAGCCTCCCCTTGCACATAGAGATTCAACTACTCAGAGGACCAAGGGATATGTCTTCTCTAATAAACACAAAGTTGGAAAACTGGAAAATATTTGCCTCAGCCAATTTAGGACCGCGAAGTACCAACCCGTGGTGATAAGGTAACATTTGAAACACTTTATAGTTTTTCAAGATCTTGGAGAAAGAATAAATAGACTGGGACCTGAACAATTGATGATGGTTAAATTCAATTTGAATAAATTTAGGCCTGTATTTAACCAATGTATTGGCAGCGCCGACCAAAACTTCGTGCTCAAAACCTTCAGTATCAATTTTTATTAAATCGATCTCACTAAACTTAGGATCGAAGTCTTTAAAGAAATTGTCTAAAGTATTTACCTCTACATTAATTGAATTGGTATTGTTCCTTGATACGTAGTCTATTTCGTTGATTTCTTGACTGAATGAGGCCATGACAGATACTTCGCTTCCAAAATGAAGGTCTAAGTGGCCCACTTCAGCACCCACCCCCTGGTTGATAGGGATAAAGCGCGCGGGATAGGTCGCCTTGAGCTTTCCCAATGCGTCATAAGCCCTGGGAAGCGGCTCAAAGGCAATTACAACTGCATTTGTGTGCTCGAGTAAAGTTGAAGAGTAGCTTCCAATGTTTGCACCTATGTCGATGCAGAGTTTAGGGTCATAGCGATTTAGTAGTTTGATAAAGTGAAGTTCCCCGCTCACTAAATCGTTTATAAAGTTGTTGTAACCTAAACTTCTGATTGTAAGTTTGTAGAGCAATAGATTGAATTTTTGAAACGACTGCCTCGCAAAAATCAGAAGATAAATTTTTAAAAAGAAATTGAACATAAGTTGCATATTGAGTTTTTGGTAAATCAATCTTTATGGAGTTGGGGTTCTTGAGGGTTGGCTTTTAATCAGAACTGGAAAGTAGGTGCGAGTTAGATGTCACCAAGCTCAATTAATTTGAGTCGCTGTCTTAGACTTTAAAGGCTAGAAAACCTAGATTGGCGAGAAAAGATGAAAAATTGAGGCCTTGAGTCTCATTATAAGTGTCGGAATTCTTGCCCTGCCCTTGCCCTGCCCTTGCTGTTAACTTGGTCTGCATGCACTAAAACACCCAGCTTCATTGCCTCACACGCGTTACCCAAAACGGGTCAGTTAGCTGGTTGGTTCAGACTAAATCAAACCCAGTCAGTCTAGGTTAATCTAGGTTAGTCTAGATTGAGATTGATCTGCCTTGATCCATCCCGATCCACCCAAGTGCCCAAGCGCCCCACCCCGATCCTCCATGATCGATCAGTCATAATACGTTTTTGTAGCGAAATTATGCTGAATAAAATATCCGAAGCTTATAAAAACTTAATAGAAAGCGCAACCGCAAAATTAGTGATGGCCAATAGCCTTTGGATATTGGCCGAAAAAGTCATCCGTGCATTGCTGGGTCTATTGGTCGGGGCGTGGGTGGCCAGGTACCTGGGGCCTCAAGATTTTGGGGAACTAGCCTATGTCGTCTCTTTTATCGCCTTTTTTCAAGCAATCGTTGGATTAGGCGCTGACGGCGTGGTTGTGAGAGAGATCTCAATCAACAAAGCAAAAGCAGGAGAGATATTAGGTACCGTCTTTTGTCTTAGGTTCACCGCAGGGCTCACATGCTGGTTATTGGCCCTCCTCGGCGTTGTTTTAGAAAACGGGTTCAATGACTCGCTTGTCCCGTTGGTATTTTTTGTCGGCTTAACGCTCGTTTTTCAACCTGCCGACACAATTGATTTGTGGTTTCAAAGTCAGAGCCAAAGTCGGCGTGCAGTCTATGCAAAGTTAGTCACCCAACTTGTCTCCAATGCAATTAAGGTCGCACTCATTTTGACCTCTATGCCGCTCCTCGCGTTTGCAGTCGTCTCAGCGCTTGAGGGACTGATCACAGCACTTGGCCTTATCGTTGTTTATAAAAGCTTTAAGACTGATGAGAGATGGATTTTCCTAAAGCAGACTGGCTTTAAACTATTAAAAGAATCTTGGCCCTATGTGATGAGCGGTCTGTCAGTTGCCATTTACATGCGAATAGACCAAGTCATGATTAGGAATATGCTAGGGGCAACTCAACTGGGTATCTACGCAGTTGCGGTGCCGCTATCGCAGGTGTGGTTTGTTTTGCCGATGTCTTTGGCCACAAGTCTTGCGCCCTACCTGGCTCGCAAAAAGACACTTGGGGAAGAGGCTTACTACGCATTTCTTTTAAAGATTTTTAGGTTTTTTGGACTTACTGCACTCCTAATTTCACTCTTTATGTACGCGGGATCGGACTATATTGTTAAGTTTTTATACGGTGATGCCTATAAAGATGCCTCTTTAATATTAGGAATTCATGTTTTCTCATGCGTTTTTGTGTTCCAAGCACTCGCCCAGTCCCTTTGGATTGTGAACGAGGGCAAGGGGATTATTCAAACATATCAAACTTTGGTGGGCGCATTCACAGCATTAACGTTGAATTATGTATTAATTCCAATTTACGGCATCACCGGAGCGGCGATCACTGCCGTGCTGTCTTATGCAATGGCTGGTGTTTTTAGTAATATTTTTCTTGCCCCAAAAATATTTAGGATGCAATTTGGATTGGCCATTTAAATGGCATCTACCTCCACTCCAATAGCTTAAATCGCATAAATCGCATAAATCGCATAAATTCTGCACCTAAACTTAGCGCGTCCAGGGGCGACGTTTTATTTAAGTAAAGATATATTTTTTCTTAATTTTTTGAAAGCTCTGTAAAGCCCCAAAGCAACAATGACTTTCCTAATGTAGATTTTTAACAATTCGGGTTTGATTTTTTTTTGATAAAAAAGATCGTCAGCTTTAGCATTTATCTCAAATACTTTGTTGGGCTTTAGGTTTTTGGGATCCATCATCCCGTATTCGGTGAAGTGATTTGCGTCCTGTTGACTCGCATGCGTGCCCTCGGCACCAATGTTTGAGATGAGATTAGCAAACGGTTTAATCGATTTGCCTGAATGTTTTAACAACGTGTAGGTCCACTGATAATCCCAGGTGTCAACCCAACCCTCTTTCACCAAATCAAAACTGTCCGCGTAGTAAGTCATTGCAAAGGGGGGGATTTTGTCTTTATAGGCCTTCAAGGCCTTATCTTGGGGCCAATCTTTTAAACGAAGATCGTAAAGATTCCAACATTCGCGCCATGTTGCCCATCCCCAAACATGAGACACCAAGGAAAAGAAATATTCATCGCTTTTAACGTTTGCGCCAAAGGGGTTGTACCCGCATACCATCATGACGTCTTTATCGTTTTTGTGATTCTCTAAGGCAAAATCACAAAAGGGAAAAAAACTTGGGGACGGCAAAACGTCATCCTCCAAAATGATTCCCTGCTCTTCATGCTCGAAAAACCAAGTAATTGCGCCCGAGACGCTTCCTTTGCAACCCAAGTTTTCGTCCCTAAATAGGGTCTTGAGCTCACACTCCCAATCGACGGCGGTTGCGATCCGCCGGGTTTCGCTACACAACAACGCCTCGTTGGGTACGTGTTCCCTTGGACCGTCCGCCACCACATACAAGCGGGGAGGCTTAGCCTGTCGAATCGTCTCAAAAACAGAAGCGGTGGTTCCCGGGCGATTAAATACTAGAAACAGAATTGGGTTTTGCATGCGCAGATTTCAAATCCCATAATTTTTGAAATACTCAATCGTGCTCTTGAGTCCCTCATCGAGCTGGGTCTTAGGTTCCCAGTTCAAAGCAGACTTAGCAAGCTCAATATTAGGCTTACGCTGCTTTGGGTCGTCCTGGGGTAGGGGCAGGTGAATAATCTTTGAGCCACTGTGGGTCAACTCAATGATGTGACTGGCAAGCTCAAGCATCGTAAACTCATTTGGATTACCAATATTTACAGGGCCCGTAAACTCTTTATCTGCATTCATCATGCGAACCATAGCCTCTATCAGATCGTCCACATAACAAAAGCTCCTTGTCTGTGATCCGTCCCCGTAAATCGTTATATCTTGGCCCTTCAAGGCCTGGACAATAAAGTTACTCACGACTCGTCCGTCGTTGGGATGCATTTTGGGGCCGTAGGTGTTAAATATTCGGACCACTTTAATTTCTAGTTCGTGTTGCCTGTGATAGTCAAAGAACAAGGTTTCTGCACACCGTTTGCCCTCGTCGTAGCAAGAACGAATTCCAATTGGGTTAACTTTACCCCAGTAAGACTCTGGCTGGGGGTGTACCTCAGGGTCACCGTAAACTTCACTCGTAGAGGCCTGCAAAATTCTTGCCTTCAGTCTTTTGGCAAGCCCAAGCATATTGATGGCCCCGTGAACACTGGTCTTGGTCGTTTGCACAGGATCGTGCTGGTAGTGTATGGGACTTGCTGGACAAGCTAGGTTGTAAATTTGGTCAACTTCCACGTACAAAGGGAAAGTGACGTCATGGCGCATTAACTCAAAATTGGGCTTATTTAGTAGGTGCGCAATATTGGCTTTAGAGCCCGTAAAGAAGTTATCAACACAAAGCACATCTTCTCCGGCGTTGACCAAACGCTCACATAAATGACTCCCCAAAAATCCTGCGCCGCCAGTTACTAATATTTTTTTTGTCATTTATCTATAGCCTTCTTATTGAATAAGGGAAGAATTCCTTGGTCAGAGCCATTGTAATTTAAACATCTTGTACTACTTTTTATGCATTTAGCTCAATTAAAAGCTTATCCCGGTTGTCCAGTGGGTGAACATCACTATACCCAACTAGCAAATATCAAAAAAGTCTAAGATGTCAACAATATCAACAATGTCAACAATATCAATAAAGGGCTAAGGGCTAAGAGCTAAGAGCTAAGAGCTAAGAGCTAAGAGCTAAGGGCTAAAGGCTGAAAGCTATAGGCTGAGGACTGATTCACGAACTAACGCATTCTGGATTATCAAGTTGAATTAAATGCGAGTAAAGCGTCTCGCCGCGAACTTCCCTAGTCAGCGTGATGAGCAATTGCTCATTCTTGCGGCGCAGAGGGACAAGACCCTTCAAGACTCCCACACTCAGGCAACATGCATCAGTGCATCAGTGCATCAATGGATCGGTGCTGCAGTGCTGAAGTGCTAGAGTTTTAGTTCACTGGCTTAGACCTAATTTTTTATAAACCTGAAGTGTCTCAAAATTACTCTTATCCCAGGAGAAATTTATAGCATTAAATCTCCCCATATTGACTATATCGCCTCTTTGGCTTGACAAGGTACGCATGACAGCTTTGGCCAAAAGCGTTGGATCTTCGAGGGGAACCATTTGTAGCGCTGCGCCCCCAATTTCTACAATTGATTTGCAGTTGATGCTAACGACTGGGCAGCCAGCCTTCATGGCTTCCAAGACGGGAATTCCAAACCCCTCATACCTTGATGGATAAAACAGGCAAACTGCCTTGTTATAAAGGGCATTTAACTCCTCATCAGTAGTAAAGCCCATGTGTTTTACTCTTGATACAACATGCTCTGGAAATCCCTCAAATTCAGAGCCGCTGAAGCTCCCCCCCCCCACGCAGCGCATCTCAAACTCAGGCAACTCAGTCAACGTTTGTAATGCAAGCTTAAAATTTTTGTACCCCCCCCTCAGCCCCACAAACAAAATAAAAGGCCGCGCAGCAGGTTCACTGAAATCTTGACCCACGAGGATTGGCTTAAAACTCTCCGAGACACCCGGGTACACAACGCTCACCGTTTGATCCGGCCTTAATCCCGCAAACTCAACCAAATCCTCAAGCGTTGTCTGAGAAATGCAAATTATCGATTGCGCTCTTTTGATGGCAGCATTTTTTTGGAGTGTATGAACCCACCTAGCAGGCCCCTTTCTATAACGCTCATACATAAAATCATAGACAGTCAACACGCTGGTAACGCTTTTATCAGTGGGAGTTCTGTAGTAGCTTGAGTGGTATATGTCGTTGCTAGGGTTGTTAAGATTCGAGCTAGAGCTAGAGCTAGAGTTAGACTTAGCCCTGGGCGTGTCCATTTGGCAAGACCTATAACGCTCTAGTACTCTAGGGGTACGCTCAGTGGTTTTAACGGCCCCCTCCTCCCTCGCGGGGTCAAGGCATTGATCTAACTCTTGAAGGCTTTGGCCGTCAAGAAAGTGGTTTGTCACAACGTTTTGATGGTCGAGATAATTCAGCAATGACCTAAAAATGGCACTGATGCCCCCTGCTCTTTGCAGAGTAAAGATAATTCCATCAACAAACAGCATCAGAAGTCTTTGGTTAACATGTTTTCAATCACCAGGTCTAGCTTTGTTTTGGCGCTCCAACCCAGTATATCCTTTGCTTTTGAGACATTGGCCTTACTCACCATGAGCTCGGTGGGTCTCATAAATTCTGCAGATTGGTCCACATGATCTCGCCAATTCAGATTTAATTTTTCAAAAGCAATACGAACAAACTCCTCCAAGGTGTTAGTTTGCCCAGTTGCAATGATGAAGTCCTCAGCCTTGGGCTGTTGAAGCATCAACCACATGGCCTCTACATACTCGGGCGCCCAACCCCAGTCACGGGAGATATCAAGATTGCCAAGCACAAGTCTTTCTTTGGAGCCTTGGTGAATTCGCTTGGCCGCTTGGATGATCTTTTGAGTCACAAAACGTCTTGGACGAAGTGGAGACTCGTGATTGAACAAAATACCGGTACATGCAAATATGCCGTAAGCATCTCTGTAGTTATTCACCAGCCAGTAGGCAGAAGCTTTTGCCAATGCATAGGGGCTTTGGGGTATGAAGGGGGTTTGTTCGCTCGCAGCCAACCCTTGTGTGTTTCCAAAGCTCTCACTGGAGCCTGCGTTGTAAAACTTCACAGGCTTATCAAGCAGTTTACAAGCCTCCAACATGTTAAGGGTCCCAATCACTGAGCTTTGAATGGTCTCTGCGGGAAGCTCAAACGACAACCCAACGGAGGATTGGCCCGCTAAATAGTAAACCTCATCTGGAGCGGCCTTTTTTAAAGCAATAAATACGCTTTTAAAATCCTCGGGCTGGATCGTGATTGTTTTGACCTGTGAGGCTAGTGCGAGCAACTTTAAATTGTGAAAGCTTGCACCCTGCGCGTCCCGAGAGGACCCCCAAACGGTGTAGCCCTTGGATATTAAAAACCGCGCCAAATAGCCGCCGTCTTGACCGCCTACGCCGCAAATCAAAGCTGTTTTTTGAATCATCTATAAATTCTGACTTTTAATAAAATAGGAAATAACGGCAGCGAGGGGGTAAGAAAGCTCAGTATTCCTCAAAAGGGGAATTTAACTACTGGTGTCATTTAACAGAGCCAATAAATGCAACTAAGTCGTGAAATACCCGCGACTAAACGCCTTTCGGCGCTGTAGTCGGGGCATCTGATTTCGCAATCAAATATTCCTGCTTCGTCTGCTGCTGCATGGACATGGCTTGCGCCTCACCATGGCT
>CAIQHG010000057.1 GCA_903871545.1 uncultured Burkholderiales bacterium | reverse complement strand
GGGCTCGAACTTGATCATTTGAACAGCCTAGGAAGTGAAAACCGTGTCATATGTCGTGTAATTGGTTTGTAGTTCGTAGGCCCGTCAGAACCACTTTGCCTTAGATCGAAAACTTACTTAATCAAGGGTTTGTACGTGGGTTTCTTAAATGCTTGAAGTGCCATAGTTTCCACAGATGGTCAATATCTATTTTTTTTGTCATGAATCTGCGTCAATTAGAGTATTTCAAGAAGATTGCTGAGGCTCAAAGTATGACTCGTGCGGCAAATCTGTTGCATATGACTCAGCCAAATCTAACAAGGCAAATTCAGCAACTTGAAAAAGAACTAGGTGTTTTGCTATTTACAAGATCCGATAAGGGAGTTGCCTTGACGCCAGCTGGATTGGAGTTGCTTGAAAGAGCGGATGCTCTGCTTGGTCAGGCTCGTCGTATTGGCGAAGACATCAGCAAATATGCTACTGAACCTAAAGGCGATCTCCGGATAGGTTTGCCACCATCTTTATATGACGTTATTACGAACAGATTGATTTCTGAATATGCATTGCAATATCCAGAAGTAAGACTAAGTGTTACGGAGGGGCTAAGTGCAGCACTACATGAATTGGTTCTCACTGGAAAAATCGATGCTGCAGTAGTCTCGGACGTTGAACCATTGGGATTACTAAGCAGCCGTGCACTCTTAACTGAGCAACTTTACTTAGTAGGCTCTATTCATAGTCAGCTTGAAATAGATCACTTCATTGATTTGGAGTCTTTAATTAAGCGCCCCATGCTACTAACATCTGCTCCCAACGCGATGCGAACGCTTGTAGATCGGCAAATGATTGCATACGGAGAAAGAATCCAACCTAAGTTAGAAACTAACTCAGCAAGACTGCTATGCGATTTGGTGATTCGAGGTATAGGCTTCACGGTTCTTCCCTATAGCGCAATCAGCACCTTGCACCGAGGGGGGCAATTGACAGCCGCTCCCATTCAAGGACTGGAAGTCAGTTGGACTTTGGTAAGTGCTAAAGACCGGAGTTTCTCCCTAGCAGGACACAGACTCCGCGATCGTCTAACGGAAATGTTGCATCAGCAGTCACGCCAGGGCTGGTGGCGAGGTGTTCGCTGGAGTAGTTGAAAACCCTTAAAAAATATTAAATTCGACTAGTAGATTTAAGTATTGCATCGCATACATGCTTAAAAGGCATGGCTTATTACGAATTTTCCCTCAACATGCTTTATATCGAGATTTGCACAAGAAGGAAGATTAGATGGATCATTATCAAGTTGGTGTGGATATAGGTGGGACGTTCACCGATTGCGTCGTGATTACAAGCAAAGGAGAACTCCTCGCAGCCAAGTCTCCCTCTACGCCACCGGCATTTGCGAATGGCATGCTAAATGCAATGGGTTTGGTAGCTGAGAGGCTAGGACTAGGGTTTGAAGAATTCTGCGGGCGCATCAAATTGCTTACCCACGGGACAACGGTGGGTACCAATACGTTGATTCAGCGTCGTGGTTCAAAAGTAGGTCTTATCACCACTAAGGGGCATGAGGACATTATTCACATCATGCGCGGTTCGAGGGGAATTGATTCACGTAACTTAAATCAGTTAGTGCATTTCCCCGAAAGTCAAAAGCCTGTACCGATCGTACCCAAGCGATATATCCGAGGAGTATCGGAGCGGATTGACTGCAACGGGAATGTGGTGGTGGAGTTGAATGAAAAAGAGGTTTTAGCCTCTGTAGATGAATTGCTGGCTATGGGTGTTGAAGCATTTGCTGTTTGCCTTTTATGGTCCTTTAAACAACCACGTCACGAATTACGTATTGCTGAGTTGATCCGACAACGCGCCCCGGGCATGTTTGTGAGTTGCTCGGTGGAGTTGGCACCAAAGTGGGGTGAGTATGAGCGTCTAACAGCTACCGTACTTAATGCCTATATAGGTCCGGTTACTTCAAACTATCTTAAGCAACTGGATCAGCGTTTGAAGTTGGCGGGTTATCGTCATCCTTTGCAAATTACTTCCTGTGGAGGAGGGTCTATTTCTGTTGATCGTGCTATTCAAGCTCCTCTGCTGACTTTGGATTCAGGTCCGGTATCTGGAGTTACTGCTTCTAAATTCCTAGGTCAATTGATTAGATGCGAGAACATTATTACGACCGATATGGGTGGCACATCTTTTGATGTCGGAATTATTCACAATGGTCGTCCGGCCTACAACTCAATTGCCAATGTGGCGCAATATGAGTATTTCATTCCCAAAGTAGACATTCAAGCGATCGGGTCGGGTGGTGGTTCTTTGGCACGAGTGGACGCGCTAACACGTACATTGCGCGTAGGGCCAGATTCTGCGGGTGCAGACCCAGGGCCTGCTTGCTATGGAAAAGGCAATTTGATTCCTACGGTGACCGATGCTGATGTGGTTTTAGGTTACATCGATCCAGATAATTTTCTTGGAGGCCGAATCAAACTAGACCGCAAAAAATCATTTGAAGCAGTAGAACGCGTTGCTAAAGAAATTGGTTTGAGCGTGATGGAAACGGCAGCAGGTATTGCCAAGATTGCCGAATTCAAAATGGCTGACATCATTCGAAAGACCACTGTAGAAAAAGGATTCGATCCTCGTGACTTCACAGTGTTTGCGTTTGGAGGTGCTGGGCCAGTTCACGCAGGAGTTTTCTCTCGTGAGTTGGGTGTTCAGCGTGTGTTGATCCCGCTCAACCGTATTGCCTCCACGTGGTGCGCATTTGGCGCTGCGACTGCTGATATGTTGCACGTGCACGAGCAAGTCGATATACAAAGTTCGCCATTCAATCTGGCACACGTAAATAAAATTTTGTTGAAGTTAGGTCAAAACGCGAGCAAACAAATGAAGCAAGATGGCGTGAACAGCTCAAAAATTCATTTGAGCTTTTCCATAGATATGAGACACCGTGGACAAATTAATGAGGTGGAAGTGGAATTGCCACCTTTTAGTGAACGAGCAAAACCGCAACTAACAAAAGCCGGACTTGAGCAGCTTAATCAACTTTTTTATGCAAGATATGAAGCAATTTACGGCAAGGGGTCTTCCTATGGAAACGCGCGACTAGAAATGGTCACTTTCAGAGTTCGTGCGCGCAGTGCAACGCAGGAATTAGAACTAAAGCGCAGTCCTCGTAAGCGACAGTCAAAGCCTAGCGTTGCCCTAAGTGGTCACCGCCAGGTTTACTGGAGTGACCTAAGTAAATCAATTAAGACTCCAATTTATAACGGCGCTTTACTTTCTAACGGGTTATTGGTGGATGGCCCAGCTGTTGTTGAGACAACCGATACCAATATTGTTGTGCAACCTAAGCAACAGTTGCGCGTAGATGCGCTTGGTAATTTCGAACTTCATTTTGTGAGCTAAATCATGTTAAATAAAACCGAAACCCACCATGGCAATGCATTCGATGCGATTAAAGGCGGTTACATACCTCCTGAAAAGTTACGTATATCGCCAAAGCTAAAACTGCATAAGGATGAAAGTCGTAAGCTCGATCCGATTACTTACGAGGTGATTCGCCACAGTCTTTGGAATATCAACGAAGAACACGGTGCAACTATTCAGCGTTTGTCTGGCTCTCCCGTTGCTATGTATGCCCTGGACTTGAACCCTTCGATATTGACAGAGGAGGGTGAGTTTGTATTTTTTGGTCCTTACATGCAATACATGTCTGGGGTAGCAGATACACAAGTGAAATGGATTTTGGAAAACCGCTCCGACAACCCGGGCATCCGTGATGGTGATATGTTTCTAGCCAATGATCCTTGGGTAGGTGCAGCCCATCAACAAGATGTGATGCTGATTTGTCCCGTTTTCCATGAAGACAAATTATTTTGCTGGGTGACAAATTGCTTGCATCAGTACGACATCGGAGGCATAACACCTTCTAGTTTTTGTATGTCTGCTGAAAGCGCATATGAAGAGGGGTTATTGGTTCCTCCTGTAAAGATTATTGAAAACGGTGAAATTCGTCGAGATATCGAAGAGTTATATCTTCGAGCTTCACGTAAACCTGAGGCTGTAGCTTTAGATTTCCGTGCTCAATTAGCGGGAAACAACACAGCTAAGGCGCGTGTAGAGGCCTTACTAAAACGTTATGGAGCAGATTCGGTGAAGTCAGTAATGCGCAAGATCCTGACCGATGGGGAGCACGCATTTTTAGACAAGATGAGTCGCTTGCCTGACGGAGTATGGCGTGACCGTAGTTATATTGAATGTTGTAGACCAGGTGATCGGCGTTCTCATAAGGTGATGATAAGTTTAGAAAAGAAGGGGCATAAACTAATTTTTCGTAACGAAGGCACGGCAGAACAAGACGGTGCCATGAATGCAACTTATTCTGGTTGGCGTGGTTCGATTATGGTGGCGCTTAACCAACTACTTTGTTGGGACCAGTATTTTGCTATCGGTGGTGCTTTGCGGCACGTGCGATTTGAAGCGACCCCTGGCACTATGAACTGTGCCAATTTCCCTGCTTCGGTATCTACTGCCCCTGTTCAGGCTATGGAAATATCTCTTTATCCCACCTACAACGTACTAGGGAAAATGATTTATGGCGATGCTCAAATGCGCAAAGACATTATGTGTATCGGTGGAACCAGTCAGTGGCCTGCGACTATTTTCCGAGGGACAGACCAATGGGGGGATCCGTTTGGCTATCTATTAGTAGATCCCATCGGAGGAGCCATTGGCGCGTTTGCCAATGCGGATGGTATTTCAACGGGTGGTCAATCGCGGACGCCTATTTGCAAATTACCCAATATTGAGCATACCGAGCAGACATTTCCGTTGCTGTTTCTGTATCGTAAAGAAGTCGTCGATTCAGGTGGTGCCGGACATTTTCGGGGTGGCTTGTCTGCCGAGTCATGCTTCATTCCGCATGGAACTGAAACCATTACACATGACACCCTGTCATCTGGAAATGCCATACCTACTTCCACCGGAATGATGGGTGGTTATCCAGCCACTGTTAACGTTTACAAGTTCCAAAGAAACTCCAATATCAAGAGCCTGATGCAGAAAAGCGAAATGCCGTCGGATATATCTGAGGTAGGCGGAAGAGAAGAAGTGCTTGCATTACGGCAGCAAAATTTCCAACAAAATCCCAGTGATGTGTATTCGGTACTTTGGACAGGCGGCGGTGGTTTTGGCGATCCTCTTGAGCGCGATCCAGAACTTGTGCGATTGGATGTTGTGGACAACATGGCCGTGTCACGGGAGGCTGCAAAAGAGGTGTATGGGGTTATCTTGGATGGTGAAAGACTTGATACTAAAGCCACATCATTGATCCGAACGCAGATGAAAAAGACGCGATCCAAACATCCGCGTACGCATGCATTGCCTTTGCGTGCACTAAAAGGCAAACTGTTGAGAGAAGTAACGCCAGGTTTAGCAGTGCGAAGCGATCCAGAAAACAAAGGACAAACTAATAAACGCTGGTGTTGCATGGGATGCGCGACAGATCTAGGTCCTTTAAGCAGCAACTATAAAGATGCCTGCGCAACACTCACTGCCCCTATTACTGCGGCAAATCCACATGTCGGCGACTATCGTCGTTACATTGATGATGAACCTTTGTTCCGTCAATACTTTTGCCCTACCTGTGGAAGTTTGATTGACAACGAAGTGGCTCGAATGGGGGATGAAGCTCTTCGCGATATTGAACTCAAACTTTGATCTAGTACTATGCCCATCAATACTTTAGCTGGTAAGCACGCCATCATTACAGGGGCGGGAACTGGGGTTGGAGCAGCAACTGCTTTAGCGTTAGCTGCAAAAGGCGTCCATGTGCTTATCAATTACCGAAGTAGCGTTGAATCTGCAAAAGAGATAGGTGCCCAGTGTCGTCAAATGGGTGTTGATGCTTTTGAAATGCAGGCTGACGTTTCCATAGAAGATGCCTGTTCAAATTTAGTTAACACTGCAGTCCAGCGCTGGGGAAAGGAAAGTCTTGATCTGTTGGTCAATTGCGCTGGCATTACACAATTCGTTCCTTTAGAGCAGTTGGACAAACTTAATGTTGAAGACTTTCTCGATATTTTTCAGGTAAATACCCTAGGTCCATTTTTAATGGCAAGGGCCGCTTCTAAGCACATGCAGCATGGTGCAGCAATTGTCTCGGTATCATCTTTGTCGGCTCAAACGGGGCAGGGAAGTTCCATTCCCTATGTACTTTCTAAAGCAGCGCTCAATGCGCTAACGCTTTCATTAGCGCGTGCATTTGCCCCACGGATTAGGGTTAACGCTGTAATGCCGGGAATGATTGAAGGGCGTTGGCTACTTGACGGGTTGGGCCCTGATCTATACCAGCGTGTCAAGCAAAGTTTTACCGAAACTTCGTTACTCGGAAAAATATGTTCGCCTGAGGAGATCGCGCATTCCCTGTTGTGGCTTCTAGATCCCAGTTGTATTATGACTGGGCAAGTGGTCACAGTAGATGCCGGATTCACGCTTGGAAAACCTCCAACGCCTACCGCATCAAATCGTCAGTGAAAGGTTGAGAGTAGAGTTTTAAAAATCAAAATAGGAGACAAATATGGGTCATTCCATTTTCAAAGAGATTCGACTTTGGGTTACTACGTTGTGTCAAGTTGGCGTAGTGAGTTTGTGTTTAGGGCTATTTTCTGTAACAACATGGGCAAGTGACTATCCGAGCAAGCCTGTTAAGGTCGTTGTACCTTTTCCAGCGGGTACTTCACCTGATGTGGTTGCGCGACTTTGGGCGGAGAGAATGACCCAATCTTTAGGCCAACCCTTCGTCATCGACAACAAACCAGGTGCAGCCACCATCATTGGTGCCCAAGCTGTTGCTACTGCCCCAGCTGATGGATATACGCTTCTTTATACAGCGCAAAACACAGTTTCTATCAATCCCTTTGTTTATAAGAATTTGCCCTATAAAGCGGATGACTTCACTCCGGTGAGTCAAGTTGCAGAAGTCCCATTAATTCTCATCACATCTGGAAAATCATCTATCAAATCCTTACCAGAATTAATCGCCTTGGCAAAACAAAATCCTGGTAAATATAGTTTTGCCAGTTATGGTATCGGTCAAGGTACCCATGTAACTATGGAACGCTTCCTAAACTCAGCAGGCCTAAAAATGGTTCATGTTCCCTACCGTGATGGCGGAATGAATGACGTTATAAATGGTAACGTTGATTTTTCTTTTGATGCAAGTACCACTGCGATCCCCCAAATTAATGGAGGTAAGTTGAAAGCTCTCGCCGTATCTAGTTTGCAAAGGTTAAGTGGATTGCCTGATACTCCCACAGTAGCGGAAGGAATTCCAGGTTTTATGGGAGATTCTTGGACAGGTCTGTTAGCGCGAAAAGGCACTCCAGATGATGTTGTTCTAAAGTTATCTAGTGAAACAATAAAGATTTTGGCTAATCCTGCATTTCAGAAAAGACTGCAAGATGTAGGTTTGCGAACTGGCAATGGGTCTCCTAGTGAGTTCGCAAAATTTATTACAAATGAATCCGCTATCTGGTCTAAGGTTGTTCGAGATAACAACATCACGGCT
>CAIQHG010000056.1 GCA_903871545.1 uncultured Burkholderiales bacterium | reverse complement strand
TCATAGTTAAATTTAATAATTCTTAACAACTCATCTGAGATAGCCAAAGACGATTCAGTGTGCTCCTTAAAACTGCGTGCGATATTTTGAAGGTTTGATCTTGAGCCATCTAAGATTAGTTTATAGTCAAGCTCCAGTTCCAAGTAAATGAAAATCCATACGACTGCAATTAAGAAAAAACCTACTGCGCTGAATACAACTGCGGTTAGATTTTTTCTTATGTTTGCAAGTATTGTTCTAAATAAATACATTTTTAACCCTCTACGCTTTGGCAGATTTAAATATCTTGAAATATCCATTAATGTATTAGGATTTTTCAAAGAAAATCAAAATGCGGCCTGAATTGGGCTAAGGAATTTCTAGATTATTGGAGTAAATTTAGCTAACTGTCATCTTTGTCTGTGTTTTAAAGCACGCTCGACCTCGCGTTTGCCCTCCCGGTCCTTAATGGTGTCTCGCTTATCATGTTCAGCCTTGCCCTTTGCAAGAGCTATTTCACATTTGACTACGCCGTTTTTCCAGTGCAGGTTAATGGGGACTAAGGTGTACCCCTTTTGTTCTACTTTACCGATCAGTCGCCTTATTTCCTCTTTATGCATTAAAAGCTTTTTAGTTCGAGCGGCCTCTGGGTTTACGTGGGTGGAGGCGGTTTTAAGCGGATTGATTAAGCAACCAATCAAAAAAAGCTCACCCGCTCTCACTACAACATACCCATCGGTGAGCTGTACCTTTCCTTCCCTAACGGCCTTTATTTCCCATCCCTGCAGCACCATACCGGCCTCAAACCGCTCCTCAAAGAAGTAATTAAACTGTGCCTTTTTATTCTCGGCTATTCGTGCGGGTAGTTGTTTTTTAGGGGTTGCCATAAGATTCAGTTGGTATCGCCAAAAGGATATCTACAATCCGAATGTTTCTGTTTGACGAATCTACTATTGTATGAAAACAATTCACAAGTCTGTCATGATATGGTTCAGTAACGAAGAAATGTTCTCTTTAGTAGCTGATGTGCCTAAATATCCAGAGTTTTTGCCCTGGTGCGAATCAGGCCAAGTGGATCAAACATACGAGGACGGCGTAAGCGCGAGAATAGGTATGTCCTTAGCTGGATTTAAAAAATCTTTCACCACCCGCAACTACCACATTGCGGGTCGTCAAATAAAGGTTAATTTATTAGACGGCCCATTCAAACACCTTGACGGTCTTTGGAATTTTATTCCCCTGGGGGAGGAGAGGGCCTGTAGAGTTGAGCTGACGCTAAACTACTCATTCGATAGTGTTTTTGGAGCCTTAGTAGGTCCTATCTTTGACAAAATTGCTGACTCCTTGGTTGATTCTTTCGTAAGTCGGGCAGAGAAAATCTATAGTTAAGTCAATTTAACCGCCGCAGATGTGCTCATTGCTAAAAATTTCCTTTTGTTTTTCGCCTACTCCCCGGTATGTTTTAGAGAGACAAATCACACTTGCAGCGGGTTCGACCTTGGCGGATGCTTTGAAACTACTAGACCACGATGACGCCGTCTTATTTTTAGACCCAGAGTCATTAAAAGCATCAGATTGCGCCTCACACGCCACTGCACTCCCTAAGTTGAAAGATGGATTCAGCGCTGCGATCTGGTCAAAACCTGCTTTATTAAGCCAACCCTTGAGTTCAGGTGATCGCATTGAGGTGCTCAGACCAATAAAAGTCGATCCAAAAGTGGCGCGCCGCGAGAGATTTAAAAAACAGGGCGTCAAAGCGGCTGGATTGTTTGCTAAAAAACGGCCAGGCTCAAAAGCGGGGTATTAGTTTCATGTTGTTGAACAGCAGTATTAGGGCCAAATTGAGTTTTTTTTGAGGAAATTACTCTCCCAATCGCTACAATCGTCGATTTGGAGCTTTTACAAATGCGCCTCCTTGGTAACGCACTTACTTTTGATGACGTTCTGTTGGTACCCGATTATTCGTTGGTCCTGCCCAAAGACACGTCTCTTAAGACACAGTTTTCCCGCAACATAAGCCTCAATTTGCCCCTCGTATCGGCTGCCATGGACACTGTAACTGAGGCACGTCTGGCGATCGCAATTGCGCAAGAGGGTGGAATTGGTGTCATTCATAAAAACCTGACCCCTCAGCAGCAAGCCTCCGAGGTCTCAAAGGTCAAGCGTTACGAAAGTGGCGTACTGCGTGATCCAGTCATTATTACCCCCACTCATACTGTGCGAGAAGTCATCGCTTTGTCTAATCAGTTAAGTATTTCGGGCTTTCCTGTTTGTGAAAACGGGAAAGTCGTTGGAATAGTTACGGGTCGGGATCTGCGTTTTGAAACCCGTTTTGATGTCTGTGTCAGTGAAATTATGACACCCAGAGATAAATTAATCACGGTTCCCGAAAGCGCGACTGCAGACGAGGCCAAAGCCCTTCTAAATAAACACAAGCTTGAACGGCTTTTGGTAATCGACGATCAATTTGTCCTCAAAGGACTTATTACAGTAAAAGACATTACCAAACAGACTAGTTTTCCAAACGCGGCGCGTGACGCTGGCGGCCATCTCAGGGTGGCTGCTGCTGTGGGCGTTGCAGAAGGCACCGAACAACGCGTTGAGCTCCTTGTTCAAGCAGGTGTTGATGCAATTGTGGTTGACACTGCTCATGGGCATAGCAAAGGCGTCATAGACCGAGTTCAATGGGTCAAGAGAAACTTCCCCCATATTGACGTAATTGGAGGCAATATTGCAACCGGCTCAGCCGCGCTTGCGCTAGCCAATGTGGGGGCTGATGCGGTGAAGGTGGGTATCGGACCCGGATCTATTTGTACGACCCGAATTGTTGCTGGAGTAGGAGTGCCCCAGATCACTGCGATCGATAACGTTGCACAGGCCCTCCTGGGCACAGGAGTCCCCATCATTGCTGATGGAGGAGTTAGGTTCAGCGGAGATCTTGCTAAAGCCATTGCCGCGGGTGCCTCAACTGTGATGATGGGGGGGATGTTTGCGGGTACTGAGGAAGCTCCCGGCGAAATTATTCTTTACCAAGGCCGTAGCTATAAAAGTTACCGTGGCATGGGCAGCATTGGGGCCATGCAACAAGGTAGCGCTGATCGTTACTTTCAAGAGTCATCTACTGCAAATCCCAATGCCGATAAATTAGTACCAGAGGGCATCGAGGGCCGCGTCCCTTATAAAGGTTCGATGGTCACCATCGTTTACCAACTCGCCGGTGGATTAAGGGCCTCAATGGGATACTGTGGTTGCCCATCCTTGGATGATATGCGAACGAAGGCCCAATTCGTACAAATTACCTCGGCCGGTATGCGCGAGAGCCACGTCCATGATGTCCAAATTACAAAAGAAGCCCCCAATTACAGGGCCGATTGAACCTTAACTTGAACTTTAATTAATTGTTGTTGATCTTGAACTCCCCCTTGCGGGGGGCTTGGGGTTATTTGTTTTTAACCAATTTGTAAAACCCATGTTGCACGACAAAATCTTAATACTTGATTTCGGATCTCAGGTCACGCAACTCATTGCCAGGCGTGTCAGAGAGTCCCACGTCTACAGTGAGGTTCATTCCTGCGACGTAAGCGAGGAGTGGATCAAGGATTTTGCAAAAGACGGAAAGCTCAAGGGAATTATTTTGTCTGGCTCACACGCAAGTGTCTACGATCAAAACACGGACAGAGCGCCAGAGTGTATTTTCAAACTGGGTATCCCCATTCTGGGCATTTGCTACGGCATGCAGACTATGGCCGAGCAGCTGGGTGGGCGGGTCGAGAGCGGACAGGCTCGGGAATTTGGGTACGCTACAGTTCGCGCCAGAGGCCACACCCAATTACTCAACTCAATTGAGGATTACGTGACTGACGAGGGGCACGGTATGCTCAAAGTATGGATGAGTCACGGGGATAAGGTAAGCGAGTTACCCCCAGGTTTTAAAGTAATGGCCAGTACCCATGACTGTCCAATTGCGGGCATGGCGGATGAGGATAGGAAGTTTTACGCCCTTCAGTTTCACCCAGAGGTCACGCACACCATCAAAGGTCAAGCAATATTAGAGCGTTTTGTGTTGGATATATGCTGTGCTAAAGCGGACTGGATAATGGGGGACTATATATCTGAAGCAGTTCATTGGATAAGGGAACAAGTAGGCGATGAGCATGTGATTTTGGGACTCTCAGGGGGCGTCGATTCATCCGTTGCTGCGGCCCTCATTCACCGAGCCATTGGAGATCAGTTGACTTGCGTATTTGTTGATCATGGTCTTCTTCGCCTTAATGAGGGCGATATGGTTATGAAGATGTTTGTTGGCCAATTAAAGGCCAAAGTAATTCGTGTAGACGCAGAAGAACGCTTCATGGGTGCACTCTGCGGTGTAAGTGATCCAGAGCAAAAGCGCAAAATTATTGGCCGTGAGTTTGTTGAGGTTTTTAAGTCAGAGGCCTCTAAACTCAAAGCAGGCAAAGGCGGAACCACAGCGGCCACTTTTTTAGCACAGGGAACTATTTACCCCGATGTAATCGAGAGCGGTGGAGGCGGCAATAAAAAGGCAGTCACCATCAAGAGCCATCACAATGTGGGTGGGTTGCCTGAGCAATTAGGGCTCAAACTGCTAGAGCCTCTTAGAGAACTTTTTAAAGATGAGGTCCGTGAGCTCGGGGTAGCTCTGGGTTTGCCAAGGGAGATGGTTTACCGACACCCATTTCCAGGTCCGGGTCTTGGCGTTAGGATATTGGGTGAAATAAAGAAAGAATATGCAGATCTACTTAAAAAAGCAGACGCTATATTTATAGAGGAATTGCATAACTTCAAGGATCATGATTCTGGTAAAAGTTGGTATGAGTTAACAAGTCAAGCTTTTGTTGTTTTCCTGCCTGTAAAAAGTGTCGGCGTCATGGGTGATGGCAGAACGTATGAGTATGTTGTCGCCTTAAGAGCTGTTCAAACAATTGACTTCATGACTGCCGATTGGGCTGAGTTGCCTTACCCTTTGCTTAAAAAAGTCTCAAGCAGGATTATCAATGAGGTCAGAGGCATAAATAGGGTGACTTTAGACGTATCAAGCAAACCCCCGGCTACCATAGAGTGGGAAT
>CAIQHG010000055.1 GCA_903871545.1 uncultured Burkholderiales bacterium | reverse complement strand
ATGCGAGCATCGAGCAGCTCGTTGCGTATATCCAGGATCAAGAATCGCCTCCGTAGGTGAGGCATGTCGCCTTCGGCTCCTTTCGCTTGACCTGCGACTAAGCTTCGCTGTAGTCGGGGGATGCGCGAAAATTTTGCTCAAATCTCTCAATTTAAACCAAGCACTACCGCGGCTAAGTCATAACTGCCTTTAGTAACTGGCGCGTTCCTCACTAGATTGACAAAAAACAAATAACGATCACAAGTTAGGGGCAGGAACGTTCTTAAGTTGGGTACCGCATTTTTGTTTAAGATTGTGCTGTTAATATGAATTTTTATTTAGGTTCATATGCCAATCACCAACAGAAAAAGAGTGCCAAATGCAGGGACTGCTTTTGCAGGTACAAACCAAAAAAAAAATCCTTAAACGAATCGGCTATAACGAAAAAGTCAGCGCCTGCTCAAAAAACTTGGGACGACGCCGTATCCTTGTGGCTAGAGGAGACAAGCACCAAGGCCACACATGAGGAGGATAAAAAGAAACTTGAGTGGCTCAAACCCTTTCTGGGAACCACGGTGCTTACCGACATCACCTCCCAAGTGATCACTGAGATACGCTCTGCAAGCGCCAAAGTACTTACTAGAAACGGGCTTGGACGAACGCAGTCAACCACCAACCGTTATTTGGCGTTGGTAAGATCAATCTTAATCAAAGCCAAGGACGAATGGGAGTGGTTGGAGAGAGTTCCCAAAATCAAACTCTTCAAAGAACCCCCTGGACGCGTTCGGTTTCTCAGTCCCGAGGAGGCCAAAAGGCTACTGGAGGAACTGCCAGAGCATTTGTTAGCCGTCATTCGATTCGACTTAGCAACGGGCCTCAGGCTGAGCAATGTCGCAAAACTTAAGTGGTCAGAAATAGATTTTAAACACCAGCACGCCTGGGTCGGGGCAAGTGACTCTAAGTCTAGGAAATCAATTGCAGTTGACCTGAACAGCGACGCTATAGCAGCCCTTAAAGGTGAGTTAGGTAAGCACCCAGAGCGGGTATTTACGTACAAAGGCAAGCCGCTTGATAACTTGAACACCCGGGCCTGGCGTAACGCCCTAGAGCGTGCAGGTATTAAAGACTTTAGGTTCCATGATCTCAGACACACTTGGGCCTCGTGGCACCGCCAAAACGGCACTCCTGCTCATGAACTTCAGGTCATGGGTGGATGGAGTTCATCCGTAATGGTTGAGCGGTATGCCCATTTAGGTAAAGATGTGATAGCAGGCGCATCCAAAAGAATTGAATCAATCATTCCCAAATAGCAATGTTTAATCAATAACCTTTTTCCTACGCCTCGAATTAAAGCTCTTAAAGTGCTTGAGCACCCAACAACATTAACCTCAACGAGAGCTTTAGGGTCATGAAAGCAGGCACATGTCCATGAAGCCTTGTTCCGTTAAACTCAACACCTATGAATGACATTCTCCAAATCACAAATCTTTGCAAGAAATACCAATCAGGTTATGAAGCCTTAAAGGATGTAAACCTCAGCATTTCCAAGGGTGAGATCTTTGCGCTCTTAGGACAAAACGGCGCAGGTAAAACCACTCTTATCAGCATCATTTGCGGCATCGTGACGCCCTCTTCTGGCGAGGTGTTGGTTGACGGTCAAGACATTCTTAAACATTACCGGGCTGCGCGTTCGCTCATTGGCCTTGTTCCCCAAGAAATATCCACTGATTCTTTTGAAACTGTCTGGAACACAGTGACATTTAGCCGCGGGCTTTACGGCAAACCACCTAACCCAGAGTTTATCCAGAAAGTCTTGAAAGACTTGTCCCTTTGGGATAAGCGTAACAACAAAATCATGACCTTATCAGGGGGTATGAAGCGAAGGCTCATGATCGCTAAAGCCTTGTCTCATGAACCCAAAATACTCTTCCTTGACGAGCCAACAGCAGGGGTTGACGTTAGCCTCAGACGAGACATGTGGGATCTGGTGAAGGAATTAAAGGCGATGGGCACAACCATCATTCTCACCACTCACTACATTGAAGAGGCTGAGGAGATGGCAGACAGAATCGGGATTATCCGGCGAGGTGAATTAATTCTAGTAGAGGAAAAATCAAGCCTTATTACCAAGCTTGGCAAAAAGGAGCTCACCCTCCAACTTCAACATGCACTGCCTGGCATTCCAAGTGAGCTCGAAATTCCTGGACTTAAACTCTCCAGTGACGGATTCGAATTAACCTTCACCTTTGACTCCAACGGCGAGCAAATTGGAATCGCTGAGCTCTTACAAAAGTTAGCTCAGCACCACATTGTTTTTAAAGATTTGAATACGAAACAAAGTTCGTTAGAGGAAATATTTGTGAACTTAGTCAACTCAGGAGCGCACCATGGCTCTTAATTACTTCGGCATCAGGGCCATCTTCTTATTTGAGCTTGCCCGTACACGCCGAACGATCATGCAAAGCATCATCGCGCCAGTGATATCCACGTCTCTTTACTTTATCGTGTTTGGATCAGCCATAGGCTCTAGGATAACCCAGATGGAGGGCATCTCCTACGGTGCTTTTATAGTGCCTGGACTGATCATGCTGTCTTTACTCACCCAGAGCATTTCTAACGCGTCCTTTGGGATTTATTTCCCTAAGTTTAGCGGGACAATTTACGAGCTCCTATCTGCACCGCTTTCGCCCTTTGAGATTATTTTGAGCTATGTCGGGGCGGCGGCTACAAAGTCCATTTTCTTGGGTCTTGTGACTTTGATCACAGCCGCTTTTTTTGTACCTCTGCGAATTGATCATCCCATTTGGATGTTGGTCTATCTCATCCTCACCTCAGTTACCTTTAGTTTGATTGGTTTTATTATTGGTATTTGGGCCGACGGCTTTGAGAAGTTACAGGTGGTCCCGTTGTTGATCATCACGCCCCTTACCTTTTTAGGCGGGAGTTTTTACTCAATCTCTGTACTCCCTGCATTTTGGCAAAATGTCGCTTTACTTAATCCGGTCGTTTACCTGATCAGCGGATTTAGGTGGAGTTTTTACAGCATTGAAGACGTCAATCTGTGGCTGAGCCTGGGTATGACAATAGGCTTTTTAACATTATCTATTGCTACTGTAGTTTGGATATTTAAAACAGGTTACCGGCTTAAAAAGTGATCTGAGTACATGCCGCGGCACAGCCTAGTTAGGTACCCCTCACTGACTGCGCGACTCAGCAATGTTTTGAATGCTGTTTCTGAGTGTCCGGGAAGGATCGCACGCAAATCTGAGGGCGTGAACAGGCAAGCCTGCGGGCTGGCCAGCTGGCTGATGGTGCCTATTAGTTGCCGAATAGGTTTCATCAAAGACTCATCGGAAAGTTGCACAACGTTTAACCTTCCGATGAGTTCTGTCAAGTTTCTAGGTCTTTTTGTCACTTTATGTCTACATGGACAACCGACATTTGGTAACCCGAAAAATTGGATTGATACCGTACAAATTACCCTGAAATAACAGCATACTGATGCTACAATTTCAATGATGTTTATACGTCTCAAACGACAAGAACTCCAAAATGCGCTACTGCGGTCGCCAGCTGTGGTGCTATTGGGTCCACGCCAAGTGGGTAAAACCACGCTGGCTCTGGACGTTGCGTTGCCCGATGGAGGCTACCTTGATTTGGAGTCGCCGGAAGACCGCAATAAGCTCAGCAACGTCGAGCAATACCTTCGGGCCCGCCTAGACAGGCTCATTGTGTTGGATGAGGTGCAACGCCTGCCCACCTTGTTTGAGCCTTTGCGAGGACTGATCGACCAAGCGCGACGCGCTGGCCTTGCCAATGGCTCCCGCACCCATGGCTTTTTCTTATTGCTGGGGTCTGCGTCGCTTGATCTGATTCAGCGCAGCAGCGAGACATTGGCTGGTCGTATTGCGTTTATTGAGCTCAGCGGCTTGCACCGGCTCGAAGTGCCATCGGGCTTGTGGGACGACTTATGGGTGCGGGGTGGTTTTCCGCCATCGTTAACGGCCTTGAGTGACGCCGACAGTGTGCTGTGGCGGCGCGACTTCACGCGCACTTACCTGGAGCGCGATGTTCTCCAATTTGCACCACGCACCAGTGCCGAATTGCTGCGCAGATTCTGGACCATGCTGGCGCACCTGCAAGGCAGCACCTTGAACATTGCACAGTTGGCGAGAAATCTGGATGTAGACACCCGAACTGCCAATGGCTATCTGGATTTATTGACCGCTTTGATGCTCACCAGAAAACTCGCCCCATGGCACAGCAACCAAGGCAAACGCTTGGTCAAATCCCACAAGGTTTATATCCGTGACAGCGGATTGCTGCACAGTTTGCTGGGCATTACAGACATGGATGCTCTGCTGTCACACCCCATTTTGGGCGCCAGTTGGGAGGGGCATGTGATCGAAAGCCTATTGGCTGTCGCCCCTGCCGGGACGCAACCCAGTTTCTATCGCAGCAACTCTGGTGCAGAGATTGACCTGTTGCTAACTTGGCCCAACGGGGAGCAATGGGCTATTGAGATCAAACGCAGCTCAGCACCCAAGGTTGAACGCGGTTTTTACAGCGCCTGTGAAGACATCCAGCCCATCCGGAAGTGGCTGATTTACCCCGGCTCGGAGTGCTACCCCTTGGGTGATGGCATTGAAGTCATGTCACTGCACGGCGCCATGCGAGCACTGGCATGACTTTGTTGTCAAGTACCGCCTGCCCAAAGCTCTTGAGCAACCATTACTTCGTAATCATTGACCAATT
>CAIQHG010000054.1 GCA_903871545.1 uncultured Burkholderiales bacterium | reverse complement strand
CCCACATTAAATGTTAGTGCCAGCCATTAAGGGACCAGATGATGACTAATAAAGAACACGACAACCTAAGCGGCGAGGCCAGCGGATTCTCACACGCCAAGATAGAGACCAATAATTGGTTGATGATTATTTTGATTTTGCTTGTGATCGCCGTTGGGGGTTTGGTAGAAATCGTCCCCCTGTTTTTTCAAAAATCAACCACCCAAGCTCTTGAAGGCGTCAAACCTTATAGTGCTTTGCAACTCGCTGGGCGCGATATTTATATAAGAGAGGGGTGTTACAACTGCCATTCTCAAATGATCAGACCATTTCTTTCAGAGACACTTCGTTACGGGCATTACTCTGTGGCTGGTGAATTTGTTTATGACCACCCCTTCCAATGGGGAAGCAAACGAACAGGCCCTGATCTGCAAAGAGTTGGGGGTAAATATAGTGATGAATGGCACCGTATTCATTTGAATAATCCCAGAGATGTGGTTCCTGAGTCCAATATGCCGGCCTATTCTTGGTTAAGCAAAAGCACCATAGAGCCAGAGGTGATGGCGCCCCGTATGCGAGCACTTAGACGGGTGGGCGTGCCCTATAGCGATGAGGAAATTGAGGGTGCAGCGCTTGCTGTGAAAGACAAAACTGAACAAGATGCGTTGATTGCTTATTTGCAATCCTTGGGTTTGGCGCTCAAATAAATTGGAGTTATTTAGATGGACATAACAACGTTAAGAGAGATAGCAACAGTGATGAGTTTCATTACTTTTATTGGGATTATTTTTTGGGTTCTTGATAAGCGAAAAACCAAAGAATTTAATGAGGCTGCACAACTTCCATTTTTGGATGAATAAGGAATTAAGATGAGTGATTTCCTCTCTCCCTTTTGGTCATATTACATCAGTGCAATTGTATTGGTGGGTATTTTTGCCTGCGCACTGCTTTTGTGGGTTACTTCAAAAAATAAGGCATCCTCTACACATATAGAGTCAACCGGGCATGTCTGGGATGAAGACATTGAAGAGATGAACAACCCCTTGCCTCTTTGGTGGGTGGGACTTTTTGTGATCACAATCATATTTGGACTTGGTTATTTGTACCTTTATCCCGGACTTGGTGACAGCCCAGGCCAGCTTGGGTGGAGTTCAAGAGGTGCTTTTGAGGAAGAAAAAGCCCTTTCTGCAGCCAATTTAGCGCCCATTTACGCAAAGTTTGATGCCTCAAGTATCGAGTTTGTTGCAATGGATCCGCAGGCAAGGGCTATTGGACAAAGTTTATTCATGAACAACTGCTCTCAATGTCACGGCTCCGATGCACAGGGCTCCAAAGGATTTCCCAATCTGACGGATCGCGATTGGTTACACGGCGGGTTGCCAGAAAATATTCAAGAGACTATCACTAAGGGACGAAACGGTATGATGCCGCCCATGGCTTTAGCAGTTGGCTCAGCGACTGATGTTAAAGATGTCGCCCAATATGTTCTGAGCCTATCAAACAGTCCCCATATTGCCGAGTCTGCTGGGAGGGGTAAGGCTAAGTTTTTATTAGTATGCGGTGGATGCCACGGAGCAGACGGAAAGGGCAATACCGTGATCGGATCAGCTAATCTAACGGACAATATTTGGCTGCACGGAGTGGGGGAGAAGGCAATAGTTGAGATGATTCAAAACGGCAAAGTAAACCAAATGCCCGCCCAGGAGGGGCGCCTTACGGGTTCACAAATAAGGATACTTACCGCATACGTATGGGGATTATCGAATGCACCGAGTCAGCAAAATGAGATGTCAAAGTAAGGTTACCTAATCAGATCACTCAATCAAATAAACGAATGAGCTGGGTTACTAATTCGATGTATTCAAAACTCAATTTGATACAAAAAATTGGTTATCACTTTGGGTGAATAAAACAGAGCAAACCTTATACTAGTTATACATCCTATTTAGCAGTTTAAGTTTCTATATGACACAAGCCAATTCTATAAATTCGGATTCGCCTAAAAGAATAATACCAGTTTTCCCAATTGATTCTGCAGATTCGAGCGGTGTATCAACTCGCCCACGTGCCTCAAGTAATTCAGGTGCAATGGAGGAGACAACTACTTATTTGTACAAGGCCGCACAAAAAATCTATCCTAGATCAGTGCTGGGGAAGTTTGCCAAGTTGAGGTGGTTCATTGTTTTACTAACCCAGATGGTCTTTTACGGCCTGCCTTGGATTGAATGGGGCACTAGACAAGCGGTGCTATTTGATCTTGGAGCAAGGCGTTTTTATTTGTTTGGTATTCTTTTATATCCCCAAGATTTCATTTATTTAACAGGTCTATTGATCGTTTGTGCACTCACTTTGTTTTTGTTCACTGCAGTAGCGGGGAGACTCTGGTGTGGTTATGCATGTCCGCAGACCGTTTATAGCGAAATATTCATGTGGATAGAGCGTCGCATTGAGGGGGACAGAAGTTCTAGAATTCGGCTGGATCAAAGGGCTATGAGTTTTGAGAAGTTTGCTAAAAAGACTCTAAAACACATTCTTTGGATATCGCTTGCTCTTTGGACGGGCTTTACCTTTGTTGGTTACTTCACGCCAATTCATCAGTTAAGTCGAGAATTGATATCCATTCAATTAGGTCCATGGGAGTTATTTTGGGTATGTTTTTACGGATTTGCGACTTACGGTAATGCAGGCTACATGCGTGAGCAAGTTTGTATGTACATGTGCCCTTACGCTAGGTTTCAAAGTGCAATGTTTGATCCAGATACTTTGATCGTTTCTTATGATGCGGCAAGAGGGGAGCCTAGAGGGGGTAGATCAAAGCACGATGATCCATCACAGCTGAGTCTTGGAGGTTGTGTGGATTGCACTCTTTGTGTACAGGTTTGTCCAACCGGAATTGATATTCGAGAGGGACTTCAATACGAGTGTATTGGCTGCGGAGCATGCGCAGATGTGTGCGATACGGTGATGGAGAAAATGGGGTATCAAAAAGGCTTGGTCCGCTACGTTACTGAAAATGCGCTTGTAAATGGATTAACTAATGCGCAGATGTGGGCAAGAATTCTCAGGCCAAGAGTATTGGTTTACACGAGCATTTTGTCAGTACTGATTTTTATAATTGGGACAAGCCTTTGGTTTAGAGTGCCTTTGAAATTTGATATTGTTCGCGACAGAGGCTCCCTAGCACGTATCACAGATCACGGCACCTTAGAGAATGTTTACAGAATTCAAGTTATGAACGTAACGGAACAGGACCAAACTTATCGACTCTCAGTTTCTGGTATCGACGGAATCTATATTCATTCAAATACGACGATTAAAGTGGCCGCGGCCCAGTCGAGTTGGATACCCGTGCAGGTGGATATTCCTTATGAAGGAGCGGTTCAGGGATCTTATAAAATAAGTTTCGAGCTCACTCCGATAAATCAAAATTACAAGGTCAGTGAAGCTTCTGTTTTTATAGTTCCGCATTAAACCAAGGTAGATGATGAACCCAAAAACTCAATTCTCAAATCCAATTAGCCAAGAAGCCCCTAAAGATTCATCTAACGGTGTATGGTGGCGTAACGGCTTCGTTTGGTTGGTACTTAGCGGTCCCTTGATTGTGATAGTTGCTTCATTTTTCACAGCTTCCCTTGCCTTTAGTAGCAAGGACATCATCGTATCTGACAACGATCCCAAGACGAGAGCGTTGGCTAACTACAGGAGCTTGGTACCAGCTCAGACCGCTAGTTTTCACGCGGCCACTCCTGATTCGGGTTTAAGAGGAGTGCTTGATAAACCAGTCAAACAACAGCAAGCTAACACCAGTAATATTCCTAAAAATGCCAAAGAAAGGGAGTCACTGCCATGAGTACCATTATCAAAGATCACCGGCTAATGTGGATTTTGTGGCCCTCTTTTTTGATGGCTTGTTTTTTGGAGTTGTTTGTATTTGCGATGATGGATCCAGAGGGGATGGAGTTTTTAGGTAAACCTCTGGAGTGTTCTAGAAATACAGTTTATTCTGTATCTTTTTTTCTATTTTGGGCGGTTGCAGCGACATCAAGTGCTTTAACAACGCTCTTGTCGAGCTCTCCGTTTGAAGTGAATAGGTGTCCACTTGAGATATCAGAGCGCCCAGGGGCTTGTCCTAAAGAGTCTTGTTAGTTTAAACTCAAACGATCAGCACAGATTCTCAGCTCATTAGATTATTAATCGCAATGATCTTGAGAGTTCATAATAAGCTTGAGAGCATCTGGGTTTAATATTTTTAGGTTTCTTTGTTTTACTTCAACAATCCCTTCGTCTGCAAATTTAGAAAATGCACGACTGACAGTCTCCAGCCTTAGTCCAAGAAAACTAGCTATTTCCTCTCGGGTCATTCTTAAAACCAATTCAGACTGGGAAAAACCCCTTGCATGCAGCCTTTGAACTAGGTTGAGCAAAAAAGCAGCAAGTCTCTCCTCAGACTTCATGCTACCCAAAAGCAAGATGACGCTATTTTCACGGACAATTTCTCGGCTCATTATTTTATGAACATGATGCTGAAGGCTTTTGACCTCTAGGGAGATTTGTTCGATCCGGTCAAAGGGCATTACGCAAACTTCAGAATCCTCTAATGCGATGGAATCACATGAGTGGCGATCATTCATGATCCCATCAAGCCCAATGATTTCTCCAGCCATTTGAAAACCGGATACTTGCTCTCGTCCGTCGTCAGTGGTTACGCAGGTTTTAAAAAATCCGATACGAATAGCGTAGATAGATCTAAATGTATCGCCGCTTTGGAAAAGAAAATCGCCTCTTTTTATTTTTTTTCGGTCTGCGACTAACTCATCAATTTTGTCTAGTTCTAGATTGCTAAGTCCAATTGGCATGCAAAGTTCGCGCAGGTTGCAGTTCGAACAAGCTACTTTTATCGAAGTCGGGGTAATTGGGATCATGAGGCTATTATAAGGATAACTTTACTAATTGTGATGTTCTTGATATGCCTCAAAATGGGTTTTAAGGGTGTCAGCCATACTTAATTGCTCAAAATTATTATAGGAGCACTAGTAAATGCCCTCGATATCAACTGATTTATTACAACTATTTGATGTTCCAGGGCCAAGATACACCTCATACCCTACGGCTGACAGGTTTGTTGAGGCATTTGGCTCGGATCAACTCACCCTTGCTCTTGATCGGCGTAAAAATGGGCTTTTAAGGGCGCTTGTGCCTTTATCGCTCTACATTCACGTGCCTTTTTGTGAGTCTTTATGTTATTACTGTGCATGCAACAAAATTATTACTAAAAAATATGACACTGCACTAACGTACCTGCATTTATTAAGGCGCGAGATTGATATGTACGTTAAACATCTTGGACCCAAGCAGGGGGTGTCTCAACTGCATTTTGGGGGAGGTACTCCTACTTATTTGAAGGATCAAGATTTAAAAAACTTAATGAATTTATTGAATGAGGTTTTTGGGTTCACTCCGTGTTGCGAGAAATCCATTGAAGTTGATCCCAGAACTGTTTCTAAAAGCAGACTTGAGTTCTTGAGAGCGTTGGGCTTTAACCGATTAAGCTTTGGGGTGCAGGACTTTAATGAGCGAGTTCAAAAGGCTATTCACCGAGAGCAGCCTTTTGAGAACGTAAGGCAATTAATGCAGCAGAGTCGTGCGGTCGGTTTTGATTCTATTAATTTAGATCTCATTTATGGTTTACCGCTTCAAACACCTAGTTCCTTTGAGTACACATTATCACAAGTACTTGAGCTTGAACCAGAGAGGATAGCAATGTACGCATACGCCCATTTGCCTTCTCGTTTTAAACCCCAGAGAAGAATCCACTCGGTTGACCTACCCACCCCACACTCCAAGCTTCAGATGTTGTCCAAGGCAATTGAGCAAATGCTGGGTGCTGGATATGAGTACATCGGCATGGACCATTTTGCAAAAGCCAGCGATAGTCTGGCAGTCTCTAAGAGGAGGGGGACGCTTCACCGCAATTTCCAGGGCTACAGCGTACAACCGGATGGTGATTTAATTGGATTAGGGGTATCTGCAATTTCTAGAGTTGGAGCAAGTTATAGTCAAAATGCTAAAACCATAGATGAGTATGCAGATATTTTGGCCCAAGAGCGTTTACCCATTGTTAGGGGTTTGACGCTTAATAGGGACGATCTTCTTCGTCGAGTTGTGATTATGGCCTTGATGTGTCAAGGAATACTTAGTTTTGAAGTCATAGAACAGGCTTTTCTTATTGATTTTCAAGCTTATTTTGCTAATGAACTTAAATCCCTTGAGTCGATGCAAACCCATGGTTTGTTAAAACTTGATACACAAAGCATAGAAGTTACTAAAAAGGGGTGGTATTTGGTGCGTGCTATAGCTATGGTTTTTGATAAGTACCTTACACTAGATGAGAACAGAGCTCGTTTTTCTAAAATTATCTAATGTATTCTTCGCTTTTGCTAACCTCTTTGCTGATGGGTTTTTTTGGGGGGCCTCACTGCTTAGCAATGTGCGGAGCAGCTTGCGTCGCCTTAAAAAACCCTTCAACCCAGGGGGTGCAAAATAATCTTATTTTTTTTTTATTAGGACGCTTACTTGGTTACGCCAGCCTAGGTGCGTTGGCAGCAATTTCTGTTCAAGGTATTGGGTGGCTGAGTATTCATAGCAGTGTATTTAGACCGCTGTGGGGGCTTTTTCATGTGGCAGCTTTTTTTGTAGGCCTTGTGTTAATTTGGCGAGCAGATCAACCCATTTGGCTAAACACTTTTGCAAAAAATATTTGGGGTAGGGTCTCGCAGCATCCTTGGTTGGCTCCCCGAGCTATTCCTCAATTGAGTACATTTATGCTTGGATTTGTATGGGCATTATTGCCCTGTGGACTTCTTTATTCAGCGGTATGGGTGGCGGCTCTCAGTGCTAATGCTTTTGAGGGAGCCCTTGTTATGGCTAGTTTTGCGCTTGGGAGTGCATCCGTATTAGTCCTAGGTCCAGTTATTTGGCGTCTATTACGGAGAGCTCCAAATTCAGTCTTAAATCAAAAAGTGATTCATTTTAAGAGGCCCACTTTGATTGAAGGGATGAACTACGAATCAATCAGCAATTCATCCAAAACTTTCAAATTATTTAGACAAGAGCTTGGTGTAAGAATTGCTGGTGTGTCATTGGTTGTAGTTTCTGCATATGATTTATGGCAGGGTTTGGTGCAAGATAAAGCACCTTGGTGCGTTAGTACGATAGCAACGTAGGTTATCAATTGGACAATGAATTACTTTAGCAAAATAAGCCAATTGAGGTTGTCCCTGTTGAACGTGCATCTTAACCGCTTCAATTACGTAGCATCTTTTTAGAATCTGCGTAATATCTCGCCTCATAATCTGTCGGACTTACACGCAATAAACTAGAGTGAACGTATTTATTTGATTAAATAAGACTTGGAGATTGAGTATTAAAGTTTCTCTCATTTTAAAATATAATGACTAAGCATTCTCTAAACCTTCAAATTTTAATAAGGAACCCATCTTATGAAACATAGAATAATATCAATTGCTCTGGTAGCAGTTTTCGCCTTTTATGCAGGTTTTTCCTATGGTGATGGCAGTCATAGCGAAATGGCTATTGATTATCTTAAGAAAGCAATCGCGGAGGCTATTCAATGCGGTGGTGGAGGTCCAGACGGCGCTGGATGTAAGGGGCCTAGAGGAGAGGCTATTAAGTTGATGAAAGATGCATTAGCTAAGTTGCAGTCCTGATAACGGTGTGCAATATTTGAATGTAGGTAATCCTAAGAATTAATTAGATTGGAATGCGCCTTGTAGGCGCATTCTTGTTTGTGAAATACTTAGTTCAAATGACCTTGAGAAAAAACTTTTTTGTATTCAAAATTCTTGACTGATAAATCAATTTTTTTTGAAGTTTATCCAACACTTACAATTTAATAATGTCAATAAGTATGATGGTTTTAATACCAACCAGATTTTTATTGCTATGCAGAACACGATTTTTAATGGATAATTTATATCTGTTATGAGACTCTTTCCCTGAAAAATAATATGAATTATTAAGAGAAATTCATATGAAAATTTCAATCACGGTTCAAAAAAGTTTTCAAGAACTATCACTTTCTATATTGTTATAGCTTATTTTTTATGGCTAATTTCTCAGATTTTGTTAGCTTTGATTAGTCTAAAGCTGAGACTAAAACGAAATAATGATATGTTCAAGCGCCGTTATCTCCAATCTAATTGGTAGCTAAATCTAGTATTCGTCGGGGGGTTTGTATATTTTTTATACTTTTAAAAATATTTTGACGGTTGGCAAAAAATTATTAAGATAGCGTATTTGTATAAGAAGATCAAACGTGACTTTTTGATAATATTAGGTAAATTTACCAAAAACAAAATTTTAAAGAGCCCCCGTTTTCGTGGTTTCTATCGTAGTTTCCCCCCCTTGACGCTCATCTCGACCCAGTCTACCCTACAAAAGTGCTAAGATGATAGGCAAGAAAAGGGGCGGGTGGAAGCTACTTCTTAAACTTTTTTCGTCTATAAACCTGCATAAATCAATGTATTTCAACTTTCTCAATTGAAAAATTCAAGTTTTATCCTTTGCCCATGCTATGGGTTGGCGCTCATTCCCTTTAAAGTAGCTATATGACCAACACCAATTCCATCAAAAAAGGGTTCTCTGGCACTTGGCCTGACCTCCTTACCCCAGTCAAGCCTGATCTATCCGTAGATCTCCACCGCTTAGAGACTCATATCAGGACTCTTTTCTTTAAAGGAGTGAGTGGGGTAGTTCTATTTGGTCATTCTGGTGAGGGAACTTTATTTGGATATGCGGAAAAATTCGAAACTCTTAATGGACTCATTAAGGCCGGTATAGATCCGAAATCTATGATGCTCTCTGTTACCTCTAATTCAGTTCCCGACTCGGTTCGTCTCATCAATTTGGCCGAATCCCTTGGACTGTATGGAGTACTGGTAAGCCCTCCTTTTTACTATAAGCCAGTCCTCTCAGCCGGTCTCATTCATTATTTTGAACATTTAATCTCTCAAATCAAAAGTCCCAATACAAAGTTTTATATACATTTGCTACCTAACTCTACTCACCTTGAAATTCCTGAGGCTTCTTTGTTTGCGACCATCGAGCGGTGGGGGGCGCATATTTACGGTATCGTTAATCAAACGGACAGTAATTCAGTTAGCGACGATTTGAGAAAGACCTTTGTTGACAAAGTAATGATTTACAGTTGCAAGGAAACTGATCTTAAAAGACTAAGCCCAACGGGGACCATCTCCTTAATGGCCAACATTGTGCCTCGTGTTTTGAGTAGCATACTAAAAGGTCAACAAAGCGGGCAGACTACTGTCATTCCGGGGATGAAAGACAAAAGTAGCGTTGACAACAGAGCCGCCGAGTTACAAGTGCTCGTGGCTAAATACCCTTTAATAGCATCCTATAAGTTTTTACTCTCTCTGTTGTATAGGGATGTTGAGTGGAGAAGATGTCGCCCCCCGCTATCCCCCCTTGATCAAACATCCTGTGTAGTACTTGAGAAAGAATTTAAAAAATTTAATATCCAACCTAACGAAGAGTAGTCAAAGCAGCATCATTTAGGAGCCTAACCATGGAATTTCAAAATTCATTCTATATTATTGAGCATGACAATAAACTCGAAATCATGTCTCACGAGAAATTGATGGCGATGGATAAAAATACTTACCAATTGATTCAAAATTTTCAAAATCACTCTGAGGCGGTTACCGAAATGCTAAGATTGGTTCATGAAGGGCAGTCTGCACTGCACGATAGGATCGATAAATTTCTGTGATAGCCATTAGCCCCTATTAATCTTTAGGCTTTCTAAGAAACCAATGCTGTCCACCCAATGTCTTATGCTTAAAAATTGAATACTTCAGCAACTAAATTGTTTGGCAAACCTTTGCTTTAAAAGGCTAAAGCTTTAAAGATACCTATTTTTAGCTGCATCAACCACTCCTAAGCAGGGTGTATTTTATTTATTTGATGGCGCGCTCAGAAAGTAAGTGCAACTTACTAGTGCTAACATAGTCAGAGAAACTTTAGCTATTTAGCAAACACTATTTGGTTTTGATCGACAGCTGGTTCAAATCAACTAGCTCGTCTTCTGAGGAAGCGTATCCTTCATAGGTAACCAAGTATTTACCGCCCTTTCGACTAAGCACTTTGGCCGCATATTTTTTTCCATCTGACCAAAGCACAAGCAATCGCATTCTCTCTGGTCCAACCCATTCATCATCTTCTGCGTTATAGCCCTCATAGGTTACTTTACATTGGTTTGGCTTTACATCAATCACTTTGCCGCGGTACCACGTTTGATCATCTGGCCAAAAAAAATCGCTCTTATCTCCTACCCTGCAAAGTGATGAGGCAGGTTGGTTATTAAACTGAGTATTGCTAGTTACGCCAGGATTTATTTCTTTTGTGATAGGTTTAGGTGTTGGGTCATTTTGTAAAGTCCGGGAGTTATTATCCTCAGGGCAAACATCAAAATAGCTGCGTTGTCCGTCAGCGCAAACTCTGTCTTGTGCTAGAGCAGTTGACAGATTAATAAAATTTAATCCTGCGACTAAAAAGCCACAAAATATTTTTTTCTTCATTATCAATCTAAAAAATTTATTGAGACCAAAAACTAATTACAAAACCGGTCTTATTCTGTTTTAAGAATTAAACCTCACTTAAGACTTATTTGTATGCAATGAAGGCACCATCGTAAGAGACATCAGTCTTTAAGGTTTGAAACCCAGTATAAACGGTGTGCCCTATAAAGGCCGCAAGGCCAAATACGAAATTAGCTGATGAAACTGAAGTTGTCCCTAAAATGACCGGATCGGCAATGTTGCTAAACACTTGGTTACTCGAATTAAGCAAGTATTCTGCATTGGCAACACTCAAGTTAACTGTGACGTTACCAGAAGCTGTAGGGATTGTGGGAGAGATTGTGGTCAAACTAAGGCTTGAGGAATTTCCAGGGCAGATATAACCCGTATAAACCGTACATTCAGGGAAGGTTGACGAGACGGGGAAGACCAAATCGGAAGTACCACTGTCAAAGTAACTTCCCGGTAAGCTCACGTTGTTTAAAGTGGCAGTGAAGCTACCATTGGGAAGTGAAATTTTAGGAGTAGTGGATGCCAAGACGTTATTGGATTGAGTATTGATCCCAAAAATCATGGTCCCTGCCAAACTAGTCGCACCAGTTGCAGGAATTGATGGCAGTTGAATGATAACCCCGTTATTGTCTGCCGAAAAGTTAGCAACTGGGTTGTTGACTTGTTGTGCAAGTGGCATCTTGGTGTAACTGTTAACACACCCTGTGGACGCAGATGTAGTGCACTTAATTTCGTAATAAATTGGGTTGTAACCCTGGCTACTTGTGTTAGAGCAGTAAAGTCCGCAATCGAAAATAACATTATTTACGCCAATTATTCCATTAGATCCAAAGGTGGCAACGGTATCTGTTTCGGCTCCATATCCTGCGCAGTCACTAGGAACTGGAGGACCACTAGTGCCAGTATCGTTCATGACTTGAATTGATAAAGAGGACGCAGTTTCCCCGCCAATTTTGATGTCAGCAGTCATCACCTCACCGAATACATAAGAATTGACATAGGCATAGCACTCGTACTTAGTATTTCCTGTAGTTCCTACAACGGGTGATAGCCCCAGGGTTTTCAATGTGGAGGCAAATAATCTAACTCCTGTTGAACCTGTATCGATTTCAACATTGGGAATGTCAACGCAAGTAGAAGTTCCAGGCTTACATACCGTAATTGTTACAAGTGGAAGATTGTAAGATCCGTTGGGTCCGCCATTAACATTGATGGGAACAGTATTGTTTAATGTGGTTGTCGTCGTAGAAGAAATTGTCGTAGTGGAAGTATCAGAGGTTGCCGTTACTGCGAATGTTCCTGTAACAGTGCTAGACGTAGAGGATGATGAACTATTGCCAGAACAACTTACTGCTATGTTAGTGATTCCTTTTGCGATGGTTCCGTTGCCATTCGTAACGGTACAGGTTTGTCCAACTGGTTGGGTCGCGACTGTAATGGCATATTGACCTGAATTACTTAAAGACCAACTAAATAAGCCATTATTTGTTAGTGTTTGTTGAGTAGTAGTATTGGAACCAGTTGCATTATTTGTGAGCACAACTGAACTACCTTGTGCTAGTCCTGTGAGATTACCCTTTATTGCTAAAATACCTGTGGAGGGATTGTTAACCCAAAACCCAACTCCGTTACTTAAAAGCTTATTGTTGGCTTTGAAACCCTCGTAACCATTAGTAGTGAGAAAGCTTTGTAATGATGTACCGTCGTCTAAGCTCGGAGCGTAAAAGAACCATTTCGTATTTGTAGAATCCCAGGCCCAAATAGTGGAAATGTTAGCTGTTTGAGCTCCTACAGTCGAGGGTGAGCTTCCATTTAAATAGAGATTGAAATAGGCTGGTAATATTCCGTCACCAATACTTATTAGATTCCATCCAGATAATAAGGTGGTAGGGCTTGAAAAGATGAAATTACTGTATCCATAATTGGTAGTTGAACTTGACTGAATGTTGAAGGTTGCTGATGCGTTAATCCAATAGCCTTCGCCAGGATAAATAGTTGTTAAAAATTCATATCCCTGCGTTGCAGCGTAGGCCTGTCCTCCATCTTTATAGGTAGCTAATGGGGTGTAAAAAGCCCATGTTCCAGTGGCCGCGTCCCATTTCCACACTGAAGTGATACTACTGGCATTGTTAAAAATACTAGCCACTGTAATTGGAGTAGTAGTCCCATTGCCAAGCAAATTCCATCCAACTGACACTGGGGTTGTTGAAGAAGTGCTTTTACCATTAGCTGAAGATAAAAGAAAAAAAGATAAAAAAACACAAGTTAATGTTCTTGTTAAAAGACTGAAGTTCTTAAAATAATTTTGCATCTTTTACGGTTCCGTTTACAAGAAGTTTTTTGCAATTCCTAGCCATGTCAAACGCTAATCGTCTTATTGAATTTCATCAATCGTAATATTGGGTGGAATTTCAAGTGGTAAAAAGGCTCTACCAAAAAAATGACCTTGGTGACCACTTGACTCTATGACCAAATCTGATTCATTTAAATTAAGGCGTGAGCGTGGGGATGCTGTTTTTTGGACATGCGTCACGTATCTGTCGAAGTTTGTATTGCCGAAGATTTCTTTGAAGTTGGGTTTAGCGGGACCGATCCAACTAACTCCAAAAACCATGCCGTTTAAAGCTACGTATTCTGTTATGACTGTCCCAGAATCGAGCGTAATTTTATCAACTTCATAGTTCGAATTTGTAGCCGCTTTGTGAGGCGCTTTGGAATAGACTGATCCGACATGAGTGGATATTTTCTTACCACCTAATTCAGCCCGAGCGTTAATGAAACTCAGTACTAGAGAAGTGCAAATAATTAGTTGCAAAAACTTGTGTTTTGAATCTACAAGAATCATATGAAAACACCTTAAAGTAGTCTGAAATGACTTACTTGCTAAGTATAACACCCCTTATCATAGTACAAAAGTAATCATCATGTTTTGTGTCCTTGATCCATGTGGTCAAATTATTTAGAGTTATGAATGAGTTTTACCTTTTCATCATTTGATTTTTTATAGTAACTCCCAGTCTTAAAATAATATCAACTGATATATTTTTAAATGCAAATTGTAAATATTTAGTAGTACACTTTAGGCAGTGCAGATTTATAATGACGCCAATTAAGATTCATTTATTAGGACTGAAATGAAATTTTTCAAACTTGCTACGTATGAAATTTACTTTTTACTTTCAGCAGCTATAAATTTAATATTTACTTCACTGATCATTTCTATGCCCGTTAACGCTCAAACTTTGGGTGAACAACAACAAATCATTCAAAGTCCTGTGCGTACAGAGCAAGATCGGGAGATGGATACAAAACGCAAGCCTTTGGAAATGCTCAATTTTCTCCAGATTAAATCAGGAATGAAGGTTTTGGACATTTTTTCCGGTGCCGGGTATACAGCTCAACTTTTAGCCATCGCCGTTGGCCCAAATGGTCAAGTTGTCGCAATGAATACAAAACCCAACACGGCTTTGCAACAACGCTTATTAGCACATCCTCAAAGTAATCTAACTCCTGCAGTCTCTGATTTGATAGCAATCTCAGATGGTGCAAGCAACCAATTCGATATGATAACTATTGTTAACTCGTATCATGATATGGTCAACGCAAGTCCAGACATAATTGCAACCAATAAGCGAATTTATGATTTAGTAAAGCCTGGCGGATTATTGATTGTTCGTGATCACGCAGCCAAAGAAGGTGTTGGTAAATCTGTAACTAAAACATTGCACCGGATAGACCCAGTTTCTGTTCTAGCTGATTTTGAGTACGTAGGGTTTAAAAAAATAAATGCCTCTGACGATTTTTTAAAAAACGCACAAGACACTAAAGAAGTTCACTCAAATCAAATGCAAGGCTCTCAACCAGAAGGCTTTATTTATAAATTCATGAAGCAATAATTTCAAACGCAAAGTAGGGCAATTTCTTTATGAATTTCATTGTAAATTTTTAGTTTTTGGCTCGCAGTGGACGAAAACCTGGCTGATTCTAAGAAACTTCTTCTACCCTGAGGTGTAGCAACATCAGCTTGTTTCTGAATTCCTTTAATTCGCCACTCCTTTGCCAACTGTGTGCTCAAATCAGCCCCATATTTAGAGGTGCAACTAGCCAATATATCCGCTTCATTTAAAATAACTGTAGCCCAAAGCTTGTCAAATTTAAATTCTAAATTTTCTACTAATCTATGATTTTGGTTGACGACTTCTGGGGCAGTATTCTGAATTAAATAAATCATATTCAGCTGACTTTTCTCATCCACCGACCACTCATTCCAAGTATCTTTTAGATACGAAATCGTTAGATTTTCAATTTCCATAGTCGAATTGTTAATACCCCCTGGATGCATGTAATCATGGCAAACAGCTGATAGGAATAGCAAAGCGGTCCAATACTCGTCAAGTCTTTCACTTCGCTCTTTTTCTATTAACAGTAATATGCTCAAGCTTGTAATTACATCTGCAAAATGGAGTCGGTTATGGTAGGAAGGTTCCCAAGTCAATCCTACTTTTTTTTCAATTTTCAGAGAAATTTCGCGAGCACAGTTCAATAAATTTAAAACATTTTTACTGAGATGGTTCACTGGCAATACCTTATCAATACTAGCTTCTAAAACTTGATCTAACCCGATCCAGTGGCTATGCCAAGATTCTCTTAAAAATCCAAGAGAGTTGTTCAAAATTTCGTTCCAATCACTATTCGTTGAAACATTTAGATACTTGGAGCGATCAATCACCTGGGTCATTGGATTAATTTTTTCTGAATTTGGCCAGTTCATTGGTCATATTTTGCTGCAAAAGTAATGCCTCAAAAACTGGTATTAAAAGGTTCGATGCAACGCCGAGCAATGAATTAGCCTCCTCACTTGAAATTTCTATACAAATAACCTCGTCTACCGCTTTTACAGTAGCACCTCTAATGCCGCCTATTAAAAAAGCTTGCTCTCCAAAGGATTGCCCTTTAGTGATGGTGGAAATTAGTCCACCACTTTCATCTAAAATCTGCAATGTTCCTTGTTTAACAAAGTACAGTTTATCGGCTAGCTCATCTACCTTAAACACTATATGGCCAGAATTAAATATACTTTCTTTAAAATTAACCATTGTTTAATAATTAACTAGGTAAATTAAGAGATCTATTAGCTAAATTGGTAATAATCTTTTGAATAACACTCGGAAGCTTAGGGATGACGTGCAGGATCTTGTTTATTGGCAGTATACGAGCCTGGATAGCTGTAACTGCGATTATAGTTTTTATAGAACAAATTCCAATAATTCCTTCTGCTAATCCAATGATTGATCCAGGGCCTAATCGTTCCACCAGTCCGCTGTCCAAGCTCAGTGCTGTGCCAGAAACAATGAAATAAGCGGACGTAATATCGTCGCCTTTTTGAACTATTTTCTGCTTCGCATCAAACATAGTGGAATTTAGATCCTTAGATCCCCATAAGCTGAAATACAGTCTTTCATTGCTGTTTAATTTACCTGACCGATAGATTTCTAAACTTTCGCTTGAATTGGGATCAACTACGCCGAGACCATGAAGACGTTCAATGTCTACTTGAAAACTGCCATTTATTTCATCCATTCATAATTCACAATAATTTAATTCTAAATTAACAATCTATTTCGACTGCGGACTAACTCATAGTTTCATTATGCAACTTTATTGGACAGTTTGTATATGATATTGGTCAGTATTTACCTAGATCTTGCTAAAAGAGTTCATATGTGAGGGTGAATAAATTTAATTTTGCATTTTTTGCTTCTTAATCGTGATTATGTGGGGTATGGCATTGTCATGCAAAGAGATAACTTGCTCACATTATGATAATCGGAAAATATTTAATTATTATAATAAAAGGTAGAATAAAGTTTTTAAAATTGAACAAACAATTTGTTAGCCTAAAAATGATCAACGGTGACACTGAAATCATAGCCCATATCGGCTTTCCTACCTATACGTTTAAGTCACCCATGATTTACAACCCATACTTTGCCAAGCGAAGTATCAATGCGGTGGTTATCCCTATGGGTTGTCAATCACATGATTACCCAGATTTTCTGAGATCTGTATTTAAATTAACCAACATACGGGGTGCCTTGATAACGATGCCACATAAAGTGACAACTGTAAATTTAGTAGATGAGATAACACCCTCTGTGAGGGTTGCTGGGGCGTGTAACGCTGTAAAAAAGTCAAAAGACGGTAAATTACAAGGAGATATTTTTGATGGACTTGGTTTTGTTAGAGGTCTACAAAGAAAGGGGTTTGAGGTTAACGGAAAGTCTGTATTGATTGTGGGCTCTGGTGGAGTTGGTTCTGCTATTGCGGCCTCCCTAGCTTCAGAAAAAATATCTTCCATAGGGTTATATGACATAAATACTAAGTCTTTAGAGTCTTTGGGCAAACGGTTAATGGATAACTTCCCAAAGGTAAACGTTTCAATGGGAAGTAATAATCCAGAGGGTTATGATTTAATTGTTAACGCAACTCCTTTAGGTATGAGGGAAGGGGATACTATGCCCTTAGATGTTCACAAAATAGCCCCTGAGTCTTTTGTCGGTGAGGTAGTTTTAAAGACCGAAATGACAGCTTTTTTAAAGGCAGCTCAGCAGCAAGGATGCAAAGTTCAAGTAGGCTCAGACATGTTGTTTGAGCAGATCCCGCTATATCTAAATTATTTTGGCTTTGAATCCACGACGCCCGCAGAGCTCCGAAGCACTGCAGAGGTTGAGTACTAATCGATTATTTTTGAGAAGCGGTGAGTTCAATCTATATGCCTGTCTGATGGACTAAAGCATTTTTTTGATTAACTTACTAATATTCCGTCGTTGGCTATTGAGTGTAGGGCCTTGAAATTTAGTATTTTCAAAAAGCGTAAGTTTAGATTTATTAAATTACCTTTTATGAATTTAGCTAAGGTTCGACTGACAGTCTCGTGCTTGATGCCCAAGTAGCTTGCAATATCGTAGCGGCTCATTTTTAAATTAATATTTGTTCCAGAGAACCCCCTAGACTCATGATTGGCACTTAAATTGAGTAAAAAAGTGGCCACTCTTTCCTCAGAGTTCATACTGCCCAAAAAAAGCATAACTGAGTTTTCTCGCTTGATTTCTGTTCTAAACAGATGACGGACGTGTGAATGCAATAAATTACTAGGATTAGCGACCTCTTCTATTTTGGTAAAGGGAACGATGCAAACTACGGAGTCCTCCAGTGCGGTTATCTTGCTATTATTTTCGATATTTTGCTCTACCCCCAGGCCAATGCTATCGCCGGACATGTGAAAGCCCACTACTTGATCGCGTCCGTCATGTTGGGATATTACAGTTTTGAAGAAACCAGCTCTCAAAATGAATAATGCTTTTTCGCCGTAATTGAGGCGATGTAAGTCGCTGTCCTTTTTTATTCTTACCCTTTGACTTACCAGTGTGTCGATTCGTTGTTTCTCATAATCATTCAGACCCTGTGGCATGCACTGCGAATACTGCAGGCATTTGCTGCAAGCTATGTTTAAATCAGAGGATGTTTTAATTCGCATGTCCATAAGAGGCCCTAACAAGTGTGACTAAGAACGAAGGAAATCTCTTTTTATCAAGATAACTATGGAGTAGCTTCTAACTAGGGCTAGGATTTTTTCTATCCTTTGAGTTCTGCTCTACCAACCTGGTGAGTGTGCTTTAGTAAAAGCCTTTAATATTGTTCGCTAGGATACATATAGAAAATGTAATATTATATCGATGAATTAATTTTAAACTAGTTAGTGCTAAAGTCGATCTAACACTTATTTCTCAGACCTAAGCGGTCTCCAGAGCAGTTGAGTAAGAGCAATTTCATAATATTTATTAAACTTATAAAGTTCCATTTTTAGTTTGGCTTTGATTAATTCATATGTATTGACCTGTCAACGCCACCAATTAAACGTGTTTGACTTTCTCTGATTTTAAATGGACTAAGAGCATAGCAGACTCACTACGACGTTTGATCAGTCTCATATGCGCGGTGCTTGGCTACCGCATAACAAAGAATCGTTGTGGAGCGTCTTTCTCTAGTTTAGAGAGTCAATCTAGCATGTCAGTTACCACATAGTTAATCCGAGGGTTCTCTCCGTCGTGACTGCCTCTCTCTTAGTCCATCTTTGCGTTTGAATTCCTTTATTGAGCGTTTACTGATTGTTTGAGAGGCACTGCTTGCCCGATCGCCCAAACGAAACCAGCCAATTCCCTTGAAATCTCAGTGCAGGTTTGCACCCTCATCTTGCCGTTGGCGTTAAGTTCCTAGTATCCTTAACACAAACGTTTTTGTGCATTCCAAGATATTTCCTGTACCGCTTCACTTCTAGCATTCGCTCTTTTTTGAGAGTAAGCCGTCGTTCTTGCGGGGAAGCGGTATGTCCAAGCTATTTCCACTAGAACTCGCCTGACATGGCTATTGCCAGTTTTTGTGATGCCGCCTCTTCTAGCGCTTGATCCACTGAAGTGTTCGCTTGGAACTAACCCAAATTTAGGTGCGCTATTAAAGCGAGTGAGGCCCCCAATTTCAGCCATGATGGTTGCTGCAGTGATTAAATCAATTCCTTTGAGCGCCATCAAGGACTCAATGACTGGCCAACACACTGACTCTGGTAAGCAGACCTCAATTTGTTTCGTCACCGACTCAACTCGTTTCCCGCAGTAATTGATCGAACCTACAAAATTAATTTTCTTATAATTTTAGTAAAACTTGAGTTTTTAAATTTAGGTTTTCAATTTGGAGCTCGATTTGTGAGCATCCAAACCGACGAATTTGTTAAAGTTTGGCATGAATTGCCTCCTAAATTTTGGCTCTGAGCTTAAGTTAAAAACCAAGCTTAACCCACGCCATCATAGGTTGGCAGGTAAATACATTTTGTCTAGTTGATTTGCTAATTAATTAAGTGTTGCAACAGACGGACTGGTTTTTTTATATGAATAGAATCTAACTTACGTGGATTAAATATAAATTCAGAACTATTGTCCAAAGTCAACTCATATATCTGCTGAAATTTAAAGTGTTACAACTAAGGTACGTTTACCCAAAATCCTACGCTTGGAGCAACTGTGGAGTTGAAAGCTTCAAACCCCTGCGATTGCAGATATGTGTTGAGTGTTCCGTTGGTGTCTAATGAGGGCGCATAAAATTGCCAATTCCCCGTAGCGCTATCCCAAGCCCACATTGATATCATGCTGATAGGAGTTTGGGCTGCATTAAAGTCTTTTATGGATTTGCTATCTCCAATTGAAATCATATTCCAAGAGCTATTAAGTGCATTCACTCCGTCCGGACCATAACTGTCGGATGTGATGCCAAAACCCCCGGGGAGCGAATAAGTGAACGCTGCCTTAGCGTTAACCCAAAAACCGTCTCCTGCATTAATCAGGCTTAAGACTTCATAACCATTTTGAGAGGCATACAATGCGAGGTCTAAGGTGGTGAGCGTTGGAGAATAAAAGGCCCATGAACGGGAATCAGAGTTCCATTTCCACACAGAAGTGACTTTGTTGCTATCCCCAAACAAACTTGCCACAGGCGTGCTAGCTGTATAGGTCTGAACAATACCGTTACCTAGCAAGTTCCAACCTTTTGCAACGCTCACGCTTAGATCTTTAATCACTATGTCCGTTGATGCTCCGTTATCAGCCAAATTGAAGTCGTTAGCTGTCGTAATTGCAGGCGGAGCATTGATCGCAATAGTTGTGCTTGTCGATGCAGTATCTTGAACATTCAAATCGGGTATTGGGGGCGTAGTTCCAGTGCAAGGATCATTACAAACCCAGAAACCAATACCTGCATTGAGTTTTTGGCCTGTGGTTGTGAAATCTAAGTAACCAGAGTCTGAAATCGTTTGGGCTAACGTACCGGCATAATATTTGTCGGGGGCGTAGTAATACCACTTGCTAGAAGAAGGGTTCCAGCTCCATAGACTTGTTATGTTGGTTGCTGAATCAGCATCTATGTTAAATGAAGGATCCCCAACCTTGATGTTAAAAGCCTGAGGATTCGTGACATCATTATCGGTAATTGAAATAAAACTCCATCCGCTAGGAAGACCATCACTCATTTCGTTTTGTTGGAAAGCGATTGCTAAAGTCTCATCCCCCTGAGGCAAGACTGCGGTAAAAGCACTTTTCGCTTTGACCCAAATTGACTCCCCGCTATTGACTGCTGAAAAAGAGGGATAGCCATTAATTGCAGCAGTTGCCATATTGGCTGGAACCGGGCTGTAATACGCCCACGACTGAGAGTCTGATAGCCAACGCCACACAGAATCAACTTTATTTGGATCTCCAAATACACTTGTAACGTCCATAGGCGCGGAGCTGTTGCCGATTAGATTATTGCCAACTACTAAATCAACAGGGAGTCCAGGAGGTACCGTTGAGGAAGGTGTAACGGCCTCAGAAGGAGCAGAAGGTTCTCCATCTCCTACCGCATTGGTGGCGACGACAGTAAATGTATAGGCCACTCCGTTTGTGAGCCCCGTGACAATAATAGGACTGCTAGTGCCCGTTGCGGTTACGGCCACTTTATCGGTAGAGTTAGCAGTGACTGTATATCTTGTGATGGGACTATTGTTGCTATTGCCCGGCATAAAACCTACTGTGGTTTTAGTATTTCCTGGAGTACCAAAAACAGCAGAAGGTTGTTCAGGTGCGGAAGGCGGTGCCAAATTATCAACAGCATTAGACAAATCAGATGGGTCGCTGGGACCAACTGCGTTTACCGCTACAACACTGAATGTGTAGGAGGTACCAAACTTTAGGCCATCAACTTTGATTGGGGAGGCGGGTCCCTGTGCCTTCAAAGGAGGTAATGTATTTTCGGCCTCATTGACATCAGGATAAGCCGTTACTATATAGTACAGAATTGGACTTCCCCCAGTTAGAGTAGGGGCTGTAAAATGGAGCTTGGCCGAGGAAAGTCCGGCATTAATGGCTGTACCTACAGTTGGAGGTTGGGGAACACTAGTGCCTGGTATGGGAGGAGCTGAAGATAAGCTAGATGAATCCGCGCTTGAAGGACTAACCAGACTTGTATAAGAGAAGGCAGATTGGGCTGCTTTTGGCGTAACAGTTGATACAACTGCGCTTGAGTCAGAGGCTTGGTTAGTAGCCGATACGGCACTAGAGGCTTGACTGGTCCCGATAGCATTGGTTGCAGTTACGGAGAATGTACTACTGGCATTAATTAGATAATTTATAGTATGCGTGAGTTTCAAACTACCCGCATCTGTGTCCAGCCCATAAGGTGAGGTAGTTACTGTGTAACCAGAAATGGGACTGCCGCCAGAGAAAACAGATGGATTTATCTTAACGATTGCGCTAGATGTAAGATAGGACGCGCCCATAGATTGAGAGACTGAAGCAATAGTGGGTACTGAGGGTGCAGAGGGTGTAGTGGTGGTTGGTACTACGGCGTTACTTTGGCTTGATGCAGGTCCAGATCCACTTGAGTTAGTGGCAGTGACAGTGAAGGTATACGATGTACCGTTGTTCAAGCCGGGAACAGTAATCGGGCTGTTGTAGCCAGTTGCAGTGATATTTCCTGGAGCCGAAGTTACAGTGTAAAAGCTAGAGGCTTGACCGTCACCAGAAGTAGTAAAGCTCACATCAGCAGAGGCGTTGCTAGGCGTAGCAACCCCAATAGTTGGTGCGCTTGGAACAGAGGGTGCAACCGCAGTGATGATAGAGGTTTTGAACATTCCCCTTCCATAGGTGGCTGCGGCTAAAGTTGTGTTGTCCAACCAGAATAATTCATCAACTGAAACTGTAGCAGGGCCTTCATTAGAGGTGCTCCAGGTAAGTCCTCCATCTTCGCTGGTAAATATACCGATTTCACTTCCTAAATACAGCCAACTTGGATTAGTCGGGTTAGCCGTAATTGATCTCATCGGTACCTTGGGCAAGCCAGAGCTTATGGAGTACCAGGAAGCACCGTTGTCAGCTGTACGTAAAACATTACCCGCTGAAAATCCGCCAAAGGTTGCATAGACAACGTTAGGAGTGCCAGGAACAATAAAAATCCTGGTGTTGTAACGAGCTGGGGTCATGGATGAGGAAACCATGGTCCAAGTGGGGCTACTAGAAGTACCGTTAGATGTCCTGTAGATTTCGCCGTTGTTGTGACCAACCCAAATAATGTTGGAGTTGCCCTGTGCAACTGCGATGGAACTTATGGGATTTCCAGTAATCGTTGAAGGCGGTTTAATTGCGGCCCAAGTAGGCGTAGCGTTTTTTATGTTGTTGCTAACCCAAAGCGATGCTCCGCCTGCCAAGATTCGGTTGTTATTGTTAGGATCTATGATGAAAGGAGAAATAAAATTAGATTGCTCATTTCCCCCACAACCTTTACCCCCATCAGCTATGCCCTGGCAAATAGATTTTGCTGCTGGATCCCCCAAAGCACTTGCACCATTACTAGCACCAGCACCTCCGTTGTTGAGCTGAAAGATTTCAGTGTAAACATACTCGCCGTATAAATAATTGGGGTCTGCGCTGTCGACCGCTGAAAATCCGCCATCACCTCCGTAAATATTATTCCATGCGTTGTTACTTCCGCTATAAATTAAGGAACCATTATCCTGAGCCCCTCCGATAAGTTTTCCTCCAGTACGACCAGCTCCGCTGTAAAACTGAGTTACCCCTAGACCATTATTTAAAAAAGTCCAGCTATTGTTGGTATCGTTTGCATTGGCTTTTGAAATATTAGAAGTTACGTACACCCCACCGTCATTAATGTCGTAAACACGTAAATTGGTTGTGCCGTTATAGTTAGGATCGCTGATGAGATCGTGATGATCAGCGTGGGGAGAAGCAGGCTGATAGTACCAAGTGGAGATCGCAGACGATGTGGATCCTGCGTCAGTCGAGATAAAAATATCCATCCCCGCAACAACTACCCGGTTTTTATTTACTGGATCGGCCCAAATGGCATTCGCATTGAAACCCTGAGACAGATGTTTCGAGTTAGATTTGAAGGTCCAGGTGATACCTCCATCGGTAGATGCATAAATCTCACCATTATTTTTATCTACAGACGCGTAAACCAAATTAGGAGTTGACTTTGAATAAGCCAACTTGACGCTTTGTGCCCCCGTTGTTAGGCTTACTATGTTCCAAGTTATTCCCCCATCAACACTGTAGGCTACATCCCCCTGATTTCCTCCAATCAAGGCACGATTTACGTTGTTAGGATCAATCGCTACATCCATGGCAGATATCACTGGCCCTAATGATTGGCCATTGGATGAAGACGTCGGTAGGGTTGTGTTAGTCCAAGTTTCCCCGCCATCAGATGACCTCATTAACCCGCCAACGTTACTAAAAGGACCTTGGTTAGCAGATAAAAGCACAGAGGTGTTGTTTGGATTTATAACTACTTTGTTAACGCATGACCAAGAGGTCACGGCATCATTTGGGTCTGGCACAGTAGCTTGCAATAGCGCCCATGTTTTGCCGTTATCTACTGATTTCAAAATCCCAACCCCCGTAATGGAGTCGCTTGATAGGTTTGAATTACATACTCCAGTGCCGGCATATAGTATATTGGGATCTGAAGGATTGACAGCAATTGATGTATAAACCAACTTAGGCAATTTATCGTTTACGGGTGTCCATTTAGCTAGCGTTGTTGCGTTGGTAGTTGTCCAAATTCCCCCGCCTGCAGTTCCAATCCATATTTGATCTGCATTTTTCGGGTTTATTGCTAAACTTCGAATTGCACCACCGATGTTGTTGGGCCCTAATTCGGTCCAGCTTGTAGGACTTGTTCCAGCTTTGTGGGAGAAGGGGTGGGCGTGGCTGGCGTCAATAATAGCCTGCTTGTGTTGCGCCCCTTTAATCAGTGCGTCAGGTGAAATTCGGCCATTTTCATCTTTTAAACTTAAAGCTCGCCAATCCGCAATTAATGCAGAGCGTTTGTGATAATTGGGTTTATTTTGTAATTTATATTCATCAGCTAGCGCTAATCCTGATCGAGAAAAGCTTAATACAAAAAGAAGGAAAAGAAAGATTTTCGCAAGCTTAGTGGTCATATAAGACAGTTGAAATTCAAGTTTAAAAGGTGTTTATGCCTGTAACGGGTTTTAAATTCATAATCATTTTAAAGCATATACTATTAACTGCGAATAATTTTTTAATTATGAAAGCTTTAATGGTTTTAATTATAATGTTCAAAGAGCACTAAAAATAGTAATTTAGAAGTACAAAGCATGGTAATTGAAATCCTCGAAAAAATAATAATCAGTTGTTAAAATTTGATTATATTTTCAAAAAAGTATTTGACATGTAATCTAACAATTTTGATCAATTACTTAAAAATAATTCGTTAAGGTTGTTTCATCAAGGACTTGCGGTACATTTAGACAGTAATTGATAACCGGAAATAAAGCGGTGAATTTAAAACACAAAAACGTAATTAGAGTTTCTTTAAGACTATCAATCATTGTCTTAGCGTTTTTAGCTTTATTTTTTAAGGTTACCGGACTAACCCAGGCGCAGAGCAAATCGAGTGTCGTTTCTCTAAGCGTTGGCTGGAATTTGCTAGGCAATGGAACTAACAGCCCTATGTTAGTAGCCAACGCACTAGGGAGTTCAAACGATATTACGTCAGTCTGGAAATGGAACGCTGCAAAAAGTACCTGGGCTTTTTACACCCCCGCTCAAGCAGATGGCGGGCAAAGCTACGCCGCAACAAATGGTTACGAATTTTTAACAACAATCTATCCCGGTGAGGGTTATTGGGTTAATTCAAAATCTTCATTTAGTCTCCCCTCAACAACAAGCAACTTCAGTTACACGAATTTCTCACCCTCAAGTGCAACCTCTCTTCTCTCTGGTTGGAATTTAATTGCAATTGGAGACGCTATTTATCCGATTGCGTTCAATAACTCACTAAGCTCAACTTCGCCTGATCCAGGCCACACTTCAACAAACGTCACAAGCATTTGGGCCTGGGACTCTGCAAAAAGTTCTTGGTATTTTTTCTCTCCCTCTCTGTACAACTCGAACACTTTATCGAGTTTTATTTCGACAAACGGTTACAAAAGCTTTGAGGATAATAATAAATTATTGCAAAACGGAGTTGGTTTCTGGGTTAACAGTCCTACAACAGGAATGACTGCAGTTAAAGGCCAATTAAGTGGACTTGCGATTAATGGCTTGGTTGGCCTAGTCAACGGAGCTCAATCACAAATACTATCCAATAACGGTACATTTGGATTTACTGTTAAGAGCGGTTCAAGTTACAACGTTACAGTTGGCACCCAACCACCTGGACAAACTTGCTCAGTTAGCAACGGTTCTGGAACTATCAATTCACCGGTCTCTGAAGTAAACGTGACTTGTATTGCTGCCGTGACAACTACCACCTCATCAACATCAACATCAACATCAACATCAACATCAACATCAACATCAACATCAACATCAACAGTTCTTTCAACTACCACTACTACGACAATTGCAACTTCTAATGTAACCGTCACAACAATTGCAGGCAGTGGTTTGTCGGGTAGTGATAACGGAACTGGAACAGCTGCTACTTTTAAAGAGCCCAGAGCCATAGCAGTAGACACGTCTGGGAATGTGTATGTAGCGGATTACGGAAATAACGTAATTCGTAAAGTAACCCCCGCCGGAGTTACAACAACAATGGCCGGAAGTGGGGTGTCTGGGAGAGCTGACGGAGCAGGAACATCTGCTAGTTTCAACGGTCCTACTGGCCTTAAAGTAGACACTGCAGGTAATGTCTACGTTGCTGATCATGGCAATCATTTAATACGCCAAATAACGCCCCAAGGCCAAGTCTCAACATTAGCAGGAAGTGGTGCAGTTGGCAGCGCAGATGGAGTGGGGACTTCTGCGAGTTTCAATTATCCTCTCGACTTAGCGGTAGACTCATCTGGCAACTTATATGTAGCCTCATGGGGCAGCAATCTAATCCGGAAAATAACGAAGACTGGTGTTGTGTCGACCCTAGGTGTTGGGCTTAATAGTCCTGATGGTATCGCAGTAGATAGCTTAGGCAATGTCTATGTTGCTAGTTCAGCAGCTAACTCAATAATCAAAATGACTTCTAACGGCGTAGTATCTTCATTATCTAACTATCCTGCATGTTCAGTTTTTCCAGGTTGTGCTTACGCGGGCGGCTATGGAGGACTTGTTTTAGAAAGCTCAGGTAATCTTTACCTAGGGATTTCAGATAATAATTTAATTGCAAAAGTTACTTCAACTGGAGTTATGACTACATTTGCTGGAAGCGGCGCCCAAGGCTTCAAGGACGGGGGAGGGACATCTGCTAGCTTTTATTATCCATCGGGGATAGCAATAGATAGTGCTGGTAATTTGTATGTTGCGGATTGGGGAAATAATTTAATTCGTAAAATAACTCGTTAATTGAGACCTTACTTTTTTTACAGGCGGCTCATGTAGCACCTTCGAAGTGCTCCTCAAACTCATGCTCTTAGCAGCAGTTGCAGTTTGTAAAACCCAAGAGCGCTATTTAGCTTTGCTAGCCCCAACCTTGATAAGCCTTGTGATTGAAATATTTTCTAATCGAAACAAGAGAAGTCTTTGATTTTGCAATCTAGGTATTTTTTGAAAAACCAAAGGCCACTTACTCGTATAAAAAAATCCAATACTTAAGAAATAACGACTCTACTAGAGGAGTAATGCGAATCGCAAGAAAGTAATTGAAGCCTCTTCATTTTGCATTTAAGTTGAAATCTATGCATGAAAAACTATCTCATTTCTTAATCAAATCAACTAGTTGAGATCGTTTGAAGTATCGTTATTGGATGTGAGAGAAGTTGTGGTGTTTAAATTTAAAGAATCTGATTTCTATTTTTTTTGATTTTTATCAATAACTAAAAATCGATAAAGAATATATTAGTTTATCTTTACTATTTTGTGGAAATAATATGAAAACAGATGCGCAATTACAAAAAGAAGTTATTGAAGAGTTAAAGTATGAAGCAACGGTTAATGAAGCCGGAATCGGTGTTTCTGTAAAAGACGGGATAGTTACGTTAACGGGAAATGTCGACAATTATTTTGAGAAATATCACGCCGAAAAAGCTACTCAAAGAGTGTCCGGTGTTCACGGAGTTGCAATGGAAATCGAGGTTAAATTGCCTGGAAGCACCATTAAAACAGATGCTGACATAGCTCGTACTATTGATAATATTATTAATTGGTCATCTCTCATTTCTAAAGATAGTATCCAAGTTAAAGTCGAAAAGGGCTGGGTTACTTTAAGCGGACAGGTGAAGTGGCATCACCAAAGATCCTTATTAAACTCCTCTATAACCCATCTAATGGGGGTTGTCGGCATAAGCGATCAAATTACAATTAAAAAAGATATTTCAAAATCTGTGGTTAAAACTGAAATTCTTGATGCTTTAAACCGCAGAGCACTGACTGATGCTTCCGATATAAATGTGTCCGTCGACGGGGGAGAGGTTACCTTAACCGGTAAAGTCCACTCTTGGAACGAAAGAGCCATTGTTAAGCACGCAGTATGGGCTAACAGAGATGTATCTAAAGTAGTCGATAAATTAGAAATGTTTGACCTTTAATTAATAAGGTCGAACGACTTAGATACTAGTTCCCCCCCTCCCCGAAAAAAGCAAGGATTATTTTAATGTCAACAAATTTAGCAGGCCATTTTATTTTTAAGTCTCATCAGGAGGTTGATAAGGCAATCAAATTATTAAACGGTCACCAATTTGATATCAAAAAAATATCTATTATTGGAAAAGGGTTTCACAGTGAGGAGCATCCAATCGGTTTTTACACAACGAATGACAAAATCAAGTTATGGGGTACCACAGGTGCATTTTGGGGGGGCCTTTGGGGAATGCTTTTCTTGCCCGCGGTATTTTTTATACCAGGATTTGGGCTTCTAGGTATGGCTGGACCATTTGTTTCGGTCCTAGTTTCAGCGCTAGAGGGCGCTTTGGTGGTGGGAGGTGTTTCAGCTTTGGGCGCTGCGCTGAGCGATTTAGGTGTTTCGGCAGACTTAATTATTAAATATGAATTGGCTATAAAGTCTGACCAATTTTTAATGATCATCCACGGAGACCAACTAGATATCGATACAGCCACCTCTATCTTAAATCATACAAGTTAGTTCGTTGCGCTTTACTAAAATTGAATAATTAAAGGGGATGAAGTTCCCAACTTGACGTTCTGCGTTAAAAGCTAGCCTAGTGAGCTGAGTTTTGTAATTGGTTTTATAAAAATTCAATCGGGAAAGTCCGACTTGTATGGGATTTTATGTTGATTCGCAATCAATCGTGGGTTAGCTTTTGGCTTAGAGTATCGTTTCTTAAAAAAACTTCAATGCCCTTCAGTTCTGCGCTACCAAGAAACCCATCTTAATTGCTGTAATCACTGCTTACGCTTTATCCTAATCACTCTGATGATTGTCAGGGTAAACATTTCTCAATTTAACGCACCTAGTGTTTTGAGTTTTGTTTCGTGGTTAAAATAGATTTTTAATTGTTAAACTCTCCTTTATAGGGGTATTTACTAGTTTGTTTTCAAGCCTATTTTAAAACCACGAACCTGATGTTTTTTTTAACCGCCCTCAATAGTCGCCTATCCAGATGGGTCATGTACTTGGCCAGCCTATCTCTTGTTGGATTACTCGTTTTCGTTATATACGGGGTAATTATGAGATATGTTTTTAATAATGCTCCCCCCTACGTGGAGCAATTGGCGCTTTTATTGGTGATCTCAGTTGCTATGTTTGGCGCCTCTGCGGGCGTTAGGGACGCGGGCCACATTGGCCTTGACTCACTGGTTGAATTGCTGTCACCCAATCTTCAAAAGAGTTGCAAAATACTTGTTCATATGTTGTCCATTTTATTTGCAATTGCATTATTCGTTGGGGGTATTGAGATGGGTATCTCCACTTTTAACAATACGATTCCAACACTTGGTCTGTCTGAGGCCATACGCTACTTACCCGTTATTGCTGCAGGAGTTTTGATAACGCTTTTTAGCATTGAACATATTTTTGCGATTTTTCACTCAGTAAAAGTGGTCCCATCATGGCATTAACAGTTCTTTGTTTAAGCTTCCTCTTGTTTTTGGGGCTTGGCGTACCCGTTGCTTTTTCTATTGGATTGAGCTGTATTGCCACCTTTTACGTGGAAGATTTGCCCTTTGAGACTGCGATACAAATGATGACTTCGGGTATGAATGTGTTTTCGTTTCTTGCGATACCGTTTTTTATATTCTCCGGTGAATTAATGCTGCACGGTGGAATTGCGGACAAGATTGTAAGTTTTGCTCGAAGTTTAGTTGGTCACTGGAGGGGGGGCCTGGGTTTGGCTAATGTAGTTGCATCTACCTTATTTGGTGGTGTTTCGGGTTCCCCAGTTGCTGACACTTCAGCCATGGGCGGTGTCATGATACCAATTATGAAGAGGGAGGGGTACAGCGCAGCTTACGCTGTAAATGTCACCACGCATGCATCCCTTTCTGGCGCTTTGATGCCTACCTCACACAATATGATTATTTACGCATTTGCTGCCCAAGCAGCAACGGGCGTCATAGACGGTCACGTTATACGCGGTGTATCCATTGGGGATCTAATGTTTGCTGGGTTGATACCCGTATTTTGGATCATGGTTTGTATGTTGATAACCGCTTATTGGCAAGCCGTAAAGTACGGCTATCCCAAGCGTGATGATGGGTCCACTAAGATCGAAAAGTTTCCCGGATGGGCAGAAGTTTTGCGCTGTTTTATTGCCTCTTTGCCCGGCTTAGGTGTAGTCGCAATCATACTAATTTGCATATTAATGGGTATAGCAACTGCGACTGAGGCTGCTGCCATTGCAGTTGCATATGCTCTGCTTTTGACTCTAGTAATCTACCGAACAATGAGTTTTGAAAAGCTTTATAAATCTTTAGCAAAAGCCTCCAAAACCACAGGAGTTATTTTGCTGTTGATTGGAGTTTCTAACATGCTTCGCTATCAAATGGCATTTCTTGAAATTCCAGATGTGATCGAGCAAGCTTTGCTGAATGCGACTCATACTCCTTGGATAATGTTGCTTTACATCAATATCATTCAGATATTTTTAGGTATCTTCCTTGATATGGCGGCTCATATTTTGATCACTACACCGCTTTTTTTACCCCTAGCAATTCAAATGGGAGTAGGACCTGTTCAATTTGGAATGATGTTATTACTTAATTGCGCCTTAGGACTAGTGCACCCCCCCGTGGGCTCTGTTCAGTTTATTGGTTGTGCAATCGGTAACATCTCAATAGGTGAGGCAACCAAGACCGCTTGGCCCTACTATTTGGCTATTTTTGTGGCAATATCATTGGTAACCTATGTGCCCATGTTTTCAACTTGGTTACCTTCTGTCTTGACTGGACATTACGTACTGTAATAGGTTATTTTTTTGCTTGCCCTTAGTGAAAAAGGAGGCGAGCTTATAGGTGAGTTAAAAGGTTTTCATTTTTGCAAAGGGATAGCACTATTGACATGGTTTTGAGTGATTACGCATAATGATTTAGGTTAATTTGAATGTAGAAAAAATTGGACTCCCCCGAGTCTTTATTAATTACTTTATGCAGCCCTGGCAAGTGTTGAAAAAATAGTTTGAAATGATTTTAAAGAAAGGTTAAATCTTGGACTTATCTTTTACAGAAAAAGAAATGGAATTTCGAGACGAGGTCCGAAAATTTCTCATCTCTAACATTCCATCCAATGCCTCAAAGCGTGTATCTATGGGTTTTCCCATTGATCCAGTAGATGTGATTGAGTGGCAAAAAATCCTTTATGCAAAGGGATGGGGTGCATCGTCTTGGCCCACCGAGTTTGGGGGAACGGGTTGGAGCACGACTGAGCAGCATATCTTTGAGGAGGAGTGTGCCAATGCTAACGCCCCCCTTCAACCGCCATTCGGACTTAAGATGGTTGCTCCAGTGATAATGGCTTTTGGCAATCAACATCAAAAGAAACATTACTTGCCCAAGATTATCCAAGGACAGGATTGGTGGTGCCAAGGATATTCGGAACCAGGCTCTGGCTCTGATCTCGCATCTTTAAAAACCCAGGCAAAAAGGGTTGGTCAACATTACATAGTTAATGGGCAAAAGACATGGACAACTTTGGCACAGCATGCGAATATGATCTTTTGCTTGGTAAGAACCAACACTGAAGGTAGGCAGCAAGAGGGCATTTCATTTTTGCTGATTGATATGAAATCGCCCGGCGTGAGCGTTCGCCCTATCATCATGTTAGACGGAGAGCATGAAATTAACGAGGTCTGGTTTGATAACGTGGAAGTTCCCGTCGAAAATCTTGTTGGGGAAGAAAACAAGGGATGGACTTACGCAAAATATTTACTCGGGCATGAGAGAACAAACATTGCACAAATTGGGAAATCAAAGCGCGAGCTCAATCGATTGATCAAGTTGGCAAAGCTCCAACGTGGTCCAAAGGGTAGGATGATTGACGATCAAAGATTTAGAGACCAGATTGCAAATTTGCAGATAGAACTCAACGCCCTAGAAATCACTAATTTGCGTGTGATTAATTCCCAGGATAAGAACGGGGTTGGTCCCCAAGCCTCATTGCTTAAGATAAAAGGAGCTGAGATACAGCAGCAACTGACTGAGTTGCAAATGCAAATTCTTGGACCTTATAGCGCTGTTCATCTAAAAGAGGCCCTCTCATTAGATTGGGTTGCGCCTACTGGTTTGAGCTCATATCCCGATTTTGGAGCCGCTCTCTCCGGCGCGTACTTTAATTACCGAAAGACCACAATCTACGGCGGTTCTAATGAAATTCAAAGAAACATCATCAGTAAGATGATGCTCGATCTTTAACCCTTACTGAGAGATATTGATGAACTTTGAATACTCTGAAATACAAATCAGTTTGCAAGATAGTCTTCTTAAATACTTCTTAAAAAACTATACCTTTGAAAAAAGACAGAACTTCGCCTCTCAGGTTAGCGGCTTTTGTGATGATGCATGGAAGCATTACGCTGAGATGGGACTTCTTGCCTTAACGTTTCCCGAGCAATACGGAGGACTGATTGACTCCTGGGTTCCCCAAGTCCAGGCCTTAACCACTGAAACTTCTGGGGCCTTAGGGCAAGCAAGTAATGTAGGCGGTCCTCATATTGCCAATACTGTCGACATTGCAGTAGATAACATGTGGGTGATGGAGTGTTTTGGGAAAACACTTTGTTTAGAGCCTTATTTGTCCACAGTAGTTATGGCTGGCGGCGCTTTGTTGCATTACGGTACTGAGCAGCAAAAGAGCACTTTGATTCCTAAGATAGCAATTGGAGAGTTAAAAATTGCCATCGCTTATCAAGAACCTGAATCAAGGTATGACACTCATTGCGTAAGTACTTTGGCCACTTTAAGCGAGTTGAACTTAAGTGGTAAAAAACAATGGCGAGTGAACGGGAAAAAATGCGTAGTTTTAAACGCAAATTCTGCTGATCACATTATCGTTACAGCAAGAACCTCTGGGGACGCATTGGATCAAAGCGGTATTTCCTTGTTTTTAATTCCCACTAACGCAGCTGGTTTATCTGTGATGAGCTACAAAACGCACGACGGCAGTAGGGCCAGCGATATCGAATTAAAAGATGTAGTTGTAAATGAGGAGAACTTAATTTCAGTTCAGGGCAATGGATTTCGTGTTTTGGAGGATATTTTGGGATGGGCAAATGCTGCGCTTTGCGCAGAAGCCGTTGGCATAATGTCAAAAATTTGCGATCTGACACTTGAGTATCTTAAAACACGTAAACAGTTTGGTGTGCCTATTGGTAAATTTCAAGCCCTGCAACACCGCATGGCCGATATGATTACTTCCACCGAGCAAGCCCGCTCTATGGCAATACTTGCAGTAAAAGCCCAGTCAGAAGTGGACTTAGTTAAAAGGCAAAGGGACATCAGCGCTGCAAAAGCCTATATCTGTAGATCAGGCAAAGAGGTTGGTCAAGAAGCCATCCAGTTGCACGGAGGTATGGGGGTAACCCATGAAATGAGTGTGGCGCATTACTTTAAAAGACTCACACTCATAACGCAAACCTTTGGTGACTTTAACTATCACATCTCAAAGGTTGGAGAGTATTTGTTAATGGATCTCCAATAAACTATTTATAAAAGATGAATCAAACATTTAAAAACTACTGGGAAGATTTCTCAGTTGGGGATGTCCGAGTCTTCGGGTCTCGTTTGGTAACGGAGGCGCAAATCATTGACTTTGCAAAGGAATACGATCCGCAAAGATTCCATATTAGCCATGAAGCTGCTGAGCAAACTATTTTTAAAGGTATTATTGCCAGTGGTTGGCAGACCTGCAGCTTCATGATGAAGATGATGTGCGATGACTATTTGCTTGAGTCATCTAGCCTTGGCTCCCCAGGGTTGGAGAACATCAAATGGCTCAAGCCGGTTAGACCCGGGGACGTCCTCAGTCTTAGAACCGAGGTATTGGAGGTTCGCCCCATGAAAAGCAAACCCAACACGGGGCTTGTCCATATGATGTGGCAATGTTTAAACCAAAAAGATGAGATCGTCACATCTATGCAGGGCTGGATGATGTTCTTAAAGCGCGAACGCACAATTAAATAGGCGGGTAGTTTTTTTATTGCTCCGCCTTCACCCCCGCGGTGTTTATAACCTTAGACCATTTGATGATTTCATCGTCCAAAAATTTTCCTGCCTCATAAGGCGTGTTTCCAATTGGTTCTATGGATAACTCCTCAAATTTAGTTGTAATTTCGGTCGAATGAACTGCTTTTGCGATTTCATTTGATAGTCGAGTCACAATTTCTTTGGGAACACCGTTTTGCCCTAAGAAGAGAACCCAAGTAGATCCCTCAATGGGGGGGCCTCCAGCCTCAACAATGGTGGGTACTTCCTCGGCTCCTTTCACTCTTTTCGGCGAGAACATTGCTAAGGCTTTTATCTTGCCACTTCTTACAAAGGGCATAAGTGCACTGGGTGTATCCGTCATGATTTGGACACTACCGCCCATTAGATCTGCAAGTGCCGGGGAAGTGCCCTTGTAGGGTACGTGAATTGCATCCATACCAGACATTTGTTTTAAGTGTTCAAACGTCAAGTGGGAGGCGGAACCAACCCCGGATGATCCATATGAGATCTTGCCAGGGTTAGATTTTGCATAAGCAATTAATTCTTTAACATTCTTTGCGGGTAAAGAATTGTTCGCTGTCATGATCAAAGGCGCAATTCCAACTAGGCTAATAGGTGTAAAGCTTTTGACGGGGTCATAGGGTAAGCGACCTGCGTAAAGAGTGGCATTAACGGCGTGTGCCCCAATGACTGTCAAAAAAGTGTAGCCATCGGGGGCAGCCCGGGCGGCTATATCTGCGCCCAGTATTGAGTTGGCGCCAGGCTTGTTATCTATTACAAAACTCCACCCAGTATCGGCTTGAACTTTTTGTAATACCAGTCTTGTTGCACTGTCCGTTATACCGCCAGGTGTATAAGGAATGATCCAGCGGATAGGTTTATTTGGCCAAGCGCTTTGAGATGCACTTTGGGCAGATGCGGGTGTCTGTAAGCAGTAGCCAAAAAGTACGGCCAGCACGAATACAAATATTTGTTTGCCAAAGAGGGTATTTAAAGAGGTTTCTTGCTTAAAAAAAGATGAAATCATGTAATGCTTTAGGATGCAAAGTTAAAATAAATCAAAACTATCTACAGATGCCAGGCTAATGTAACTTGCCCGCGCAGTCAATAGTAGTAGCGATATAGAATTGCGAGAATGTCTAGATCCTTGCTACCTAGCCCTGTTGTTTGTTAGGAGGGCGGATTTGAAGCCCATACCTTCATCATGATTGATAAAGATTAATCATGATGATTTAGTTAATTTTCCAAGATTTGAGCTCAAAAAGTCATCATAAATTGTTTAAATTTTTTTTCAAAAAAAAACAAAACCCAACCGATATTGACAGGGCTAGATCGCTCATTGAGGCCATCGATAAGGGGGGAATACCTTTAAACGCTGCAAGAGTCAACGCCATAGGGCGCAGTCTTGGCTTAGATGTCCCTTTGAGTGCGCCCTTACCAGAAACAATTGACAGAATTCGTGCTGCCTTGTTAAGAGCTCAGAAATAAAAAGCAAAAGGACATGTTCCCTCAGCAGGGGCTATTTACTTTACACTTACAATTTAAACACTTATTGACAAACTGTTTTTTTAAGGGATATTAGAGCAGTTTGTCCAAAACGTTTTTTTGTTTTTATTACTTGAAAGTTGCAGGGAAATTAATCATGAAATTTAATCTAAATATTATTGCCTCTAGTTTAGTACTCAGTGTGGGTGTGTTGATGAGCGCGGGTATGAATGCTCAGGCTGCAGACAAGTTCAAAATTGGATTTATTACAGACATGTCAGGACCATATGCTGACGCAGAGGGCAAAAACGGAGCCCTAGCTATCCAAATGGCGATTGATGACTTTGGTGGGAAAGTGCTTGGGATGCCAATTGAGCTTTTATCAGCTGATCATCAAAATAAACCAGATATCACCTCCGCGAAGGTGCGCGAGTGGATTGATACGGACGGAATCACGTTGGTTTTTGGTGGAACCAATTCAGGCACTGCGCTTGCTGCTGCGAGTGTGGCGCAGGAAAAAAAACGCGTTTATATTAACAATGGTGCCGGCTCATCCGTGCTGACCAATGCCCAGTGCTCACCCTATACAGTTCATTATGCATATGACACAGTTGCGCAGGCAAAGGGTACTGCAACAGCGGTGCTAGAGCAGGGCGGCAAAAGCTGGTATTTCTTAACCGCTGATTATGCGTTTGGACAAGCTCTCGAGGCCGATACGACTGCAGTTATTAAGGCAAAGGGAGGTCAAGTCCTAGGAAGCGTTAAACATCCCTTGAATGCTTCAGATTTTTCTTCCTTCCTCCTTCAAGCCCAGGGCTCTAAGGCGCAGGTGTTGGGAATGGCAAACGCAAGTACGGATACGATGAACGCAGTAAAAGCCGCCCAAGAATTCGGTATCAATAAAACGATGAAAGTTGCTGGCCTTTTGGTGTTTATCACGGATATTCATGCACTGGGTCTTAAGAGCACGCAGGGCATGCTGATGACTGTAAGTTGGTACTGGGATTTAAACGACGAGACCAGAAAATTTGCAGCACGATTTTTTGAAAAGGCAAAGAGAATGCCAACTGCTATTCAAGCTGCTGATTACTCAGCAACCATGAACTATTTAAAAGCCGTAGAGAAAGCCAAGACCGCTGATGCAGATACTGTGATGGGCGTTTGGAAAGGCATGAAAATGAAGGACTTTTACGGCTCCGGTCAAATCCGTGCTGATGGCAGCTACATACACGATATGTACCTAGTTTCAGTTAAGACACCTGAGGAATCGGTCAAACCCTGGGATTACTTTAAAGTCGTTAAGAAACTCCCCGGGGATGAAATTTTCACAGTCAAATCTGAGTCTAAATGTGCTCTTTGGAAATAAGAGTTTATTTTTTTAAATACCAACTAAAGGGTCTCTATTTCTTTTTTTCTAAAGTTTTAAAAATAAATACAGCTCATTAACTCATTACGCCCCAACGGATATTTGGTCTGTTGGGGCGTAATTTTTCGTATGGCTTATACTGTGAGCGTGTTAGTAACAGTAATTTGGATACCTTTATGACCTCTAAGCTCTTTGATATTTCAAATCTCCCCAGGTCTCAAAATTTAAGGGCATTTAGCCTAGTAACGGTCTTTGCCCTTGTCTGGGTGGGTGGGTGCGCAACTCAGACCAACTATGTGAAACAAGGGGGAGATTATTCAACGGATAGCTCCCAGTGCAATCAAGAGCTCGTCAATGCGGAGTTGACTGCTAAAGACTCAGTTAAACCCAATGAATTGAACACCCCTCAGTCTTTGCAATACAAAAATCCTTTCGAATCTTGTATGGTCTCAAAAGGATGGACGCCTGAGAAGACAGAACTTAGGTTAAACACCATAAAAATGACTTGGTGATTGGCCATAAAGAGAATCTAGTTCAATTCGTCTTTTTCGATTCAACAAACTTTTTCTATCTGCATATCCTGCAGATCATTTGCAATGGGTTTGGGTTAAGTTTTTTATTTGGCTTTAGATTTAGCTTTCTTTTGCAGGGCCTCAAGCTCAGAGAGTTGTTTATTGAGTTGCTCAAGTTGGGTAGTAAGCTCTTTGTTTGAATTAGAAAATTTGTCTAAGGAAGCAGTGGATTCTGAGTTCTGATTCTCCAAGTCTTTTACTTTTTCTTCCAGTTCTTTTATTTTTGCTCCTGCACTATTGAGCTCTTCACTTTGCTGGGAAAGAGCGCTTTGGGCTTGTTGAGAGAGTTTGTAAGAAAAATAGGTAACTCCCCCGGCTCCAAGCGCCAAGACAGTTGTCAGTGTGGTTAATATTTTGTAGACGGTGAGTGAACTAATTTTCATAATGTTGACGAAAAAATAAAAGAAATATAAAGCATTGAATAGCTTTGACTTTGACTTTGGCAGAGGGAAGGGAAAGTATGTAATTATACTTTAGTATTAACTTTTTTGCCTTTTAATCTTAGAAAGCCCTTTAAAACACACTTTAGGTGTAGAAGCATTATCTTAGGATTTGCATTTGTCAGCTATCTAGCCATTCGCAAAGTGGGCCCCATTGTTCATAATCACTTGGGAAAGAAGACACATTTGCATCGAAAAGTGTGATCCCTTGGTTAGAGAACTTGCTATAGTTTTGGGTATCCCTGATGTAGGTGAGCAAAAATATGTTCATCTTTTCTGCAAAGTCCATCAGCTGAGTCCAAGATTTAGTTCGTGGGTTCACCCTCATGGCAATGACTTGAACTTTATTCTGGTCCCTTTGGGCCTTACTTTTTAAATACTGAATGAAGTCATAAGTGGCGTGAATATCAAAGAAATTAGGCTGCAGTGGGACCACAATTTTGTCTGCACGTTCAATTAATTTTTCTAAACGCCATCCAGAAATGCTCGCAGGTGTATCAATCACAATATGCGTGGTACTGGGAGGTGCCTTGGCAGTTATAACAAGATCTGCGGGGTGGTCCCATGAGTTAATGGTGGGTAGAGTCCCGGGCCTATTGAGAAGCCATTTTTTTGAGGATTGCTGAACATCCGCATCTCCTAAAATGACATTGTGTTGACTCTTTGCAAAATAGCCCGCAATGTTGGTGGATAAAGTGGATTTACCCACCCCTCCTTTTGGATTCATGACCACAACTGATTTCATAGATAGGGCGTCGCTGACTAATAAAAAATTGGTTAAAGCGGGAGTGTCATTCTAGTAAAAATACCTCTTTTTTGCAATATTTTCTACCGATTGGGAAATTGCAAAAACAATCCGTTGGTTAGTTAATTTTGACTACTGGGTAACCTTTACCTCTTTCCAAAATGCAACATAATTTTTGATATGGGTTGCACCCTCTTTGGGCTCAGCATAAAACCACGCAGCATCTGTGAGCATCTCGCCCTTTACAATGAGTGAATAGTAGTTTGCAATCCCCTTCCATGGGCAATTTGATTTGTGATTGCTGAATGTGATGAAATTCTTATCCACCGATTCAGGGGGGAAATAATGATTTCCCTCCAATAACAAAGTGTCCTCACTCTCGGCAATTATTTGGTCACGCCACACAGCTTTCATTCGAGCCTCGGATTAGTCATTTTTTTGAAACATTTAAAAAACTCTTTACAGCAAAATTTTATTCATCTCAAGTTCAATTATTTTAGTTAATATCGGCATGAGGTTATATTTCTTTAAAATTCACCCAAACAAACAACTTTAATATCGCAATGAGCTCAAAATACAGCCCACATCTGTTAGAAGGTAAAAAAGGCCTCATTTTAGGAATTGCCAATGAGCAAAGCATAGCATGGGGCTGTGCAAAAGAGATGGTCACTTGTGGGGCCAAAGTGGTAGCTTCTTGCCTAAATGATAAGGCAAGAGCCCACGTAGAGCACCTCACTAACCCACTGGACATTAAACTGGTTAACTGTAATGTGGAGTCGCCCATTGAACTTGAGCATTTCGTTCAAGTGGGGCTTGATACTTTGGGTTCTTTCGATTTTGTGATCCACTCCATTGCTTTCGCTCCACTTGAAGACTTGCACGGGAAAGTCGTTGACAGCTCTGCACCTGGATTTGCAAGAGCCATGGACGTATCTTGTCACTCTTTTGCAAGATTTGCAAAATTATGCTCCCCCCACATGAACCGAGGCGGCAGCATGCTTGCTATGACCTACCTCGGGTCCTCAGAGGTGGTGCCGCACTACGGCATCATGGGGCCTGTAAAAGCGGCCCTTGAATCAATGGTGCGTTATTTGGCGGCAGAGCTGGGACCAAATGGAATCAGAGTTCACGCGGTATCGCCTGGGCCACTTTTGACCCGGGCGGCCTCAGGCATTGAGGGGTTGTCTGAGTTGATGAGGAGCTCTGCAATTAAGGCCCCTTTAAAGCGTTTGGCAACCTTACAAGAGGTCTCGGATTTATGCGTTTTTCTGTGCTCGGATGCCTCAAGTGGTATGACAGGCCAAACCATTTTCGTAGATGCAGGCACGCACGCTGTAGATTAAGTTGTCCCCTTTTTTAGCGCCATGTTTTCTTGTCCATTAATTGCTAAGGACAATCAAATTTTTTAAAATTATGAGAACCTCAATCAACACAGACCCTGAATGGATGGTAAGTTACTCCTATGATGAAATTAGTGTGGGTGACACGGCTCAACTCATTCGCACCTTAACCCCGGCGGATATTCAAGCCTTTGCTGCGGTCTCGGGAGACACTAACCCGGCCCATTTAGACCCCAATTATGCGAATTCATCTTTATTCCACGGTGTGATTGCTCACGGCATGTGGGGGGGCGCTTTGATCTCCAGTATTTTGGGTACGACTTACCCCGGGCCTGGAACTATCTATTTGGACCAAAAACTGCACTTCTCTAGGCCCATCCATATCGCAGACACTGTCACTGTGAGTGTGACATGTGTATCAAAAGACGATCTACAAAAATCCATAGAGCTCGATTGTTTGATTGTTAACCAAGAGGGCGCAAAAGTTATGTCTGGCGTTGCCAGGGTTTTGGCTCCAGTCCAAACTTTAAAAATGCGGCGCATCAATGCCCCTCAAATCACGCTTTTTGACCCAGAGGCGAGGCATCGTGAGCTTATCAATCTTGGATCGAGTCTTGATCCTGTTAAATGCGGGGTAATTCACCCCTGTGATGAAGAGTCTTTGCAAGGCGCTTTACAAGCACATCACAGTGGTCTTATAGAGGCTTTGTTAATTGGGCCAGAGAGAAGGATCCGCTCACTGGCTGAATCACTTGGCATAGAGCTTGACGGTATTTCACTTAAAGACGCTACCCACAGCCATGCGTCTGCCAGTTTAGGTGCGCAGATGGCCGCAGAGGGGCAACTTCAGACTCTTATGAAGGGTAGTTTGCATACCGATGAGTTGATTCAAGCCGTGCTTGCTCAACCCAAGCTCAGAACTGCAAGACGTATGTCCCATGTGTTTAGATTCGATGCGCCGATGTACTCAAAGCCACTTTTTATCACCGATGCGGCTTTGAACATTTCTCCAGACTTAATGGATAAAAAAGATATTGTTCAAAATGCTATTTCCTTAGCCCATATTTTAGGTACAGAACTACCCAAAGTGGCTTTGTTGGCGGCCGTGGAAACTGTGAATCCTCATATGCCTGCTACCCTTGATGCGGCAGCCCTTTGCAAAATGGCAGAGAGGGGGCAAATCACGGGTGCGATCTTGGATGGCCCGCTGGCTTTTGATAATGCAATATCTCCCCACGCCCTTCAGCTCAAACACATCAACTCTCCCGTGCTTGGCCAGGCCGATATACTTTTGGCCCCAGATTTGGAGTCTGGAAATATGATGGCCAAACAACTCGAATATTTGGGGGGTGCTACTGCTTGCGGTATTGTTCTGGGCGCCGGAGTGCCAATTGCCCTGACGAGCAGGGCCGATAGTGCTCGAACCAGGAGCGCCTCTGCTTTGTTGGCAAAACTTTGTGCTCACCATTACCTTAAAAATCCCATCTAAAAGGGGTTTCATAAATGACCATCCTATCCATCAATGCGGGCTCATCTAGTCTTAAATTTGCTCTTTATATCGCCGTTAAGACGCGTTTACAGAGTGCATTGTTGTCGGGGCAGTTTGAACACTTAGAGGTGGGCGCATCGAGCTCAAAAAATAAAACCATAACTCTAAAATATACATTAAGTGAAGGGGCAGAGGTAAGACGAGACATACAAGTCCCTCATGCCTGCGATCCGTTTGATCAAGCAATTACGGTGCTAAAGCAATTGATTGCAACAGAAATACAGATTGAAGGTGTAAATACGACTCAATTACAAGCCGTAGCTCATAGGGTGGTTCACGGAGGGGCCAGTTATTTAAGAAGTGTGATCGTAGATTCAAAAGTCATGCTCAGTCTTCGGAAATTAAATTCCTTAGCCCCTTTGCATCAACCTCATAACTTAGCAGGAATTGAAGCGTTTCAAAGAAGTTTTCCACTAATCCCTCAAATTGCTTGCTTTGATACGAGTTTTCATGCCACTTTGCCATTGTTGGACACCACATTTGGTATCTCAAACGAGCTCACCCTGTTAGGGGTGAGAAGGTACGGCTTTCACGGATTATCCTATCAGTACGTAATAACTCAACTGACTCAGCTCAGCGCTTTAAGCGCAGGACGAGCCGTGCTTGCGCACCTTGGAAACGGCGCAAGTTTGTGCGCAACAAAGGGCCATCAAAGTGTGGCCACCACCATGGGTTTTTCCGCTCTTGATGGACTGATGATGGGGACTCGTTGTGGAGCACTTGATCCTGGGGTTTTGCTCTATCTTTTGAGTCAAGGCAAGACTGAAAAAGATATTGAGACCATGCTTTACAAACAAAGCGGTCTACTCGGCGTTTCTGGAATCAGCGCAGATGTTCGCACACTTAGACTATCAAAAGACCCTAAAGCCCAATTTGCCTTAGAACTTTTTGAATACCGTGTGATCAAGGAGATGGGCGCCTTGGTGGCCGTACTTGGGGGGGTCGATCTAATATGCTTTACGGGGGGGATTGGGGAACATGATAGCAAACTCAGGAGTGCTGTCTGTGAAAGATTATCGTGGCTTGGAATCATTGTTGATGAAGATTTAAACCTTGCGGCCTGTGCCAATCAATCAATGAGCATTCATTCAAAGCTTAGCCGCGTCCAAGTTTGGGTCATCCCAACTGATGAAGGCCGTGTAGCCGCACAGGACGCGTTAGCGCTTACAGAATGCTAAGTCTATAAATAAATATAAAGAGTTCAGTGTAAAGAGATTAAAAGTCTGTGTCTCTCAACGCCTTTAGTATATTTTCGGGCGTTGCCGGCGCGACCAAATCTATTTGCTTGCTATCTAACATCAAGTCCTCTCTTGCCGCGCTGATTGCCTCCTTGATGGCTTCGAAAACACTAATTGCCAGCATAAAGGGGGGTTCTCCTACTGCTTTACTAGAAAACACGTTGTCCTCGCAATTAGGCTCAGTCCAAAGATTAATGACAAAGTGATCTGGGGTATCTCCAATTGATGGTATTTTGTAAGTGGAGGGCGCATGCGTGCTTAAGTAACCCTCAGAGTTCCAGACCAATTCCTCATTGGTGAGCCAACCCATTCCTTGAATAAAGCCGCCCTCTATTTGTCCTTGGTCAATAGCGGGATTAATGCTTTTACCCACGTCTTGCAAAATATCAACTCTCAAGACTCTGCACTCACCCGTAAGCGTATCAATGGCCACCTCTGTACACGCAGCCCCGTAAGTAAAATAATAAAAAGGTCGCCCAGTTAGTGTAGTTTTATCATAGTGAATCTTTGGGGTTCTGTAAAACCCATCACTCCACAGTTGTATTCTATTTGCGTAGGCTAGTTCAACAACTTCTTTGAAGGGTCTTTGGCTTTTAGGTGTGATGATCTTTGAATTCTCAAAGCTCACAGCCCCCGCTCCGCATTGATCAAGGCCACTCACAAATGCGGCCAAATTTGTTTTAATTTGCCTCGCTGCGAACTGCGCGGCCCGGCCATTTAAATCAAACCCAGATGATGCGGCCGTAGCGGAGGCATTAGGGATCTTACTGGTATCGGTTGCCGTGACCCTTATTTTGTCTAAAGTTAAGCCCAGTTCGCCGGCCACAATTTGCGCCACCTTGGTGTTTAAGCCCTGACCCATCTCGGTTCCACCGTGGTTGACTTGAACACTACCGTCTGTGTAGACGTTAACCAACGCACCCGCTTGGTTAAAGAGTGTGGCTGTAAAGGAGATTCCAAATTTAACCGGTGTAATTGAGATGCCTCGTTTAATTAAGGCGTTGCGGTTGTTCCACTGAAAAATTTCTTTTCTACGTTCGCTGTAGTTAGAGGTGCTGGCGAGGGTTTTAAGAAGGGGCTCTAATATATTATCCTCAATCCTCATCTGATAGTGAGTGACACATCTATCTCCTCGTAGGTGATGCTGGTAAAGGTTGGTATGTCTAACCTCCAAAGGATCTAATCCTAGTTTTCTAGCTATTTCCCCCATGATGTGCTCAATCACAATCATGCCCTGGGGCCCACCAAATCCTCTAAAAGCTGTGTGACTTTGGGTGTTTGTCTTGCACCGAAAAGATGCGATGCTCACGTCCTCAAGGAAGTAAGCGTTATCAACGTGAAACACAGCCCTATCAGCCACTGGCCCAGATAGATCTGCACTAAAGCCGCAGTTTGATGCCATGACCAAATCAAGGCCCTGCAAAAGACCTTGGTCATTAAACCCAACCCTGTATTTGTAGCTAAAGGGGTGGCGTTTGCCGGTGATTAAAAAATCTTCATCTCTGTCCAATCGCATCTTAACGGGACAATTGAATTTATAAGCCGCTAAACTCGCCCACACCGCAAGATGTCCGCCCTGTGTCTCCTTTCCACCAAAAGCCCCTCCCATTCGCTTGCACTCAATTTTCACCGCATTTAACTCAACATCCAGTGCATGAGCAACCCAGTGCTGTGCCTCACCTGGGTGTTGAGTGCTTGAGTAAATAAGCCACTGAGATTGCTCAAGGGGCACTGCGTAAGCGACTTGTCCTTCTAAATAAAAGTGCTCTTGACCGCCAACGCGCAGTTGCCCAGAGACAACGTGATTTGCTTTTTTGATGGTTTTTTCCGAATCTCCGCGTTTTAAATAAACGGGTGGCAAGACAAAGCTTTTAGCTCGAAGGGCTTGCTCCACACTTAGGATGTGGGGTAGAGGCGTTATATCGCATTCAACGAGCCTTGCAGCACGGCGAGCTTTCATGACTGAGTCTGCAACCACTAGGCCAATGACTTGTCCAATATGGTGAACATGATCAATTGCAAATATAGGCTCGTCATGTACAAAATTAGAAAACTTTTTATCTCCCCTGATATCACTTGAGAGGACAACTCCCCTGACCCCCGCAGAGTCTAGGGCTGGTTTTACGTTAATTTTTTTAATCTGTCCGTGAGCAATTTTTGACATGATTGGAGCTGCGTAAAGAGTTCCCTTTATCTCCTCAATGTCGTCCACATAGACAGCCGAACCACTGACTTGGGCGCAAGCACTTTCATGAACATGGGGATACCCCATGGGTTTATAAGCGTCCTTATTTTTTTCATACTGAGTCGAGGAGGGGCCTAATTTGCTCATGATTTGCTCTGCCTTGATAAAGACTCGCCTCCAATTTTGAGAAAACGAATGTTGTTGGCCTCATTGTTTGATAAATCCGCCCAAAAAATCTCCTCACCGGCTTGCTCATCTGACTTGGGCTGAGCAATGTGAAGCGTTTCAATTGCAAAACGATGTAATAAATTCTCAAGCACCTGTTTCCTGTATCCTGCGCTTGCCCTCATATCCGACAAAGGGGTAAATTCTTTTTGTAATGTTTTTCCAGCTTTTGCGAGGGAATCTTGATTAAAAGGCTTTCCCTTCAAGAAGTGCTCAGTTTCAAAAGCCTTTACTGGGGTTTGTGCAACTCCTCCTACACCAATGCTGGCAAAGGAAATTTGGTCATTTGAGATAGACAAATTCACGCAAAGGCTAACCGAGGATATATCGTCATCAAAGCGCTTTGAGATTTTGTAGGCACGCAAAATCTCATTGCTGTGGGGCTTTGGAACTTTGATCCAACTAATGATTTCGTTTGGTGATAGAACCGTCTGCCGGTATCCAGTATAAAAGTCTTCAAGCAGCACTTCTCTGGTCTTTAATTTATTGCTTTGCATGCTTGAGAGTACAAGACTAGCACCTAAGCTTATCAATAAGGGCATACTATCGCCCACCGGGGAGCCTGTTGCGATATTGCCAGCCAATGTGGCTGAGTTACGAATGGGCAAACCTGCAAATCGCTCCAAGAAATTTGTCAAAGTGGGTCTATCTTTTAATAGTGCCTCAAAAGCATTGATCAACTTAACACCAGCCCCTATTGCTATGTGATTTGGATACTCCTCAATGTGTCTAAGTTCGCCGACTTGGGTTAAATCAATTATATGATTGAACTCTTTAAATTGCTTAGTGATCCAAAGACCTGCATCAGTGCTTCCTGCAATGAGTTGCGCAGTAGGAAAGGTGGACCTTAGGGAGAGCAACTCTCTTAGGGTTTGAGGGAGGCTGTATTCAAGAACTTTTTTGGAGTTCGATTTTGAGATTTCTTTAAAGTCTTTATTGATAAGGCTTCTGATATTTTTAAGTGCTTTTATGATGCTTGGAGGGTCAAGAGATAGCAGCTTGGAGGATTCAAACTTTTCCATGCCAGTGGCCGCATCGATGATGGGTCTGTAACCCGTGCACCGACAAAGGTTGCCGGACAAAGAGGCCTGAGCTTGGCGAGTAGTGATCGGTATGTTCTTGGCTGTGTAATTTTGGTACATGGCAAAAAGACTCATGACGAATCCCGGGGTACAAAATCCACACTGCGAGGCGTGTAAGTTCATCATGGCACTTTGAGCGGGATGAAGAGAGCCGTCTTTGCCTTTGATATCTTCAACGCTCCAAACTGCTAGGCCATTTACAGAGTGAGCCAAGCGCAAACAGCTATTGACCGCACTAAATAGTAACTCGCCCTCAACGTGCTCCGCAACGACGACCGTGCAAGCCCCGCAGTCCCCTTGGCCGCACCCCTCTTTGGTGCCTTTGCTGTTTAAGTCCTCCCGGAGTATTTGCAAAAGCGTTCTAGAGGGGGCTATTCCCTCTAGGCTAATTTGTTGCCCGTTTCGCCAAAACCGAAGGAGCTTGGGTGAGGAATATTTAAGATCATTGCTAGTTGTCATGGATATAGTATGAGCAATAGAATTATTGAAATTTAAGTTTCAGACCTAATTTTCATGCCCTTTTTTGTATAAGAATTGATCTGTCATTTTAAGGATTTAATTCAAATTATTTACGAGTTCAGTCTGCTTTTACGTTTTGTCATAATTCTTAGTAATGTATGGTAAATTGCAGTCTTATTGAAACTTTATTTTTTTCTTTTTTCAGGATAATAATGTTCAAAAAAACGGCTGCATGGTTACTGATGGCGTCGGTCTTTGCTGGGTTAGTTTCCTGTGCAACGCCAGTCTTGTTACAAAAGCACATCGTAATGGGCTCAGATCAAAAGAGTTATCCAAACTCAGTGCTTACTTTGCAAACTGAGACAGAGAATTCCGTTTTTCATCTGAAGCTATTTAGTATCAAATTTGCAGATTGTGAGAGTGGGTACCTTGATTATTTAGAGTTTGACGGGATAATTGATTCACGGGCAGTTCATACATTTGAGACCGCCTTAGTTGAAGCGCAGGGGTGTACAACCAAAAAAGGAGGCAAGCTCTATCCATTTGTTTATTTGAACTCTTCAATGGGGGAGTATGTGGATGGGTACGCACTTGGAGAGCTTTTCAGGAGGTTTAATATTGAAACCATTGTGACCCAGGGGCAGACCTGCATGGGGGCCTGTGCCGCTTCGTTTTTAGGAGGCCGGTTGCGCTCCATTGAAGAAAACGGGTCTCTGGTTTTTGGATCAAGTCGTGTTCGTGGGGGGGGGATGGTTTGCGACCGCGCAATTGATCAGGCCACCCTACGTGAATACTTTGACAAGATGCTGGGCTCGGTTTCGTCGGACCGTTTTTATTTCAACTTGCTGAGCAACTGTTTACAGCCTAGTGGTTGGATTGTGGACGCTTTCTCGGCACCACGTTGGAATATCACCAACGAATAAGGCCTTTAATTAGGCCAGGAATGGCCTTCTTTTTCGGGCTCTTTGGGAGAAAATAAGGTTATTAAAGGTACTAATAATGCGTTAATTTGCAAAAATTAACAGTAAATGTAAAATGGTTATGTATTCCGTTTTTTAACCTTAAATATTTTCACATCATGAACTTGAACCTTACCACCGCCTTAAAAACGAACCGCCGTGTATTTATGCTTCAGTCCGCTTTGACAACTGCCGCAGTTGTAGCTGCTGCCAGCGCCCAAGCTCAAGCAATGGTCTCAGACACGGATCCCCAAGCTACGGCATTGGGATACCATTCAGATGGCACCAAAGTTGAAAAAGCTAAGTTCCCAAAATATGCAGCTGGACAAAATTGTGCTAGCTGCGCATTGTTCCAAGGCGCAGCAGGCGCAGCAGCAGGAGGCTGTCCACTCTTTGCAGGTAAACAAGTTTCCTCCAAAGGTTGGTGCTCCGCTTACGCTAAAAAGAGCTCTTAATCTAATTTAGTAGCCTTTTACCTCCTTCGTAAAGTTGAAGTCAAAAGCGCCCAACTCTACATGGATAGTGATGTATCCTTTATAGCTAGAGTTTTGTCGTTTATCTTCCTGGCCTCCCCGTTCGCTGCTTTATAAGCACTCAGCGACTGGGAGGCCTCATTATTAGTTCGTAAAAGTACGTACCTTTACACCTAACCTTCCTGCTAGGCGCATTCAATTTTAAACTTTAAGGCCGGGCGAGAGCCATAGATCTCAGGTTTGATGATGGGCCCTATCAGTTGACCATCATTTTTAAGAATAACCCGTTGAGAGGCGTAGTTATCCAAATCAGTTATCAAATAAACAAACGGCAGGGACTGAGTTTTGGCTATCCCTATCATCGCCCTTAAGCCAAAACTTGCGAATCCTTTGCATTGCATCCAAGGCGGAACTGTATAACCAATATGCCCCATGATGTGATCCGGAAGCTCGGTTGTGCCGGGTTTCCATCTCAAAGACAGCGATCCGCAGTATTGATCAGTCCGGTTGTCCCAGATCCATCTCCTGATGCTAGGAACGGCGTATGCTACTGTTTGGTCGGAAAGCAGATATGGCAAAGCTTTGGCACCCAGATCGTCAAATAGCTCTAAAAACCCATCTGGATCCTGTTCTATATCTGCAATTCTTTTGCCCGCTACGTCTGGCTCGCCCTCGCTTGGGGCGTCGCTCCAACCCCGTCTAAGTGCTTGCAAGTAACTGAGAACGTGCACGTGGGTGGGTTTAATGATTTTCACGATGCGATGGTTTTGACTTCACACTTGGGGAAGCTGCAGTCCTTCATATTCAACTATTTTTTCTAAAGCTTGTTCGAACAAAATTCTAGCTGAACCTGAGACACTGCTCAAGTAAGAGTGCATGTCCGCATCCTCGGAGCTGTTGCTTAGACACTCTTGACTATACTTTTCAAAGCTTGCTAGTTGTCCCAAAATCTCGCAAACGTGATGAGGACATTCGCAAAATACGCTAGTGGACAGAGCCGATAGTTGATCTAAAGTTTCTCTCGAGTATTTCCTGGGTGAGATCAACGACAGCGTATCAGCGCTTACAGGATAATTGGTTTTACTAATGTTATTTCGTGACTCGATGAACAAAAAAGATTGAAGCAACTGCGCTAAATCTGAATCCGTGATGGGCTCGCGTTTAAGCATTAAACCCTTACTCCGTAGTTCCTCCACACAAGAGGTTGGCGCATATTGATAGAGGACTATTAGTTGATGTTTGCTGTATTTAAGCGCTAAGGAGGTGAGCTCTGGTACACTTTTTTCGTGAATTTGATCTTGGCTCACAATAATAAGTCCACCTTCTCTTTCTTTTTTGGGTGTTAAGGTATCTGCATCCCCTAAGGCCGATGCGATATCCATATAAACGTGAACCATTTTAAGTTTCGAATTTTGTAAGTTCCTCGTGAACTTTGGGCTCTCAAGTCTTCGGGCTAGACCCAGGCCTATTACAACGACCGGCATTGAGAGCATTTCACTTTTTAGATTGAAGGTCTCTTTTAAATTAAGTCCCGCTCCTTGTTGATTGATGGGTTGTTCGTGTGCTGACAAAACCCCATCTACATCCGCTTTAGCGCAATGACACCTTGCAAGGAGACTCTCTAACTCCGTGTTTTGTAAGTTGGCGATGCTACTAATTGACTGTCCAAGGGAAGTTAGCCGTTTAAAGAGGTGGGCCCTGTCTATATCGGATTGCCGATACATTCTGTGTCGTCCCTTGGTTTTGTTGGGGACCAAAGCTTTGTAGCGGATTTCCCAATCTCGAAGAGTCGTCACTGGTATTGAGGTCAACTCAGAAACTGCCCCAATCTTAAACATTATTTCTTCCCAAGATTTCGTAGATTGGTCAATGGTAGTCATAAAATGTAAATTGAGTAGATAAAATGTAGATTATAGGTGCTAATAGATCAGTTTTCATCCGTATTTAGTGTTGTTCGTAGAATTTAATGAGTAGATAAGTGGGGATATTGATTAAAATCAACAAAGAATTTATTGTTTAATTAATCATTACAAAGAACTACTATGATTTCAAAGCGGGCAATTACTGGATTAGACGTTACCGTGTTAGTCGCTTGCGGGTCAAAGAACAAAATGGTCACCACACAAGCGTTGTCTGAGACGACAGGTCTATCTGTTTCCAATTTGGAGCAAATTCTTAAACAGCTCAAGGATCACAAAATAGTCAAATCCACCAAAGGTCCGGGTGGAGGTTACCAAATCGCAGCTAAATTGGAGGAATTAACTGTGTTGGATTTGGTCCGCATTTTTGATAAATCTGGTTCTCACGCTCGTTTAGAAATTACGCGCAACACCACGGATGAATCTGAAAAAAAGGGTTCCGAAAAAGAGCTATCAGGTATCCAACCAGAAATCGATTTCAATCCAATAGAGATGTCTTTCATCGAGTTAATTGAGCAGTTTCTAGGTGAGCAAAAACTCATTGATCTGATCACACTCCTTCCCCAGTGGAGCGATAACGCACAAACGGCGACCCCTGTGGGCCGCTTTAAACTAAAAGAGCCACCCCAACGGATAATCCCTCGCAGCCCAAACTCAGTGTTTCAGTTGTCTGCCTTTATGGGTACGCCAGCTTTCAGTTAACCTACGCGCCCCACATTGACAGCTCCTAAATCAGGGCTGTGGATTGTGGGGCATTATTTTTTGTATTGTGGTTGACTTCGCAATGCTTGAAACACTCACAATTATTACGCTCTTGTTTTTTTAATTTTCACCATCAATTTGATGCTCCCGTATTAGATGGGTCCCTAAGTTGAGGGGTCTGGGGGGAGGGGGTCTGGGCAAAGAGGCTTTGGGCGACGAGGGCGGGGGAATTCTTAAAGACATCAGCCGATACGCTTGCTACTAACGGAGTTCGGTTATCACCAGAGTTAGAGTGGGTGGTCCCTGCGGTGTGACTTCCCGGCAACAACGGCACGATCAAAAGCGCAACTATGTTGATAATTTTGATCAATGGGTTGACCGCCGGGCCAGCCGTATCCTTATAAGGATCTCCAACAGTATCCCCCGTCACCGCAGCTTTATGGGCATCGCTCCCCTTGCCGCCGTGATGACCGTCTTCAATATATTTTTTAGCGTTATCCCAAGCCCCACCCCCTGTGCACATTGAAATGGCCACAAATAAGCCCGTCACAATGGTTCCCATCAGCAACCCCCCTAGAGCTCTTGGCCCTAAGATAAGTCCAACCAAAATGGGTGTGACAACGGGCAGCAAAGAAGGAATCATCATCTCTTTGATAGCCGCAGTAGTTAGCATATCCACCGCACGCCCATACTCTGGTTTAGCAGTACCTTCCATGATGCCCTTAATTTCGCGAAATTGCCTTCGAACTTCCTCTACAACTGCACTGGCAGATCGTCCAACTGCCTCCATCGCCATGGCACCAAACAGATAAGGAATCAATCCACCAATAAAGAGACCAACAATGACCAAAGGATCTGAGAGATCAAAACTAACTGCGTTCCCAAAGCTCTCGAGCTTGTGAGTGTAGTCGGCAAAAAGTACTAACGCAGCCAAGCCCGCGGAGCCAATTGCGTACCCCTTGGTTACGGCCTTTGTTGTATTACCCACCGCATCAAGCGGATCTGTGACCTCACGCACGCTAGGGGGTAAATTAGCCATCTCAGCAATACCGCCTGCATTGTCAGTGATTGGACCGTAGGCATCAAGCGCAATAACGATGCCTGCCATGCTCAACATCGCAGTAGCCGCGATAGCCACACCGTAAAGCCCAGCGAGTGAGAAAGAGACCAATATAGCCAAACAAACACAAAGCACGGGCCACGCAGTGGATTTCATAGAGACACCTATGCCCGCAATGATATTGGTAGCGTGCCCCGTTGTGGATGCTTGAGCAACGTGTCTGACTGGCCCGTATTGCGTGCCGGTGTAGTACTCTGTAATCCAGACCAAAGCGGCTGTTAAGACAAGCCCCACCACACATGAGCCAAATAAAGCCAGCCGAGATCCTGAGGACTTAACGCAGTCATCTGGCATCATTGTCCACGTTACCAGGGCAAATGCAATCAGACTCAAAAGACCAGCAACGATCAGACCTTTATAAAGTGCGGGCATAACGTTTTTCATGCCAGGGGAAGCTTTCACAAAGAAGCACCCCACAATGGAGGCAATAATTGACACAGCCCCCAGCACCAGTGGGTAGACCACTGCCTCGCCGTGACCATTTGTGATTACTAGTGCGCCCAGTACCATCGTGGCAATTAGAGTGACCGCGTAGGTTTCAAATAAATCGGCCGCCATCCCTGCGCAGTCCCCTACATTGTCCCCAACATTGTCAGCAATGACGGCTGGGTTGCGGGGATCATCCTCTGGAATGCCTGCCTCCACTTTGCCCACCAAGTCGGCTCCTACATCAGCGCCCTTTGTGAATATACCTCCGCCAAGTCGCGCAAAAATCGAGATCAATGAGGAACCAAATGCCAGTCCTATGAGAGGATTAAGCAAAGTTGCTAAAGCCTCGCCACTTTGACGCTCAGCGCTTGCTGTTAAATACCAATAAAAGCCTGTTACCCCGAGTAAACCCAGGCCAACAACGAGCATACCTGTAATGGCGCCCCCCTTAAAGGCCACATCTAAGGCCGGGCCAATACCCTGAGTGGCCGCTTGTGCGGTTCTCACGTTAGCCTTAACTGAGACATTCATTCCTATAAAACCACACGCGCCAGACAGTACCGCTCCAATTACAAAGCCAACTGCAGTTTGAAGATTAAGGAAAAGGGCAATCAATATTGCAAGCACAACCCCAACCCCTGCGATAGTGCGGTATTGACGGGCTAAGTAAGCTGCGGCGCCTTGTTGAATGGCAGCTGCAATCTCCTGCATCCGCTCATTACCTGCACTGAGAGACGAAATCGATGCACGTGCCCAAAAGCCGTATAAGACGGCTATAAGTCCACAAGTAAGCGCAAATATCAACGCGTAATTCTCTGACATATCTTCTCTCCTTGGTTAACTCTCAAATTAAACAAAGGAGTCAGTTGGCTCAAAGGATGCCCAAATTATGTTCAAAGTGCATCCAAAATGATTAACCGTTCTCCTTCGTTCACATATTTAACTCATACCTAAATGGACATTAAAAGCTTTTATCAATGGCTTTTGGCGTCCAACTTTTTCAATGTACGACATCAAAAGCGTTAAATCTGTTTTTTCTCGCCAAAGGATCTGTAAAATAGGGGTTAATCCTATTGGGTAAAGCACTCGCTTTAAACGCAATCAAGGGTTTGTCCTTGAATTAGCCCAGGTGGGAGGGCTCTTTTTTTAATTAAAAATAAACATTAAGATTAAACATGTCACTAGATAACGTTACCTACGGTTCAAACGCTCCTGAAGAATTCAACGTCATCATTGAAATCCCAATGAACGCTGACCCTATTAAATACGAAGTTGATAAAGAAACTGGGGCAATTTTCGTAGACCGCTTCATGAGCACGTCCATGCACTATCCCACTAATTATGGTTATGTGCCCCATACCATTAGTGGTGACGGTGACCCGGTGGACGTGCTCGTCATTACGCCTGTCCCATTATTTCCAGGTGTTGTCGTTACTTGTCGCCCTATTGGAATTTTAAAGATGTTGGACGAGGCTGGTGAAGACGGAAAGGTCCTTGCTGTACCAACCGATAAAATTCTCTCCATCTACTCTCAATGGAAAAAACCAGAAGATTTAAATCCTTTGAGACTTAAAACCATCTCCCACTTCTTTGAGCACTATAAAGATCTTGAGATGGGAAAGTGGGTCAAAATCATTGGTTGGGAGGGCCCTGAGTCTGCCAAGGCAGAAATCATGGCGGGCATCCAGGCCTACAAAGAAAAACCCTCTAAATAAACCAAAAAATACAAGCCTAAGAATTAAGTTAGCAAAACCCCCTTCAGCGGGGTTCTTCTCTCCAAGTCTTCCATGTAGTTTTCGATGCCTTGTTCTTCCCGGTCAAGAAAATTTGAACAGCAGATGAAAAAGAGGGGTTTACCAAGTAATGAGCGCTGCTGGTTTTAACGGGCATTAAGGCTCTGGCCATTTTGTGCTCTCCTTGTGCGCCCCCCTCAAAGCGAGTGATGTGGTTGTGTATGCACCATTCAATAGGCGCGTAATAACAGGCCTCAAAGTGCAAGCAATCAACTCTTTCTAATGCACCCCAATAGCGCCCATAAGCAACTCTGTTGTTGGATACATTTTCACCCCCAAGTTCCCTGTCGTACGCGCCTGCGTCGGAGACTGCCACCAGGCTACACGCGATTCTTTCCTGATCTTTGGTTGCGATAAAGAGCACCCAATTATGAGCCATCGTATTTCTCATGCTCTCAAAAAACTCTCGAGTCAGATACGGTGCGTTACCATGCTCGTAGTACGTTTGCTCGTAACATTTGTAAAAGAAAGCCCAGTCCTCCTGCGAAATATGGGGCCCCTCTTTGGAGATGAAAGTGACGCCTGCTTTTGCAACACGTGCTTTTTCTTGTTTGATTTTTTTTCTTTTTTCTTGGTTAAGGCTGCTCAAAAAATCATTGAAGTCTGAGAATCCTGCGTTTTGCCAATGAAACTGCACAGTGTGTCTAAGCATATACTTATTTTTAGCGCATACATTTAAGTCATCCTCAGAGCCAAATAAAAGATGCACAGAAGAGAGATTGTGCTCCTTTACCCAAGTTTTGATGACTATTGAGAGCAATTCTTTAGACTCCTCATCTACAGCCATTAGCCTTGTTCCTGGAACGGGAGTAAAGGGGATCGCAACGAGCGCCTTAGGGTAGTAGGGGAGGCCGTGTTGCTGGTAGGCGCTTGCCCATGCCCAGTCAAATACGAACTCACCATAAGAGTGTGTCTTTAGGTACATGGGGCAAGCCGCAATCAACACCTGGTCCCGGTGTATGGTGATGAACCGTGTACTCCATCCCGTCTCTTGGGTAGCACTTAAGCTGTGCTCCATTGCATGCAAGTACTCATACTTCATGAAGGGGGTTGGGTTTGATTGTGCGCTCAGCAGCTGGTTCCATTCGGCTGCGTCGATTTGCGAGGTGCTGTGGTGCACTTGGATGTCATAATCGTGATTGGAAACTGGTGTGGGGGACATGTTGGTTTGTTTTAACTTTACTGTGTGGTCATCAAGCGCGTTTTCATATTTTGTATTATGCTGAAGCGAAATTGTATTTATAAGTTTTATTTTTTTATGTTCAAATTATGACGTCTCTAATGCAAAAAATTTGTATTGCCCAACTTAACTATGTCGTGGGCGATATTTACGGCAACGCAAAAAAAATCATTGATGCCGCAAAAACCGCATATGCAAATGGGGCCAACTTGGTCCTCACCCCTGAGCTTTCTTTGTGCGGGTATGCCTGTGAGGATTTGTTTTTGAGGCCCTCCTTTGTCAAAATTTGCGATGAAGCTTTAAAACACATTAGCAGAGAATTAGCTTCTTTAAAAGATCTGTATGTTGTGGTTGGGCACCCAACCGGGGGTGACCTTAGAACGCGCTCCGTCACAACCCCCAGGCGCCAAAACAGAGCAAGCGTTATCTGTGAGGGGAAAACCGTTGCCCATTACGCTAAACGAGAACTGCCCAATTATCAAGTGTTTGACGAAAGAAGATATTTTGAGCCTGGAATAGAGCCCTGCGTATTTGAGGTCATGGGGGTCAAAATAGGCTTACTAATTTGTGAGGATGCTTGGTTTGAGGGCCCTGCTTTGTCAAGTGCTAAGGCCGGCGCACAGATATTGGTTGTCTTAAACGCATCTCCTTTTCATGTGGGCAAGGTTCACGAGCGTGAGCAGGCAATGAGGGAGCGAGTGCTGCAGACCCAATTACCTTTAGTTTATGCACACATGGTTGGGGGACAAGATGAGGTTGTATTTGAGGGCAGGTCCTTTGCCATAAATGCTTGGGGCGAATTGGTTGCAAGAGCCAAAAGCTTTGAGGAGGAACTGTTTGAGATAAGGGTGTCACAAAATAATTCCTCACCACCAATGCTTTTTGCCCCCTCAAGCACCTCCCCAAGCACACCTCAAAGCCAACTAAGTCTGAGCGGCTCAATTGAACCGGATTGCTCTGCTGAGCTTGATTTGTGGCGTGCGCTTGTCCACGGGGTTCGTGATTATATTGAGAAAAATAGATTTCCTGGAGTCCTAATTGGCTTATCTGGGGGGATCGATTCAGCTGTTGTTCTTGCTATAGCAGTGGACGCACTCGGGGCAAACAAAGTGCGTGCCGTGATGATGCCGTCCCCTTATACGGCTGAGATAAGTTGGTTGGATGCAAGTGAGATGGCAAATAGGCTTGGGGTTCAATACGATGAGATCAGCATACGCCCAGAATTCGACGCATTTTTAAAATCCCTTGAAACCGAATTTACAGGTCTCCCAATTGGCACCGCTGAGGAAAACATACAAGCCCGCATCAGGGGTACCATGTTGATGGCGATCTCAAATAAAAAGGGAGCTATTGTGCTAACCACAGGAAACAAAAGTGAAATGGCGACCGGTTACTGCACGCTTTACGGGGATATGGCGGGTGGCTTTGCAGTCATAAAGGATGTGGCTAAAACAACCGTCTTTAAGCTGGCGAGATGGAGAAATTTAAATGATCCTTTCAAACAGGGCATGAACCCTATTCCAGAGCGGATCATCACTCGCCCCCCAAGTGCAGAGCTCAGGCCTGACCAAACTGACCAAGACAGTCTTCCTCCCTATGATGTACTAGACGCGATCTTGGAGCGCTACATGGAGCAAGATATGGAGGTAGAGGAAATCGTACAAGCCGGCTTTAACAGACCGGATGTAGAGCGAGTAACGCATTTGATCAAGATAAACGAGTACAAAAGAAGACAGTCTCCAATAGGTATTCGTGTGACCCACCGCAGTTTTGGGAAAGATTGGCGCTATCCCATCACTAACAGTTTCAAAGGCTAGATATTTCAGGCCAGCGCTTTCTTTCGCTGGACTTAAAGAAATAAGGGAATACGGGATTATTGAGAGCCTGGATTACTTAGTCGCTGATCCGGTGTCATTATCTGTTTGATTGCTTGGGGGCGAAAGCGGGTCACTTCCTTCTTCTGGAATTGGCTGGCGAGGTTTTCTTTTCTTGGGTATGGCAATAATTTCCACATACAACTGAGAGCCTGCATTTTTAGATATGTCATCAATATGGGCTATAAGAGTGGATAGGTGCACGACCTCTGCATTTTCCTCGGCGACACCAAATTTACAATCAAAATCCCAAAAGTCCGAGCCCTCTGGCAAGACCCGTCTTCTCTCTCTTTTAAGGTATTTTCTGACTTCATGTTTGATGGAGTCTAAAACGCGTTCGGGTTTTTTACCCTCAATATGCAGTTGGAATGTTCGTTTCATGAGTGATCTTAAACCGTAGTCCGCTCAAAATATGCTGCCCGGGGATTTTTAAACTTTTTTTGAAGATTTTTTGTCTAAATCTACCAAAAAGAAGCTTTTTATCGAGTTTTCTAACCTAAAAAAGTTTTTGTCGTGAGCTAAATAACAGTTTTGGACTTTAGATTAAGAGGATCAATCGAGTATTTTGAGGTAAATTTAAAGTCAATTTTGTGTTGAAAACACAAAAAAGTTCAAAAATGGTGATCAATTTACTATCTATTTAAAGGCAAAATAAGTATCATAGGGGGTTAAATGTTTGGGTTTGTATCGTCGAGCGAGTGCGAAGCTACTTAATTAAAAGATGAACGTCATACCACCTTACTCTAGGTCTTCCAGTTACGAAGCGCTTGGCCAGGATTTTCTGTCCTCACGATCTTTGACTCAGGGGCTCGATGTTATCAATATGGAGCCTAGCGCTCCTGCGGTAAGGACATCTGTCATTAACTCCTATTTGTCCAATTCTTCACCACAAATTCCAGCAAACGTTTCAGCGGGGTCCAATTCGCTAATCAACACTGTGGCCTCAGATTCCTACGCAGTTGTCCCGTATGGTGGAGCCGGTGCGCTTGGAGACGCGTCAAATGCTTCTAACAACACTGTTGCTCACCAAGCAGATTCAGGGGCTCAAAGCGCTGAGGTCTTTTCGCCTAAGATATATTCAGTTATAAAAAACACAATTACCCAAGCTCTTAACGATCAACTGACGAGTGGTCAAGGCCCTGGTCCGAGCAGTAATGTCAATGCATTGATTTCAGAGAAGTCTTCGTCTGGAATACTTGCAAATTCTGCTGCAGCCCAAATCAATTCGTTTGTAAATACGTTAGTTTATACGGTTCAATCTCAAACGAATCTCTCAACTATTCAGTCATCTCCAGCGCTTGGTGTTCAGTTTGCAAATCAGACCCAAGGTCTAGGAAATAGCGCACAAAATGGAACAATGACTTCGCCTAACTCTCCGCCTAACTCTCAATTTGGATCAACTTTTCAGCCCGTTGAAAATTCTAATCAAATTGATCTTTCATCCGGTCTCGCTCCTACTGACCTTGTAAGTTCTAATTTAACAGGTCAGGCAAATCTCTCCAGCGCACAGCCCTATCAAGCCTCCTCGAATACAGAGCCTGCAGGGGGCAACTCCTTGCCTAGCGCCTTGCCTAATACCTACGCAAGCAACTCCCATTCCCTACCGACCGATGCCCAAAGTACATCTCAAAATATATCTAACACTCAAGGCTGGGTGATTGATCGGATCTCCTCAAGCGTTCAATCTATGATTGATAATTTAGTAATTAACCAGTCCCAAAACGCTCAAATGTCTCAAGCTAGCGTTAGCAACAACACAATTGCGGCCCTTGACTCTTTGATTCAAAGTGCGAACAGCTTATTTACCTCGATGGGCCTGAGTACAACAGTAACGGCGTCCACACTGCAAACAGCGTTACAAGAAATTCAAAGAAATTTAATGTCTGCGCCCGCGCAGGGCCAGTGGGTTAATATAGTAGCCTAATTATTTGTTGCTTCTTTTATTGCTCTGAACAAGGGCGTATTTAGTATTCATTTAACGCGTCCAATCGCGTCCAATCGCGTCCAACCGAATCAAATCGCATTAAATCGCATCAAACGCATTAAACGGCTCTCAAGTTGGATGCCTTGATGTATGAATATCTATTTACTCAGGTGTGCATTAGATGGTCTGGACCCAGGTTTGAGAGCATTTGGGGCAGGTCATCTCTAAGTGGGTGAATAGTTTGCCCCTGCAGCGCTGTGCGCAAGAGGGGCATGAAATAATAACCTTACCGTCTTTTTTAAAAGGCACTTCAATGTGCTCTCTATTTATAAAATTTGGCGCCCTCAGATCGTATTGCAAACTGTGTTGAAAAGTAATTTGATAACCCGGCAGTGGCAGCTCCACTTTCACCAAGTCTACGTTGGAGATGAAGATGGATGTCAATTTATCTCCAATGCCTAGCTCGCTTTGATACCATGAGGTAGAGTGAGTGGGTTTTAAAAGAGCTTGAATTGCGTTGTCTTGGGTTACGGTGTTGTCGTTGTCTATAAGCATCTTCAGATCTCTAATCTGGTCTCTTACGATAAATTTAGATTGGTTATAGAAGAGGTAGAAAAAGTAACCGAAGAATAGGCAGGAATCTAAACTATTTCCAAATTGATACCACTTCAGGCATAAAACGCGCAACTTACTGATAAAGGTTAATACATCTGCATCTGTTTGAATAATTTGATCGTTTAGCATCGCAACCCACATCAGGTTCAATGCAGTCTCAAACCCGTTGTCACGTCTGAGTCCTCCATATTTTCCAAATATGTCTTTTTGTTCAATACTCCGGTATGAAACACTCATCGCCCGGAATAGCTCTTGAATGGAGGCGGTAATGTGTGGAAGTTTAGTCTTGAATAAATTGAGCTCAGCCTGTCTTGGGGATGTGGTTTCAAAAGGGTAAGGCATAAATTTTTTTAGAATGGTTAAAAATTAGGCAACATTTAAGTGCTCAATTAACTGGATCTTAATGTTTTCAAAATTTAGTACGTGTACTTTACCTTCTTTTTTGTATGAGTAATTGTTGATATATCCATTTTTTACCTCTATTTTTAAAGAAAAAGTTTTCTCAAACAGATTGATCAATTCGTACTCATCTATTTGATTTTGCTTAAGTTTTTCGATAATCTCTTGCTCCACCCTTGTGGTTGGGTTTGCGCGTTCGTTTGAGTTCTCCCTTGCCCGGGCCTGAGCATGAGCATGAGCATGAGCATGAGCATGAGCATGAGCATGTTGGTGACTTTGAGAGGCGCCAACATCAGAGTCTGCCCCCTGTTTTGAGGTTGAGTTGTTGCTATCTGAACTCTGTTTTTTATGATCTGCTTGGGCGGTTTGCTTTGTTTGAGTGAATTTTTCTAATCGCTGATCATAAGCTTTGCGATTCGCCTTTGAGCCCAAAACTGCAAAAGCCTCGTTTAACTCGCTCATTACTTTGTTTTGTTGCACCTTTTGCTCTGGGTGCTTATCAGGGTGGTTTTTTTGTGCAAGTGCTTTGTAAGCCGCCTTTACCACCACCTCATCTGCATGGGGCAAAAGTCCCAATAATTTATAGTAATCTTTCGTAATCAAACTGGACTCCGTATATACATTTTT
>CAIQHG010000053.1 GCA_903871545.1 uncultured Burkholderiales bacterium | reverse complement strand
GCTAACTATCGACATCAGGTTGTTAAACAATGCTTGCCAATTATTCTTACATTAAATTTTTAAGTGACTTCCAAAAAATAGAATCTGCAAATACCTCCAAGGGTTTGGATTTGGTTGGGGAAAGTTTACTCGGTTATATTGCTGTTCATTTCGCAAAGGGGTTGACCTTGACCGTTACAGAGTGCATGCGTATCAGCACAGTTGCCTCTCCTGCGACAATTCACAGGAAAATCTCTGATCTCATTGAGCAAGGCTGGATAGAATCAGTTTATGAAGGTGAAAACCGGCGAACAAAATATTTAGCACCAACGGCTAAGGCGGTTAAATATTTTGAGAAAGTATCTAAATTAGTTTCAAAATCTGCTACTTAAATACACCACTGTATTTAATATTGTTGTTATCAAGCGGTTTCACTTGCCAATTTCTTTTGGGTTAAGGTAGGTATACCCCTTTCGATCTGGTACAGAGTCTGCTCTTTAATTGAAGTCATCTAGATTTTAATTTAATAGATATAAATACATAAGTTATATGGTGAAGTATTGAGTTTTAAATGCTTATGGTCTTGTTTTATACTTAGGGGATCGATTACACGGATTTAACAAAAAGTATATTTTGACCAGTTACTACCAGCGAATTAACATTGACCCTTCAGAAATTGAAATCACCGCCATAAGAGCCCAAGGCGCTGGTGGTCAAAATGTAAATAAAGTTTCTAATGCAGTTCATCTTCGTTTTGACATACCAAGCTCGTCTTTAAGTCCAGATATTAAAGCAAGGTTATTGGCTTTAAAAGACAACAGAATTACGGCAGATGGGGTTTTCGTTATAAAAGCCCAAGAATTCAGATCTCTTGAACGCAATAAATTACAGGCAGTATCAAGATTAATTGAGATGGTCAACCGAGTTGCTCTGCCGCCTAAGATGCGCAAAGAAACGAAGCCAACTCGATCAGCAGTTAAGAAAAGGCTTCTTGTCAAATCTAAAAGATCGGAACTTAAAACAAGCAGGAAGGGTGGATTTGAGGAGTAAGCTGCTAAAAAATACCTAATCCACCAAGTAGAGCCCCAAGGCCCAATAACCAGAGCAAGTGAATCCTTGTTCTCCAGACCAGTATAGCGCTCAATGCAGTTAAACCCCAAGACATTACAAGTGAGGTGTTGGAGGACTCTATGTGTTGCCCTTTTTGAAGCAACCATCCGGTTGAAATCATGAGTCCAATGACTATTGGAGCTAGACCTGATTTAAATGCACGCACGCTCTTGAGTTGACTATTCTTATGTCCCCACTGAGAAACTTTGTACATCATCACGGAGGAGGGTAGCATGATCGAGATCATGCATAAGATGGCTCCAAAAAGTCCCCACCCCCAAGCCGCCCAGCCGGCTTGAATTCCACCTGCACTGTTCAGGCCAATATTCCATCCCATCAAAGGGACAAACAATACGTTTGGTCCCGGTGCTACTTGGGCTAGAGTAATGGAGGAGCTAAACTGAGCTTCAGTTAAAAGATGATTCTCCACAACCAAATATCGGTGCATGTCTGGAGCAGCAGAGATCGCTCCACCCACTGCTAAAAAAGAGAGCTCAATAAAATGAATAAATAGGTGCAACCAATCCAGCGCACCCAGGGTGATCGCATCAAGAGACTCTAAATTATTCATCTTTCAGCCTCTTTTTCTCGAACAGTAGACTCAAACCTTGCTTGTATGTCCGTCTTTCGGTAGGCCATGAGACAAGATGCACCCCCAATTGCGAATAAAACATAGACTAATGGGATATGAAGCAAAGCAACAGATACGAACGTAAGACTTGCGATCAAAATGCTCCAAAATGATCCCAATGGATTTTTGGACAAAGTGCTGGCTAATTTCAGAGCGGTTGCAATGACCAGACCTGCGACGACGGAGCTCATTCCTCTGAGCCCAGATTGAATCCATGGTTGATTTGATACCCCCGTGTAAAAGGCTGCAATTATGAGCAAAATGATGAGAGGAAAAGTTATTAGGCCAAGAACTGCAGCTAGGGCCCCGCCCACTCCAAATGAGCGCTGCCCTATGAGTACGCCAAGGTTAACTACATTGGGACCAGGAAGGATTTGAGCAACTGACCACTGCTCTACAAATTCTTCGTTGGTTAACCATTTCTTTTTTTCAACCAATTCTCTCTGCACAACCCCCAAAACTCCGCCAAATCCTTGGAGTGCGAGAACACTAAATGAGAGAAATAGGTCCACCTTTGACTTGGGCCCTGGCTTTAAGTGTTCATCCCTGGGGGGGTGGTCAATGGGGGGTGAGATGGGCATTGATGTTTAAGTTGATTTAGAGCAGGGGTCAAAGCGAGAACCAGAACCAGAACCAGAACCAGAAGTAACTATTTTAGCCCTTTGCCACCAATTCGTTGTGCACCCCGCCTTACAACAAAATTAATTTAATATATCAAGGGAAGTACTCTGATCAGGTAATGAGCCTATTAGGTCAGAGGCAAATTGATTCACTTCGCATTTGGATTTAGACAACGAATCATAATTTCTCCTCGACTTAGTTGTTTACCAGTTGCAAATGACCCTAGATAGTTCTCATAAGTAGTCGATCCGATTAGAATACGCCTTAACTCATACCTCTACCGCGCGCGCGCGCCGCGATTCTTAAGCTATCCCATGAATGCTCCTTTAGATGTTTCTTTTTTTGAGCGTTTGGCTAAACCCATAACCAGCTATAAAAAATACTGGGCTAGTCGTTTTGGAAAGGCTCCCTTTCTGCCCATGTCCAGGGCAGAGATGGAGTTGCTTGGTTGGGATTCGTGTGACATCATTGTCGTGACAGGAGATGCTTATGTGGATCATCCAAGTTTTGGAATGGCGATTATTGGTCGCTTGCTAGAGGATCAAGGCTTTAGGGTAGGGATCATCTCACAGCCAGATTGGCAAAGTGCTGAGCCTTATAAACTATTGGGTAAACCGAATTTGTTTTTCGGCGTGACTGCTGGCAACATGGATTCCATGATCAACCGTTATACGGCTGATCGTAAAATTAGAACTGACGATGCCTACACGCCAGGGGGTGTTGGGGGGAAAAGGCCTGACCGAAGTGCTCTGGTTTACAGCCAACGCTGCAAAGAGGCCTATCCTGATGTACCTATTATTTTGGGAGGTATTGAGGGGTCCCTAAGGCGAATAGCCCATTACGACTATTGGCAAGATAAAGTTCGCCGCTCAATTGTGGTGGACAGTAAGTGCGATTTATTGCTCTACGGTAATGCAGAAAGAGCCATTGTTGAGTTAGCGCACCGACTCGCTGCTCGCGAACCCATTTCCTCCATCACAGACATACGAGGTACCGCTTTTTTGTGTCGATCCACACCAAAAGGTTGGACAGAGATTGATTCAACTCGTATTGATCAGCCAGGCCGAGTTGATGCCCATACCAATCCCTATTTGATGATCAGTGAGCAAGCCACTGCGCAAGGGGAGACCTGCTCGCGAGAGGATGCAAATGTTTTAGCAGTTAACTCTGAGCCTCAAAATACAAACAACCCTGCAACTGTTTTAGGTCCTAAAGCGGTCCCGGTTAAATTTATTGAAAGTGCGCAAACACAACTTAGAAAACAAATTGCAAAATTACCCAAGGATAAAACTGTCATTCGTTTACCAAGTTATGAAACAGTAAGAAGCGATCCAGTCTTATATGCACATGCCAACAGAGTCTTGCACCTTGAGACCAATCCCGGCAATGCAAGGGCTCTAGTACAAGCCCACGGTGAGGGCAATACCGCCAAGGATGTTTGGTTCACACCTCCTCCCATCCCCCTCACCACTCAAGAGATGGACGCCGTTTTTGATTTGCCGTATGCGAGAAGTCCTCACCCCAGTTACGCAGACTCTAATGGTTCTCATGATGGGGAGACCAAGATACCTGCATGGGAGATGATACGTTTCTCGGTAAACATCATGAGGGGATGTTTTGGTGGATGTACCTTTTGCTCCATCACAGAACACGAAGGCAGGATCATTCAAAGCAGGAGCGAGGACTCCATCATTCGAGAGATAGAGGACATTAGAGACAAAGTTAAGGGCTTTACGGGTGTGGTGAGTGATTTAGGCGGGCCTACAGCAAATATGTACCGCATAGGCTGTAAAAGCCCTGAGATTGAGAGCGCTTGCCGAAAACCTAGTTGCGTTTACCCAGGCATTTGCTCAAACCTAAACACAGATCACGGGCCCTTGATAAAACTGTACAGACGGGCTAGAGCCCTTAAAGGGGTAAAGAAGATATTGATCGGCTCTGGTCTTCGTTATGATTTAGCAGTAGAGAGCCCAGAATATGTGAAAGAGTTGGTAACTCACCATGTGGGTGGTTATCTCAAAATAGCTCCAGAGCATACCGAGGGGGGCCCATTGTCCATGATGATGAAGCCTGGAATCGGTACTTATGACCGATTTAAGCAGATGTTTGAAAAGTACAGCCTTGAGGCTGGGAAAAAACAGTTTCTTGTGCCTTACTTCATAGCGGCCCACCCAGGTACAAAAGATGAGGATATGATGAGCCTCGCCGTTTGGCTAAAGAAAAATGGCTTTAGAGCCGATCAAGTGCAAACTTTTTATCCAAGCCCCATGGCAACTGCGACTGCGATGTATCACTCTGGTCGCAATCCGCTGAGAAAAATCAGCAGCACTAGCGAATCTGTAGATATCGTTCGTGGTGAGAAAAGAAGGCGTTTGCATAAAGCCTTTCTTCGCTGGCACGATGCAAAGAACTGGCCTCTTTTAAGAGAAGCTTTAAAAGCGATGGGTCGAAGTGATTTGATTGGCAACGGACGTCAGCATTTGATCCCTACTTATCAACCCCTGAACACTGAGGGCTACGAAAGCGCAAGAAGATCCAATAGCTCGCCTGCAACTTCGCTTAAGTCCCCCCTAAAGTCTCCCCTAAAAACTCCCCTAAAGAAGGGGCGTATCTTGACTCAGCACAATGGATTACCACCAAGAGGTACGGACGCCACAGCAAAGGCCAAAGAAAAATCCGTTAATAACAACCTAAAGTCCAAGCCTAGAGCCGGCAGTAAACATACGGGCAACTTGAAAAAATAACGTAATCTTTTAGGTACCGCTAAGATATCAGTGCGTTACTCTAATTAGCCCATATTAACAAGACTTTGGTTTATTAATTCTTTTGAATTAACTTACTCACCAAAATTCAGTGGTAATCCCACATAATTTTCAGCCAATGAGGTAGACAAAGCCTGACTGTGCACTAAGTAATCAAGCTCACCTTCCTGGACTTTTTGACCAAATCCGCCTGTATCTGGGAATCTGTGCATCAAAGAGGTCAACCACCAAGAAAAACGCTCGGCCCTCCATATTCTTTTTAGGCATCTGGTTGAGTAGTTATCAATACCGGCTGAGCTTTTTTCTTTGTAGTATTCAATGAAAGCAGTGCTGAGGTACTTTACATCGGTTGCTGCAAGGTTGAGTCCTTTTGCTCCAGTTGGGGGGACGATGTGGGCTGCGTCACCTGCTAAAAATAAACGACCAAAACGCATAGGCTCTGCAACAAAACTCCTCAAAGGGGCGATACTTTTTTCTATGGACGGCCCAGTTACTATTTGGGAGGCAAGTTCTGGGTCTAGTCTCTTTTTTAGTTCTTCCCAGAAAAGATCATCCGACCAACTCTCTACTTTGTCATCCATGGGGCACTGCACGTAATAACGACTTCTTGTCATACTACGCATAGAGCAAAGGGCAAATCCTCGATCACTGTTTGCGTAAACAATGGCGTGCGGAGAAACAGGGGGGACGTCAGCCAAAATACCCAGCCATCCGAAGGGGTACACTTTTTCGTACTCCTGGATTGAATTCTTTGGAACACTGGCCCGGCAAACCCCGTGAAATCCGTCGCAACCGGCGATGAAATCAGCTTGCAGCGTATGAGTCTCGTTACCCACCTTATAAGTGATTGAAGGATTCGAACTGTCGTAATCATGCAAAGTCACATCTGCAGCTTCATAGACTGTTTCAAGCTCACTGAGAGCTCTGTGATCCATCAGATCTTTAGTGACCTCAGTTTGACCGTAAGCAGTTACGACCTTTCCACCCGTCAAAGAGGAGACATCAATGGGGTGTCTCTCGTTTTTGAAAACTAGCTCGATACTGTGATGAACAGTGCCGTGAGTATCTACACCGAAACCCACCCCGGCCTCATGAAGTAAGTCAACGGTCACTTGTTCTAAAATGCCAGCGCGGATTCTCGACAAAACATAGCTTGGGCTTTGTCGCTCTAAGATAATGTTATCAATACCTGCCCTGTGAAGCAGTGCACCCAAAAGAAGGCCAGAAGGCCCTGCACCAATAATTGCTACTTGTGTGCGCTTTGTTAGTTTCATAACTTTAATTTTATTATTCGAACAAAGGAGATTTTTGTGATCTCGCAAAAATCTAAATTGATTCAGCAACTGAGATATTTATTTAAAAAAGGTATTCTAGTTCGATTTGATAACTTGCGCTAAAAAGGCTTGAGTTCTTGGTATTTGTGGGTGGGTGAAAAATTCATGAGGCGTATTTTCCTCAACTATTTCCCCTTGATCCATAAAGACAACACGATCAGCAACTGCTTTAGCAAATCCCATTTCATGAGTCACGCACACCATAGTCATCCCCTGGGCCGCCAAGTCACTCATAACCCCTAGTACCTCCCCAACCATCTCGGGATCCAAAGCTGATGTGGGCTCATCAAAGAGCATTATTTGTGGTCGAAGGCACATCGCGCGTGCGATGGCAACCCGCTGTTGCTGGCCTCCAGAGAGTTGCTGAGGATATTTTGCGGCTTGATCAGCAATGTGGACTCGATCTAATTGTTCCATCGCTCTTGCTATGGCCTGGGATTTGGAGACTTTTTCAACCCAAATAGGAGCTAGCGTTAAATTCTCAAGAACACTCAGGTGGGGGAATAAATTGAATTGCTGAAATACCATTCCAACAGATTGGCGGATGGACTGAACAGTGCGTGAGTCATCACTTAAGTTTTTCCCTAAGACGGTCAAACTTCCAGACTGAAAGGTCTCAAGTGAATTAATGCACCGTATTAATGTTGATTTTCCAGAGCCCGAGGGCCCACAAATCACAACTTTCTCCCCCGCGCGGATGCTGAGATTTATATCTTTTAAAGCGTGGAAATCTTGGTACCACTTATTGACGTTGTCAAATTCAATAACGGTTTTTGCTTGCATTGTTTTTTAAAGTTAATTGCATCTTGTGCTCACAACGAATGATTGAGTCTTCTCTCCAACCAAAGACTATACCTAGACATAGAAAAACAAAAAATAAAATAAATGAGAGTTATGAAAAAATAACCCTCTAATTTAAAGGGACGCCATAGCGGGTCCCCGTTCAAGGCAAGAGTAAGCGAGCCGGTAAGCTCGTATAAGCTCACAATTGTAATTAAAGAGGTGTCCTTAAAAATAGCGATAAAACTATTCACTAGTCCGGGAATCACAATCTTTAGGGCTTGGGGTAGGACTACCAAGTATTGAGTCTGCCAGTAACCCAGGCCAAGAGAGCTTGCCGCGTCAAACTGACCTTTTTGCAAAGCCTGTAAACCCGCCCTGACGATTTCTGCAAGGTATGCGGCGGCGAACAAAGAGATGCCCAACACAACTCTGATTAAAACGTCTGGAGAATAGCCATTTGGTAATAATAGAGGAAACATGTAACTGGCCATAAACAATACACTTATCAGCGGCACACCTCTTAAGACCTCAATATAAACTTTACTAACTACGCTAAATATTGGCATAGGGCTTGTTCTCCCCAGGGCTAGTAACACGGCCAATGGGCATGCGGTCACAGTGCAAACCACTGAGAGAATTAGAGTCAACGGCAACCCTCCCCACAAATCAGAGGGTACGACCGAAAAGGGCTGGCCAATGAGGGGGACTATTACTGCTGATCTTAAAAACTCAAACGGACCTAAATGTCCACTCATCAAAATATAAATTAACCCAAAGATAACGCACCACTCAAGGAGCGTTCGCCGTAAGCCGCCCGGTTTTACAGTGCTCTTAATAATTAGCACAACTAAGAGGGCTGAGCTAAGCTGAGCACGCCAGTGATCTGCATACGGATAACGACCCCATAAGATCATTGAATACTTCTCTCTCACTACGCCCCAACATGCCCCTACCCCGCGAGCGTCTTGACAGGCCTGTGGATCCGCACGGAAAACCGCGTGCACAAAAGCCCAATCAACAAGTGGCGGTAAAAGCCAGACACATATTGCTAAGATCAAGAAAGTTAACGCAGCCTTTAAAGGAGACCCCAGTAGGGACGATATCCAGGGCGATTTAAAGCTAAACAAAGCCCTTGGTGGGGTCTTGAGTGGACTCTTTGTTGGACTTTTTAATGAATTCGCTATAGGACTTAGATAGGTTTGGGAGGGGTCAGTATTCATATTAACCACCCTTCATCACCTGGGCGTTATAGCTATTCATTATTAAAGAGATTAGCAGGGACAAAAGTAGGTAAACGATCATAATAATAAATACGCACTCTATTGCATGACCTGTTTGATTAAGGCTTGTGTTGGAGACATTTACCAAATCTGGATATCCTATGGCAACCGCCAGAGATGAGTTTTTAATCAAGTTCAAATACTGATTGGTGAGGGGCGGAATAATGACCTTTAACGCTTGGGGCATCACAATCAAGCGAGTAATTTGTGATGCCTTTAGCCCTATGCTGAGGCCTGCCTCAATTTGACCTTTATCAATGGACTGAAAACCTGCTCGAATGAGCTCGCCCACAAAAGCGGCTGTATACAGGCTAAGACCAACATATAAAGCAATAAATTCAGGCGTAAGAACCCCACCCCCTACGATATTTGTTCCGTCAAAAAGGGGACTTGAAAAAAATGAGCCATTCGAAGTTAGTTCAAGCCACGGGAAGGCTAGTCCATCTTTGCTTAGGAAGACACTAAAATTTGCAAGTCCTAGTTGTAAAGGGGTCTGGGAGTCGGGTAACCACTCAACTAGCAAGACGTACCAAATGAGCAGTTGAATCAGAAGTGGAATGTTTCTGAAGATTTCCGTGTATGAGCGGCAAAGAAATCTAACAAGAGGGTTTGACTGAACTCTACCGAGCCCCAGTAAGAGACCTATAAAAGTACAAGTCACAATGGAAGCTAAGGATACTCTAAGCGTGTTGATTAAACCTACCAAAAAAGCTTTTGCATAGGACTCATCTGAGTTGAACTCTATCCATGATTCGCTGATATCAAAACCGGCGGGATCTAAAATGAAGCCAAACCCGCCTTGAATACCCCTTTGGTGCATGTTATCCAAAGTATTTATTATTAAGAAACAAAAGATCAGCGTCAGGGACGTTAACAGTAAAGTTTGATAGATTTTTGCACGAAATGAGTTTTTCGATAGCAAAACTTTTAACTGCATCTTTTGGCGTCCCGGGTATGTAAGAGCATAAACATTTGGTGAGTAGTTGGGAGGGGCGGCGGCGAGTTTAACATTTGTCTAAATTACCGTATAGGAACTGCATACATCAGCCCCCCCTTATCCCACTGAGCGTTTATGCCTCTTTTTAATCCCAGGGGGGTTTTTTCTCCTAGATTTCTCTCAAATATTTCTCCATAATTGCCCGTACTGCTTATGGCCCTACTCAGCCAATCACGGTCTAAACCGAGTAGCTTTCCCATATCCTCAGATTTCCCTAACATTCTCAACACTTTTGGGTCTTGACTGTCAGATTTTAGTTGCTCGATATTTTCAGACGTAATTGAGTATTCCTCAGCCTCAATAAGCCCGTAAACAACCCATTTAACAATGGTCAGCCACTCATCGTCGCCCCTTCTAACCAAAGGCCCCATAGGTTCTTTTGAAATAAGCTGGCTAATAATGATGTGGTCTTTTGGATTCTTAGCCTCTTTAGCCCTTATTGATGCAAGGCCTGATGAGTCGGTTGTGTAAGCCTTACAGCGGCCTGCAAAATAAGCGGCATTTGAGGCCTCTAGCTTTTCAAAGACGATGGGTTTGATCTCTAATTTGTTAGCTTTGGAAAAATCAGTTAAGTTTTTCTCAGTGGTAGTTCCTGATTGAACGCAAACGCTCGCATTTTTTAGTTGCGAAAGGCTTTTTATCTTCGATTGTGTGGGCACCATAAAACCCTGGCCGTCAAAGAAAGTGATAACGGTCTGGCTCAGCCCAAGAGAGGCATCCCTGGTCAGGGTAAAAGAGGTGTTGCGTGAAAGGATATCAATCTCACCGGATTGAAGTGCAGTAAATCTTTGGGCGGCGGACAAAGGCATGTACCTTACTTTTTCTGGACTACCTAGCACTGAGGCTGCAATTGCCCTGCAAATATCCACATCCATCCCACTCCACTTACCCAAAGAATCAGCTTGTGCAAATCCTGTAAGTCCTGTGTTAACACCACAAGTAACGATGTCCTTTTGCTTTATCAGATCCAACGTTTTGCCTGCAACTGCAGATGTGCTAATAAAACATTGAATGATTAGGGTCGAACAAATGAGGAAATTCTTGTGATGGTTCATTTCGGAATTTAATAAAAATTTGACTACGGGTAAAAGTGACATCTTAAGCTTTCTATTGCGAGCAGTCTGTGCACAGAGGTTTCCATTTTCCATTAAAAATCTACTGATTCACTTTAAAAGTGCTTTGCTCAAATGATTTGTGCTGAATTAGCGTCCTTCCAAACGGATGCGTATTGCTTAATTTATTGTCTTTTTTGAGTAGTTCAAACGCGAAAAAAGTAGAACTACGGTTACAATGTGCTCAGTCGGGGCGTAGCGCAGCCTGGTAGCGCATCTGGTTTGGGACCAGAGGGTCGTGAGTTCGAATCCCACCGCCCCGACCAACTATTATTAAAGCCCGATCACTGAAATTACTAATTTAATACTATTTTCTTGCATCGGCAACTGCTTTTAATTCACGTTTCTTTGTAACCACAAGAAATAAAATATATCCATTAGAAAAGACCCTTTGCGGCCAAAATTTGACGGGGTTTAGAATCGTGCTGTACTTTATATAGTGAAGGCAATTGAGCAGAACAGTCACATTAAGCGTTCTGAAAAACCAAAAGACAAAAGGCTAGTTACACATGACGATTTCTATTTTTGACAAAGATTTAGGTAAAAACGAAGCTAATTTTGTTGCTCTTTCCCCTGTTAGCTTTGTGGAGCGAAGTGCTGAGGTTTACGGCGATCAAATAGCAACTATCCACGGAGACAGAATTTATTCCTGGAAACAGGTGAGAGAGAGATCAGCTAGGTTAGCCGCCGCCTTGTTGGCAAGTGGTGTAAGTAAAGGCGTGGCAGTTAGCGTGATGCTATCAAACACCCCTGAGATGGTGGAAGTTCACTACGCAGTTCCAGCTATAAACGCAGTTCTAAATACTTTAAACACGAGACTAGACGCGCATTTGTTAGCATGGCAAATAAACCACTGCGAAGCTCGCGTGTTGATCACAGACCGCGAATTTTCATCAACTATTGCTCCTACCTTGGAGCTTTTGAAAGAGCAATACCATAGGGAAGTGATAGTTATTGATGTGGATGATTCACAGTACAGCGGGCCTGGACAGAGACTGGGTAAGTTTGAATACGAGGCATGGATAGCCACATACGAACCTCTTAAAATGCTCCAGGGGCCATCTGATGAGTGGGATGCAATTGCAGTAAGCTATACGTCTGGCACGACAGGCGATCCCAAAGGAGTTGTGACTCATCACCGAGGCGCTTACTTGAACGCTACTTGTCAGGCGCTTACTTGGCACATGAAAGAGTTTCCAATTTATTTGTGGACGTTGCCGATGTTTCACTGCAACGGGTGGTGCTTTCCCTGGACTGTCGCTTTACTTGGAGGAACGCATGTTTGTTTAAGAAAAATTGATGCAGCCACTATTTTGCAGTCTATAGCTAAATACAAAGTCGATCATTACTGCGCCGCTCCAATTGTGCACAATTTATTGATTGCGGCCGATCCAGCACTAAGGGATGGCATTAACCACAAAGTAAAAGCAATGGTGGCTGGAGCGGCCCCTCCAGCGGCAATGATAGAGGGCATGACTAATATTGGATTCGAACTCTTACATGTATACGGTTTAACAGAGGTTTACGGACCCGCTGCCGTTGCAGTTAAACGACCCTTCTGGTCAGAGCAATCGTTGTCTGAGCAAACCCGTTTAAATGCTCGCCAAGGGGTTAGGTATGCCCTTGAGGAGGGGATGACGCTGATGGACCCACAAAGCATGGAGGAACTCCCCCCCGACGGAGAAACAATGGGGGAAATCATGTTTAGGGGTAACATCGTCATGAAAGGTTATTTAAAAAACCTTGCATCAACACAAAAAGCATTTGAAGGCGGCTGGTTTCATACGGGTGATTTGGCCGTAATGGAGTCTGATAGATACTTGAAAATCAAAGACAGAAGTAAAGATATCATTATCTCTGGAGGCGAAAATATCAGCTCTCTTGAGGTGGAGGACGCCTTGTATAGGCATCCTGATGTAATGACGTGCGCCGTTGTTGCTAAGCCAGACGAGAAATGGGGTGAGTCACCAATGGCTTATGTCGAGCTCAGAGCCAACGGCAAAGCCTCGGCGGAGGACTTAATTGCCCACTGCAAAACTCTATTGGCAAGCTACAAAGTTCCCAAAGACATACGCTTTGAAGCCATTCCAAAGACTTCAACTGGGAAAATTCAAAAATTTGAACTCCGTAAGCGTATAGTAGGTTGAATTTCAATTCTTATTGGCTCATTTTTAAAGTCAACAACACTACTTCTTAAATGTCTTGATTCTTCTCAAGGCTTCTTTGTGGATTGCAATTGAATACAAAAGTAGTTTAGAATATTACTCTCTTAGAAAAATAGATTTACCTAGTTTTCTAGGCCAGATAATTAAAGAACTGTCCGTAGCTCAGTTGGATAGAGCAACAGCCTTCTAAGCTGTGGGTCGGGGGTTCGATCCCCTCCGGGCAGGCCAATATTTATGCGCCTCTCAGGCGTTTTTTAGTTTTTTGATACCGATGATTGAAGTTCTCATGAAGGTGCCATGTAGAGGGATTCCATCAACTTAATCCTTTTTAATCAAAATAAGATTAATTGAGTCTGGATTGAACTTTCTTGAATGCGGTTTCTACACACGCTGCATCAAGTGGACCACCCGGGGCGCCACTAACCCCGATACCACCAACTACTTCATCACGTATCTTAATTGGAAATCCACCATACAAAGAGGTGAAGTTAGGGGTATTGGTGATGGATGCAGGAGTTACCCCTTTGCCTATGTTCTCCGCCAAAATGCGTGTT
>CAIQHG010000052.1 GCA_903871545.1 uncultured Burkholderiales bacterium | reverse complement strand
TGCGAGCATCGAGCAGCTCGTTGCGTATATCCAGGATCAAGAATCGCCTCCGTAGGTGACGCATGTCGCCTTCGGCTCCTTTCGCTTGACCCGCGACTAAGCTTCGCTGTAGTCGGGGGATGCGCGAAAATTTTGCTCAAAAATGGCAAGAGAAATTACAAATTCAAATCAACACCGCCCTATATCCCTGTCCTAAAGAGCCAGGTTTTACGGCAAGATTAACCAGTAATTAAACATTTATAGATCGCAATGAGAATTCCTACCCCCATTCGCACCATCGGACTGACAGGAGGCATTGGTAGCGGCAAAAGCACCGTATCCGGCATCCTTACTCAAAACAAGGAGTTTGGCCTAGTTGATGCTGACTCGATTTCAAGAAGTTTGACCGCAGCTAACGGATTGGCTATACCTTTAATAAGGGAGCATTTTGGCGATACGTTTATCAAGCCTGACCAATCCTTAGACCGAGACAAGATGCGCCATTTAATCTTTACCAACCCCAAGGCAAAGCGCTCACTTGAATCAATCATTCACCCAAAAGTATTAGAAAGAATTGAGCAAGAGCTTCAAGCTATGGCACATAGTGGGTTTAAAACTGTCTTTTTAGATATCCCGTTACTTGCGGAGTCGCACTATCGCTGGAGAGACAGACTAGCGGCAATTTTAGTGATCGACTGCTCAGAAAAAACACAGGTGCAAAGGGTGATGAGCCGAAGCAACTTAGAGCAAGAGACAATCCTTAAAATCATTGCCTCACAAGCTAGTCGCGAACTTCGTAACTCCATTGCAGATTGGGTTATCCTAAATGACGGGATTTCTCTAGAAGAACTGCAATTAAGAGTTCAAGCAATAGATTTTTATTTTTTGAGAAAATAATTTTTTAATTTCAGCTCGCAAAGAGGTATCATTCGTGGTATTTACAAATTACAAGCCTAAAGTTATCTAAGTGATTCTCTACGAGCACCCTTTTAATGAGAGAGTTCGCACCTTCTTGCGCTTAGAGCATTTGCTGACTCGATTTACAAATCTTATCAATAGAGATGATCCTATTGATCATCATTTTGCTTTCTCCACATTGTTTGAAATCGTTGAGGCGGGAGGTCGCTCTGACCTTAAATCCGACATCCTTAAAGATCTTGAGCGTTACAAACAACAATTTTTAGCCTTCAGGGGTAACCCCTCGGTCTCAGAGGAGGCGCTAAACGAAATACTCAGTCAAATTGATGAGGCGTTTACCGGCTTAAACATTTTAGGCAACAGAATCGGTCAATGTGTAAGCGACAGTGAGTGGCTAAGCGCCCTTAGAAACAGATTAGCCATACCTGGTGGAACCTGTAACTTTGATCTCCCAGCCTACTTTGCATGGCAGCATCGCCCTGTTGCGATCAGAAGAGATGACATCTTAAGATGGACCGAGTCCATCAAACCGTTATTTAAATGCATTCATTTGCTTTTGAAATTACTTAGGGACGGTGGGCACAGACAAAAGGTCATGGCAACTAAAGGTCAGTTGCAGCAATCCCTTCCTCAGGGTAGGTACCAACTCATGCGTGTTTTTATAAACCCAGAACTCAATCTGGTACCTGAGATTTCTGGAAATAGGATGATGGTTTGGGTACGAATGATGAACCAAGACAGTGATTGCCGGCTACAAAACAGCACAGAAGATGCCTCCTTCGAAATCGAACTCTGCTCCTGAAATAACCTCCATTAAGCCAAGAGAGGTGACATGCCCTACCTGTAAAGGGGTCAGCATCTACTCATCTGACAACCCCTTCAGGCCCTTTTGTTCACATCGGTGTAAAAACTCGGATTTTGGAGCGTGGGCAAGTGAGGAACACCGTTTACCGGATAACTCAGCTATAGACGACCCTGATTTTGAGGCTAATTCAAATCCGCTTCAGTGAACAACTGTTGCCCAAAAGTAAACACTGTAAAGCGGGTCAGTGTAGATTAGTTTCTCTTATACCGTAGACCCTTTAAAACCTTGATCCAGAGCTAGCCAATCTAAAACTGGCAATGCACCAGGGAGTACTGGGGAGACTTTGACGGGTAGTTCAGACCAAGCAACAGCTTGCCCCTCTAAAGTCTGAGGAGTGCCCTCAAAATTTTGCACGCGAAAAAAATGAAGCTCCACCAGGGCGTGTGGATAATCTACTTTTTGAATTCTCCAAAGTCGGGCCTGTTGGGCCGTAATATCGATACCTAACTCCTCCTTGAGCTCTCGCACTAAGGCTTCTTGCCCAGTCTCACCAAATTCAAACTTGCCACCCGGAAACTCCCAGTAACCCGCGTACGCTTTGCCCACAGGGCGGGACGCGAGCAGAAAAGAACCAGCAGCGTTTTGCAAAACACCCACAGCAACTTTTATTGGGCTCCTATTTAGGTTTTCTCGTTTTAGATGCGAGTCAACCATTAAGACATCCTCTATTACTTCTTCTTTGACTGCTTTTTTGACACCTTCTAAGCAGACCTCTAAACCCTTCTCACCCGGCCCCTCTTGGAACTTATCCTTTGTCATGGCGGCCGACATAGTCTCTTGCAAACTGGTAAGCGACTCGTCCGCTTCTTGAGCCTCGCTCGAGCGCCCATATCAAAGCCTCAGGCTTGGCAAGCTCAAGCCCGCCCTGGTCCTTGAAACCTAGGGACGTCAACCACTGCATCACAATGCTCAAGTACTCCTCTTGGCTAAATGGATAAAAACTCACCCACAAACCAAACCTCTCTGACAGCGAAATTTTCTCCTCTATCACCTCCCCTGGGTGAACCTCCCCGTCATCGGTGTGTGTATAACTAAGATTCTCTTTCACGTACTCGGGCAACAAATGCCGTCTGTTGCTCGTTGCGTAAATGAGTACATTGTCCGAAGCTGCAGAAACTGAGCCGTCCAAAATTGACTTCAATGCTTTGTACCCCGCCTCCCCTTCCTCAAAGCTTAAGTCATCACAAAAGATAATAAAGTACTCTTTCAGATCAGACACCAATTCAACAATATCAGGTAAATCAACGACATCTGCTTTATCAATCTCAATGAGTCGAAGCCCTTGAGCGGCAAATTCGTTTAAACACGCTTTTACAAGTGAGGACTTGCCCGTGCCGCGAGAGCCAGTTAAAAGCACATTATTTGCTGGCAAGCCATTTATGAACTGCTCAGTATTTCTAACAATTTTTTCTCGTTGAGCATCAATCTCTTTAAGCTCACTAAGCTTTAAGGGGGCTACGTGTTTGACGGGCTCTAAGACGCCGTGCCCGTTTGAGCGTCGACGGTAGCGAAATGCAATACTTGCCCCCCAATCAGGCGCACTCAAAGGGCCCGGCAATATGGACTCAATGCGGTTGATCAATTGCTCTGCACGGTGCATTAATCTGTCAAAAGCTTCACTCATTAAAAAACCTTAATTTCGATTGGTTAGAAAAATTTTAAATCAGCTTCTGTAGTCTGCATTTATGCTTACATACTCATGGCTTAGGTCGCACGTCCAAAAGGTATCGCTACAGTCTCCGCGACCAAGCCCGACAGTGACCAAGATCTCCTCTTGTTTCATCACCCGTTGCCCCTCCTCCTCACGGTAGTCCATGCATCTCGAGCCTTTTGTGGCTACGTGAACGTTGTCTAAATAAAGTTCTATTTTTGATTGATCCAAATCCTCTATGCCAGAGTAACCCACTGCGGCTAAGATTCTGCCTAAATTGGGATCACTTGCAAAAAAAGCGGTCTTTACCAATGGGGAGTGCGCAATCGCAAGCGCCACTTTTTTGCACTCCTCTAGCGTTTGTCCACCCTGAATATGCAAAGTAATAAACTTGGTTGCTCCCTCAGCGTCTCTCACAATTGCTTGCGCCAACAGTTTGGAAACTTCCTTTAATGCGTCAAGGAGACGCTGAGCGTCATCATTGCCCCAGTGCGTAATCATGGGGTTAGAAGCCTTGTGGGTTGCCATGATTAGAAACGAATCGTTCGTTGAGGTATCCCCGTCAACTGTGATTCTGTTGAATGAGAGGTTGGCCAGTTCAAGCGCCAAAGGCTTTAAAAGTTCGGCTGAAATACACGCATCAGTTGCCAAAAAACCAAGCATGGTTGCCATATTGGGATGAATCATCCCTGCACCCTTGGCTATTCCTGTGATCGTCACCTCCTCTCCTGAAAGAGTCACCTTTTTGCTAAATGCTTTTGCAACCGTATCGGTCGTCATGATGCTGTAAGCCGCCTTTGTCCATGCATCGCTTGTCGCGTTTTTGATAGCAGTGGGCAAAGCGTTAATGATTTTTTGAAAAGGCAGGGGCTCCATAATCACCCCCGTTGAAAAAGGCAACACCTGATCGGCCTCTAAACTCAAGAGATCTGCCGTGGCTTTACACACCATTTGCGCGTGCGCCTTGCCAGACTCTCCAGTGCCCGCGTTTGCATTTCCCGTATTGATCACAAGGGCGCGAACACACGGCGTTACAGCGTTAAGGATGGACTCACAAATTTGGACCGGCGCCGCTTTAAACCTGTTTTTTGTAAATACGCCTCCAATACTGACCCCCTCATCCAATAAAAAAATGGTGAGGTCATCTTTACCAGGCCTTTTAACACCGGCTTGAGCGATACCTATATTCACCCCCGGAATAGGAAAAATTTGGCTTGGGTTCGGCGCAGAGAGTTGGACAGGCATAGTGGATCCATTCGAAATGGGTGAAGGGCTTATTTTGGAAATTATTGAGGATTTTTATAACAGTTGATGTAACGATGCTTTATGCTGCATATCATTTACAGAAATCTTTAATTGGTATTTTATGTCATAGGATGTTGAGAATGAGGCTCTCCCGCCTAGCCGACTTAACAGTTTTTTTATAAATCTGAACCTTATCAAGCTGAAAGCCACCACTAAAATACAGGGATGAGTTTTAATACAAAAGATGAAACCACATTAAATAGTGAGCTATCCGAGCGCCTTGGCGCAATGATGACTCAGGCACTCCAATTTCAAGAAAAGGGGGACATAGCGGATGCAGAACTTTTGTATGTCCATATACTGGCTTTAGATCCAATTCACATCAAAGCCCTGCAAGGACTGAGTTTGCTGCTCTACAAAACAGCTAAATTTGACGAAGCCGTAGAACATTTAAACCGTGCCTTGCACGTAGAGCCTGACAATGCCTTACTCTTTTATGACCGGGCCATTGTGTTTCAAACTCAAGGACATTACAAGGTTGCCGTGCAAAATTACAACCTAACGCTTTTTCTAAATCCTTATTACACCAATGCTTATGTAGATCGGGGTTTGTGCTTTGAGGCTGAAGCCCAGCCCATACCCGCGCTATTGAGCTATGAGCAGGCCCTCGTCGTAGATCCCTCCTTTGCCGGGGCTTGGTACAACAAAGCAAACCTTCTACAAACCAGTGGAGACCATGTACTAGCCAACCGCTGCTATTTAATTGCACTCAAGATAAATCCTCAGTTTTGGGCTGCTTACACCAACAACGGACTTAGCCTTTTTGCGCTAAAGAAATACGGACAAGCAGTCCTAAACTACAACGCCGCGGCTCAACTCAGTCCATTTACCCCAATCATTCACTACAACAGAGCGAACGCATTGCGCGCTTTAGGACAACTCGGACCCTCAGAGGCTGGGTACGACAAGGCCATACAGCTTAACCCTCAATTTGCCGCAGCTTTTGCTAACCGAGGTCTCATTAAAAAGGATAAGAATTTATTAGACGCCGCTATTCAAGACTACGAACTCGCTTTGTCGCTGGATGCAAATCTTTTAGAGGCTCGATGGAATTTGGCTATAGCTTATCTAATGAAGGGTGACTTTAAAAAAGGATGGTCTGGCTACGAGCTGCGCTTTAAACACAGTGAACTTAGAGAAAGTGTGGGAGCTAGGGACTTTGCCGTGCCGCAGTGGGACGGTCAACAAGCACTACACGGTAAGAAAATTTTAGTCTACTGTGAGCAAGGATTGGGAGATGCCATTCAGTTTTGTCGTTACCTGCCTTTGCTTCTAGGCAAAGGAGCCGAGATCATCTTTGAAGTAAAACCAGCACTCAAAGCGCTTTTTTCATGCTTCAAAGATTCAGTTCTCATTGTCGACAAAATTACCCCCGATCTCAGCTTTGATTACTTCTCTCCCTTACTGAGCTTGGCAAAGTCGTTTGAGACTACGTTAGACACTATACCGCCAAGCCCTGTCTTAAAGGTACCCCAGAATAAGTTGGATGCAAGCAAAAAACTATTTAACTTAACTAACGTTTTGAATGCAGACGTAGCGTCCATCGCTAGAAAAAAACGCATCGCCTTGGTTTGGAGTGGTAATCCGCGTCATACCAATGACCATAACCGTAGCATCTCTTTAAGCACTTTAGTAAGATATTTACCACCCGATTTTGAGTATTACGCTATTCAAAAAGAGATCAGCGAGACAGACCAAGCACTCCTAAAAACACAAACCCGTATTTTTAATATGAGCGAGCACTTGAGTGACCTTACAGACACAGCTGCGATTTGTATGCAACTAGATCTGATCATCAGTGTTGACACAAGCGTTGCCCACTTGAGTGCAGCACTAGGCCTACCGACTTGGATTTTGTTGCCCTACTGTCCGGACTGGAGGTGGCTCATGGACAAAGAGAGCTCACCTTGGTATCCAAGTGCACGCCTGATTAGGCAACAAAAGCTTGGTGACTGGGACTGTGCGTTGGAGCAACTCAAGGGAGATTTAATACACTTAAGCCTTACCTAAGACCTTAAAGCAAGGGATAAGGGGTAAGGGGTAAGGGGTAAGGGGTAAGGCACTTTAATTTAATCTTCCGTGGCAGTGCTTGTACTTTTTGCCGCTTCCACAAGGACACGGCTCATTGCGCCCAGTTGGAGGCATTTCTGAGGGTGCACCTTGATAAGAAGTACCTAGGCTTAGGGGCGAACCCTCTGAAACCTTGGGTTCTCCTGATTCGGTGGGAGATGAGTACGTTATGTTTTTTAAATCCTCTGCCCGCTCCTCTATTTGCTGAGCCGCTTGCTCAAGTTGCTCGCCCGATTGAATTTCAACGGTCATCAATATCTTGGTCACTTCGTTTTTTACTTGGTCTAATAATTGACCAAATAACTCAAAGGCCTCACGCTTGTATTCTTGTTTGGGCTGCTTTTGAGCGTAACCGCGAAGATGTATTCCCTGGCGAAGATAGTCAAGTGCAGACAAATGCTCGCGCCAATGTGTATCGATACTTTGTAATAGTACCATTCTCATGAAGGGGGTGAACTGCTGAACGCCGACGTCTTTGATCTTTTCCTCAAATCCTTTATTGGCCAGATCCAAGACGAGACTCAGCACATCATTTGCTCCAATAGAGTCTGCTTGATCAATGATTTGTTGCAACTGAACGTGGAGCCTCCAGTCCTTTTCAAGGGCCTCTTGAAGTCCCGGTATATTCCACTGCTCCTCTACGGATTCGGCTGGTACGAAATGCCTAACCAAATCAGTAAAACAACCTTCTCGCAAAGAGTCAATTTGGGCTGAAAGATCTTGTATATCTAAGATGTCATTGCGCTGTTGGTAAATTACCTTGCGCTGGTCATTTGACACATCGTCGTACTCAAGCAACTGCTTTCGTATGTCAAAATTTCTAGCTTCTACTTTTCGTTGTGCGCTCTCAATACTTCTAGTGACCATACCCGCCTCTATAGCCTCTCCCTCAGGCATTTTCAGGCGCTCCATAATTGCTTTTACTCTCTCGCCAGCAAATATTCTCATGAGTGAGTCATCTAGGCTCAAGTAGAACCGAGCGGAGCCAGGATCCCCCTGCCGCCCCGAGCGTCCCCGCAGTTGGTTATCAATTCGCCTGGACTCGTGTCTCTCGGTTGCAATGATCCTTAATCCACCAAGGCTCTTTACTCGCTCATGCCTCTTCGCCCATTCTGCACGAATCTCTTTGATCTGGGCCTCTTTATCTTCAGCACTTAGTGCTTCATTTTGTTCAACATTGGAAATTAAGTTCTCGATATTCCCACCAAGCACAATATCCGTGCCTCGCCCGGCCATATTGGTGGCGATGGTGATTGAGCCTTCCGCACCGGCTTGAGCGATGATCTCGGCTTCTCGCTCGTGTTGTTTGGCGTTTAAAACCTGATGAGGTAATTTTTCCTTTATCAGTAAATGAGCGATGATCTCTGAATTCTCAATCGATGTGGTACCAACCAAGACAGGTTGGCCACGCTCATGGCATTCACGAATATCATCAATAGCGGCTTTGTACTTTTCTTGAGTAGTTTTATAAACCCGGTCTAGTTGGTTGTCTCTTTTGCTGATCCTATTGGGAGGAATGACGATTGTTTCTAAACCGTAGATTTCCTGAAACTCATACGCCTCAGTGTCTGCGGTGCCCGTCATGCCCGCCAGTTTTTGATAAAGACGAAAATAGTTTTGGAATGTGATGGAGGCAAGAGTCTGGTTTTCAGCTTGAATTTTGACACCTTCTTTGGCCTCAACCGCTTGGTGCAAACCGTCGCTCCAACGCCTCCCCGTCATCAAACGCCCCGTAAACTCATCAACAATGACAATTTCTCCGCCTTGGTTGACGTAGTGTTGATCTTTGAAGTAAAGATGATGCGCCCGAAGAGCAGCATATAAATGGTGCATCAAACCGATGTTTGATGGGTCATAAAGAGACGCTCCCTCTGGTAAGAGTCCCATTTGAGACAGAAGACGTTCTGCGTTTTCATGACCCTGCTCTGTTAGGAAAACTTGGTGCGACTTTTCATCAACCGTAAAGTCACCCGGTGTGATTATTCCCTCACCCGTTCTTAAGTCCTCCTCGCCCTCTTGCCTGATCAAATGGGGAACTACATCATTCATGGCCAAATACATTTGAGTGTGATCCTCTGCTTGACCACTGATGATTAGAGGCGTTCTAGCCTCGTCAATCAAAATAGAGTCCACCTCATCAACGATAGCGTAGTTAAGGGGTCGCTGGACCCGGTCTGCGCTCTCGTAAACCATGTTATCGCGAAGATAGTCGAAACCAAATTCGTTATTGGTCCCGTATGTAATGTCGGATCTGTAAGCGACCTGTTTCTCCGCTCTGGACATTTGGGGAAGATTGACGCCCACGCTCAAGCCCAAAAAATTGTAGAGCTTGCCCATCCACTTTGCATCTCTATTGGCCAAGTAGTCATTCACGGTTACGACGTGCACCCCCTTGTTGGCTAGAGCGTTTAAGTAAACCGCCAAAGTTGCAGTCAGTGTTTTACCCTCTCCGGTTCGCATCTCAGAGATATTTCCCTGATGCAGTGAGATTCCACCTAAAAGCTGCACATCAAAATGCCGCATTTTCATGACCCGCTTGGAGCCTTCTCGAACCACGGCAAACGCTTCAACGAGCAACTGATCTAGAGCCTCTCCGTTTACTATTCGGGATTTAAACTCTTCAGTCTTAGCCCTTAATTGATCATCACTTAGTTGCTCAAGAGAGGGCTCTAGCGTGTTGATAGCTGCTACGGATTTTTGAAATTGTTTTAGTAACCGCTCATTGCGACTACCAAAAATCATTGTTAGTAAGTTAAAAGCCATGCCCTGATTGCAACCGTATTTTCCTAAAACTTTAGGACTCGTTTGCAGGTTCCTTTTTTAAAGATTTACATTTTAACGCGCGCGAAGCCATAATACATTTATGACGCACTCCTCCAATTCTAACAAGCCCTTATTACAAGATCAGATCAAACCAGCCCAAAGAAAGCTTGGGAACTCTACTGCGTCTGCCGTCGCAACGTTCAGAGCGCTAGGATATTCAAAAATTCCTAGTTGCGCCCCCCTTTTGAGAGGCAAACCCGAATTGGCTGCCAAAGCACTTAGCGCAGCCCCCCAACTGTCTAATTTGTTGGAGTTGGCTCGCGATTCCCAGCAACGCCTATACGCGGTGCAAACTCTTTTACCCCCTCAATTCAGAAATGTTGTAAAAGCAAGTACCTTAGAGGGGGACAGTTGGTGCCTACTTGTTCCTAATAACTCAGTAATGGCCAAACTCAAGCAAATGCTGCCAGCATTGGCTGCACACTTGAGGAGTAAAGGTTTTCTAGTTCAAACGATTAGGTTAAAGATTGAGGGCAAATGATGCCTATGCGGGATGCAAATCCATCGTAAAGTGATGAGTTGCTGGTTTTGATAATAAACCTGGTGCCCCCTGTCCGACTCGAACAGACCACCTACTGATTACAAATCAGTTGCTCTACCAGATGAGCT
>CAIQHG010000051.1 GCA_903871545.1 uncultured Burkholderiales bacterium | reverse complement strand
CATGGGCTGACGAATCACCATCGGCACGCGAACCTGCCCATCCAGCATGTAGCGAATTTTGGCCGCTTGGTTGATGATTTCATCTGCCGCGCACAAGGCAAAGTCGGCATAGCGCAACTCTGCAACCGGGCGCATGCCCAAGAGCGCGGAGCCGATCGCCGCTGACATGATCATAGACTCAGAAATCGGCGTGTCCACAATGCGAGCGGGACCAAAATGTTGTTGCAAGCCCAGGTATTGACCGGCGACGCCGCCCTCGGGACCCACATCCTCGCCCAAGGCCCAGACCATTGTGTCGCGCTCCATTTCTTGGCGTAGCGCAAGGCAACCCGCCTGCGCATAAGTCATCCGGGCCATACGGGGCTCCCCAAGTCCTGGACCTCTGTGAAGGCCGTTGCCTCTGATGGGAAGGGCGCGTTCAGTGCCAACTGCACGGCTTGTTCAATCTGTTGGCGAGCCGCCTCGCGCACGGCTTCAATGCGTTGGGCACTTGCGCCGTTTTGCGTCAACCAATGCTGTGCATTCAAAAGACAATCATCTTGGCGCGCCCGCTCCACTTCCAAGGCATCGCGGTACAAGCCTTTGTCATAGGCCAAGTGTCCGTACCAACGGTACGTGCTCGCATGCAAAAAATGGGGCCCACCGCCTGAGCGTACTTTGGCAATCAAATCCCCCGCCGCTTGTTGAACCGCAAGCACATCGTTGCCATTGACCTGCGACACCGGAATGCCAAATCCGCCTAAGCGCTCGACTGCTGGTGGGCCTCCTGTGACGTCCCGGGTGCGCAAGGTGACGGAGTAGCCATTGTCTTCACACACAAACAGCACAGGCAGATCGAATAATTTGACCCAGTTGAATGCTTCGAACAAGGGTCCTCTGTTCATCGCGCCATCCCCAAAGAAAGCGACGACGATTTCAGGCCTGGCTTGCATTTTGATGGCGTGGGCCGCACCGACCGCCATGGTGACACCATCGGGCACGACCCCGTTGGCACCCAGCATGCCTTGCGAGAAATCGGCAATGTGCATAGAGCCGCCCTTGCCGTTGGAGGTTCCTCCTTGACGACCAAACAACTCGCACATCATGCGAGAGGGTGACACCCCTTTGGCAATTGCATGACCATGACCTCGGTGATGACTGGAGACATAGTCGGTGCGATTCAAGTGACAGCACACACCCACGGCGATGGCTTCTTGGCCTGTGTATTGGTGCACCGAGCCGCGAACGTGACCCGCCGCCAACGCCGTACCCGCCGCCTCCTCAAATTCGCGGATCAGGCACATGGTTTGCAAAAGGTCTAAAACACGCTCGGGCGAGGGGGGGCTCTTGGGATCAGACATTCTTTTTAAACTATTTTTCAGACGTGACGTTCAGGTTTTTTTACTCAATTTTGATACCCAACTCATTGATCAACTTACCCCAGAAGGCGTAGTCAGCTGCCATGCCACTGTTCACCGCACTCGTCTGTGTCCCAGTTGGCGTCAGACCAAGGGAGCGCAGTCGAGCCTGAATTTCGGGTGTTTTCACAATCTTCACGATTTCAGTGTTGAGTTTGTTGACAATCTCGTCAGGCGTCCCAGCCGGGGCAAAGAAGGTGTGCCATGAGCTGCCAATCACGCCATTGGGATCTAGCTCGGGATTGAATTCGGTCATGGTAGGCACATCGGGCAATGCGGGTATTCGATCGCTCCCGGATACCGCTAAGGCCTTGATTCTTTTGCCCAGAATCGAAGGAATCGCGGTCGTCGAGGCTTCAAGGTAGAGGCTGACCACGCCGCTCATGACGTCGGGGGAGGGATTGGTTTTGTAGGGGATGTGTGTGAGTTTGATACCCAAGCGACGTGCCCAGGCCTCCAGCGCGACATGTGGCTGCGAACCGATACCAGCCGAGGCGTAGTCAATCTTATCAGGGTTGCGCTTGGCGTACTCCACCAACTCCGCCATCGTGTTAAACGGCGCGTTGGGCGTGGCCGTGAGAATATGCGGAACAATCAAAACCTGTGTCACCGCTTTAAAGTCCTTCAAAGGGTTGTACTTGGCGTTGAGGTACAAATGCGGCGCAATGGCCATGACGCCCTTTACGGTGTAGAACAAGTTATAACCATCGCCCGGCATAGCGGCCGCTGCCTCGGCACCGATCATCCCGCCCGCGCCCGCGCGGTTGTCAACCACCACGGGTTGGCCTAAAGCTTGACTCAGCTTGTCACCAATCAAGCGCCCAATCACATCGGGGGAAATGCCTGCTGCGTAGGGAATGATCAATTTGATAGGCTTATTCGGGTAGCCCGAAGACTGGCCCCAGGAGGGCGTTGAGAGCGAAGCGGCCAAGCCGGTGACACCTGTTAAAAGAGTTCTGCGTTGCATCTTTGTCTACTTTTCATTGATTTAAAAAAATACGACCCTAGCGTCCACCGGACACGTCGACCAGTGCACCGTCCATGTAGCTGGACAAGGGGCCGCAAAGAAATGCGACCACCTGCGCCACCTCATCGGCTCGGCCTACACGGCCCATAGGCACCGTAGGCGCCAGCTTGGTGAGCGTCGCCTGTCCACCATGCGCTTCATGGATCTCGGTGTCAATCAGCCCAGGTCGCACTGCATTGACCCGAATGCCATGCGGAGCAAGCTCTTTGGCCAGAGCCAGGGTCAGACTGTCGATCGCCCCTTTGGAGGCTGCGTAGTGTGCTTCCAGCGGCATGCCCCCCGTACGAGAGGCGGCAGAGGAGATATTCACTATGGAGCCACCTTGCCCGCCTTTTTGGTTGGACATGGCGGTGGCCGCTTCGGCGGCGCAATAGAAACTGCCCAGGACGTTGGCATCAAATACGCTATGCAAATGATCCTCTTGCACATCGAAAATGGATTGTTGACCGCCCACAATGCCGGCGTTATTGACCAGCGCATCCAACCTTCCAAAAGACTTTTGCGTTTCTGCAAACAAGCGACGCGTGTCCGCGCGCGAGGCCACGTCGGCTTTGACCGTCAAAGCGCGTGCACCGGCTTGTTTGACCAGGGCAGCGGTTTCCTCTGCAGCGGCTGCATTGCTCAAATAGCTGATGCATACATTCCATCCTTGCTGCGCCAAGGCGAGGGCAATTGCTCGTCCAATGCCTCGACTGCCGCCGGTGACGATGGCGACGCGTGCTTCAGGGGTGTTTGAATTCATGGGGATCCTTGGCTTGTTTCAATGAGGAGGGGCTTGCAAAAAAAACGTGTTATCTTAGATGAGTCATGACCCCTACCAATAAGTCCATTACCCGCACAACTGCCAGAGGCCCTTGCTCAAGCAGGTTGTTAGTAGCACCTTGCGCGAGCAGATGATGTAGTCCGTGCGCAGTGCACTCATCAATGAACATTTTCAGCCTGGTTAATCGATCACCGTGAAATTGATGTTTACCAAACTTAAGTGTAGAAGAGTCCTCCCTCATCAGTCCTCACGTTTTCCCTAGGCAACCCGAGACACGCAGACGCTATTTCCAGGGCGGCTTTAGGGGAGGCTCTAGGGGAGGCTCTAAGGTAAGCAATCAGGTACTGGCTGATGAAATTTAAAGCTTAAAAGACCTAAAAAAACGCTCGATAGAGGGTTCTAGAAAATGCCCCTCACGGGGCTTATCTCCAAATTGAAAAAAACTCCAGGATAATCTCGTTTTATAAATTTGTAGTTAAATGAAAATCTAGTCTTCGAAATAGAAGAGGCTTCATAGAAATTTTTTCCAAAGGATTGAAATGTTTTATCAACCCGGTTTAACCTCGCATGGACTTCCATTTGATCCATTTAAATCATGTGTCATCCCGCGCCCAATTGGGTGGATTTCTACAGTTAATGAATTCGGACAACATAATTTAGCACCATACAGCCAATTTCAAAATGTTACTTTTGATCCTCCGATTGTTATGTTTAGCGCCAATCAAGATACAACCGGTAATCAAAAGGATTCGGCTCGTAATGCAGAGCGAACTGGAGAGTTTGTGTGGAATATGGCTACATATGATTTAAGAGATGCGGTCAACATTACCGCAGAGGAGCTTCCAAATGGAGTTGATGAATTTGAGAGAGCGGGGCTAGAGAAATTGGCTAGTAAATTAGTAAAACCGATGCGCGTTAAGGGGTCTCCAATTCAATTCGAATGCGTTTACTTAAACACTTTGAGGTTTGCGGGTACACCCCCAATGGGTTCAGCAGATGTGGTTTTTGGAAAAGTTGTCGCAGTTCATATCGATGATGCAGTAATCGATTCTCGAGGAATGATTGATGTATTGAAGATCAAACCGCTTGCCAGAATGGGATACTTTGATTACACATTTGTGGATAATAAATTTGAAATGGTTATACCTGGCGCAAACAAAGGCTTGCTAGCTGGATTAGAGGGGTCAGCAGACAAATCAAGCAAGGAACTTCAAATTTCAAGGGCAGCTCATCCGGATAGAAAACTTGGGAAATCGTCGATTTAACTGTGAACGAACAAGCCGTTCCTGGATTTAGTTACCCATAGCGGCGGGCGGGACTTACCACGAACGCATAGCCTCGGTGGATAACTAAACTCTGAGACTGCGGGAAAAGGAGATCTTTCTAGCCAACTGTAAGGGCGAACAGATCAGGCGTCGTGAGCATAGAGCGTTGAGCGCTGCAGGCTTCTCTGCGCCGGTTGGCACCAAGTACAGTTGGATGAGAAACTATGACGATAAAAGATCTAGTGAGGCGGTTGAATTCAGAGCGTTGCTTCAGATGAATCTGAAGACGAGCAGAGCTTGGACGATCAAAGAGAATTTCATGCACTTTTAGACCTACCACTCTGTGGGTGTTGCAAACTGATTCTTCACTGAGTGGTCTAACAACGCCATGCGAAGCTTATAGGTGACAAATTTAATTTGATTTGTAGCTCTTAGCCCCGACGTAGCTATATTCTTGTTTTTTCTTGTCGCCAATTCAATATATGTTGCACAGACGCCTACTAATTTTTAAGCAAATTCTGGAGTTTTTGAAATCTTGCCTGTTAAGCTGCATATTCCACTAACACTTTGGAGAAGCTTTTTTTGGAAGTTTGCACCATGCTGATTGGGAAAATAAGGATTTGAATATGTCTGGTGGCGGCGATTTATCTGATCTCGCGTTTTCTACTGAAGACAGACTCAACACCGGCAGGCCTATTCGCATTCGTTTGGCTTCAGCCCCTTCAGATGGCAATGCATTAATTTTGCAAGAACTTGGGGGTTATGCAGCCCCTCATGCTCCCCTTTCGACGCAAAAATCACCATGAATTTGTGTTTTTACATCATAAAATCCATAGTAAAGGTCAAAATTGTTTATTTTTGCTTAATACGACCCTTAAAATGGACTTAATGATTATTTTTTTCAAATACTCGTTGAGCGTGCTATAGTGGTCATTATTAAATTTATAGGATTGATATGACCGCCATAGGAGACTTTTTGACAGACTCTGAAAATATGAGCGAGTTCGGTGCTAGGCTG
>CAIQHG010000050.1 GCA_903871545.1 uncultured Burkholderiales bacterium | reverse complement strand
CTACTTTCTTTGCTAAAGTCTTTTTAACGGAGGGCTTTTTAGCAGCAACTTTTTTGGCCGGAGCTTTTTTAGCAAACGCCTTTTTAGTAACCGCTTTTTTAACCACTGCCTTCTTAGCTACTGCCTTCTTAGCTACTGCCTTCTTAGCTACTGCCTTTTTGGCACCAGGTTTCTTTGCTACGACTTTCTTAGGTGCTGCTTTCTTGGGTGCTGCTTTTTTAGCGACTGGCTTTTTGGCCACTGGCTTTTTCTTAGCAACAACCTTCTTTGCAATCACTTTCTTTGCTACCGTCTTCTTCACCGCTGGCTTTTTCTTAGCCGCTGTTTTTTTTACTGCGGCCTTCTTTGCGGCCGTTTTTTTTGCAGTTGCCATAACTTACTCCTAGATCAAGTTAACAGATCGCTGGCTCAAACGCTCGTTACTTAGGATTGAGTAACGTGCGGTTCTAGTAACTAGACCAAAAATCAAGTTACTTGAACGCGGTTGAGTCTGAGCTCAAGTTGAACGCCCACCCAAAACATCTGGTTTGCACGTGAGGCGAAAAAATGAACTACAGACCGAATTTTCTGACCTAACTCCCCCTTATCTTAAGAAACTTAAGAAACTTAAGAAACTTAAGAAGCCTAAGAAAGAGTTGAAGAATTAATCCCAAGACAGCGCACCGCCTGACTGGTACTCAATGACTCGGGTCTCAAAGAAGTTACGCTCTTTCTTGAGATCAATCATCTCACTCATCCAGGGAAATGGATTTTCTTCATTAGGAAACAACATCTCCAGACCAATTTGCGTTGCGCGCCGGTTAGCAATGTAGCGGAGGTAGCCTTTGAACATAGATGCGTTCATGCCCAAAACGCCTCTTGGCATCGTGTCCTCTGCATATTTGTATTCAAGTTCCACCGCTTTTGCAAAGATTTCTTTAATTTCGGCCTTAAATTCATTAGTCCATAACTGTGGATTTTCAAGCTTGATTTGGTTGATCAAATCAATACCAAAATTACAGTGCATCGACTCATCACGCAAGATGTACTGGTACTGCTCTGCAGCGCCCGTCATTTTGTTTTGCCGACCGAGCGCTAAAATTTGTGTGAAACCGACATAGAAGAATAGACCTTCCATTAGACAAGCAAACACAATAAGAGACTTCAACAGTATTTGATCGTTCTCTGGTGTACCTGTCTTAAAGTTGGGATCCATGATCGCGTCAATATAGGGAATCAAAAACTCATCTTTGTCGCGAATGGATTGAACTTCGTGGTATGCGTTGAAAATCTCACTTTCCTCAAGCCCTAAAGACTCCACAATATACTGGTAAGCATGAGTGTGGATGGCTTCCTCAAAGGCTTGACGCAGTAAAAATTGTCTGCACTCAGGGGCCGTAATGTGACGATAAGTGCCAAGAACAATGTTGTTTGCAGCAAGTGAGTCTGCAGTTACAAAGAAGCCTAGGTTACGCTTAACAATTCGGCGCTCGTCCTCAGTCAACCCGTTGGGGTCTTTCCAAAGAGCGATATCTCGTGTCATGTTGACCTCTTGAGGCATCCAGTGGTTGGCGCAAGTCGCTAGATATTTCTCCCATGCCCATTTGTATTTAAACGGAACGAGCTGGTTCACATCGGTCTGGCCATTGATAATTCTTTTGTCCGCTGCGTTAACGCGGCGGTTCTCAGCAGGAGCCGCTGTCTGCGCTGCGGGTGTACCCGCAAAGTCTGTTGGTGAAAGCTTTTGTTGGGCAGTAACTTGAGCTTGTACCTGCGGCGCAGGTATGCGGGCGCCGTCATTGAGCGTTCTAACAGACAAAGAGGGCAAAGTCGGCGCAGTCGCCTCGCTTGTTGGGCTAATCGTGTCTAGCACTCCAAGGTTGGCCAGCGAGGGCGTTGTCGCTAAAGGAGTTGAATCATCTTCCCAAGTCAGCATATGTAAATTTCCATTTGTATGATTATGAATGCAAGCGCTATAAACTCAAAGATTTAAAAGCACTCTGCCTCGTTGAGTGTTGTCAAATTACATCGAGTGTTAATCAATGCAAGGCAACACGGGTTAGTAAAAAAAACTTCAACGTGCGTTTGAAACGCACGCTAAACCGGGCTATAAAGTCTTGCAGACCAAAATCACTGGCAAGACTCGCAGGTTGGGTCGTCCACTCCACAAAACTTGATATCGGTTGCGGCAACACTCTCAGTGAGTTGTGCCCGAGCAGCAAGCGCGACGGCGTCAAGCGCGCTAGTGGCCGCACTATTAGCACTGCTCGCGTTGGCAGCGCCACCAGAGCCCACCCCGCCACCAGAGGAAACCGAGTTGAGTTGATTGCCGTGTACGGTTGATTTCTCAACGTGTGTGGCACTCATGGTGCGCAGATAATAGGTTGTCTTAAGGCCGCGCAGCCATGCTAGTTTGTAAGTTTCATCCAGTTTTTTACCAGAAGCTCCAGCCATATAAATGTTCAAAGACTGAGCTTGGTCGATCCATTTTTGTCGTCTTGCCGCAGCCTCCACCAACCACTTTGTCTCCACCTCAAAGGCAGTTGCATAAAGTGATTTGATACTCTCTGGCACTCTATCGATGGGGCGCAGTGAGCCGTCAAAATGTTTTAGATCCATAACCATAACATCGTCCCAAAGTCCCAAGCGTTTGAGGTCACGAACTAAATAGGAGTTGATGATGGTAAATTCGCCGGACAAGTTTGACTTGACCGACAAGTTGCCAAAACAAGGCTCTATTGATGCGTCAACCCCGATGATGTTGGAGATCGTAGCTGTTGGAGCAATAGCGACACAGTTAGAGTTACGCATACCGTCTTTGGCAATCTTCTTTCTCAAACTCTCCCAGTCTAGAGTTTGAGTGCGGTCAACCTCGACGTATCCACCCCTCTCGCGCTCGAGTAAGTCTAGCGTGTCTAAGGGAAGAATGCCCTTGTCCCACAAAGATCCTTTATAAGAGGAGTAAGCTCCCCGCTCTTTTGCAAGCTCCGTAGACGCCCAATAAGCGTGGTAGCAAATAGCCTCCATCGAGCGGTCTGCAAACTCCACAGCCTCTTGGGAGGCGTAAGGTATTCTCATCTCATAAAGCGCATCTTGAAAAGCCATCAAACCCAACCCCACAGGACGATGGCGAACGTTTGAGTCACGCGCTTTTTTAACGGCGTAGTAGTTAATATCAATCACGTTGTCCAACATTCGCATGGCAGTGATGATGGTTTTTTGCAGCTTCTCGTGATCTACGGTCTTCCCGTTGGGGCCGTCTTTGAGGTGGCGTAGCAAATTGACCGACCCCAAGTTACAAACCGCTGTTTCGGTGTCACTGGTATTGAGTGTGATCTCAGTACACAAGTTCGAGGAGTGAACCACACCGACGTGTTGTTGGGGTGAACGTAAATTACAAGGGTCTTTAAAAGTAATCCAAGGGTGCCCCGTCTCAAAGAGCATAGATAGCATCTTTCTCCACAAATCGGCGGCAGGCAAAGTCTTACTGGGCTTGAGCTCTGCGGAGCGTGCGAGCTCCTCGTATTTGTTGTAAGCTTGCTCAAATGCGACGCCGTATTTGTCATGCAAATCTGGGACGTCTGAGGGTGAGAAAAGTGTCCAAGTCCCTTTCTCCATCACACGGCGCATGAAAAGGTCAGGAATCCAATTGGCTGTGTTCATGTCATGCGTGCGGCGACGGTCGTCCCCGGTGTTTTTGCGCAACTCAAGAAACTCCTCAATATCCAAATGCCATGTCTCTAAGTACGTGCAAACGGCTCCCTTGCGCTTGCCGCCTTGGTTGACCGCAACTGCTGTGTCGTTGACCACTTTTAAGAAAGGCACGACACCCTGGGACTCCCCGTTGGTCCCCTTAATGTGTGAGCCTAAAGCGCGAACCCTAGACCAATCGTTACCCAACCCGCCTGCAAACTTGGATAAAAGAGCATTTTCTTTGATGGACTCATAAATACCGTCTAAGTCATCTGGAACAGTCGTTAAATAGCAGCTCGACAGTTGTGAGCGCAGTGTGCCACTGTTAAATAAAGTAGGAGTGCTGGACATAAAGTCAAATGAGGAAAGTACCTCATAAAACTCAATAGCTCTTGCTTCCCGGTCAATCTCATCCAGAGCCAAACCCATCGCAACACGCATAAAGAAGGACTGGGGCAATTCGATTCTTTGCTTGCGCACGTGCAAGAAATATCGGTCATAAAGCGTTTGTAGACCTAAATAGTCAAACTGCAGGTCGCGCTCGGCTTTGAGCGCTTTAGCCAAGCGAGCCAAGTCAAACTGTCCTAAACGCTCGTCAAGCAAATCGTTTTCAATTGCTTTATTAATAAACTGAGGAAAGTACTCCACGTACTGAGCAGCTCGCTGCTCAGGGGGAACTTCTCGTCCAAATACCTCTTTGGCAATCGTATGCATCAAAAGACGTGCAGTTGCGTAAGTGTAATCTGGATCTTTTTCAATCAATGTTCTGGATGCCAAAATCGAGGCTTTGTAAACCTCTTCAATAGGTACGCCGTCATATAAGTTTCTGAGTGTCTCATTCATGATGGGCTCTGCACTGACATCTGCACTGAGACCCTCGCAGGCTGAGACCATCAAAGCTTTGAGCCGGCCCATGTCAAGTTCAACACGCTGTCCACCGTCTAAAACGTGCAGTACAGGGTGAATGGGCTTGGCAGCCTCTTTTTGTGTTGAGCGCTCCTGGGTGCGTCGCTCTCTATATAAAACGTAAGCTCTTGCAATCTCGTGGTGTCCGCCGCGCATCAGTCCAAGCTCAACGTGGTCTTGTACGTCCTCTATGTGAAATGTGCCGCCTCCAGGGCGTGAGCGCATCAAAGCGCGCATGACTGTCTGAGTCAAAGCCTCAACGGTCTCTCTCACGCTTGCAGAGGCCGCCCCTTGAGTGCCGTGTACGGCCAAGAAAGCTTTCATCATCGCCACAGCAATCTTGCTTGGCTCAAAGGGGACAACGGCGCCGTTGCGACGAATGATCTGATACTGAGCCAAGCCGTTGCCTGGATTAGATAAATTAACGGAACTTAAATCAACATCTGACAGGAGATTACTTTGGGTAGATCCAACCGAAGTAGAAGCTATTTGCATATGATTAAAACACCTTTTGTTTTTGTAAATCGTCGCCAGACAGACGTTTGAGATGCAAAAGTCTACCGGAAATTGGAAAATGAATCTGGAGGGCCCCACACTATATCTGGGGTCTGTAGAGTTTACTAGACACTAGGGGTAGTGTGTTGCACTATTTTGACTTTTTTTTAAAAATAAATATTTGTACTAATTTACCCCTATCTGGTCTGCTGTTTGGAGTCTAAATTCATACCCTCATTTGAAGCTCATAAATACTGGACTCTCGCAGCAGCAGATAGATTAAATGCGGGCTCTGAGAGATTTTGCCTTGCACAGTCAATAAAATTCATGTCTTGCGGCCCCACTTCATTAGATTTACTGATTTTTTAGCCCCAAATTTAGTTTCCTGAGGTTGGATCAAATTTAAGATTTCTTTAATTTCGTGGTTTAAATTGCCATAAAAAAAAGCCTCAAATCGTAAAAAACAACTTGCTTTTTTTAAATCAGACCCGGGTTTGTTGAAAAAAAACGTCAGGCAAACCTAAACTTCTTTGCAACTTGCTCCAAACAAACCCGTCCCCAGGATCTTTTTTTCGACCCGGCGAGATGTGTTCATGACCCGCAAAATGTAGGACCGGATACTCGCCGATTAGGCTTGAGCAAAGAGCGCTTAGTGTTTCGTATTGTCCTGGCTCGAATCTGCCGGCCCACTCGGCCCCCTCGAGCTCAATGCCGATGGAGAAATCATTGCAATTTTCTTTGCCGTGGAATGTAGACTCTCCAGCGTGCCAAGCTCGGTCCAAACAACTGACGAATTGAACGAGGTCTGAATTTCTTTTGATCAGGAAATGGGCCGAAACTCTTAGCCCCTCTAGCCCTTTAAAGTAGGGGTGAGCGTTGTGGTCGAGTTCATTGCAAAAAAAACGCTCAATATGGTCTGAGCCAAACTCATTTGGAGGCAAACTGATTGAGTGAATAACAACTAGCTGCACTTTGCAGTTCGCTGGTCTTGGCCCGAAGTTAGGAGAGTGCACCTGTTTTGCAAATCGGTACCAACCGTCCACCCATAACTTTGAATCTGTGGAGTGCATTAATCGTTCTCTTTTGATTTGAGGTGAGCCGCGCAACAGTAAGAGCCTAGTTTCCCAGTAAAAGCGTCAGTCTTAGGGAAATGTACCCCGCAAGCATTACATTCAATCATGATTTGTGGATTTGAGCCGGAAAAGTCTTTACCCGGTGATTCGCCGCTTTGTCGTTGACGGCGTAAGTAACTAAAAACAAAATATAAAATAATTAATATGATCAGGTATTTCACAAAGCTCTACCCAAAATAACTTCAACTACAAACCGTGAACCGATGTAGGACAATAGCAATAAAGCAGCGCTCACATAAAGTATTCTTGACGCAATTGCACCGCGCCAGCCCAACTTATTTCTGCCCAACAAAAGAGTTCCTGTGGTGATCCAAGAAAGGACGGCGAAGACCGTTTTGTGATCAAACCTGAGTGCGTGAGCGGGCCCGTATAGCTCATCTGCGAACCACACTCCAGCAATCAATGTGGCTGTAAGAAGAATAAAACCGGACTTAACAAATCTAAAAGTGAGTCTCTCAAGGGTCAATAGGGGAAGACCTGTTTGGTTGTCTAGTGCCAAGCGCATTTTTCTCTCCGCCCTTTGCATTAGGGCTGCGTGCACTACAGCCACAGCAAATAGACCGTAAGACGCCATTCCAAACATCCAGTGCAAAGGTAGCCAAGGCGAAGACTGCAGGTGCAGTGGGTGCCCAGCAAAAGCCAAGCTTAAGATGACGCTAAATGTGCCCAGCGCAGCCAAGCCACCGTGCACTCGCAGTTGCGGGATCTTCCAGTGCTCGAGTGTGTAAATAACTAGAACGAGCCAAGTCGTCGCTGAGAGTGCGGGCGCAAAACCAAACTGTGGTTGCCCGTCCTCACCGAACATGCTGCTCATAATACCTAGGGCGTGAAAGAAAGCGCCGCTAATGAGCACTTTTAGTCCAACTGTCTCATCGTTCCGGCGAACCCATAGCGCACCAACCGCGTAGGTCAGGGCAGCTAAGAGGTTTGTAACCAAACAAAAGGTCGATAGATGGGTGAGATTCATAGAGGATATTTTAACTAAAGGGGGAGATAATTAATTAAATCCTTGGGTCCGTGTTTTTGAAATAGTCCATAAACCGAGTCAACTCTTGTGTGGCCTGCAAAGTAACGCCGTTATAAAGTGAGGCTCTGACTCCTCCGACTGATCGGTGACCCTCCAAGCCTGAGAATCCTTGTGCCTTAGACTGCTCTAAGAAAGCGGACTCCTGTTCAGGGGAATTTAGACGAAAGGTGACGTTCATCAAGGAACGGTTTGAAATATCTGCCGTGCTTTTATAAAAGCCTTGGCTTTGGTCGATTTGCGCGTATAAAAGGTCCGCCTTACGCTTGTTCAACTGTCCCATCTGAGCCAGTCCTCCCACCTCAAGTTCTAGCCACTTTGTAATTAAATTCACCACATAAATGGCAAATACGGGGGGCGTGTTGAAATTTGAATGCGCTTTTGCGTGGACACGGTAATCTAAAAATGCGGGAAACTCTTTGGGCATCAAACTGAGCATGCTGTCTTTAACGACGACGACGGTGACCCCTGCAGGGCCCAGGTTTTTCTGAGCATGAGCGTAAATGAGTGAGTACTCCTGCGCTTGGATGGGTGCGGACAAGAAGTCTGAGGACATATCACAAATACGGGGCACAGTGGGCAGACCCATTAACTCTTTAAATTGCAGACCCTCTACCGTTTCATTGGATATGTAATGAAAATAGGAGGCATTTGGACTCAATACCAAATCTTTGTTCCTTGGTAACTGAGAGTAGTTCAACTCCTTGCCGCTCCAAACTACTTTTAGCGTTGGGTCGCTTTGAGTTGATCCATCCTTCAGAGGCTTGGCGCCCTCAATAGACTTAGCACTCCAGTACCCGGTATCTAAGTACTCAGCTGGCCAATTGGGATTTCGGTTAAAAGCGGCAGAAATGGTTGAGAATTGCTGGGTTGCTCCCCCTTGCAAAAAGAGCACCTTGTAATCGTTTTTTAAGGACAACAATCTTTTAACACGCTCTTCGGTGTCTAAGACCAAATCCGTAAACCACTTGGAGCGATGACTGATGCCTAAAACGGATAATCCCACCTCAGGAACGGCTTCAATGGCTTGTTGAACCTGAACCAAAACTGGCTCAGGCAACGCGCCTGGCCCACCCGAGAAGTTCAGTAAATTGCGTTCGTGAGCAGTTAGTTTGTGAGCGCTCAAAGAGGTTAATGAGTTCAAAGGGTTCAAAGTGGTGTTATGTCAGGCATTCAGTTTAGGAATTTTTTGCACAGTTGACTGCTTTAAGTGTATTACTATTAAATCAAAACTGATTGCTTTTTGAGAATCCGATAGGGATCCCTTGCGTCCAACGCGCTCGCAGATCCAATGTTAAGCGGTCAAGGGTAAAATCGAATTTTTATATTTCTGGTTTTGGGTATTGTTTCTTTACCTAATCCCATTTAACTCGGAAAACTCATTCAATGGCCAGTTTACTCACCGATAAGCTCTCCGGTTTAATCAAACACATCAGTGGACAAGCTCGCATTACTGAGTCCAACGTGTCTGAGATGCTGCGCGAGGTCCGTATTGCGCTGATCGAGGCGGATGTGGCCTTGCCAGTGATCAAAGATTTTATTGCTAGGGTGAAGGAGAAGGCTTTAGGTCAGGAGGTGATCAGCTCTTTAAAGCCTGGACAAGTGTTAGTGAGCATCGTTCAAAAAGAGCTGGCCGCAACCATGGGGGAAGGCGTATCAGACATTAACCTAGCGGCTCAGCCCCCCGCTGTTATTTTGATGGCTGGATTACAAGGCGCAGGTAAGACCACCACAACGGCTAAATTGGCCAAACATTTAATGACCAAACGCGGCAAGAAGGTGCTTACGGTATCAACCGATATTTACCGCCCAGCCGCCATTGAGCAACTTAAAACCGTAACCGCGCAAGCCGGGGCCCAGTGGTTTGAGAGCACTGTAGATCAACGACCCGTGGACATAGCGCTCGCCGCTTTGGATTTTGCAAAAAAACATTACTTTGATGTCTTATTAATAGACACCGCGGGACGCCTTGGTATTGATGAGGTTTTGATGAAAGAGATCAAAGACCTGCACTCTGCTATCAAGCCAGTTGAAACCCTTTTTGTGGTCGACGCCATGCTAGGTCAAGACGCAGCCAACACGGCCAAAGCGTTTAATGACGCTTTGCCCTTAACGGGCATTGTGCTTACCAAACTCGATGGGGACTCAAGGGGAGGGGCGGCTCTGTCAGTGAGACAAATCACGGGAGCGCCTCTAAAATTTGCGGGTACCAGCGAAAAAATTGACGGGTTAGAGGTCTTTGACGCACAAAGACACGCGGGACGAGTGCTTGGGATGGGCGATATTGTGGCGCTCGTCGAGCAAGTTACCTCCAGTGTAAACGTACAAGCAGCGGAGAAGCTTGCACAAAAACTTAAAAGCGGTAGCGATTTTGATTTAAACGATTTTTTAGCTCAAATTCAGCAAATGAATCAGATGGGGGGCTTGGCCAGTTTGATGGAGAAAATGCCCTCTCAAATTGCCTCTAAAGCAAGCGGCACTGATCTGTCCAAGGTCGAGCGCGATATGCTCAGAAAACAAGGCATCATTCACAGCATGACACCCAAAGAGCGCAGCAAACCTGAGTTGATCAAAGCCACCCGCAAAAGACGCATCGCAGGGGGCGCAGGCGTTCAGGTTCAAGATGTCAACCGGATGCTCAAAGAGTTTGAGCAAATGCAGCAGATGATGAAGCAGATGAAGGGTGGGGGCCTGATGAAGATGATGAAGCGACTAGGGGGAATGAAGGGTATGGGCGGCCCTGGTTTCCCGGGAATGCCGAGGTGAAGCTGACCCGAAGGGAGGCAGCAATTACCTAAGCGAAGTTAGCCGATAACCAGTTCCCCCCTGAGAGAATGAGGCAATGCGAGAGTAATTTTCACGTCCAGCAGTTGTCCCGTTAATCGCTGCGGGTTTGGACCCGCAGCGAAATTCACAATACGGTTGCACTCTGTGCGTCCCATCAACTCTGTTGCATCTTTGCGGGATGGGCCCTCAACAAGTATGCGTTGTATAGATCCGAGCATGCTGTGGCTGATTTTTGCAACATTCTCTTCAATTGTGGCTTGTAGGTGTTGTAGCCTTTTTAGCTTCACTTCATGCGGGGTGGTGTCCTCTAAGTTTGCCGCAGGAGTGCCTGGGCGAGGACTAAAGATGAAGGAGAAGGAAGCATCAAACCCAGTATCGGTAATAAGTTTCATGAGTTGATCAAAATCTTGATCGGTCTCACCCGGAAACCCAACAATAAAATCTGAGCTTAGGGCTAAATTAGGCCTGACTGCACGGAGTTTGCGAATGGTGCTCTTGTACTCTAGCGCAGTGTATCCGCGCTTCATGGCCATTAGGATTTTGTCGCTACCGTGTTGGACGGGCAAGTGTAAGTGACTGACCAACTGCGGGATCCGGGCGTAAGCCTCAATGAGCCAGGGCGTGAACTCGTTTGGGTGACTGGTTGTGTATCTCAAACGCTCGATACCCGGAATGGCTGCAATGTATTCGAGCAAGAGGGCAAAATCCGCAATTTCAGTCGTATCACCCATAACGCCTCGGTAAGCGTTTACGTTTTGACCCAGGAGATTTATTTCTTTAACCCCTTGGGCAACTAAGCCGGCTACTTCAGTAAGAACATCGTCAAGAGGTCGGTTAACTTCCTCGCCCCTTGTGTAGGGCACAACACAATAGCTACAGTACTTGGAGCACCCCTCCATGATGCTCACAAAGGCTGAGGCACCTTTGGTTTGTGCGGGTGGGAGGTGGTCAAACTTTTCAATTTCAGGAAAGCTGATATCCACCTGTGGTTTTTTGGAGTTAGAGCGCGCTTTTAGTAATTCAGGCAAACGGTGTAGGGTCTGCGGACCGAATACCACGTCTACATAGGGGGCTCGCTCAATGATACTCGCCCCTTCTTGACTGGCTACGCATCCGCCCACGCCTATTTGGACACCCTTTTTCTTTAAGTGCTTGACTCGGCCCAAGTCAGAGAATACTTTCTCTTGTGCTTTCTCACGCACTGAGCAAGTATTAAATAGTATTAGATCGGCTTGGTTGACGTCCGTAGTGGTTTCGTAACCATCGCTTATAGCTAAGACGTCGGCCATCTTCTGAGAGTCATATTCATTCATTTGGCAGCCGAATGTTTTAATAAAAACTTTACGGCCCATTGCGGACTCCTACTCTCGTGTTGCAGCGTTGCATGGCGTATACCCAAGGGCTGTAATTAATGAAGGTATATTGTAATGTATTGTTTTATTGACGGCGATTAGGGGGAGGTCCCGTATAAGTTCCAAACAGAAGATCTTTTTAAATAAGAATTAAAAGCAAGCCCCCCTGCTTTGTTGGGCTCAAATTTATTTGAGAATAAATACACAAAGCTGGTCACATCAAATAGTGGATATAAGGTTTTTGAAGGTTTGGATTTTATGAGTGGATTAGTGATTTTGTGTGGTTTTGTGAGATTTGGCAAAAACGCTTAAAGCGCGTGAATTTTTTCTAAATTTTTTTTAAATATGGAAAAATTTATATCGAAATTCATATCGAATTGCTTGAGTAAGTTGTTTAATTCACAACTGTTAAATATGCATTGCCTAAAAAAAATAGCGATTCAATTAAAAATTGAATACTTTTAAAGTAAATTAATATTAATTATCCAAAATACAACTATCGGCGCTGTTGGGATAGTTAATGTGTGACATAATATTTGTTGAATTTTATCAAAATTCTCACAAAATTCGTGTCGATAAGTAATTCGAGTACGCCAAATCTTTTTAGGGGATATCAAGTTGAAAGCATTAGACAAACGAGCTAAATATAGCCTTGCAGCAGTTTCATTATCAGTGATTGCCGCTGTTACGCTGGTTGCATGTGGACCAGGCAGTTCTTCATCCACTGCGTACAACTCTATCTCATTGGACGGTGGAAACAGTCCATTTATTGGCGTGACTATGACAGCTATTTGTGCCAACGGTGTTACAGGCACTGGCACAATAGGAACCACTGCTGCTCCTGGAACTGGAACAATTAGCGTCCCTAGCTCATGTACAGCCCCTATTTATATTTCCGCAACCGGTGCTGGAAAAATGTTGCCTTTGGGTTCGACAACTTCAGTTGATTACGATCCTACAGTTAATCTGCCCATCAGCACGGTTTTAACAGCTGTACCTACTTCTACTTCAGCAATTGTTGCTAATCCTTTGACAACAGTTGTTGCCTCAGCAATTTTCTCAACTCCCCCCTCCGTTGCTAGTCCCCCAACTGCTGCAGTAGCTTCAGCCGCAGCCTTAGCAACTGCTCAAAATAATGTAGCCACCTCTTTAGGTGTGTTGCCAACTGACATCACCAACGGAAACTACTCCAACCCAGCGGTTGCAGCAGCTTCAGCCAATATTACTGGTGTTGCAGCTTTAGTTGCAAGCCAATTGGCAGCTTCTACCACTGTGGCTCCTATATCGACGTTCGGCGCCGCTATTGCTAAAACATTAGGTACTATTGGAAACGCAGCAACTGCTAATTCTTTGGGATCCGCTACTTCAATTGCCGCTGCTTACAAAACGGCTTCTACGACTGCTGGAACTGCCATTGACGTAACTGCCAATACCACATCGTTGAATGCAATTCAGTACAACTCAGCTGCCTTATCCAATGCAATTAACACAATTGGTTCTTCAGCCTCCAGTTCTACTTTGTATACAACTCTCAACACGGCAATCGCGGCTGCTAGTCCAACTCTTGCTGTCCAAAACTTGAATGTAGCTATTCAGGCAACTGCCCTTGCTGCTGCAGCTAAGACTGTCTACACTGCTGCTACAGCCACAGGCGCCACTCCTGCAGCCATCGCCGCCTCTGCTGCTACTGCTACAACTGCGTTGTCAACTGCTAACATATCAACAGCGCTCACAACTGCAGCTGCAACTGCGGTCACGACAGCTCCAACGACCACTACAACAACTACAACTACAACTACAACTACAACTACAACGACCACAACAGCGGCGCCTACAACTACGACTGCTGCAGCTACAACAACTACAGTTGCTGCTACGACAACAACGACAGCAGCTTCAAGCTCAGGTTCAACAGGTTCAACAGGTTCAACTTCTACTTCAACAACATTTGACACAACGCAGGCATGCGAAGTTGTTGCTATGAATATTAATTCGATTAGTAACGGAGAAACAGACGGTTGTTACACTGGTTTGACAAGCGCTTCACAGTGTAGTGCTACAACAATTGGTGCCTATGATACTTCCACTGGAGCAGTACTTACCTCATCATCAATTAACACTGTGACTTTTGGTCTAGTGTCATTAACTACTAAAGGAAAGTGTCCTAATAATAACCAGGCTTCTAAGGCGCTCAGTACTTTAGTTAGCAAACCAAGTACCCCTCCTACTGTAGGTGGAACTGTTACGCTCTACGCCAAATAACTTTAAATTTTAGAAAGTTTTAAAACCGCCCTTTGTGGCGGTTTTTTACTTAAAATGAAGTTTTATTTACGTTGCCCTTATTTATGCTGGTTTTTTTTATTAACTAGCCTAATCTGCAACTTAGGATTTGCAGGAACGGTTGGATTTTCAGTTGACTTCACAAATCAAGTTATCTCCATCAAAAACACAGGTACCGAAAGCGCTTACCGCTTAACAGCATGGTCTCTGGGTGGAGCTCATGAGGAGTGGGTAAAAGTTAATTTAAATGCAAGTGAGTCGGCCTATCTGGAGCCCGGACACCGCGCCGAGGGTAACTTAGTAGGTAATGTGAGTAACTCAGTTATTTCAAAAGCCTGTCCCGTAGTGATTGCTTTCTTTGATCAAGCAGGTGCCCCGTTTTATCAACTTACATGGAGATCTAGTCCAGGTAGGATATTTGTTCCACTGGAATTTAACCGTCAAAATTCTGTACTTACAGTTAAAAGAGACAACGAGCTCCGAAAAGATTTGCTTTTTACCTATGTAATATCAAATCCCTATCAAGGGATTCATGAATTAACTCAACCCATCAGCCAAAACATTAGAATTCCATCAATAAGCAAACATGACTGGAGTACAGGTCTGCCTATCACGCTCGACACGGGTCCCGTTCAAACCGGTGTTTGGCTGATCCATGAGTATGAGAATAAAACCTTAGAGCTGCAAATCATCCCGGACGGTGTTGCTAGGGGCACGGAGCAACTGCCAGTTTTTATTGTATTTCTACGAAACTACTTTTTGCATATTAGCGCTATGTTCCTCTCGTTTGGACTTGCTTTGGTTTTATTTTCTTTTATAAAAAACTTCTTTAAACGCACTATTGATTCAAAACTGAATGTGTAGTCTTTATGTACGCTCAAGCCCACACAACCAAAACTATAAATTCCCTCTTAGTTAAACGAATTTATTTTCTTGCCCTTGATCTAATTGTCATACTGGGTTTTGCCTGGGTAATCGCATCTCTCCTGGGTATTCAGTTTTTGTTATCAACTAATTTAGCCACGGGCGGAGACGCCGCCTCACACCTCCTATACGCTTATTTGTATGCGAAGGAGATCTTGCCAAGCGGGCACATCACCTCTTGGATGCCGGAGGTTTTTGCTGGTTTCTCCTTTCTATCTTATTATTTTCCTTTTGCTTTCATCACCATCGCTGCGCTTGCACAGTTCATTGCGTTTGCGCCTGCAATGAAGATCGGAATGTTTGCGGCCGCTATGCTCCTGCCCGGTGCGGTTTGGGTGGGAAGTGTTTACATCTTAAAGCAGGCCAGGCGTCTAGCGCTTTGGGGCACACTTGCCACGCTCGCCTTTTTGCTTCATGAGCAAAACTCCCTTTGGGGAGGGAACTTAATGTCAACTCTTGCGGGTGAGTTTACCCAAAGTTATGGAGCGTTTTTTAGTATCTTAACCCTCATGACTTGGGTAAGGGTGATTCAAACGGGTAAGCACTGGTGGGTAGTCGCTTTACTGGAAGCCCTCACTGGCTTTTCAAACGGATTCGCCCTTTTGATAACAGGATTCGCGAGCGGTGCATTCTTATTTGATCGCACCAAATTCCTTCAAAATCTGAAGCTACTTTGCTTGGGCCACGGGCTAGCTTTTTTAATGCTTTGCGGTTGGCTATTACCGATGATCGAGATGCATTCGCTCACCATCCCCAATGACGCTTTATTTCAAGTTGAAAACCTGTGGGATTTTGCGCCACCTGCAGTTCTCCCGCTTATAGTTGCTTCACTGCTTGGCTTAATTGCTCACGGAGCAATGCGCTGGATCCCCACATTAAAAAAACGTTATCCACTTAATGATTCTTTAGATAACACACTGCGGTATGCTTATTTTTTGGGATGCTCGGCATTACTGGGCGCCGTGGGTTATTTGGCCGGTAGTGCAATTGGGCTGGCTAATATTCGGTTTTTCCCGTTCGTGTGGCTTTACGGGGGAGTCGCAGGCGCTTGGATTTGGGGAGTTGCGCTGGAGCGGCTTTTAAAGCCTTTGACAATTCTTTCTCGACTCGGGTTGTATTTCATATGTTGTAGCACTGCAGTCTTCTACCTTGGTTGGATAAGCACTCACCTTACGCTCGTGCCCGATTGGGGCTTGTGGAACCATAGTGGTTTGGAGACAAAGCCCCAGTGGAATCAGTTAACCACCCTTTTTCCCATGCTAAGGGGTCAAAAGGAGAGCCCCAGATTACTGTTCGAGCATGACCCCGCCAACAATGATATCGGCTCGACGCGCGCGCTTGAGGCGCTTCCCATGTTCTTGCGCGGCCGACCCGTTTTGGAGGGCCTGTACATGGAGTCGGCTGTGGTTAGCCCCGCCATCTATCAATTGCAAAGCGAAGTCTCCACTCATCCGTCCTCTCCACTGGCCCGCTTCCCAAGCGCAAGTCTTGATCTAGAGTTTGCGGTTAAGCACATGAATTTCCTCTACTCAAACCAGGTACTCATTAGAAATCAAGCTACGCTTGATGCATTTAAGAATAATAAAAACTTTACAGAGTCAGCCAGTGCGGTGCCTTTTCACGTATTTAATCTAAATAGCTTTAATACCCATTTAGTCGATACCCTTGATCGCCCCATTAAGTGGTATCCGAAAAAAAACTGGTTTGAAGAGAGTTTTCAGTGGTTTAAAAACAGATCACGATTTGACAAAGAGCTACCAGTGTTTTCCGATAACGGGAAAATCTCTTTCGAGGAGCCTAAATCACCCGTGCAGATCGATTCGATATCAATCACCAGAGAATCGATTAGCTGGACAACCAATCAAATTGGGGTGCCACATTTGGTGCGGTTTGCTTGGCATCCGAAATGGCATTTGGCGTCAAAGGGAGAAATGTTTTTGGCTGGACCTGGGTTTATGCTTGTGATCCCCCAGGAGCAAAATGTCAGGCTTGAGTACACAGATACGGCAGTGGGCACGGTCGCAGGAGTAGCAACATTCATTGGTCTAAGCCTCTTGGCCCTTTTAATCGTCCTTGACGCTAAGGGCTGGATTGGGCGCAGAAAAATAGCGCAAGTATTAAAAAAACAAGATCAAGAAAAAGAAAAAGAAAAAGAACATAAAGCCGTTGACTCAATGGCGCAAGGCGAAGCCGTCCTACAGGCGTGGCCAACCAACTGGAATGCTTACAGCTTAGTATGGCCGATTGCGCTCGTATTACTTGGCCGATGGTTTTATGTTCACAATCCAGAGCGCCTGTACACCGATGCATGGGCTTTGATGCGAGCGAATCAAAACCTGGAGGCTGCAGCGCAGTTTGATTTGGCCTATGAGGGCAGAAAATCAAATGCCAAAAAAGAGGAAGCATTATTTTGGGCTGCTAAAGCCTATGAACTGGCAAACAAAAAAGAAATATCCTTGGCTCATTACAAAGAGCTCACCTCAAACTTCAAAGGCTTTTGGCTACCTGAGGCCCTTTATACTCAAGCGATCATCGAGGAGCAAAAGGGCGAGCTTAGCAATGCCGAGGCAACTCGCACTAGGCTACTCACAGAGTTTCCAAGTAATCAGTGGTCAAAGCGAGTTTCTGTAAAATAGTACCAATGGTTAATACCGCTCTCATAAAACAAGTATTAAAGTACGCAACCGTTGGCATGCTCTCCCTAGGCGTGGATGTGGGCGTTTTCACAATAGCTAGGCATTTGCAGGTGGAGCTTTTTTTTGCCAACACGCTCGCCAGATTTTCTGGTGCACTCACCGCTTACAGTGGGAATTATCTGTGGACATTCTCAAAACCACAATTATTTAAAGAGTGGCTGAAAACAAGTTGGAAATACACTTTATTATGGGTATTCACGACCACTGTCTCCACTGTCCTAATCAACGCTTTGATAGACTACCAAACAAATGAAACTGCTGCAAAAATCTGTGTTGAATTACTGATGCCAGTGATGAATTTTGTAATTGCAAGGTATTGGGTTTACCGCTAAATGTTGCGCTCCCCCCTGCTAAGACCTACCACATATGTTTAACACCTCTGAAGTTATTCAAGCTAGACAGTTAGCTAAGGCCAATAACAAAACGTTTGATGCTGTGTTGCAAAGTCAAACGGGTCTGTCAGGTACAGAGATATTGAACGCCTTGGGAGCCACGTTTTTTTATCCAGTGCTCTCGGTTGGCTCTTACTCCAGTATTGAGGCAGATTTTGAGCGGCTCCCCCTTAGCGAGTGCCAACGGGTAATGGCGCTGGTTGTGCAAAAGGGGGGAGACCTGGGAATGCTCTTTTGCGACCCAACGGATGAGACGCTCCAAAAATGGGCCGACTCGGTTGGGATCTTAATCGATCAAAGATTTCTTGTGCTGGAGTCCGAGTTGGTCGGCGCATTTAAGCATTTTGAAATGGGTAAAACTGCTTTGTCAGGGGTGATGGGGGAGGAATTTTCGACCCTAGATCGGCAAACAGGGGTGGAGGAGATTTCACTGGCCCGAATCGATGAGACCCATAGCCCCGTTATTAAGCTTATTAACTCAACACTTTTTGACGCGCTTGGAGCGGGAGCCTCCGATATTCACTTAGAGGCCTCTGCGGGCGGATTGGTCGTTAAGTACAGAATAGACGGTGTAATCATTGAAGCAGCCCGCGTGCCAGGGGCTGAGCTCAATGAGCAAGCCATCTCCAGAGTTAAAGTGATGGCTGAGCTCGACATCACGGAGAGAAGAACGCCTCAGGACGGACGCTTTAAAGCAAGAATTAGAGACCGCAACATAGATTTCAGGGTCTCCATCATGCCAAGCGTTTTCGGTGAAGATGCAGTCATCCGTATTCTTGATAAAGAGCACCTAAGCGATCAGCTATCTGGTCTCACGCTCGACTTTCTAGGCTTTGATGCCCAGCCCATGGCTGTGATTCGCTCGCTGGCAGCAAAACCCCACGGTATGCTGCTTTTAACTGGGCCCACTGGAAGCGGTAAAACAACAACCCTTTACGCCGCTATTTCCGAGATCAACGACGGTAAATCAAAAATCATCACCATTGAAGATCCCGTTGAGTACCAAGTGCCAGGGGTTCTGCAAATACCTGTCAACGAGCGTAAAGGCCTTAGTTTCGCAAGGGGACTGAGGTCGATCTTAAGACATGACCCAGACAAGATCATGGTGGGGGAGATTAGGGATCCAGAAACAGCTCAAATTGCGGTTCAAGCCGCCCTCACCGGGCACCTTGTCTTCTCTACCGTACACGCCAACAATGTATTTGACGTGCTAGGCCGCTTTGAGCACATGGATGTGGATCCTTATACTTTTGTCTCCGCGCTCAACGGCATCGTGGCCCAAAGGCTTATTAGAATTTTTTGCGCCGACTGCCACGGTGCGGGCTGTAAAAGTTGCAGGGGAACCGGCTACAAAGGTAGACGAGCCATTGGCGAGTGTTTGGTGATGGATGATGAGATCAGGGAGATGATTGCCTCTCGCGCTTCTATAAGAGCCATTAAGGAAGCAGCGAAACAAAGAGGCACTCGCTTACTCAGAGAAACCGCCGAGCAAATGGTCCGAGATCATTTGACCAGCCAAGAGGAAATCGACAGAATTACGTTCTACTAAAGTAGATCATTGATGGCTAATTACTTGGCCAGTTTGTTGTATCACGCTTTCATTTAGTAGGCGTCTTTAGTTTCCTGGCGTAGGCGGCCTAGTCACTGAACCTACCCCGGGGGGCGTTTCAAATAGCGGTGCGGGGGTTGGGGGCGTGCTTGCTGATCCACTGCCACTCGAACTTGAAGAGGCCGGCGTGCCCGCCGTGGAGCCTCCAGGGCTGCTAAAAGAATCCGTAGTCGATGAGCTAAAACTAGACGTCGTAGCAGACCCACCCATTGGGGTCGTTAAAGTACTGAATGAGGCACCACTAATTGGAGTGATTGAAGAGCCAGAAACACCAGCGGGCCTATTTGCGGTGTTTTGAGGGGGAGGGGGTGGGTTATACGCAGGGATTGGAGTAGGTTGGCCGTTGCTGGTTTGTCTACCCGCGTCAGGGCCAGAGTTAACCTCAATTAAATCATCAGTGGGACGGTGCAGGTTGTGCACAATCCGAGGTGTGATAGAGAGAAGAATCTCTTTTCTTGAATTTTTGTTGGCCTTGTTGCTAAATATATTACCCAATAGGGGAATGTCGGACAGGCCTGGCAACTCGTTTGTAGTTGACTCGTTATCCGTGTTGAGTAGACCGGCGAGCACCTGAGTTTCGTTATCTCGCAGGGTGAGTGTGGTCGCAGCGTTTCTAGTTCCCACTTGGTAGGCTGTCGTGCCGCCGTTGGTGATCGTGTTTGTAATGGAGCTGACTTCAAGAGTCGTTTTAATAATGACGTCGTCGTCTAATTGAACTGAAGGCTCAAACTCTAGTTTAATACCCACATCCAAGTAACTCACTGAGGAGGTGGTTGCACCTGTCAAAGAGCCCGGGTAGGTTGTAGCCGTTATGACGGGAACTTTATCTCCGATGTGAAACTTAGCTTTCTCTTTGTTGCGCACCCGAATTCTTGGATTGGCTAAGATGTGGATGAGTCCGATTTGTTTTTGTAAATTAAGAGTGAGCGCTGTCCCCAGCCCGCCCACATTAATACTGTTTTGGCCAACCCCATTTAAAGCGCTTAGAGTAATAGGGTTTGCGACTCCAAAAGTGACTTGGGGCGTAAATTGAGCTCCAATGGAGTCCCCGCGTGTGTGATCAAACTCAAGAATCTCCACTTCAAGGAGCACTTCCGGCTCGGGTTGATCCTCGGCTGCTATCAGCATTTCAGCCACCTTTAAGACCTCCGCCGTGTCTCTAATTACGATGATGTTTCGTTTCTCATCAGTGTAGATGTCTTTTACCTTTAAAACAGTCTTCAGCATGGCTGTAAGCTGTTTGACATCTGCATTGGCAATAAAGAAATTGCGAATCATCAGATCTTTGTAATCGCGAACCTTAATGGGTATATTTTGGTAAATCAGTATGGTGTTTTTGTTAACAATTTTATAGTCAAGCCCGTTAGAGCTCATGATTTGATCTAAAGCCTCTTGAAACGGCACTTCTCGTAAAAATACAGAGACTTTTGTGTCTTGCCTTAAATCTTTGTCGGTAATGAAATTTATATTGTTATTTTCCGATAACGCATCTAAAACAACTCTAAGCGTTGTGTCTCTAAAAACAAGTGATATTTTTTTCCGAAAATTCAAATCTAAACTAACCATGCCGTGAGGCTTACCCAACTTCTCATCTAATTCACGAAGCGCGTTTCGAGCCCCTACATTGGTGGGCTCCATGCTGAGCACCTTGTTAAATTTGGCTTTTGCCTCTTGCTCCCGACCCGAGGAGGCGGCTCTTTTGGCTTCGTCAAAAAGTTTTTTAATCGCCTGCGCCTTCTCTATTGATGTGATGCCGTCTATAGCTTTTTGGTTTAAGGGCGAGAGCGTCAACACCTTTTGAAAAACCTCAACAGCTTTTTGAGGTTGTCGCTCGGTATATGAAGCCGCTTCAGCAAGTAAGGTGTTAACAGCCATCTCTTTCGCATTTTTTAATGCAATTGAGTACTGAGCGTTTTCAGGGTACTTTTTAACCGCTTCACTAAAGCTATCGATCGCACCAGACCAGTTGCCTTGCTCAGACTGTTCTTTTCCTCTTCTATAGGCGCCGGTTCCTGCGCAAGAGGCCAGTAAAGACAGTAATACAAAAAAAGCGATATAGCGTAAATTCATTCGGTTGCTTCCAGCTCAACTTTGTATTCTTGTTGATTTTTTGTGTTTTTGATCACAATTTTCTTAATATCTGCATTAATCAATCGCCATTGTGGAGTGATCATTTGTCCCACTTTGACCGTAATCACCTTATTCTCACTGTCTGTAAAAAAAACTTTAGTGAGTCCCGAATCTTGAATTCGACCCACATATTTTAAGCCGAAAGAAACCTCCTGGCCGTCCTGTGACTCCGAACCCCCTGGGGTAGCGTTATTTCTATTTTTCGCACTCACTGGAGGCGGTGGAGGTGGAGGGCTAAATATATCTTCAATGGGATTTAAGGACACCGCGTGAATGGGCCAACTCTCGGGCAAAGTCGGCGCATCAGGGGACTTGTTTTGGGCGCGATTTCTACTGCCCACAGTTTTGGTATTTACCAAGGACTCATCAGGGCCAGTGGGCTCATCTCCTTGGCTCACTATCCAAGCAGCCCAAAGGGTGAGACCCAATCCTAAGAGGTAAATGAGAGTCTTTTTACTTCTTAGATTAATATATTTTTTAATATTAATTTGATTATTTAGCATATTAAGAAACACTGCTATATAAAACTATCTTGGCATTGGTTAAAACTTTGCCCAGTGAGTTGGTTTGCCTAAACTCAAGCGAGTCAATAGATAAAGCGATGTCCTCTATTTGCAAACTCCTGATGTAGCCTCTTATCGCAGGGTAGGAGCCTTTTATTTCCATTTGTAGCTCATCTTTTTGCAAAGATCCTCCCATATTCTCGCTGCGATAGCTTATTTTGCTTAGAGTTACACCCTGCTCAAGGGCTAGTTGATGCAATTTTAGGATGCGGTCATCTTTGGTTGGAAGACGGACAAGTGTGTTCGAGAAGCTCTCAAGCCGTGCAACTTGTGAGCCCGCTTGTGTATGACTGGAGTTAGAAATACCTCTTAAGTGCGTCAGATCGCTTTGAAGTTGGGCGCTTTCATCTTTTAAGGGAGAGATGAATAAGACTTCAAACACCATTTGTACCCCCATCAAAAGGGTTATCAAAATAAACCAGTTCAACGTTTTGTTTTTGAATTGAAATGTGCTCATTTTGTAGCAGTCCACTGAACGCTGATGACCGCTTTTAAATTACCACCCTCTCCTGGCTGGGTAACTCTCGAGTTGGTTTGTGGCAAGCTCTCAGATATGAGGGTTACTTTTTTGATATTTGCTTGATTTTCCAAACTTTGCGTGAATTCGGAAATATCCTCAAACTTCGGGGACGTTAAGGAAATGGTTGCAGAGCCGTCCTCCGGGTGGGGCAAAACGCCCTCAATGAGGATTGAGGGCAGACGGGCGCCCTCAATTGCTCCCATCAAACTCTCCCATGGAATGGAGATGCGCGAGAACATTTTGTTGATGCCCAAGGCCATTTTTGCTTGCTCAGGGCTTAGTTGCTGCGTTGATTGTTGTGCGCGTTTGGATACGAGCTCAGCTTGCGCGGTGAGTAAGCTGGCTTTTATGTTGTCAAAGTATTGAAACCGGATTGCACAAATACACACCTGCACTGTCAATAAGACAGCGATAAAAGTCAATAATCTATTTTGTCGACTTTTTCGCTCTGCTCTGCTGAGACTGAAATTAATTTCAAGAGATTGAAGCATTTTTATTATTTATTTTTTGCATGGACTCCACTAAACGAGTCATCTCGTTTTTTTGTAGGTCATTTATGTCCAGATGCGTAACGCGCCAATTTGCGTGCGTTAATGTTTGCATTGATAAATTTGAGGTTTTTGAGGGACTAGTGTAGACGCTGAAAATCATTAATGTTTTGCAATCGTCTTTGCTGCGAGATGAGTGTCGCATTAAATTTAAGGAAAGTGCTTGCTCTAGATTGGACTCAGACGCAAGGGTGGTCCATTCTAAAATCAAACCGTTCTCGACCCTCAAAAGAGAAACCTGCATCCCCTCAACAACTGCGATCCAATAGGATTTCTCCCTTGTCTTAAGTTTAGCAAGAATCTCAAGCGACAAAGGTTTTACGGAGTCGATTGACATGCCTTTGCCCCGTAAAGTATTCCTCAAATGATCAAGGTCTTTTTTGATTGCAGCAAGGCAAACGATTTGATTATCCTGCCTGTCCCAACTGAGTTCTAATTCGTTAAATAATTCAGGATACTGTTTTCTGTATAGTCCCATCAACATGACTTCTACTTCAGCGTCACTCAACTGTGTTTGTTTTAAAGAAATAACAAGTGGGTAACTCCAGCATTCGGAGATGAAGATGTTAATTCGGCGATCTTCGATTTTTAGCTTACCCAGGCACTGAGTAAAGGCCTCAAGTGCTTTATTTGAACTCTCCTTCTTAAACGGTAAAGAGCTTTCGCAGGCAAAAGTCTCAACAGTCGTGATTGCGCGGGACGCGGCGCGATGAGTGGAGTTGAAATTAGAATTTGTTGCCAATGAAACGTAATCATGCGCAATCAGCGCCTGAATGGGCTGTCTTATTTGCTTTTGAAAACCAATAATTAGAGAATCCAATTTTTTTTTAAAATTGCCTCTAATTAAAGCTTTATTCTCAGCGCTTGTTTTCATAGTTTGCATTTTATAGATATTTGATCTAGAAATAGCTTTTCTTTGTCTATAAAAATCTAATACTGCAGCAAGCAACGCCTCTTTGGTCTCGTCTTGTATGAATTCAATGGGTTGCCCTAAAGCAAACAAGCAAACAAACAAGCAAACCTTAGTTTGACATGCTTCCACCACCCACATTAAGGGTGCTGGTGGTTGAAGATGAGGGAATTGCAACGCCTGCTGTGCCCCCTGGTCGGTATATAAACTTCCAGTCTTGAAAACTATACGGTGTTTGATCTATCCCCTGCATTTGTAAGGTGGACACCAATGGGCTTGGAGATGAACTTGGGCTAACGGACCAGGGTGAGTTTGCGGTTTTATTTTGGGTGGTCCCGTTGTTCAAAGTGTTAGGGGTTAAGTCTGGGTTTGGATTTGGATTCAGGCTTTGCAGTTTTTGTTTGACCAATTGCTCTATGTCTACATCCTCAGTTGGGAAATTGGCTTTTTTAGATGGCTCTTTTGAAGATAAGCTATAAACGCCCATGACCCCTCCCTCAGGCGCTTTAATTAGCCCCCACTGATTATTGCCAGTCATGGGATCGATATAAATTTTTCTAAGATGTCTTTTAATTTCTGGGGATCTTGGATCGTTTAGAAGGTCTTCTAGGCTGCTTGGGTAGACGCCCGCGCTAGGTCCTGAAGTTGCGTAACTCTTAAACGCATTTCTAAATTGATGCCCAACAAAAAGCAACTGCTCCTCGCGGTCCGCTTTTTCTGTAGAGGCCAATAAACGACTCTCTCCTATTAGACCCATGCTAAAAAAAACGATGATGATTAAAAGCCCTAAATAGGTGAAACCTCCCTGGCTTTGCTCACCAATTGGCATAGGGTTCACCTTTTCGGGACATGCCAACTGCGCCGCTGCGCACGTCATAGATCGTCACCAAATCTTGTTTGTTGCTGTCTAGCCTGTTGGCATCTGATTTAAGGGGAGGGGGAATTAATGTCCAAGTCTGCGCGCTCTCGGTCATTGGGTCTACGGGGATGGAGCGAAGGTATCTTTTTTCAATCAGATCCGTCAAATTGACGGGGTAAGAACCAAGATCCGCGTAGTAGTGATCAATCGCCTCTCTCATTTGAGAAAGGCTTGATTTGAGGGTCGCCTCTTTAGCGTCATCAATAGAGCGCATGTACCTTGGTACTGCAATCGACAATAGGGTTGCAATAATGGCCATCACCACCAAAAGCTCAATCAGTGTAAAGCCCAAAGTCTTTGATTTACCACTCACGGTAAGGTACCCCGTTGCTGCCAACACCTGGATTTAAGGAGTAAACATCGTACACATCGTCCCCAGGTTGGGGGGCGTTGGCGGGAGAGGCGTAACTCCTAAGTCCCCAACCCTCTTTGGAGTTTGAGTTGGAGGGGAAAAACGGATCTTTTGGAATTCGCCTCAGAAAATATAATTTTCTCTCATCTGTGGATTTCAAATCTGTAACCCCTTCAACTAATATATTTAAATTCTCTGGGTAAGAGCTAGACGTAATTTTCTTCTCGATCCTGCCCTCGTCGGCCGCTTTTTTAAAGGCATCAATGGCGTTTCTTATCTCACGCAGTGACATCCTGAGTTCTCGCTCCTTAAGGCGGTGCTCCCCGTAACGCACGAAGGGTATCGCTGCACTTGCGAGTAAACCAACGATCGCAACTACAACTAACATCTCAATCAGCGTAAATCCCCGCGCCTTACTCAGAGAGGGTCGGGGAAGTTGTTGAATACTAATATAGGGCACTGAAGGAAATATTCCTGAGAATTAAAAATAACGTACTTCAAATTTTAGTTCAATCGAGACAACAAATGTTAAGAGCTGATGTGTTACCCAGGGTCTTTTAAAAAGTACAAGCCGAATAGCCTGAATTTTTTACGAGGACTTTGGCGCAAATAATTCCCCCATACCCGGTTTTGAACCGTAAACTCCAAACTTGGGATTATTTAGCATTTAAGACAAATTTTGTTAATTACAATTACCGCAAACACTGTTTTTTAAAGCCTTGTGGCCAAATTACACAAAAAGGATGCCTGCATTGAAATACGTAACTGCCATTTTTTTGACCCTGTCGGCTCTTCTCTCTTATGGTCAAACTACGACAACAGATAGTGACGCCTCCAAGGGATCTAAGTCCTATGGGGCCGCAACTAAAGACAAGGCCGAGCCACTATTCGCACCTCCACCTGTTCCCAAATTTATGCTGGAAAAGCAGTCCAAACCCTTGTCAAAAGAAGAGATGATGGAGCAAGTCCGCGCAGCAGAACAAGCGGCCAAAAGGCAACAGGAAAGTCCTAACCCAAAACCTTAAGCTTTAAGCTTTAAGCTTTAAAAATCCTCCCGTTAAAAATTCTGGCCGCAAACAAAAGCCAAGGGCGGAGCCACTCAGCGTCACTGGATACTGTCTGCCAACTCAAAAATAGGCAAGTACATCAAAATGACGATTGCACCAATGAGCCCTCCTATAAAGACCATCATCAAAGGTTCTAGGAGTTTTACAGCCCTGTCAATGGATTGCTCCAGCTCTGAGTCAAGAAAATCTGCCGCCCTAGACATCATCTCCCCCATTTGACCCGACCTCTCCCCGACAGCCAATAACCTTTCGCTGACAATGGTGGTCAAGCCCACTTTTTGAAGCGACATCGATAAGGGCTGACCCTCGCTTACGGATAAGATGGCCCGCTCTAAGCTTGATTGGGAGGCGGCGGAGGCAACCGTTCTAATCATTTGCATCGATCTCACCACTGGAATACCTCCCCTGAGAAGCATGCTCAGTGAGCGGTAAATACGGACCAGTTCATAAGCATGAATCCGGTCTCCAAGCCATCTAAATTTAGATATAAATCTTATTAAAGACGCCCGTGTTGAGGGATAAATAATAATAAACGAGGCGCAAGATACCACCAGGATCAGCGTTAACAAAGATTTAATGGGATTGTCTGAAATGACCAAACCAAACCGGATAACCAGTGCAGATAAATAGGGCATAGAGTCGAGTCGGTCAATAAATACGACGCTAAACCTAGGCACGACGTAGCCAAGTAAAAAAGCGATCACAAGTCCCCCCATAGAGAGCAACAAAAGGGGGTAAATCATTGCTCCAATTAATCTATTTTTTAATTTCTGAAACTGGGTCTCGTAAGATACAAATCGGTCTAAAGCGTCTGTTATGGCCCCTGTTTGTTCGCTTGCCTCGATGGCGGCCTGAAATATAGAGGGAAAGATTTTGGGGTACATCAAAAGGGCTTGAGAAAAAGAAAGTCCCGCCCTAAGGTTAGTTTGTAATTGGTCTAGTACCCAGCGGTGGTTGGGATCGAGCTCTTTTTCTGTAAGCGTATTTACGGCCTCAACCAGTTGAAGACCCGCTTGCAGCAATGATAAAAGCTGTTGACAAAAGATCATCAAAGGAAATTTAGTAGATTTCCTAGAATTGACTTCTGAGTTGATGACCTCAGCTGATACGAAAAGATAGCTCTCGTTGTCCAGTGCCTCTTTCAGCTGCGCTAAGTTGTTTGCGGATCTCTCAATTTCACCAAAACCCGTGGTTTGGGAAAAGACTTTAACCTTGTAGCGCTTGACTTGGAGGTTTTGCTCCGTCATTTCAAGATATCGGCGTTTTCGCCTTCCCCTCCAGGTTGCCCGTCTTTACCGTAGGACATCAAGTCAAAGTCCCCATTTGTGCCTGGGATCCTGTAAACATAGGGGTTGGACCAAGGGTCCGTTGGCGGCATTTTTTTCAAATAAGGTCCTTGCCACTTAGGCTCGTTACCCGGCCTTATAAACAAAGCGCTTAATCCCTCCTCGTTGGTTGGGTAGCGGCCCACATCAAGTCTAAACTGTTCGATTGCTTTTTCAAAGCCGTCCATTTGAGCTAAAGCTGCTTTGACCTCGGATTTGCCGATCTGTGAGAAGTATCGAGGACCAACGTAACCAACAAGCAAACCAATGATCACCATAACCACCAATAACTCTAGCAACGTGAACCCCCTTTGTTTTGGGGGTAACTGAGGGGTAGGGCTGAAATTTGTTGGGCAGATAGTTTTTGTAATCATCACGTAATTAGATCTTTAAGTAACTTTAGATATAGTAAATCAAAAATGAGCCAAAAAACGAGGGATTTAACCCGGCGTCATCAGATTCTTCTAGCCCCCTTCACCAATGAATCGGTAAAACTTTAAAGCCTCACATGCTCAAGCAAGCCAGGCTTTAAAACCTAATATCAATTCGTATGGTTATTTGCCAACGCATTTATTTGTCAAATTCTTCAATAACTAAGTTATATTTTAATTTCTTTGAATCGCTTTTGCTTGACGCCGGGTTGTGATGCGTTCGTATTAATTTTTTTGCACATTGCACCTATGACAATTTAATTGGGCAACCTTAAGCGAGAGCTTTTAAAAGGAACTTCACGGGCACATAATTAAAGGGGTCCTACATCCCTGTACATGGATTCAATAAAAACTTATAATAATAAGTGTTATTATTTTTCATTAGGTTTTAATTATGAATGCACGCCAGAGCAAAAAAATACTTATTGCTTGTATTACGCGCCTACTTTATTTATTTGTTGGGACTGGTTTGCTGAATCCTGTGAGCGGTGCGCAAAACGGAGCACCGCTAATGACTTTAAACAGCGGATGGAATCTGATTGGAAACGGAACCACCACGGCTGTTACTGTTGCGACCAACTTAACCCTGAGTAATTCAACGTATGTACGTTCTATTTGGAAATGGGACGCTGCGAATAGCGCTTGGGCTTTTTATTCACCGACCTTGGCTGATGGTGGTCAATCTTACGCCTCGCTCCAAGGTTACCAGTTCCTTAAAACCATAAATCCTGGTGACGGTTATTGGATCAACGCCATTCAACCTTTCTCCATCCCAGTCACGACTAGCAGCTCTTTTGGGTACTCAAACTTCATGCCCACCAGCCCTACAGCTTTAATATCTGGATGGAATTTAATTAGTATTGGAGACGGTATATCGGCGGCTGCGTTCAATACAAATGTAAGCGGTGCTCAGTCCTTTGGTGGGACTACATCAAACGGTCTAACCAGTTTGTGGAGTTGGGATTCCAAAAATTCACTTTGGTACTTTTATTCGCCCAGCTTAGATGCAAATAAAACTCTTCAATCATATTTAACAGCCCAAAAATACGAGGATTTTCAAAGCAACAACGTTTTGCTCAAGGATGGTGTGGGATTTTGGGTGAACAATCCTGCTACAGGATTGACCGCTTTGAAGGTCACGTTAAGTGGCCTATCCAGTGGTAACGCAATCACGCTTACAAATGGAGCTCAGACCCAGTCTCTTAGCAGCAACGGCACGTTTAGTTTTACGGTCAATAGCAACTCCAGCTACAACGTACTGGTGAGCGCACAGCCAACAGGCCAATCCTGTACTGTTGCCAACGGTGCAGGATCTGCGAGTGGGCCCGTCAACAATATTGCGGTTAGCTGTACGATGATTAATGCGTCTTACCAAACTGCAGATATGTTTGTAAATGATCTGAGCACCACATCGCAGACCTACGCCGCTTTTTTAAATAACTTTGGAGCAACAGGCAAAAGTTTAGTCAATTTAAGCGACATTAATTTAAGAATGTTCGGGTATCTAATTGATTCCATTAATACGCTTTGCGTTAAGAGTACGGGTGTCTGTCTTACAGGTTCACCTATCACGTACACTAAAAATTACGGATTTGGATATACTTACTATTTCTCTGGCGACCCAATTGGCGCGGGTTATTCGGTATCTTTAGTCAAAGGTAGTGACTCTACTACTTACAACTATACGATTGCCAACAACGTTAATACGTATACAGGCACGTTGTCCTACGTTACTACTTCCGCTGGAACTACTATTTCCCTAAACGGAAATGTTCCCAATCTCGTGAATATTAACGGTCAAGTTTCGACTCAAAACACTGCAATTTCAATAGCCATGTCGACTAACGAGATTAGCCCTTTGATAAGCTCAACGCTTACCGGATCCCTTACCTTTACAGCCTCAGCCGCAGCTACGTCCACATTACCGGCCTTTAGTTTCGCCTTAACAAACGGTACTGCAACTGGACAGGTGATTAAGGGCGACCCCTCGTACGGGGGCTGCACCGCGTCATTCAACAATGCCCCCCCGAATTGCTATACAGTTTACAAGCCTTATTCTGTGGCGCCCTCTACTTTATCTGCCAATTTGAGCCTAACGGTTGGGCCCTCTTCTGCGTTAAATACGTTTACAGGCACGCTATCAGCGACTGGCAGCTATTCTCAGCCCTCCATTTCGCCCACAGCGGCAGCCTCTGCAACAACGACCAATGTCTATATTCCCGGCACTGCCACCCTAAGTGGCCAAGTCACCTTAAGTAACGGAGATAGCGCAACTGGCAGCATCGCACTCACAAGCGATTACTCTAAAGTCAATACCACTCAACCTCAAAACAGTACCAACTACGCCCTTGGTTCCATCTCAATTGATCTTGCGGGATTTGATTCTACAAAGACCAATTATGTTGAGGCGGTCTTAGTAGACCAAAGATCTTCCTACACCAATTCAAATTTATCAGCCCAGATTTACTACAACAGTGCTAAAACCAATTGGATTGAGTTAACTAGCTCCTACACTTTAGATCCTAAACAGTGCAGTACTTACGAATGGTTGTGTTTTGTGCCCGCCTCTACAAATGCGGCCTCTAATTCAATTGCGATCACTTCTTCAGGTGGATTTAACGGAGCCTATTCAGTTAGCGGTAAAAGCGCTTCAATTTACGACTCAAACTCAAACTTAGTTGGCAAAATAATCAATGGGCAGCTCTACATGAACGGCGGAGTCTCTCTGATTGGTTTCTCCCCCAGTAACTAGTTATCTGTCAACCCTCATCTCATGGACTACAACTTGTGTTTCATGAGATGAGAAAAATCCGGTCTCAAAGCCAGAGCAAAATTTGGCTCGCAATGCTTTGTTTGGGGTTGAGTACTCAAGCCTTCACCCAAAATCTTTCTCCTCCCCTCGTTGACTCTGAAGAGCCGCTTAAGTGGGGGGTGAGCGTTGCGGTTAATTACGCATCAAACGTTTATTCAATAAACGATTTAAATACGAACCAACTTAGCGATCCACAGCTTAAAACCAATAAATTATTTTCCTCCGGCATAGGTCGATTCGGTACCCATTTGCAGCATAAAAATTGTCTCCTAGGTATTGAGAAAACCTATATGGGTGCTGCAACCTCCAATAAAGACGCTCTTAATATTTACAACAGCATCAACTCTCAAGGATTTAGTCCCACCATTAATTCCACCTACGCACCCAGTGTGTCTTACACTGCCTTAGAGGGGGAGGGTATTGGATTTGGGTGCACAATTCTAAGCAATTACGGTTTAAAGTTGGGGGGCTCACTTCACGCAATAAAGTTAGAAAGCTTTACTCAGCGCTCCTACGCTGGATCCGTTGTTGCCAGCCAAAACAGCACACTTGTACTCTTAAATGAGAGATGGCTTTCCATGAACTCTCAAATCTCAGAGCTTCAAAACGATGAATCAACGGGCAAGGCTTATACAGTAGATGTGGATGTGGGGTACAGGCAAAGCGACGTACCCGTATTTGGCAATTTACTGATCAATAACTTCTCAAATGCTGTGCAATTTAATTCTATGCCCTATCTTTACAGAAACCTTAATGCAACCTTTAAGCAGGGGGGTGTTTTCCAAAACGGACATATCCCGCCATTGAGCGGGCGCTACGGAAATGATTCACAAGCTTTAAAAATACCTAGAGTTTGGAGCGCCAATGCGGGCTATCAAGTTTCAGAGTCTGTCGATATTGGACTAAGATTAAACGGCGTTGATCTAAACTATCAAACGATGGCTCAAGCCACTCTACGTTGCACAGGTTGCCAAACTGGAACTGGCTTTGATGTATTGGTAGACACTAATTTATCAAATTTTGGCATCGGGTACACCACCGCAAATTGGGGCGTTTACTGGGGATCGTTTTTGCATGGATTGGGCACAAACTCCACTAATTTCTTGAATTTGAATTACAGATATTAGATTGGGCCTGGGTAAGACCAATCTAGGTTCTGCCCAGAACTAGGCCTAGGCCCAGAACTAGGCCCAGAACTAGGCCCAGAACTAGGCCCAGAACTAGGCCCAGAACTAGACCTAGACCTGGACCTGGACCAATAAAACATGGTTAATTATTAAATTGATTTTCTGTAGAACCAGAAGGCATATTCACCCAAAAACCAACCCCTGGATTAATAGTCGCAGCACTGCCAGTGAAATCAAGGTAGCCGTTAGATGAGATATAGGACTGCAAATCTCCCGCTGTATTATCTTTACTGGGCGCATAAAAGTACCATTTTTGGCCTGGTGCGTTCCAAGCCCAAAGGGACGTGATGTATGCGGTAACTGAGCTGCTCGTTGTTGGAGGTGTGAAACTAAACGAGTTATTGAAAGCCTTCGGAGTAGGACTATCCCCAGTTGAAATCAAACTCCAACCAGAGGGAAGTGCGTAAAAGCTACTCATATTGACCGGCGTGGCAGAGGGTACTGTGATCGTACCTGTTGTTCCCTTTACGTTCACCCAAAAACCATCCCCTGGGTTAATTGAAGTCAATGCTTCGTAGCCGTTGGTTGCGGCGTAGGCGGCCCCGCCGTCAGTGTTTTGGGGGGTGTAAAAAGCCCAAGTCGAGGAGGTACTGTTCCACTTCCAAACTGATGTGAAAGTTGCCGCTGGGAAATTGGTAGTGTTTACTGCAATAGTTGTATTGTTGCTGTTACCCACTAAATTCCAGCCGGAGCTTAAACTGATGGTCAAGCCACCTGAGCTTGATCCCCCGCTGGTCGAGGTAGTGCCGGAGTTATATACAAATAGGCCGGCTCCGATCGTGGATAAGTAAACTTGTCCGCCCGTGTTGGATGCAATCATTGAGCCGACTAAAAAGCTTGTCAACCCAGTGTTGGTTTTAGTCCAATTTGCGCCTGAATCAGTGCTGATATAAACGCCTCCCCCCGATGTGGTTGAACTAGATGCCGCATCCCAAGAGGAAGCAAATAGGGTGTACTTGGGAGTGCTAGTTGTACCCGTATTTAACACCCTGATGTCTTGTATTTTGAAGCCGGCTAACCCTGTGACTTGTGTCCAAGTAGTCCCTGCATCTGTAGATTTCCAGAGCCCACTGGTTGAGGTGGCCTTATCTACCGAGTCAGTGTTATAAACGGACGCGTAAACATTTGAGATATTGGACGGATCAATGGCTACATGGGTCGCTCTTATTGCACTACCTGAGCTGTCTTTTAGGCTCAAGGTCCAAGTTTGACCCCCGTCTTTACTTACGTACAGACCGGCTTCGGTAGATAAAAGCACTTCTTGTCCGTTGGCTTGAAGCGTTCTTACAAATAGGGCGTCTGCGCTTAGTCCTGTATTTCTAGCGACCCATGATCCAGACGTACCGTCCCAGTAATAAAAGCCTGAGCCGTATAAGCCTAAATAAAAGGACCCTGTGACAGAGCTGTTACTTCTAATTTGTGTGTATTGGTTTGCAAGATTGGCGGGCAATCCAGTTGTCATCGCAACCCAGGATTTGGTGGTTCCATCTGCTGCCGTCGTTAATTTATACGGTCCAGTGCTGTTGGTAGAGGCATAAACATCTGTACCCCTGACAATGATGCTACTGGAGTTCATTTGCGGCAGGCCTGGTAAGAAGGTCCATTGACCGTTTTTCAACTGATAGACGCCGTTGGCACTTGCAGCATAAGCCACACCGTTGCTGTCAAAATTCACGTTGTCCATGTATCCCTGTGGTAACCCGCTGCCAATGGTAAAGGTGCTACCACTGTCGGTGCTTGTATAAACGCCGGCGAAGGTCGACTTCCATACGTAAGAGGTGCTTACGGAGGTGCTTCCGGAATTTGTTGTAACGGTGGCAGTGCGGATTTGTCTAGCAAGTCCATCAGTCGTAAATTGGGTCCACGTAGCTCCGAAATCTTGGGTTCTATAGATGCCTTGACCATCCAGGGACAGATAGCATTCAAAAGGAGATGTTGTGGCGTTGTTGCAAGACAATCCTGAGTTGGGTATCTTAGTGGTTGGCAAGCCGCTTGTAGATGCTGTCCAAGTTGTTCCATCAGTAGATGTGAACACGCCTTGACCTGCTACTGTTGCAAACAAGTGATAAGCATTGGGAGTGGTGCTGTAGGAAACGGAATAAACATTGGGAGCTGCAGTGGAGCCACCAGGAAGGACGGGGTTGGTTGGCGTAGTTCCCGGAGTAGAAGTCGCCGCCCAGGTCACGCCGCTGTCAGTTGATTTGTAAAGCCCTCCGGTTGTGGAAGCAAGAAGATAATTGCTTGTAGAGGAGACTGAAATATTGTTAATGCTGTTGACTCGTAAATTAGTCGGAAAACCAGAGCCTGCAGATTGTGTCTGAGGAGTTGACTGTGTCCAAGATGTGCCGTTATTGTCTGAGTAATAGATTCCGCCGTTTGAGGGGCACAGATCGGTACCTGCAAACAGACGTCCATTGCTAGAGGTGTATAAAGCTCTGATGAAAGTACACTTAAGTCCAGAATTTTTCGCTGTAAATGTGCTGCCTGAATCGGTGCTAACAAATACGCCACCACCCAGGGTGGCAACGAAAAAGTTGTAAGGTGTCGAGCTACTTGAGGATGTGGTGTATGTGAAAGCATTGACTCTAAGGTCCGTGATCCCGCTATTTGCAGCTGCCCAAGAAGTTCCGAAATCTGTGCTTTTGTAGAGTCCTCCGCCGTAGGCGGCGTACCAAAGAGATTTATCAACAGTGTTAAAAGCCACTCCAACCCCTTGACCGCCGTAACCAGGAGCAGAAGACCCCGTTATTTGAGTCCAAGAAGGCGTAGTTTGTGCGTATGACTCAGTTACGAGCGACAACAGACAAGCGGATAAAAGGGTAATAACCCAATGAATTGATTTAAATGTTCGGCTCATAGGTGCACCTGATTGGGAATTAAAAAGCTGCCAAGATTATAAGGCTTGAGGATAATAAATTTGTCTATGCTATTATATTTTTGATGAGCTTAAAAACTCCGTAAACTATTGAATGTAGGGTTGAAGTGTTTGTTGAAATTATTTTCTGTATTTACTTTTTAGTGTTTAATTAATGCACTAAATATAAATAATTAGTACACAAAAGAGAGCTTGAAAAATAAAATATATAAAATACGCTGTACTTTGCTTAATTGGTGAGAGGAGGTATGCAAGATGGGTAACTTGATAAATACAATTTTTGAATGCCTTTAAATTTATTACAACCGAACCACAAAAAGTCGCAATAGTTTTAACGCACTATTGCAAACGTAAACATCCTTTTTATTAAACAGGAAGTATCAGTGAAATTCAAAAAAACAATTCTTTATACAAACACTCAAGGTTTTGCAGAGTTTAGGCAAGAAGAAATAGATCTAGACCAAGGCAGTGAGCAAGCGCGACTCTGCGCCCTGCAGTCAAGTCAGGGTTACCAACTCAGACAAAGTCCGGTTGGATTTAAAAGTGATTTCCATGTCACGACCATTCCTCAGTGGGTTTTTATTTTGAGTGGGGAGATGCAAATCGGTTTGCAAGACGGATCTAGCAAAACGTTCCACCCCGGCGAACACTTTTACTCTGCCGATCTATTGCCTGCTGGCTCGGTCTTTAACCCTCAAATCCATGGCCACTGGAGTCGCCAAGTCGGGGATGTTCCATTGGTGACCCTATTTGTCAGGGGGTAAAAAAAGAAGTGCGCAAAGTCAAGCGTCGTGAATTTTTCGTTCCTCTGAGCCAACTTGTCCCAAAATAGCTTTCTAGGTGTTTTGGATCAAAGCGATCAGGACATAATACCTATTAGCTTGCAATTCGAAATTGCACAGAACCTTCTCCTTTAACTAATCCGTTCTTTTGTCCTATGAATCAATCAACTTGGTCCCCCAGTCTTCGTTATCCAGAGCCCGCAGTGGAGATCTTGGACCCTAGGTTTTTGAAATACCGACTCTTTCACGCCTCAGTTGAGCAACTCTTCACCGGTTGCCGCTGGTCGGAGGGTCCGGTGTGGTTCGGGGACTCTAAGCACCTTTTGTGGAGTGATCTGCCTAACGAGCGAATCATGAAATGGGACGAATGTTCGCAAACTGCCAGTGTGTTTAGAAACAACTCCAATATTGCCAATGGCAACACCCGGGACAGGCAGGGGCGACTGATCTCGTGTGAGCACGCAGCTAGGAGAGTAACGCGCACCGAATACGACGGATCGATCACCGTCATCGCCGATCGTTATGAGGGTAAGCGTCTTAATTCTCCCAATGACGTGGTCGTCAAGTCAGACGGCTCGATTTGGTTTACCGACCCCCCCTTTGGCTTACTTGGTTGGTATGAGGGAGCCCCTGCAGAGCAGGAGCTTCCCACCAACATATACAGAGCGGATCCTGTGAGCGGGAAAATACAGGCCATTTGCACAAGCGTAGAGAGACCCAACGGTTTGTGCTTCTCCCCCGATGAGCGTCTTTTGTATGTTGTCGAGTCAGGCGCCACCCCCAGACGAATTCGCCTCTTTGATGTGAGCGAGGACGGAACTTTGTCTAACGACAGAGTGTTCCTGACGACAAAAGAGGGTGAGACCCCGGACGGATTTCGGTGCGATGAGGACGGCAACCTTTGGGCGGGTTGGGGGATGGCGCCCGGGCTGGACGGGGTGAGGATTTTTGCCCCCGACGGACAAGCCATTGGGCATATCCATTTACCGGAGCGTTGTGCCAATCTTTGTTTTGGCGGTGCCAAAAGAAATCGACTCTTCATGGCAGCAAGTCACTCCTTGTATGCGATTTATGTCAACACAAGAGGCGCTACACATTGTTAGGTTTGAGGAATTTCGCCAATCGCGTGAACAATTTAAGCGGCCCGCCAAGCGTTGCACAAGTATTCACCAAGTCAAATTAAAGCTTTAGGCTCACCGAGCCGATACACTTAGGACGTCGCTATATGTGCGCTCCTACGGGGTTAGGGGTGCCCTAATTGCGTGACCTATTTAAATATTCTCTGATTGTGAACTGCTATGAAAAAGTATTTACGCATCATATTAGAAGTGCTTCTTGTCCTCCTTTTGGTGGCAGCAGTGGCTTTTGCTTATATCAATTACTCTGGTAAAAAGCATGCCTCTGATGACTTGAGCCAGTCCAGCGAGGAACTTGATCAGACCAAGGACGCGTTAGACAAAGCAACTGAGGATCTAGACGCTTACAAGGAGAAGGTTGCTGCCCTGACAAAAGATCAAGTCCAGTTGAATGCACTGAAATCAGCTTTTGCGAACGGCGTTGTTTTAGCGGATGTAGACGCTCTTTACAAGAAAGAGAAGACCATCGGTGCAGACCGACAGGTGGGGCTTGGCGCGCTTCGGTTGCTGACCAACGGTGTGGGCGATCCCAATACCATCGCAGCTTTTCAAAAGACTTTGGACCTTGCTGAATGGAACACAAGACTTCAAACCGTCTGTGCAGCTCAAAACGCTTTGATGGCAGCGGGTCAAAAAGTCACCGTACTCGCAGACTGTAACAAGGACGGATCCGTCGGCAAGGCTGATGACGATACTCAAAAAAAAAATAAAGAGTTAAGTGAAAAAGATTTCAAATGGGGCTACGACGGCGACACGGGCCCAGAGCATTGGGGGGATAACTTCCCAACCTGTGCAAAGGGTAAGAAACAGTCTCCCATGAACATTATTGGCCCGTTTGAGAAGGCCAAAGAAACTTTGACCGTTGACTATAAGGAAGGGGCACTCAAGATGCTCAACAACGGACATACCATCCAAGTCCTGCCTGAGGCGGGGAGCACGATGATGGTCAATAAAGATGTATTTGATTTGCTAGAGGTTCATTTCCACCGTCCAAGCGAAGAGGAAGTCGACGGAAAGAACTCTCCCATGGTGATACACCTTGTGCACAAAAACAAGAAAGGAAAAATGGCCGTCATGGCTGTGTTAATCAATGAGGGCAAAGAAAATCCTGCCATCAAACTTCTTTGGGCGAATTTGCCTCCCAAAGATAAAGAGGGCGTTGAGTACGCGCCGCCCAAAGTGGTCTTCAACCCATCAGCACTTTTACCCACAGATCTAAGCCACTTCACGTACGAGGGTTCTTTGAGTACCCCGCCTTGTACCGAGGGGGTTATGAACTATGTAATGAAAAATTCGATTGATTTATCAAAAGGACAGATCAATAAGTTTCCTTTTAAAGTCAACGCGCGCCCGGTGCAAGACTTTAATGGCCGCAAGATTGCTGAAACCAAGTGACTTAAAAATCAGTGAGCCCGTAAATCAACATACGGGTTGTTTGATTTATTTAAAAATTATGCGAGTGCTGTTTAAAGGTAAATAAACGGTGCACGGTACATCCAAACGGGTCTACCGTCTGCACCGTAAAAGACCGCTTGGGGCTTTAGCTGTCTCGCCTCAAACTCTAAACTCACCAACCATGCGCCCGCCTTTAACTCTGCAGTTGCTTTCTCAACCGCTTTGGGCATGCTCTCGGGTCTTTGAAACATATAAACCATGTCGTAAGGGGCCCACTCAGCAAGCCAAATATTTCCCTGCCTGATAATTGCCCAGGGGCACCGTAGGGCACAAAAAAAACGCAGTGGCCAGCTCATCTCAAGGCCGTAAAAAACGCAATTTTTAAAAGCTGCTCTAAGCGCTTTAAGTCCGTCCCCAAGGCCGCATCCTGCATCTAGGACTCTTGAGCCATCAAAGAGTTTGATGTGATCGGGCATTTGAGTCAAAGCTTTGGAGGGGGTCGGAAAAAGCGGTGCATCGCTCCAGGCATTAAGGGGATACACGGCTGCGATTAATAAGACCAATCCAAGCCAAGCAAGAGGGGGGAGGGTCTGGGAGGTCTGAGTCAAAAGCAGTTGGGACAGAGGAAACCCAACTAAGATCAGGAATCTTCTCCAAAGCGTGGAGCCCAAGGTGGTTAAAGAGACGCTTAAAACGGTTGCGCCAAGAAACGCCCACACATTTGAATCCAACACATTTAAGAGCAGTAGGAAAAGGCCCCAAGACAAGCCCCAACTCAGCATGGCAGGTAAAGGCCAAATGAGGATTTTCATTTAAGCAGTTGAAATGGTTTGTGACGCAACGACCCCGCGGAGTGCATGAATCGCGGACCTTTGCAGCAAGTCATTTTCAGCAACAAAAAAAGGATCAATAAAAGCTCAATCAAAGAGACTTTTCAAAGAATTAGAGTGATTTCAAGCGCTCACTTGAAGGCACCACACGCGTTAAACGGATGCCGTATCGGTCGTTCACCAACACCACCTCACCTTGGGCCACCACAGTGTCGTTGACGAGTAAGTCAAGGGGCTCTCCCGCAATTCGGTCTAACTCGACGACGCTACCTTGTGTGAGACGCATCAAATCTCTGATTTTAATTTGGGTGCGGCCTACCTCAATAGCCAAAGAAACAGAGATGTTTTGTAGCACCTCAGGGTCAATGTTGCCTGGGTTGCTCATCTCAAAGTCTGCGGCCGAGGGGCCCAGGGGAGGTTTCTCCGCCCCGGAGGCGGGGCTAGTCACGCCCAAGATGTCGTCTAATGGGTCGCTGGTGTTAGGATTGTCTGTGGTGTCGTTCATAATAATTTCCCGGTTTTAATCTATTCCAGGGACTATGACATCTTCTACACGCACTGCCACGTTGGAGCCCCGGGTTCCAATGTTGACGCCAAAGGCGGGAACGCCTTTGGCAATGAGTTGTGCATGTTCCGGTTTTTTAAAGAAAAGCAGATCGCCTTCCTTCATCGTTCTCAAGTGATACAAGGTGGTCTTCAGGTTACCCATCAGCACTTGAACATCAACAAATGCGTCCCCAACAGCAACGGCCAAGTCTTCACTCCACTTTTTATCAGACTCCTCATCGCCGTCCCCAGTTTGCACTCTATTCCTGAGCAACTCACGCATGGGTTTTAAAGTCGCATAAGGGTAGACCAAATCCATGAACCCTCTGCCCCCAGAGGAGGTGGCGTCGGACTCGAACCTGCTGAGCACAACGAGATCGTTTTCATCTGCGATTTGAGCAAATTGGGGATTGATCTCGGAGCTAACTTTCTCGCATTCAATCTCAACAACTGCGGACCAAGCCTCCTTCAAAGACTTAAAAAAGACATCCAAAATGATGTTGATGATCCGGTTCTCTGTGGGAGTAAAAAGCCGACCAGGGGGCAATTCTCCGACCCCTTTGCCAAACCCGCCAAAGAAACTATCGAGTGAACTAAAGACCACATTGGGATCGATGATCACAACCGAGTAACCTCTAAAGGGGCTGATCCGAATCGTGTTCACCGCAAGAGGGGGCTTGAGCATTTTCAAATAGTCACCAAATTTGAGAATCTGAACTCGCGAAGGATTAACCCTAGGCGTGGTCCTTAAAACCTCCAACAACCCAAGTCTAAACATACGGATGAATCGCTCATTGATCATATCGATCGATGAGACGTTTACACCAAGCGTACTGTTTTCACTGGCGAGGTCATGTTTTTTAACACGCACAGAAGTGTTAAAGCCCGTGTCCGTCTCCAGGCTCCCGTCTTTGAGACCCTCCGCTAGCGCGGAGAGCTCGTCTTGAGATAAAAGGTTAGCTCGATTTGTCGCCATAAACTCTTTACTGCATCACAAAGGAGGTAAAGAATACTTCCTCGATACCGCCAAAATCTTCATACTCCTCAAGTAGGCCGTTCATAGTCTCTTTTAGTTTGACGGCCAACTCTTTTCTGAACTGTGGCTTCTTGGTTTCGGATTCTGTGCTTTGACGCATCACGTCTAGCATGGCTGAGCGAAGCGCAAACTCGTGCTTTTTAACATTATCAAATACGCGGTTATCGTAGTGCGTCATAAGTGCGATTTGAACCACCATGACTTTTTTAGAGTCGGTGATGTTTGTCATCAACTCTTTATCAAGCTGCATGTAGTTTTTCTCGAACCGAGTTTCCTCGGGGGCTTCTTTTTTGATTTTGACAGGAGCCTCATCTTTGGCCTTGGTCGCAGCCGCCTCCAATTCCTCTAACTTGTCCATCGCAGCTAATTCTGCTTTTTTCTCATAATAACCAGAGAAATAAAGCGTTCCAAAGGCCACGATGATCAATAAAACAATTGCGCCTACTGCTACCCCAATGATCAAGAGCATTGGTTTTTTCTTCTTTGGGGCCTCTGAGCCCTCTTCGGCCGCGGGGGCTGCTGGTTTGGCTGTTGCCATATCTATCTCCTGTTGGGGCCTAATACATTAGGCAAGAATGTCGAGTTGAGAGTCGCTATTTGACGAAGTAACTGGTTTGGATTCGTCAGCAGCTGCAATTTCTTCAGTCCCTTGGGCACCACTCACGGGAAAGTTTTCATGTGTGTAGGGTACACCAGAATTTTGACCAGAGCTTGACCCTTGTCCACCCGTTTGACCAGACCCGACTTGAACTGAACTTTGTTGGATGCCTGAGCCTTGGAGGGCGTGTCTGAGTTGATGACTGTTGGTATGAATCAGATTTTGAGTCAATGGGTTGTTAGACTGGAAATTGGCCGCTAATTTACCGTCCTTCATCTCGAGCTGAACGTCTACCATTCCAAGACTTGAAGGTCTCAGGGCAAACTTCATCTTCCACTGACCCTGAGCGAATTGCTGCTGCAGTCGGTTGGAGACTTCAGTTGCAAATTTGTTACTTAACTTTTCATAAGCAGCGGCCATGTCGCTTGGCAAATTGCTATTATTTTGTTGCGAATTATCAGAGCCTGAGCCGGAGCCGCTATTTGAATCCCCTGAGGATCCACCCATATTGGAGCCGGATCCGTCTACGTTCAGCGTATTTAAGGCTGTATTCATATCCAGTGTGATGGAGCTTTGTGAGCCCGTTGCACCCGATCCCTCACTGGATAGCAAGTTGGATCCCTTAGTTGAATTTGCAAAGTGAGCTTGTAACGCTTCAATATCTTCGGGTCTTAAGCTAGCCTCCATAACGGATAAAGCTTCTAACGTGCTTACCGGTGTATCCCCAGACCCTGCAAAGGTTGCGCCAGGCGCCAATTTACCACTTATCTCAGCCAGTGTGGATGCAGTGGCCTCGCTTTGAATACCTATTGCGCCAGGGGCTTGTTGGATTTGAACTTGAAAGTTGTTGATTTGGCTCAGCACGGCGTTCGCTGTGGGGGAGAGTTGTGCAGTTGTGGAGAAGGTTCCTAAGGCGTTTGCGTTGGAGTCAAGGGTGGTGGAGACGGGCGCGGACGCTCCAGCGGAAATGCTCGCGCTGGGCAGCGCGGTGCCGGAGCTCATCAATGACTCAGTGGAGGGAGCGTGTGCGCTCAGTGCGCCGGGGTGGGCAGCCTCAGGTCCAAAAAGTTGGTGGATCTGTGAGTCGTTGAGTCCCATGCCCCTTGCATACGTGATCAAACTTTGAGGATTCGTATCGGTTTGGGCAGGGGTGATGAGCTGTATGTTGGAGCTGAGGGAGACAGTTGTTAAGCTTTGCGCACCCAACTTGCCATTGAGTGCGTTGGCCGAGCCTGGGCCGCCGTCTTTGGTGCTTAGTGCTTGTTGTTGAGCTAAAAGAGCCGCTCCGATAGAGGGTAAAACAATCGGCAAGCCGCTTGGTAATCCACTTTGTGAGTCGCTAGATATTTGTAGTTTTGACTTTAGGTCTGAATTTGCAACTTCAGCTGAGACACCCGGTGCACTTGCATTGGTTTGAGATCCGTTGCTCATCAGCCAAGCATTGGTGGAGTACAAAGCAGCGGTTGCGTTCCCTGAAGTTGGTGGAGTGCCCCCAGATGAGTCAGCTAAGTCGCCAGACCCTGACTCTATGGAGTCGCCCAATAAACTATCGTATTTTGTAAGGTTGGCGTAATTTTTATGACCCGAAGCGCTACTTATTGTTGGGTTTGTGCCAGTTTTGCCTGTTGAGTTTGAAGACTCTTGGGTTTGGTTGGATCCCCCTGAATTGGCTGAGGATGTGGTGTTGGACGCGCTAGACGAAGCGGTTGAGTTGGGCTTAGAAATTGCGTGGTTTGAGCCACCAGATCCCCAATTGGTGTGGGCAGCAGAAAATCCATTTTGCAGTGACCCAAACCCGCTGGGTTGAGCACCAAACCCGCTAGGTTGAGCCCCCAACCCGCCCGTTTGTTGGTGGGACAGCGAGTTTTGGCTGGCCAACGCACTGGTCAAGTTTTGCCAGTTCGCAAACTGTCCCGAGCTCATCTGCTGGGACATGTAAGAGGCGAACGCATCCCCGCCCGAGTTGAGCGAGTTGCCCCCCGCGCTTGGTGAATTCTGAGCACCAGTGGCGTTATCTTTTAATAACTGGCTTGGTGCACTTGGCAAATTAAATAGAGATGAAAGACTCATGGTGCTTGAAGTATTCCAAAAATTACAGAACTACGAATACTTAAGCAAAAATCGTGACCGGCGAATCTTTGCCGCTTTTTTAAGAGGCCAAGGGGAGTTGAAAATCTCATGGTCTACAAAATTATTGTTGAGATCTCAAGGTTTTCTGGATCTACAGACCCATATCCTGGCACATCGATTGCTTATACGTTGTACGGCCGCAAAGATTGCGACTAAAAAGAATACTAAATAATTCAAAAAACTGGAAAAAACGGAAATGTCAACCTTATCCCTGTCAACGATCCGACAGAACTTGGCGAAATTTGATTACTCAGGTCTGGGAATTCCAGCGCTTGTGCTCTTAATCATGGCCATGTTGGTTCTTCCTTTGCCGTCCATTGTTTTGGATTTCTTCTTCACCTTTAACATTGTTTCTAGTTTGGTGATCATCATGATCGCCATTGGCACTAGAAATCCTTTGGAGTTTTCGTCCTTCCCCTCCGTCTTATTATTTGCAACGATGCTTAGATTGGCCCTTAACGTGGCCTCAAGCCGGGTCATTTTGGTCAACGGGCACGAGGGCCACGATTCAGCAGGTAAGGTTATTGCAGCGTTTGGCGAATTTGTGATCAGTGGCAACTATGTGGTTGGATTCATTATTTTTGCGATCTTAATGATCATCAACTTTATTGTTGTGACTAAGGGTGCAGGACGCGTCTCAGAAGTTAATGCCCGTTTTACTTTGGATGCCATGCCCGGTAAGCAGATGTCTATTGACGCGGACTTGAACGCTGGAGTGATTGATCAAGCTACTGCTAAAAAACGCCGCGAAGTTCTCTCCCAAGAGTCCGATTTCTTTGGATCCATGGACGGTGCCTCTAAATTTGTAAGTGGGGATGCGGTTGCGGGTTTGTTGATTTTGATCATCAACGTGGTTGGTGGATTGGCCATCGGCGTACTCCAGCACAATTTGCCTGTAGGTGAGGCTGGTCGTTTGTACGTGCTGCTGACCATTGGCGACGGATTGGTTGCGCAAATTCCCTCATTACTGCTTTCCCTTGCAACAGCCATTATTGTGACCCGTGTGACTACATCTGAGTCTATGACGGAGCAGGCTAAGTCGCAGTTCTCAAACCCAGCCGCACTCTTTATCTCCTCAGGCATTTTGATGGCCTTGGGTCTTGTGCCTGGAATGCCTCACTTGATGTTTGTGACTTTAGCCGCTGCAACCGCTGGCATGGGCCTGATGGTCATTCGCAGCGAAGTCGAACAAGAGGCCTCAGAGGAGGCGGCAACCCAAGCGGCAACCAAAGTCGAGCCACCAAAAGAGTTGGGTTGGGACGATGTCGAGCAAGTCGATTTAATTGGACTAGAGATTGGTTACGGACTCATCCCGCTGGTTAACCCAGAGACGGGGGGCGAGTTGATGAGCCGCGTTAAAGGGGTTCGCAAGAAGCTCTCAGCTGAGTTGGGCTTTTTAATTCAACCCGTCAGGATTAGAGACGATTTGAACATCAATCCCGATACTTACAACATTGTTTTAAAAGGCGTAGTCAGGGGCAAGGGAGAGATCCGGGTTGGGCGTGAGCTTGCGATTAACCCAGGCCAAGTTTACGGAACCCTTCAAGGAATTGAGACCAAGGAGCCTGCGTTTGGACTGGAGGCGGTTTGGATTGATCCCTCACAGCGCGATCATGCTAGAACACTGGGATACACAGTGGTTGACTCAAGCACTGCAATTGCCACTCACTTGAATAAAGTTTTACGTGAAAACGCATCTGACTTACTCAGCCATGATGAGGCGCAACAGCTTCTCGATAAATTGGCGGCCAAGTCGCCCAAGATTGTTGAGGATCTCATTCCAGGGAAAATATCTTTGGGTGCATTTACCAAAGTATTGCAAAACCTCTTACTCGAAGGTGTCTCTATTAGGGATATGCGCTCGATTGCTGAGACGTTGTCTGAGATGGCACCGCGCAACACCGACCCAGATCAGCTTACCTCCGCAGTCAGACCCAAGTTGGGACGCATGATTATGCAAACTCTCGTTGATGAGAAAAATAGTTTGGCCGTCATGACGCTAGATCCAGGTCTGGAGCAAATGATTCATAACATCCTGCAGCAAAGCCAACCCGGTCAACCCGTGGTGCTCGAGCCCGGCCTTGCAGAGGGACTTTTCGTGGCGCTTAGAAATGGTTGCCGAAAAATGGAAGAAGACGGCAACCCTGCAGTTTTAGTGGTCTCCCCCATCGTACGTTCATGGCTTTCAAAAGCGGTTCGCTACAGGGTTAATGACCTCACCGTTTTGTCTTACAACGAAATTCCTGACGATCAAGCCGTCAAAGTCATCCACTCTGTGGACGTGCAAAAGAATAATTAATCAATCAACTACTTAATCACTGAGAAGTATCATGGAACTCAAAAGAATCATTGCTAAAGATACGCGCACCGCAAACGAAAAGGCCATAGCCCTTTACGGCAGTGATGTACTGATTATTTCTAGTTGTCAGGTAAGGGGGCAAACAGAGCTTATCGTGGCCGTTGATATTGACCCGATTGCCACTGAGGTTGCAGTTAAAGAGGAGTTCATACCGTCTGATTTGACTTACAACACCAAGAAAAAACAGGCTCAAGCACCAGAGGAAACGTTTGTACCTGCGCACGAAAAATTAAGCAGCAAAAAGCCTAAAAGCTTTGACGAAGTACTTGAGCAAACGCTTAAACAAAATAAGCACATTGAGCGTACTCCCCGACCCGCAGACAAAGTGCGCGCAAATGCTGGGGGCGAAAAAGCAGAGTTCGTCGGACCTCCTGTACCTCCTCTACCTCTTGCACCAAGTGCAGCCATGAAAAAGAGCGTTGCACCCTCATCAAAAGCGAGTGGCCCAGAGTTTGTGGGCCCCATGCGTCCCGCAAATTGGAAAAAAGTCCAAGCCACCAAATTTAAACAGCAAACCACTTCACATCACTCCAAGCACGCTCAGCACGCTGACTCTAGTGCTCTGGACACTTTAGAGATGAACGCAAGCGAGCAAGCAAGAGATGACCGTGAGGTCCTCAGAGGACGCGAAATAGTGCAACTTGTGCGCGAGGAGCTCGCAACCCTTAGAAAAGAGTTCAAACTCAGTCAACAATTAGCCATGTGGCAAGGCAGCCCCCTGTCGCGCAACCTGCAACCCCTACGCAACGCCTTGAATGAGGCTCCAATACCGGCCGCGTTAAGGGCCTTGTTGATAGACAGTATTCAAAGTTTTGACGAAGTCGAGCCGGCCTTACAAGAGATTAGGCGTCAACTTTGTTCTTCCATCCAAACGGGACACGCCAGCTCCGGCGCTCAACTTCCAAGCGACGGTGTCCACGTCGTTGCAGGCCCCTCAGGCGCGGGCAAGACGCTCATGATTGCTCGTTTAGCACAGGAAATCAGTGCCACTATAGGATGCGAGCAAATAGCCGTTATCTCCTACAGCGATTTAAGAGCTGGTGCTTGGAACCAAGCACAGCTTTTGAGCGCGCAGTCAGGTGTAGATTGCTTTAGGGCCAATAATCCTGCTACGCTTAAACTTCTTTTAGAAGAGCACAGTAACAAAAAAATCGTTTTCATAGATACTCCCGGCGTACAAATGCAAGAGCGCATTGCAGAGATCCAGTCCGTATGCGCCCAGGCTCAGTTTCACGCGGTACTCCCAGCTGATGTTTCTTTGACGACTTTGCGAAGAATCTTCGGCGTGAATGATATTGTTTGGCAAAGCCTCATGATCAGCAAATTAGATGAGTCAAGCCAACCTTGGCCCCTCATTCAGTGCTTAACAGAGGGCAATGTGTCCGTCAGCGTCGCCAGCCGAGGAGAGCGTTTAGGTGACTGGCTGCGACAAGTAAAGCCAGAGGATTTGGTAAATCTTGCCCTATCAAACCTGTCATTGAGTCACAATGATGTGTTACGTGAAGATAGTCATCAACCGATGGACATGGCACGCATCGCGCGCCTGGCCTCTCAACTGACAGGGTCAAAGCATGAGTAAAAATAAAACCACAGAAGTTATAGGAATTGCGAGTGGTAAGGGCGGTGTGGGTAAAACCACCATCTCCGTTAACCTAGCGGTTGCCTTAGCCCAAAGCGGCCACTCGGTCATGCTCTTTGACGCAGACTTAGGGCTTGCCAACGCGCAAATCGCACTGGGCGCGAGAGCGGAGTTTAACTTGAGTCATTTCTTGGCTGGGCAAAAGTCCCTAGAGGAAATAATCTTAACCACCCGCCAAGGCGTCAAACTCATCCCCGGAGCGTCTGGCGTGCAAGAGCTTGCGGGCCTGTCCCAGATCCAAGCGGCTAGTATTGTTCAAGCGTTCAGCAACATTTCATCTGAGATCGATTATTTGATTGTGGACGTCGCAGCAGGCATCTCGCCCTCTGTCTTGTCTTTCCTAAGCGCTTGTCACCGCAGGTTTGTGGTGGTTCAAGACGATCCCTCATCCATTGCCGATGCTTACGGAACTATCAAAGTCATGACCCAAGAGCTCAAGCTTGATGAGATTTATTTGCTTCCCAATAACGTTCACTCCCAAACCCAGGGCTGGAAGCTTTACCAAAGACTCAATGATGTGTGCGTGCGCTTTTTGGGCGAATCGGTCCACTACCTGACAGCCATTGAAGCAGATGAAATGGTGCTGGCTTCACATAAGAAATACCAAACTGTCATGGAATACGCGCCAGGCACGGGCGCTGCAAGAGATTTTCGTCGGTTGGCAGAGATGAGCACGCAACTGCGCGCCCTAGGTCACGCAACCGGTGGTTTACAGTTCTTTATGGAGCGGCTGATCAAAAGCAGTCCGAATCAAGTATGAGAAACCAATCCGCAGTTTATATGTATCAGCCCGGACGACCCAAGGGGGAGGAGCTCGTGCTCTCACACCTAGGCTTAGTCAAAAGGGTGGCACTTCATTTAAAAGCCAGAGTTCCCGCTTATATGGAACTTGATGAGCTAATCCAAGTCGGTATGATTGGTTTGCTTGAAGCCTCCCGTGCCTACGATCCAAGCAAAGGCGTCGAGTTTGAGAACTTTGCACACAGCAGGGTTCGAGGTGCGATGTTGGATGAGGTCAGGCGTTTGTCCTTTCTACCCAGGTCTGCTGTGGCGTTTAACAAGTCACACAACGAGACCGTGCGAGCACTGGCCTCGGAGCTTGGACGCGCGCCCACACAGGCCGAGATTGCTGACTTTATGGGTAAAGATTTAGAGGACTTTCACAAAGAGCGGGGCAAGGCCAGACTCTTTGAGACTTACTCCATGGAGGTGGTCACAGAGGAGGTCATGGGAATGGCCGATGACCCGATGAACCAGCCGGAGGCAATTGTTGAGGAGGCAGAGTTCATGGAGGCCGTTACTCAGGCGATTGCAGATTTGCCTGAGCGCGAGCAACTCGTGATGCAGCTTTATTACGTGGAAGAGTTGAATTTGAAAGAGATTGGCGAAGTGCTCAGTGTGTCTGAGTCCAGGGTGAGCCAGATTCTCTCCACAGTGGTCAAAAAACTTAGGGTTACATTACAAATCGAGCCCGAGGCTTTGACTGGACTGATTAGCAGGAGCGCAGCATGAACGGTTTTTTCCAGCTCATGGTGGCTTGGGGGGTTTTGCTGTTGTTTGTCTTAATGCTGTATATGATTGATAAATTCAATTTCGTTTTCAGCAATTACGCACAAGCCGATACCCCGCAAACCTACACAGACGGTTTGTTTGGTGAACTCTACGGTAAACCTCTTTGGGACGCGATGAGTGGGTTGCCGATACCAGGAATTGAAAAAAAACTCGTCGAGAGTTTAAAGCCTCATTACGAGCCCGTCCTCAGGCAGCACATTGAGCAAGTATTTATGGAGGGTTATCAACACGCGCGCGAGGCAACACTTGGAGTGCCCAGCAACAACAGAATGATCCCAACTCCAAGAGGCGCCTTGGAGTCTTGGTTGCCTTTGCATCATTTAAGCAGTATTTATCAGGCTGGCGCGGATTTTTACAGCACACCGGATTCGGACGTTTTAAGGATTCAACAAAACTTAGATCAAATCACCTCGATGCTTTATGCGCGGGTTGGAATCTCTTTGTTAGATCCTTACTCAAGAACGTTGATGGTTCACCCAGTGGGAGTGGATCGTTCGTTTACACAGTTTACACAGACTGCTGGCGTGAGCTCAGGCACACCTACTGCATCCAGCGCTTCAGCGGACTCCTTACCCGCTCAAGGAGCGCCCGTGCAAGCAGTTGTTGGCACCCCCGTTGCTCAAGGAATTCAAAGCCAAGTTGCTTCGCTCCAAGGGGACGCCCAACAGTCGGTTGACTCACCACCTGAGGCGTGGCCCACATCTGCTGCGAATTTTGAAGTCCAAGCAGATGAGAAAGTATTTTTGGAACCTAATTTAGCCTCCCTCAGTGAACAACAAGTTACGCAAACGCCTGCATGATTGGGATGAACGGCTTTTGTGTTTGTTTCAGACACTGTTTTTTGATGTAGTTTTTGCAATTTGGTTTGTCCTGCGATTAGATGATCTTTGGGCCAAGTAACTGGCAAAACTTTGCCGCTTGTGGTTGGTAGGGTTAGTTGAGACTAGGTAGGTGGAGATTTATTCGCAAGATTCGCCCCTTTTCGGGGTAATGCTTTTTGATTTATCGATCAAAGAGGTAGATATTTTAGTAAAAGGAGTTTATTTGAAGGCTAAATGAAGTTAACTGAACTTTTGCGCTCAAGTTCGGTTTTCTAGTTCCGATTCTGCAGTTGTCACCCAAGGAAACACCAGGAGTTACTGCAAATGAGAATTAATCACAAAGCCATCGAGAGTTACGGTCAAGTTAAAAATGTCACAGGCGTGGCACAGTCTAACAACGTGGAGTTGATCCAAATGTTGTTTGACGGCTTGGTTGAGAGTTTGTCCGCAGCAAAGGGACACATTCAGCACAACTCAATTGCAGACAAAGGGAAAGCAATTTCCCGCGCAACAAGAATTGTGCTGGGACTTCAAGGTGCACTTGATTTTGAGAAGGGCGGAGAGCTTGCTACAAATTTGAATGATTTGTATAACTACGTAACCCGTCGACTGTTACACGTTAATCTTCGCAATGATCTCGTAGCTTTGGAAGAAATTTATGGCATCATGACAGAGATACGTGAAGCATGGAGACAAGTACCTACATTGGTGCCTGCAACGAATATGAGCCCATCCCTCATGAACTGATGGAGCGTGCAGAGTTTTAAAGTCTTTAGGACTTTTTGAACTCATGTATTCTTATGAGATAGAGCAAGGGGGAGGGACAGTTTCCATGGTCATGGGTTTGGGTTATGCTATAGCAAGTTGTGCTTAATAGGCTTTGCTTGTTAGGTTATGCTTAAAGTGTAGTGATTAGACGGTGAAGCTTAACTTTTAAGCGGAGCTTAATAAATTAGGAGTTAGGTATGGGACCACTTGGAATTGTTCTTCTTTTTGTGTTCGTCTTCGGTGGGTACATCATCGAGGGGGGAGATATGGAGCCAATTATTGAAGCCGCTCCGATGGAGATTTTTATTATTTTCGGCGCAGGCTTGGCCGGAATGATTACGGGTAACAGCATGCCCATTCTCAAGGGCGCATTTGGCGGAATGGCCAAGTCCCTCAAGGGCGCTAAATATAAAAAAGACGACTACGTGGCAATTATCTTAGTGGTCGCTAAAATCATGAAGACACTCAAAGCCGAGGGCGCCGTTGCCTTAGAGGCGCACGTTGAGAGCCCTGAGTCGAGTGCCATTTTTGGAGAATTCCCCCCTCTCTTAAACGACCATTCCTTATTGCACATGATCTGTGACACAGTGCGCTTGATGGTGGTGTCCTCTAGTAATCTGAGTCCCTACGCAGTTGAAGAGGTCATGGACGCTTCAATTAAGCTGCACCACCATAACGAAGCCGCCTGCGCAGACGCAGTGCTCACACTCGCGGGTGCTTTACCGGCGCTTGGAATTGTGTCATGTGTGCTTGGGGTGGTAAAGACCATGGGCGCGATTGATCAACCCCCTCCAGTTCTGGGTGCATTGATTGGAGCGGCGCTTGTGGGTACGTTCCTTGGGGTTTTTATGGCTTACGGCCTATTTGAGCCTATGGGTAAACGCCTTGCTCAAATCGTTGAGGAAGAGGGCGAGATTTATAAGGTTGTTAAGCAAATCATTATCGGAACCATGCACGGCCACCCAGTACCCCTGGTCATTGAGGCGGCAAGAGTGTGTATCAGCCATCACAATCAGCCCACTTTTGGTGAGTTGTTTGACGGCATGAGAGGCAAGTAAGCATGGCCACCGAGGTAGCGAACACCGAAGGGGGAGAGGCTACAGAGGCCCCAGCCGAGGAGGCAGCAGCGCCGGTCATCGTCATCAAAAAAGTGATGGACGGTGGACACGGCGGGGCCCACGGCGGGGCCTGGAAAATTGCGCTCGCTGACATGATGACCGCCATGATGGCGTTCTTTTTGTTGATGTGGCTCTTAGGGGCTACGAACGCGGATCAACGCAAAGGTATTGCCGACTATTTCAAACCCAGCTCACACAGCTTAAACCCCTTTGGCCAACTCGCCGGCTCAAACGGCGTGTTGGGTGGAAGATCCATCATTGATCCAGATGCGTTTCCCTACGCGGCGAGGCAAACGGGATTATTAGAGCGTTTAACCCCTCGCTCTGAAGGCGGCCCCAACCCGGTTACAGAGCCTGGGGAGGAGAACGAAAATCCAGCAGCAGACCCCGCCAACTCTGGTACCGGTAAGGGGCCTGGAAACGGTGCAGGCAAAGAGGGATCTGGTAGCGGCAAGGCCTCTGCAGATGAACTGACTGAAGAAGAAAAAGAGCAGATTGCCAAGCAACAAGACGAGAAAAACTTTAAAAAGTTAGAAAAAGAAATTAAAGAAAAATTGGGTGAGAACAAACGACTCAGCCAGTTAAAGGACCAAGTTCAAGTCAGTCGGGATAAGGAAGGACTTAGGGTAGAGATCATAGATAAAGCCGACTTCGCGATGTTCCCAAGCGGGAGTGACGGGATGCAAGGAAAGGCGCAGGATTTGATCGCCGAAGTGGCCAAATCTTTGGCAAGTTTGCCTAATAAATTAGCCATTCGAGGACACACCGACGCAGTTCCCTTTAAAAGCCCTGAGGGCAGAAACAATTGGTCCTTGTCCGCTGAGCGTGCTGAGGCCACTCGTCAAGTGCTTGCAAAAAACGGCGTTAGCGAGAGCCGTTTCGTACGAATAGAGGGAGTATCCGATACCGATCCCTTCAATCCAAAGGATCCCATTGATCCTAGAAACCGTAGGATGAGCATTACGGTCTTAAACACCGATCCCAAAGAATAAATGGATTCTTTGTCTTAGCCTTTTTTAAGCAGACCTCAGCTCGTATTTATTGATTTTTTCAATGAGGGTTGTGCGTTGCAAGTTGAGCAATTTCGCCGTTTTAGACACATTGCCCTGGGCGCGCTCTAATGCTTGTTCGATAATATTTTTCTCGATCTCAGCAAGCCTATCTTTAAGCGATATGCCCTCGGGTGGCAATTGAGGCATGCCCTGAGCTAGCATAATGAGGTTTTCGATCTCGTTTTCCTCGGGTTCAGGCTGTGCCTGCAACTCAAGCAACACCTCAGGGGGTGGGGTCATCTTTTGAACTGTAGGCGGTGGGCCATTTGCCAACATCTCAGCTTGCATCAAGATGAGGCCCTTGGGCAATAGATTAGAGGGAATTGCTCTTAGATCAAGCTCTTGGGAGGTATAAAGAGTACTAAAACGGTCCACCACATTACAAAGTTCGCGCACATTACCCGGCCAGTGATAGGCCTCGAGTGCCTTTAAAAAATCAGGCTTAAAGCGAATGGGCGTCGCCTCATGTGGAGCGTACATCTTGGCATAATGATTCAAGAGTTCCTCTACATCCTCGGGTCTTTCCCTGAGGGGCGGGGTGACCATAGGCAATACGTTAAGCCTGTAATACAAATCTTCTCTAAACCGACCAGAGGAGATCTCGGCCTCCAAATCTCTGTGGGTAGCCGCGATGACTCTGACATCGACTTTGACGGCCTTGGTGGATCCAATCGGATCGATCGTTCGCTCTTGCAAAACGCGCAGCAATTTAACCTGCATGTCCAGGGACAAATCGCCAATCTCATCTAAAAATATACTCCCTCCGTGGGCAAACTCGAACCTGCCCATTCGATCAGCAACTGCGCCGGTAAAGGAGCCTTTTCTGTGCCCGAAGAGCTCACTCTCGAGCAGGTCTTTGGGGATGGCTGCGCAGTTGAGGGGAACAAAATTCCCTCCCACCCTGGGGGACTGGTCATGCAAGGCGCGAGCAAGAAGCTCTTTACCCGTACCACTTTCACCCGTAATCAACACAGTGGCGTTGGAGTTAGCCATTGTCGTGATCAACTGACGAAGCGTGTGTGCGCTGGAGCTTTTGCCAATGAAGTTAGCTGTTGTTTTCATTTTTTTGTATTGGCTTGATTGTGTAGTAGGAATTCGTGCCGATCAAGAGGTGTAGACGATTTTTATTAAATATGGAGGTAAAAATGCCACAAAACTCATACCTATTGATTTATTTGGCATTATTTTGTAAATTTTCTCAACTTAAATTAAAAGATCTTTAAAGAAGCTTGAAATCAGGCCGATTTATAGTCTGACGCGATTTTACTTTCGCCCCCACCCGCAGGCGCTGCACCAAACGCTAACTTATGAGGACCTTGAAATGAAAACTTACTCTCCCCACTCAATCTATGCAGCTGTTGCTATCTTGGCTCTTTTAGCAGGTTGCAGCTCAACTCCCAGACACAGCACAGAGGCTACTGCAGCGCCCGTGGCTCCTCGTCAGATGGCGCAAACTAGAGACGCAGCCCCTGCACCCGTTGAAGCTCCCTCCAATATGATCTCCCCCATGATGGAGAAGAGAGAGTCTTTCACAGCTACTGGTTACGCAGTCATCAGCATTCAGTCCAACAAAAATCCAGCCCAACAGCGTCTTCTAGCCATTCGCGCTGCCAAGTTAGACGCGTACCGCTCACTCACTGAGCAGGTGTACGGTCAGTATTTGGATGCAACTACAACGGTTGCTGAGATGACGATCATGAACGATACATTTCGCACCAGGGTAGAGGGCGTTATTTACGGAGCTCAAATGGTCAGCGTGACCCCCGTAGGTGAAGACACATATGAGGCCACACTCTCTTTGGACCGCAACGTAGTTCGCGACTTGAGATCGCTTTACCTGAGTCAGTTGGCCCAGCGCGCCCGCTAATTCAAGAGCCATTTAATCCAAGAGCCAATTAACGGTTTAATTTGAAACCTAATCTTTGCAGCTCACCTCACATACCTCAGTTCATTAACCTCTCTCCTTAACTTTAGTTAGATCACATGTCCATACTCGCTAATCAGTTGCATGTAAGCTCTCCTGCAAAGGCCAATGGCATAGCAGCGGCATTGAAGTTGTGCTTTGTGAGCTTTTTGTTAAGCGGTCTTGGCGTAGCTCAGGCCCAGTCACAGTCAATAGGTTTGATGGGCGCAGACGAAAGACTAGAGGCCATTAGAAGCTCCCTCATTCAAGCTGCGCTAGATGGATCTACGGAGGTTAGGTCAACCAGTTGGATAGATGAGAGGGGAAGCTTAAAAGAGAGCAGTTCCTTTACCTCGGGTATGCAGGTCAGGGGCGTTAGAGTCTTGTCCTACGGGCGCGACGAAGACGGGCAAGGCAGTGCAAAATTTACAGCAGACGGTAAAAATAATTTAAGCACCCCAGCCTGTACCAAATCCACATTTGCTGACAAAATGGCTGTTTGGCACCACATGACTGTGGACTTTAATCTGGCTCCTAATATGAACGCCAGAGAGAGATTCAGTGCCAATCAGCTCATGCAAGATTTAAGGCGCAACATATTGACATCTGGTAACCAATCTAGACTGGTTCACTTTGGTGACATGACCCTTCCCACGACCCGCTATGAACAGGTTTTAGTTGGAAAAGGTGAGGAATACATTCCTTGGCGGGTCAGGGTGAGTTTGAGTGTGAGCTCAGACTCCTTACCAAGTGCCCCCACCTACCTTGCCCATTTTGAAGTCTCAGAGAGGACTTTGCCCGAGGTTTTTATGACTTACGAGCAAAAAATCAGCTTGGATTCAAATCCCCAAAACCCAACCCCTAGACCCCTGTCTCCTGTCGTGATGGAGGAGGTTCAAGTGATCTCAGAGGGATTTGTGAAGGCGTTGGAGACAAAAGTAGCATGCGCACCACCGCAGTTCCAAGTCCTTAAAATGCAATCGGACACTTACAGAATCAATGGTGGGGCTGTCAGCGGTTTGAAGGTCGGCGATAGATTGGTGGTTGCTGACAAGGATAAAATCCCTAACCGTGTCTTGGAACCTGCTGCGCTAGACAAAATGGCGATGACCCAGGTGACCTCAGTTTCTGGTTATTACGCTGATCTAAAACAAATCGCCGGACCCAAATTAACGGGCTCTGCCCAGTGGGTAGCGATAGTTCAGGCTCGTTGAATTTATTGGAGAATACGGATGAGTGATAAACTATTTTCAAATGCTGCCCTGCGTGCAGCGATGGCCACAGGTATCTTTGTGGCCACGCTTTGTGCGCCTTCGTTTGCTAGCGCCGAGACGGCTGTGATGACTTACAAAGTGGCACCCGGCGACACGCTTGACAAGATCATTCAAAAGTTTTACCCCGGTACACCCCTTAAAACGGAAGTCCTTAGATCGGCCATCACTGAGCAAAACCAAGGGGCTTTTACAAAAAGCGATCCTAAAGTATTGATGGCGGGAGTTGTGATTAATTTGCCAGAACAAACCGCTGTTGCCAACGCAGCTCTTAACCCAAAGGGAACTGTGCCCTCAGACAAGCGTGAGTTTAAAGGGCAAAACGGTCTGGGTGGTGACAGCTCCAACATGCACCGCAACTGGGTAAGGTTCCCTTAAAGCTTTTAGGGCGCCGCTACTCGTATAAAGTTACCTTGATGCAGCAGCCTTTCAAGGTCTAAAGTCACTTAGAAGTAATTGCGAAGTCACTTGAAAGGAGCGTGATAGTTACCAGTAAAGCGTTTCGCAATCTATCGTTTTAGGGGTAAACTTCAAGCCCCAACCCTGAGTGAGGCTCTGGGATTGGTTAAAAACACTGACCTTATTAATCGTTAGTTGATCATTAGTTAATCTTTATTTAAGCGCCTTCAAGGCTCTGGTTTTCTCTAGAAGAGTGTAAGTCGCTTTGAAACGGGGTTTTACCCCAAAGTCCACGAGGGGGGTTGATGTGTTTAGCTCAGAGATTGTTCCCATCAGTTCCATTCGCCCCCCCATAGTCCAAATGGATCCCCGAACGCTCGGGGTGACAGTCCAAGTGGCACAAGACTTGGGGCTCTCGGACGGACAAGTCATACAGGCCGTCGCCGAAGTCAGAGACAACAAAGTGAGTCTCCTCATTAAGGGCTTTTTAGTCGACGCGCCAACCTTTAAGACCGATGCACCGACCTTTAAGACAGACGCACCTACTTTTAAAACAGGTGCCCCACTCTTTAAATTAGATGCGCCTAACTGGAATGGGGGCAATCTAAAGGACGGCGAGACTGTGCAGCTCAAAGCAAATTTAAGCACCACGGGCTGGGTTTTGTCACCCAACGATTCCCCTGCCCAAGTCCTCAGAGCCGGGGCAAGTTTGGGGGCCAACTCAGTTGAGCCCAATGCAACGGGTCTTAATGGCACTAACACGGCGCTCAACCAAAACCAAGCCGCGCTTGGGTTAATGCCAAACTGGAGCACTCGGTTGAATAGCTTAATGTTTGAACCCTCACCGCTGGGTGTGGTGTTTGAGCTTTTAATGCCAGAGGTTATGTCCCGCGCCCTGGCGCAGCCTCAACTCATTGCTTGGTTACAGCGTTGGAACGCCAACCGACTCTCTATGGCAGGTGTTAATCCTGGTGCTTTAAAGGATTTGGTTCTTGCGCAGTCCAAGAGCGCGGAGAACCGGGTAGCCTCTGCTATTGCGAACGGAAATTTGCTGGACCCTAAAGGCTCCCGTAAGCTGGGTGACTCCACTGGTTTAGGTTCTGCTCTAGGTTTAAGTTTTGGAGAAGGGGATGATTCAGGGTTGGATGGTCTAGATACTCCAAAATCGATGTTGGCTAGCTTGTCCAAGTTGTTGGACCAAATGCCTCAAACCGATGAGCTCAGCAAACTCAGTCATCAAGTCAAGGCCGCGGGAAACGAGCTCGATTCTGCCCAGGTCCACACGGTGCAGCAACTCCTCAGAGGCGAGTTGGCCTTTCACGTGGTGATCCCCTTTGTGGACGCGGACCCAGTTGATTTGTATTTCAAGAAGCATAAGAACAACAAAGATGATGACTCAAAGCCCAGTTATTCAGTGGATATCCACTCAAAGAGTCGTGTTCTTGGGGAGGTTTGGCTAAACACCGCAATAAGGAAGTCAACAGAGGTTGATCTGACCATGTGGGCAACAAGCCCCGAAGTGGCAGAGTTGGCTAGGACCAATTCTTCGGAATTGGGCTATGAGCTAGGAGTATCAGGTTTGACGCTCAATTCTTTTCAAATCTTTAACGCCCCCAAACCCTTTGATCAAGGCGAGCCTAAGCCTGGCGCGGGCTCGGTGTTGGATACTTTAGTTTGAGCACAGCCCAAAGAGCCTTACCCCGAAAAAACAAGTGAAGTCCAAGCATACCCCTTTTAAACTCATCATTCACGCATCATGCAAAAACCATTAGAGGCGCTCGCGCTTGAGTACGGACGCAACAAAACCCCAAGGGTCACAGCAAAAGGGGAGGGTGATCTTGCGAAAAGGATAGTTGAGGAGGCCAAAAAACACGGTATCTACGTCGCAGAGGATCCCCAACTGTTGTCTTTACTCACTCGTCTAGATGTTGGGGATGAAATCCCTCAGGATATGTATACCGCAGTGGCGGTGATTTTGTCTTGGGTATATTGGCTAAAAGGAATGAGGCCAGGAGACGAGAAGTCTCAGTGATAGATATTTAGACTGATAAATAACCAGATATGTGGCGACCGCGCTTGATTTTGCCAAGCCTGTCATAAGTCTCAATGTTGCTAGTGCGGCTGTCTGCGCGAATGCTCTCGAGCGCGCCTTTGATTGCGTCAAGTTTGCGAGTAACCAGTATTTCGCTGCGTCTGTGAAGGTTTCGACAGTGGCGCATTTTTTCTTTAAATTCGTTCCATTTAGGATCTAGTTTGTGAGCATCCTCGGGTTTATTGACACCCGTTAAAGCGATAAGCTCATTTAGCAATCTATCTTTTGATTGGTTGATTTCGCTAAAGTTGTTCAGATCTTGATCCTTTAGGGCTTCAAACTCTTCCTCTAACAACGCCTCAAGTTTAGTCACACGCTCCATAGCCTGAGCCAAGGAGGCGTCAACTGTTGGAAGGGGTGCGGCAAACTCAGACAAGTTTTAACCTTTGATTAGTTTCTCTAAAGATGTAAAGCCTTGAGCAATACGACTTGGATCAATTGCGTAGTTACCGCTTTGGATTGCCTCTTTGATTGAGTTGACCTTGTTTTGATCGAATCCGGATTGTTGGGCAATTTGCTGAGACACGTTGCTTAAACTCACAGTGTCTGAACCCATTGAGGAGACGTGAGTCGTAGGTGCAAAAGACTTCGTAGATCCGCCAGATAAGGCGGAACTCAAACTCGACAAATCGCCTGCACTTCTAAGACTTGTGTTCCCAGTGGGAATGCGTGGTTGGTTGGAAATAGCGTCAGTCATGATGCACTCTCTTGATAAAATTTTTACGTAACAAATTAACTTTTGACATCTTATTGATCGTCTCGAAACTTTAAAACTTGAGCCATTTTGACCATATTTCGTAAAATCTTAAAAAGTAATCGATTAGTACTCTTTAATTGGATTTTGCAGTGTTCACACCCGTGACCACAGCTGATATAGATCGACCCGACTCGGTGTTTTTTAACCTAATTTGATCGCCAAGTTGGCCGTCTTGCATTGCCTCGGCCCTCACAGTGATCAAAAAACCCTTTCCCTCTCCAATCGAGACCAAAACTTGTTGTCCTTTTTTGATCATCAGCATTGGCTTTACATCAAAACTCTTCAACGGCGTGTTGGCCGGTAAATCCCTCAAAAGCTCCATGTGAGCCACATCACTTGGATTACTCAAAGCGGATGAATCACTTGGAACAAAAGCAATTTCTGTGCCCATAAATAGACTGGGGTTTAGAATGGTCCCGCGCTTTAAAAATTGCGGCGAGGTGATGACGGTGTGGTAGCCGGGTCTGTTGGGTAGAGGTTTTGGTGTCGTGGCAACGCTTGCTGCGTTGCCCGTTGTATCAGGCAATCCGGGGGGACTAGGGGCTTTGTTAATCTCAGGGATGGGGTTGCCCACAGGGGTAGGGTTGGGCTGAGCAGTCTTAGTTTGTGACGCCGTGTTGGGGGTGGTATTGGAAGAGGTGTTGGAAGTGGTGTTTGAGGGGGTGTTTGTATTGGAGACAGCAGGTGAGTCTGTGCTTAAAGGCACGCTGACCTGAAGGTAATACTGCCATTTGGGCGACTCACAGCGTGCTCGAACTGTTTTGTGGGATACGAAAGGGAAATCAAAGTTAATTTGTGCCGCGCAAGCTTCGATCTTAAGCCTTGAGTCCAAATCAGCCACATTCACACTGGATTCATTGACGCGTTCTGTTTTGGCGTACCAGCTTCTTAATTGCGAATTGATTTGTTGTTGCTCGCCAAAGCTTGGTTTATTAGTGGATTGGGCTTGAGCGCCCAAGGTGAGGGCGTTAATTATTAGCGCCCACAGTAAAACTGAAACTCCTGATTTCAAAAGGTTGGGCCATTTGGAGAAGTGTCCGTTTTCGGACACTTTTAATGGTTTTTCAGATCGGCACAGCATTTGCAAAATAAGAACTGAGTGTTGATTAATTGACGTAATGTTTATTCATACAACAAACTTTGCAAATTATGTACCATAGATCGAAAAAGCCACCGGAATTGCCATGAACTATTTAACAGACACGAAAAACTTGGTAAGAAATAGTTACTTGGACAGTAATAAATATTTGTTCACGGACCGTGCCAACACCTCGGCTGGACCGGATAAGACAGGTTTTTCTAAAATGCTTGCCCAAGCCCAGGCTCAAAGTGGTGTCAATACTTCGTCAAATCAAAGCGCAAGTATTCTCAGTGCTAACGCCCCCACAGTGTCCATTAAAGCAGGGGATACGCTGACCAATATCGTCAAAGGGTATTACGCTGGGCAAGGTCAAACTGTTAATTCAAGTGACGCTATGCATTTGGCACAAATCCTTGCCAAATCCAACGGAATTCAAAACGCAGATAAAATTTTTCCAGGTCAACAGCTTAATTTGGGTGCCTTGAGTGGTAACGGGGGTAACACCGGCGCAACCGCCAGTATCGGCAACGCCAGCACCACTTTACCAAGCCAGCAGTTGGCCGCAACTCCTTCGGGCCTCACCTCTCAACCCACAAACTACAACGCGGCAACCTCTTTGAACAACGGGTCCCCGGCGCGGGGATACGCGGTCGCTCAAAACGGATCCTTCCCAGTCAACGGTTTTGTACCCCAAGGCTCAAGCGCTCAAGCCCAAGCAAGTAGGTCCGTCGTTCGCCCCCAAAGCTACGCGGGACAAGACGCTGCTGAAAACCCGATTCTTAATAAAACCCTAGACCGCGCAGTGGATAAGGGGTTCATTCCTGTTCAAGAAAAGTCGGCGGTCTACGACAAAATTGTGAATATGTCCAAAACATATCAATTTCACCCTGACGATTTCGCTAGGCTCACCCTCATGGAGAGCGACGGTATGAATCCAAAGGCCACCAACAACCGGTGCCACGGAATTATTCAATTTTGCGATGGACCGGATAGGGGGGCCGCTTCGGCAGGTTTCGCCTCCAACCCTAAAGAAATTACCAATCACAGTGTTT
>CAIQHG010000049.1 GCA_903871545.1 uncultured Burkholderiales bacterium | reverse complement strand
CCAAAATTTTGACCTAAAGCTCAAACGTTATCTTATCGGATATGTGTGCTTAAGCCAAAATAACGTTTGTTTAAAAATGAGAATGGATCTAGGTCTAGAAATTCGGGATTCAATTTCTTAAGACATAATAGTTTGCTCCAACAATTTACTGGGATATGTATGAACGGTGCTGAGAGTCTGATACACACATTGGTCGCCAATAAAGTAGATACCTGTTTTGCAAATCCCGGCACATCGGAGATGCATTTTGTGTCAGCACTCGACCGGGTAGAAGGTGTTCGCTGCGTGCTTGGATTAGCCGAGATAGTTGTGACGGGCTGTGCGGACGGTTATGGCAGGATGCTTGGGCGCCCTGCGGCAACACTTTTGCACTGTGGGCCTGGCTTTACCAACGCTATTGCCAATATACATAATGCGAGACGTGCATTTACTCCCATGCTAAACATCGTTGGAGACCATGCAACTTATCACCGGGTATATGATGCGCCGTTGACATCGGACTTGGAAGGTTTTGCAAAATCTGCGTCCCATTGGGTAAGGTCTAGCGTGACGGCTCAAACGGTCGGTGCGGATTGCGCTGCTGCAGTTCAGGCGGCAAACTCACCTCCTGGACAAATTGCGACTTTAATACTCCCCGCCGACACTGCATGGGGCGAGGCCGCTGAGGTGGGCCCTGTTCTTCAGGCTCCAAGTAGGAAAATCGTTGACAACTCCACCCTTCAAGGAGTAGCTGGGATCTTAAAAAGTAAAGAGCCTACAGTGTTCATTTTGTTTGCTCAAGCCCTCAGCGAGGAAGGGCTCCTTGCCGCAAATAGGGTGGCTTATGCGAGTGGGGCAGTTCTTAAAACTAACGCCCAAGTCTCCAAAATGGCAAGAGGACGAGGCCGCGTACCAGTTGATCGGATCCCCTACGCCATCGATAGTGCACTTAAAGCGTTGGAGGGTTTTAAGCACATTGTTTTAGTTGGTGCGAAGCCGCCAACTGCTTTCTTTGCTTATCCAGGAAAACCCAGTTTGATTGCCCCAAAGGGCTCTATTACGACTGTCCTTGCACATCCAGACGAAGACGCCGTGGTTGCATTAAACATGTTGGCCGATGAGCTTGGCGCCCCAGCTCAAATAGAGATACCCCAGCATTCACAAATGCCGGAATTAATTAGGGGAGCATTCGAGCCAAACGCCTTTGCCATCACCTTTGCAAAGTTGATACCAGAGAATGCGATTGTTTGTGAAGATGCTGTCACCTCTGGGAGAGGTCTTTTTGTACCCACTTTTAACGCAGCTCCCAACGACTGGCTGCAAAATACCGGAGGTGCAATTGGTCATGCCTTTCCCTGCGCAACGGGGGCTGCAATAGCTTGTCCAGATCGTAAAGTCATTTGTTTGCAGGCCGACGGAGCCGGGATGTATTCTTTGCAATCTTTGTGGACTCAGGTTAGGGAGAACTTGAATATAGTTAACGTAGTTTTTGCTAACCGTATTTACAAGATACTTTACGGCGAGTTGGTTGCAGTGGGGGCGCAACCTGGACGAGCATCCAACGAGCTCTTTGATCTAGCACGACCTGAAATTGAGTGGACGCAAATCGCCAAGGGTTTGGGTATGGAGTCGATTGCAGTTTGTACTTTGGAGGCCTTTGCGGATGCTTTTAAAGCCGCATGCCTGCGCACTAGTCCCTTTTTGATAGAGTTTAAGATTTGACCGATCTAAAAGAGGTCACTCTACATTTAAGTGCTTAATTTTTTGACCATTTCAAGAAGCACCTGTTCCTCAATTTCCCTAAACTGTCCTCGCTTGATGCGGACTAGGTGCGATAGTTCTATTTGAAGTAATTTGGCCGCGTCTTCGTGTGCGAGCTGCCTGGCATGAATTAATTTGGTGATGTCTTTTACTATTTGAGATTTTCGTTGCATCTCGGAGGTGTCGTTGACTTCAATTCCTTGGTAAACATTTGAGCTTTTGATTTCTAATAATGTGTCTAATTCAGCGTTCAAAATAATATTCCTTGTTTAAAAAACTTTATTGGCAAAAGTCTCTTTGATTCATCAATTCTTTGCGCTTAAATAAACCTAAGATTAACATAGGTAAAACCCCTAATCATATCTTGAAATGGCCCCCAACACAATCCCTCATCAATTAATACCAATTATTCGTCGATCATGGAAATTTGTTGAGATAATTTTGCCTATTTGAATAAATTTACTGCCTAGGTTTTCTTTGAAGTCGTACTTTAAGGGGCAAGTGGAATTAACTTTTTCTGCGCTAAAAAAAAAGGAGTTGGGTCAAAGAACTACAGCTTTAATCCTATAAGGATTTTAATATAAAGACCTAAGGCGTGTAAAACTCCTCTTTATTTACGTAAGATTATTTAAGCAAAATATTAGATAATACTTCTTTGTCTAGGCAGACGTATCTTATTTGTGAAGGATACTAAGGTATTGTACAAATATGGACCATTAGTTTTTCTGTTACTTTACTCAAGCTTATCCCACGCCCCCTTAGTTTTAGCTGAAACATCAACCCAAAAAATGTATTTTTTTTTAATACGACTTGCTGATTTTATTTACGCCAGCAAGTTGAGACTTTGTATATGTTTGAGCATACTGTTGTTTATCACGTGTTCATTCACTGTTTCTCAAAGTTTTGCTCAGTCTGGCCCTAATGTTCCCATAAAAATAATTGTTGGAGCGCCCGCCGGGGGCACAACGGACACGACAGCTAGAATAGTTGCTAATGCACTCGGTGCTCAATTGTCACGCTCAGTTGTAGTTGAAAATCGTCCTGGTGCCGGGGGGAATTTGGCTGCAGAGTTTGTTGCACAAGCTCACCCTGATGGGAATACACTTCTTATGTGCTTTACATCTCACGCCATTAATGCGACTCTGTATCCACATCTTAATTTCAATCCAATTAAAGACTTTACTGCGCTTACTTTGGTTGCAAGTTCTCCTTCCGTCTTAGTGGCTAGGCCCTCACTTGGGATACGCGATGTAAATGAATTAATTGTTTACGCCAAATTACACCCTGGAAAGTTAAATTTTGCAATCGGCGCGCTTGGGTCCTCATTGCACATGGCCGGTGAGGAATTTAAAATGCGAGCAGGTGTGTATATTGTTAATATTCCTTATAAGGGAACGGCTCCTGCGGTTCAAGATTTATTAGCAGGTCAAGTTGAACTCATGTTTGCTGCCCTTGGCAACGTTCAGCAGCACATCAAGAGTGGCAAACTCATTGCACTAGGTGTGACTAGCTTGAAGCCCATAGAATCGTTACCCAATGTTGCCCCTATTGCCCTGTCCATACCAGGTTTTGAATCAAGTGCTTGGTTTGGATTACTCGGTCCTGCGGGAATGAGCTCCCAAGTTCAACAGGATCTGGGCCAGGCAACAAGGCAGGCACTTGGCATGCCCGACACAAGAAGAAAAATAGAGATGGAGGGGGCCACTGTTGTTGCAAGTTCTGGCCCAGAGTTCACCCGGTTTTTAGCCAGCGAGGTGACTCGGTGGGGGAAAATCGTCGCTTTTTCAGGAGCAAAACCAGAGTAATTGATATGCAAAATACCCATTTAAAAGCCCATAAAGATCCTCAAACTTTAGCTCAAAAGTTAATTGCTAAAAGCGCCGGATTAGAGCGTGTGGGCACCGAAGACATTGTGACGTGCAAAGTCGATTTAGCCATGTTCCATGACTCCTCGGGTCCAAGGAGACTAAAGCCTATGCTGGAGAGTTTAGGGGCAAAGATTTGGGATACGTCAAAGGTGGTTTTAGTCTTGGACCACTATGTGCCTGCAAGTGATTCCCAGTCCACTCAAATTGTGCAATTTACTCGAGATGTGGCCAAAGAGTGGCGACTTCCAAACGTGATTGATTCACAAGGGATATGCCACGTCGTTCTTCCTGAGAGGGGGCACTTAAAGCCCGGTATGTTGTGCGTAGGGGGGGACTCTCACTCACCAACGGCAGGGGCATTTGGCACCTATACATTTGGGATTGGTGCAACAGAGATGCTGGGGGTTGTGGTTACTGGGGAGATTTGGGTAAAAGTGCCTCAAACGCTTCTAATGAATTGGAGCGGAGCATTGCACCGCGGCGTGTGCGCCAAAGACATGATGCTTCACATGATTGCAAGATTAGGGATGAACGGTGGGGCTTATCAAGCCGTTGAGTTCGCCGGCCCTGCCGTGCAAAAGCTTAGCATGCAAGAGCGTATGACGCTCTCTAATATGAGCGCAGAGTTAGGTGCTCAAGTCGGGTTGATTGCCCCAGACCAAGTAACCATAGAATATTTAAAAAATACAAGAAACGATTTATCTGAAGAGTGGATAAAGGAGGCGCTTAGACATTGGCACTCTGATGAGGGCAGCCAGTCGCAGTTATTTGAGTTTAACGCGTCTAATTTGTCGCCACACGTTGCCGCCCCGCACAGTCCAGAGAATTCTGCTCCAGTTGAGAGTTACGGGCGTGAACGTTTCAATGTGGCGTATCTGGGGGCCTGCACTGGCGCTAAATTAGAGGACCTGCGCGCAGCAGCCCAAGTGCTTAAAGGGCGTAAGGTAGCCAGTGGCGTGAAGCTCTTGGTTGCTCCAGCAAGCGCTAGGGAGCAACGACAAGCTGAGGAGGAGGGCATTATGAAGTGTTTGATAGACGCTGGCGCTACAACGCTTGCAAACAGTTGCGGGGCTTGCGCTGGGTACGGGTTTAACTTCTCTGAGCTCGATAGAGTTATTTCTAGTACTGCGAGAAATTTTAAGGGCCGAATGGGCCCAGCTAGCGTTGATGTTTTTCTCGCATCTCCCTATACGGTTGCCGCAAGTGCGGTTCGCGGTGAGCTTTGTGATCCCAGGGAGTATCTGCTTTGAACACACCGCGTAAAGTTTGGCGTTTGCCAAAAGACGTTAACACCGATAATTTGGCTCCAGGCGCTTATATGAAGTTGCCGGTGGCTGAGATCGCTAGACATACGCTTGAGTCCGTCAGGCCTGAGTTTGCATCCTCTGTGGTTAAAGGAGATGTAATCGTAGCCGGGGCCAATTTTGGTATTGGATCTTCAAGAGAGCAAGCCGCTGGGGTGCTATTAGAGCTCGGCGTGGGAGCGGTCATTGCTCCGTCTTTTAGCGGTCTTTTCTTTAGGAATGCTTTCAACCTAGGGCTGCTTTTGCTGACCTGTTCTAAAGCCGAGCTGATTGGGGAGGAGCATACTGTGCGTATTAGACAGCAAACCAAAACCGATGCGGCCCAGGGTAAAGTCCATACTTTTTGGATACAAACTGACGCCGGCGAAGAACTTGAATGCATGCCTATACCAGACTTTTTAATGCAAATGATTGATCAAGGCGGATTATTAAATGTCTTGAAATTAAAGCGTTGAAAAAAATTGAATGAAAGCTTAATCTTTCTCAATATCATTGTTGGGGTCATTTAAAACCAATCCATTATCTTGAATGGTATAGTTTGTGCCTGACTAAGGTGTGAGAAAATATAGATTAATCTTCATATTAATAAGACTGATTTGTGGTTAAGAATTATTACAGCATCATAAAAAAATAAATCACCTTAATTAATATTTACAAAAAAACTACCACTCATAATTTCAAACCGTAAACCATGGAAAAAAACTCTCACAATTCACAAATTGACGCGGTCACATTAGCTGTGCTTAAAGGCCGATTAGAGCAAATCGCAGATGAGATGGACGCCACTTTATATAGAAGCGCCTTTAATCCCATCATTGCAGAGGCACATGACGCTTGTCACGGTATATACGATGCAATAAACGGGGACACTCTTATCCAAGGGAAATCTGGGCTACCCATTTTTGTGGGAGCGATGTCATTTGCAGTGAGACTTGCGTCCCGAGTTGCTCTTGAGCGGGGTGGGATGAAGGATGGTGATATTTGGTTATTCAACGACCCCTACGAAGGGGGGACACATGCCAATGATTTTAAATTGGTGAAGCCTTTCTTTAGGAACGGGAAACTCTTTTGTTTTTTAGCCTCAGCAGCTCACTGGCATGATGTCGGTGGTGCAGTTCCAGGCAACTACAATCCGGGCGCAACTGAGTGTTGGCAAGAGGCGGTTCAAATTCCTCCGGTCCGTATCGTCAAGGACAAAGAGTTGGATCAAGATGTGCTCGCCATTTTGCTTGCCAATACACGCTTACCCAATAGTTTGTGGGGGGATTTGAACGCACAACTTGCTGCTCTTGAGTTAGGGCAGAGGAGGCTAGACTCATTGCTTGATGAGTTTACGGCTCCTGTGATTGATTTTGCTATGCAAGAGCTTAGAAGAAGGGCCTGTGTTTTGATGCGCTCCGAGATCACAAAGATTAAAGACGGTACTTACTCTTTTGAGGATTACTTGGATAACGACGGAGTGGAGGACGACCCCTTGCTTATCAGCCTAGAGATGAGGGTAAAGGGTGATAAATTAACACTTGATTTTTCTAACACAGCTATTGAGTGCGCCGGCCCTGTTAACATCTCTATGGCAACCTCAGTTGCAGCGTGCTACGTTGCGCTCAAGCACCTTTTCCCAAATGTGCCGGCAAATGCGGGGGTGTTGGACGCCGTTGAATTCATTATTCCAAATGGCCTTTTAATTAGTGCCTCTAAGCCCAAGCCAGTAGGTGGGTACACAGAGACAATATTGAGAATGATAGATGTAATCTTTGGTGCTGCATCTCTCGCAGATCCAAACCTTGCAATGGCTCACGCATACGGCACCATTAACGCTTTATCTATCGCAGGACACAGAAGCGATCCCCTTCGAAAGGGGCAGCGTTGGGTCATGTTTAGCTTCTTCGGAGGTGGGCATGGGGCGCACTCTGGTGGGGACGGCTTGAACCACGGAAATGCACCAATTTCTACTGCCACAATTCCACCACTCGAGATTTTAGAGGCTGCTTACCCTGTTCGGTTTACAAAGTGGGCATTAAGAAACAACTCAGGCGGAGATGGGCAGTACAAAGGGGGTATGGGTGCCATTTATGAAATTGAACTTCTCGAAGAGCATGCGGAGGTTTTTATATTTGGTGAAAGAGGAAAATTCCCTCCAAAAGGAATTGTGGGAGGAAAGCCTGGAATGTTAAATACGTTTGAATATGAAAATGAAGGCCAATTTTTGAAGCCACCCATGCTCTCCAAGATGCAAGGCATTAAATTAAAGAAAGGCGAGCGTGTTCGTTTGTCCACCCCTGGCGGCGGAGGGTGGGGGGATCCCGCCAATAGGTCTGAAAGCCAAAGAGCAAGCGATGCAGACCATTTAGCTCTCCACTCAGATCCTAAGAATGGAGGTACTCAGAAATGAATTTCAGCGACTCTCAAACCCCTATCACGTCCTCTAATTACGCCTCATTGGTAGTGGGTGTTGATGTAGGAGGTACATTTACTGATTTATTTATATTAGATGAATCCACTGGGCAGGCCAGCATCGTTAAGGTTCCCTCCACCAGGGGCAATGAGTCACAAGGCTTCATGAACGCCCTTGGCAAAATACCGAATTTGCAGGTAAGCAAGAGCGAGGACCAAAAACAGCTTTCCACTCAAGGTGCGATTCACCGTATTAAAACCATTGTTCACGGCACGACTGTTGGAACCAATGCTTTGTTGGAGCGAAAGGTCGCTAAAACAGGAATGATCACAACGCGCGGGTTCAGGGATGTGCTTGAAATGCGCAGGCGTGACCGCCCCCACACCTGGGGCCTAAGGGGGGAATTTAAGCCAGTCATCCCAAGGCACCTAAGACTGGAGGTAGATGAGAGGGTGCTTGCAGATGGTTCACTGCACACTGAGTTAGATACTGAGCAAGTGAGGGCTGCTGCGGCCGAGCTTTTGGCTAACGGGTGCGAAGCCATCTGTGTATTCTTCATCAATGCATTTGCAAATAAAACCAACGAACATAAAGCTCTTCAGGTTGTAAAGTCTGTTTGGCCCAACCAATTTGTTACGAGTGCGGTTTTGGTGTTGCCTGAGATAAGAGAGTTTGAGCGATGCTCAACTGCGGCGCTAAGCGCTGTACTTCAGCCGGTAGTGGGGGAGTATTTAAATAAATTAGACGGATCCCTTAGAGATGCAGGTTTTGGGGGCGAGCTGTTGATCGTTCAAAGCAACGGTGGGGTGATGTCCCTTGAGACAGCTTCCGATATGCCTTTCAAGACCGCTTTATCTGGGCCTGCAGCGGGCGTGATTGCTTGCGCAGAAATCGCTAAGGCGTCAGGTTACAACCGCGTCATCACAGGAGACATGGGGGGCACATCATTTGATGTTTCTTTAATCGATGAAAACGGTGCCAGCTTGGCCGCGCAAACTGCAATTGAGTTTGGACTAGTTATTCGCTCCCCCATGATTCAAATCGAGACGATTGGAGCAGGCGGCGGCTCTATCGCCAGCGTTGATACGAGTCAAATGCTCAGTGTAGGTCCCCAGTCAGCTGGAAGCAATCCAGGTCCGGCTTGCTATTCCAGGGGAAACACGCGCCCAACTGTGACCGATGCCAATGTGGTGCTTGGACGCATTGCCTCTGACAGACCGCTTGGCGGAGGTTTACTCAAGCCCCTTGATTTATCTTTAGCCACTAAAGCAATCAAAGAGCACATCGCTGATCCCCTGGGAATAGACGTCATGAGCGCTGCAGAGGCAATTTTAAAAGTTGCTAATTCAAAGATGGCTGGAGCCATTCGGCTGGTCTCCATTGAGAAGGGCTACGACCCCAGAGATTTTGCCTATATGCCCTTTGGTGGGGGCGGTGCGCTTCATGTGTGTGCAATGATGAGAGAGGTGGGCGTAAAAAATGGCTTGATACCTCGCTACCCAGGCGTCACGTCAGCTCTTGGGTGTGTGATCGCTGATATGCGTCACGACGGTGTACAGACTTTAAATGCCTCTTTGGATACACTGGATATGAACCAAGTCACTGTTTTGATTGATTCAATTTCCCAGACGTGCCACAAAAGACTTGATCACAGCGGTGTGAAGTTCGTGCAGGTCCAAGAATATTTAAGTTTTGATATGCTGTACGTTGGACAAACGCATACGCTGAGCGTTGCTATTGATGCAGATACTGCGACTCAAGAAGGACAAGCACCGGATAAATCCTCCATGCGCGATTGGAAGACCCTAAGTGTCAATGAGATTAGACAAGCTTTTGAGAGTACTTACTTAAAAGCGTTTGGCAGAACCCTTGGCAACATTGGAATTAAAGTGCTTAACTTGAGGTTTTCAGTGGTCGGTGTTCGACCAAAGTTTGATCTCTCTGTTCTTGCGCCAACAACTTCTTCAATGCCGCCCGCACTGGGTCATCAACCTGTGTTCCACAACGGCCAGACGCACAACGCAACCAGGTATGCAAGGCTTGACTTACCCGTGGGTACAATCATCAAAGGGCCAGCAATCTTAGAGCAAAGCGACACAACTGTCTGGTTGGAGCCTGGTTTCACGGCCTTGGTCGATAAGCTGGGTAATTTAATTCTTACACAGGTCGCCGTTTAAGGGGAAACACTTGAAGCTTGATTCAAATAGATTATCTGCCAGTTTAGAGTCAAACTTCTCCAAAGTTGCGCTCTTGATCGTTGATCTTCAAAACGATTTTCTTCACCCTGAGGGAGCCTATGCAAGGGGTGGTGCAACAAACGATAAAGCGTTATCACTTCCCCTTAAAGTTCAGACTGTGGCCCGGCATATAAAAGAGCGGGGCGGAATGGTCGTATCAAGTCAATTCACTTTATGGCCTGGCATTGGAGGCGAACCACTGATCTCTGAGCACCTAAGTAAACTAAGACCTTTTTTAAGAAAAGGGGACTTCAAGCCTTTGGGCTGGGGGCAGCAAAACGTGGATGAATTGAAAGATTTGATTGATTTTTCAGTTTGTAAAGTTGCTTACTCGGCATTCTTTAATACGCAACTTGATTGGGTGTTAACACGTGCTGGCATTAAAGAATTGGTGGTTTGCGGTATTGTTACAAATGGGGGAGTTGCAAGTTCTGTTAGAGACGCGCACGTAAGAGATTTTAGGTGCACCGTGCTGAGCGATGCCTGCGCGGCATTTAGTGATCAAGTGCATGAGACCTCTCTCGCCGACCTTAAAACTGTAGCCAGTGTGATGACGTGTGATGCGTACCTAAGCTCATCACACGTGTAGTCTTTATTGATAACTCTATTTTTAACTTAATACGAAGTAGCCCCGATCTTTATCAGGAAGAGTTTTTAATTTCTTTAATAAATCCATTAGCATTAAATCTGGTAAATAATATGAGTCAAATAAAAAAACTAATACACCAAGAAACTGCCTTGTTAGCGCCCGGCGTCTACGACGCACTAAGTGCTTTGATTGCTGAGCAAACAGGATTCAAAGCTGTCTATCTATCTGGGGCCTCCATTGCGTATACAGCCCTGGGTCGATCCGACGTGGGGCTCACCACATCAACTGAAGTCTCTCAAGTCTTAGGCAATATTCGGCAAAGAATTTCACTTCCTATCATCGTTGATGCAGATACCGGGTTTGGAAATGCACTTAATACCCAAAGAACGGTTAAAGATTTTGAGCGCTTAGGCGCAAATATGATTCAGCTAGAGGACCAAGATTTCCCCAAGCGGTGTGGCCATTTAAGTGGAAAGCGAGTCATTCCCGTTAAAGAGATGGTTGGAAAGTTAAAGGCCGCTTTGGACGCTAGACGCTCTGCTGATACGCTAATTTTGGCTAGAACTGATTCAGTTGCTGTGGAAGGTTTTGAAGCTGCGATAGATCGTGCGCATGCTTACCGTGAGTGCGGAGTCGATGCCCTTTTTATTGAGGCTTTGAAGACGCCAGAGCAAATGCGCAAGGCCTGTTCGATTTTCAGTAAATCGATTCCAATGCTAGCCAATATGGTTGAGGGTGGACAAACTCCTATTCACAACGCAAAAGAATTGGGTGAGATGGGGTTTAGGATCGTTATATTTCCAGGTGGCACGGTAAGGTCAGTTGCTTATAATCTCAAAAGCTACTATGCAAGTTTAAATCAGCATCAAAGTACCCAAATGAGGCGCGAGCAAATGCTTGATTTTGATCAGCTCAATGCAACGATCGGCACCGATGAGTTGATGGAATTAGGTAAAAAATACGAATAAAAGATCGGACAAAAAACAGAAAATTTTATTCACTTAAGTTATTTGTTTTTTTACTCAATATTCCCTCCACTTTCATACTCCAATGTGAACACCAATTTGCGGATTTGACCTCGTCGTAATGATCCATTCGTTCTTGCACTCGCGTGGCCGGTGGTTGCTGAAAATAAGTAAATCCACATCTCAGGCTCGTGGAAGATGAGTCTGAATGCAGAACAAAAGCGCAGTTTGTACAGGCTTTTGGCAGGGCCGGGCTGTGGTTTGACATGGGTATTTATATTACAGCATTAACAATTCAGACCCTATTTTAGTTGACATTCAACGGTTTATTTCGTTGGTCTTTTTTTAAATCGCTTTGCATCAGCCCTTTTGTATTTTTAGTATATCTATAATCTGGGTTTCAATTAATCGAGACTACAACTGTGGAAAACAACTCTTCTAAAAGCTTTTACGATCAATTTACTCAGTTTTTCCGAAATTTATTTGGATCAAAAGTCTCTGATAAATCAGAGTCTGTAGATCAGATAGATTCATTAGCAAATCACAGTCACGAGCACTCACTCGAAAAAGACCAAACTCATGAGCACACTCACACTGAACATTCGCATGCCCAGGCACCTAAGCCTAGCGCGGAGCCAGCGCATGCTGCTTTAACTACTCTTGATTTAAGTTTGTTCCACAAAATAGATACATTATTGGGCAACGGAGCACAGGCGTTTGAAGGCGCACAGGTAAGTGTTCATTACACAGGATGGTTAATTGACACAAATGCACTTGACCTAAAGGGACAAAAATTTGACAGCTCAGTTGACCGAGGTCAAACCTTTAACTTTCCCCTTGGTGCAGGTCACGTGATTAAGGGGTGGGATGAAGGATTTGCTGGTATGAGAATAGGTGGCAAGCGAACTCTCCTCATTCCATCTGAAATGGGATACGGCGCTAGGGGAGCAGGTGGTGTTATTCCTCCCAATGCAACGTTGATTTTTGAAGTCGAGCTGCTTGGGGTCGAATAATTAGCGCCCCTATCGGGCTTCTTTGAGGAGCCCTTGGTTAAATTAATTCTTTAACTGCAGCCTCGATTGCCTCAGTGGTGATTCCAAAATATTTGTACAACTGAGAGGCTGGTGCAGATTCTCCAAAAGTCGATATACCAATTACTTTACCTGCTCGTCCCACATATTTGTGCCAAAAATCTGGCTGCGCAGCCTCAACGGCTACCGCAGGCAAATCTAGGGGTATCACCATGCTTTTGTACGCAGTGCTTTGACGGTCAAAAACGTTGGTGCAAGGCATCGAGACGACCCGAGTTGGTATTCCTTGATCGGCAAGTGTCTTTTGCGCAAGAAGCGCCAGATGTGTCTCTGACCCAGTTGCAATAATAACCGTAAGGGCCTTGTCCATATCTTTTAAAATATAGCCGCCCTTTCTTACATCCATTTCTGAATTTGCATTGTCCAAAAGCCTGGGAAGGTTTTGCCTTGAGAGTGCCAAAAGACAGGGGCCGTCGTTTCTTTGCACAGAACTTGCCCAAGCCACTGCTGTCTCAAGTGCGTCGGCTGGTCTCCACACATCAAGTCCAGGTATTAAGCGTAAAGAGGGAATATGCTCCACACTTTGGTGGGTGGGACCATCCTCCCCGAGCCCAATCGAGTCGTGGGTCATGACGTGAATGACACGAAGTTTCATGAGTGCAGCCATTCGAATGGCATTGCGACTGTAATCACTAAAGGTTAGAAATGTCCCTGCGTAAGGTATGTAACCCCCGTGAAGCGCAATTCCGTTCATCATTGCGGCCATCCCAAACTCTCTAACACCGTAGGACAGATGATTGCCCCAGTGGTCGCGGGTTGCGGGCTTGCATCCTTTGAAGTTGGTGAGGTTTGAGCCAGTCAGGTCCGCACTTCCCCCGAAAAACTCAGGCATTAAAGGGGCTATGAGGTCTAGGGCGTTTTGGCTGGCTTTGCGAGTTGCAACTGGCTCGGGTTTAGCTGCCAAGCTTGCAAATACAGAGGATAAACCCTCTTCAAAACTTTTAGATAAAGAGCCCTTCATACGTCTGTCAAACTCTAGCGCTTTGGCTGGGAAATGGACACGGTAATCCTGCATCACCTCATTCCAAGTTGCCTCAAATTCTGCTCCCCGCTTTGAGCTGTCCCAGGCCTCTTTGATAGCTTCAGGTATGACAAAGGGTTCATAGTTCCAACCCAGCGCAGCCCGAGTAGCCTCAACCTCTGAGGCACCTAAAGCTGACCCATGCACATCATGAGAGCCGCCTTTGTTGGGGGCCCCTTTACCGATAATGGTCTTGCAACATATAAGAGTGGGTCGTCCATCCGCATGCAGGGCTTGTGCTTTTGCTTTGGTGATGGCGTGATTAATTTCTTGACAGTTATGTCCGTCTACAGCGGAAATAACATTCCAACCGTAGGACTCAAACCGTTTAGGGGTGTCATCCGTGAACCATCCCTTAACATTGCCGTCAATTGAGATGCCGTTATCGTCGTATAAAAAAATGAGTTTTGACAGCCTGAGGGTTCCCGCAAGAGAGCACACCTCATGGCTTATGCCTTCCATTAAACAACCATCGCCTAAAAATGCGTAAGTGAAATGATCAACAATATTTAATGCCTTATTGTTGATCACTTCGTTGAATTCGCTGGCAAGAAGCTTCTCAGCAAGCGCCATACCAACTGCATTTGCAATACCTTGTCCCAGTGGACCTGTTGTGGTCTCTACTCCAGGGGTAATTCCTACTTCGGGGTGACCTGGCGTTTTGCTATGGAGTTGGCGAAAGTTTTGTAGTTCAGTTATAGGAAGATCGTAGCCCGTGAGGTATAAAAGAGCGTAAATGAGCATTGAGCCATGGCCGTTTGAAAGCACAAAACGATCACGATTAGCCCATTGAGGATTCTTTGGGTTGTGTCGCAGGTGTTGGCTCCAAAGCACTTGAGCAATCTCTGCCATGCCCATGGGCGCACCGGGGTGACCCGATTTAGCTTTTTCAACCGCATCTACAGCTAACATGCGTATCGCGTTTGCCATTTCGTGGCTTAATTGGGTAGAGTGAGCTTGGGGCTGGGTCATTTAGAGCTGATCCTTTCAAAGTTGGCATATTTTAGCGCTTGAAGTCGCTTCTTTGACCTAATTGAACATTTAATCAACGCATTTCCCATGCTACGCGAGTTGACCGTAAATCGCTACCAAGGTAAAGCCCAATCGTAAGGTGGGGTCTGGCGAATGATTTCGTAATTAGTTATTTATTACTTGCGAATTTGATCTTGGGGTTCTTGAACTTTCACATAATAGAGGCAATGCTAAAACAACGATTTGCTATAAAAAAGTAGTGACTCGTTTCATAAAGTGTCTACGTGTTCGATTGGCAATTATTGTTTTAAGATTATCAATTATTACCAAAATATCAAGCGCAGGGTGAACGTCAATAATGAAGTGGACGTATTCTGTTACGCCGGCGAATCAAGTGATAGAGCAATTCCAGGGGCTGAGGCAATTAGAAAAAGCTACTTTAAGATAATCTAGTGTGACGGGGGTGAGTGCTGAGCGCTGAGCGCTGAGCGTTGGGATGATTGATATAAATAAAATTGCCACAGAGTGCTAAATACTCCCAGGCTGTCAAAACTATCAAAACTGTCACATTGGCCGAGTAAAAAACAATTAAAATGAGCAGCGTATTAAAGTCTCAAAATAAACTGTTAAATGATTGAATTTTGAAATTTGCCTTTTTATTTTACAGATTACCTTGTATGAATGATTTTCAGAAATTTATACTAACCCCGAGTTAAGTTAGCCAGTTTAAATTATCCCCCAAACAATTTTAGGAACTTCAAATGGAATTCGACAAAAAAACGGCGCTCATCACTGGATCTACGAGCGGAATTGGCCTGGCGATAGCTAAGAATTTCGCCTCCAAGGGAGCTAACATCATCATCAACGGTTTAGGCGACGCACAAGAAATTGAAGAAATTCGTGCAACCATTGCAAAAGACTTTGGTGTCCAGTGCGTTTATTCAAATGCCAACATGATGGCGCCAGAAGAAATTCGCAAAATGATTATCAGCTCTCAAGAGCAGTTTGGCTCCGTTGATATCTTAGTCAACAACGCTGGAATTCAGCACGTGTGCCCCATTGATGAATTTCCAGAGGATAAATTCAATGCAATCATTGCGATTAACCTTGTTGCTTCATTTCATGCAATAAAAGCTGCTTTACCAAAAATGAAAGAAAAGAAATGGGGGCGGATCATTAATATCGCCTCAGCTCACGCATTAGTTGCCTCTCCCTACAAGTCTGCCTACGTTGCAGCCAAACACGGCATCGCAGGTTTGATTAAAACCGTAGCGCTTGAGGTTGCTGAGTTAGGAATTACAGCAAACGCAATTTGCCCCGGTTATGTATGGACCCCACTGGTTCAAAAACAAATACCCGACACCATGAAAGCGCGCAATATGACCGAGCAACAAGTCATCAATGATGTCATGCTCTCCGCCCAGCCCACAAAGAAATTTGTCACTATGGAGCAAGTCGCCGCAATGGTGGCTTACTTTGCGTCCGAGTCTGCAGCCAGCGTCACTGGCACAGTTACTCCAATAGACGGTGGATGGACGGCGCACTAATTTACCATTCCCCCCTTTTTTTACTTAACGGATTTTTATGGATATCTCATCTATTAAGAAAAACGCTTTTGCTATGCCCCTGAACAACCCTGCTTATCCAAGGGGGCCTTATAAGTTTATGGACCGAGAGTACATGATAGTTACTTACCGAACTGATCCCGAGGTTTTGCAACGTTTAGTGCCTGAGCCACTCAAGGTCATTGACCCAATCGTAAAGTACGAGTTTATAAAAATGCCTAATTCCACAGGATTTGGTGACTACACCGAGTCTGGGCAGGTTATTCCTGTTGAATTTGAGGGCGAAAAAGGCGTATTTGTCCATTCAATGTATTTGGACGATGAATCCCCGATCGCAGGCGGACGCGAGATTTGGGGTTTTCCAAAGAAACTTGCCAACCCTAAAGTTACTCACGAAGGCGATGTGATCGTTGGGCAGTTGCACTACGGAAGCGTTCTTTGCGCTAACATGACAATGGGCTTTAAGCACAAAGCATTGAAAAATTCAGATATAGAAGCCTCCCTAAAAGCCCCCAACTATTTGATAAAGATCATCCCCCATGTGGACGGTACTCTAAGGATTTGCGAGCTGGTCAAGTATCACTTAACTGATATCACAGTCAAGGAAGCTTGGAGCTCACCAGCGGATTTGCAACTATTCAATCACGTAATCGCTGATGTTGCCAAGTTGCCCGTGCTTGAGGTACTTTCTGCGGTTCATTTTGTTGCTGATTTAACTCTTGGTCTTGGAGAGGTTGTGCATGACTACATGGATTGACTTTTTTTAAAAACGACATCAATCAATTAGGAATAAGTTATGGATCAAGACCTTAGAAAAACCACCGGTTCAAATCAACGAGAGATTACAAACCTCCTAAAAAGCTATGAATCAGTGGCACTTGTGCTTCAAGGAGGAGGTGCACTAGGGTCCTATCAGGCGGGGGTCTTTGAAGCTTTAGTAGAGGTTGGAATACAACCAACCTGGGTGTCGGGTGTTTCAATCGGCGCAATAAACGCAGCAATTATTTCTGGGAATAAACCGGAAAACCAATTGACTCGTCTCAAGGACTTTTGGGAAACCATTACAAGCCACGGATATGCTAATTATTTGGCTAAGTTTGAGCCAGCAAGAGCTTTGCATAATATGACAAGCTCTTTAATGACTATGTCATTTGGGATACCAGGTTTTTTCAATCCCCGAGTGATTAGTCCCTGGATGCAAATGCCAAAGCATGAGGGTGCATCGAGTTTTTATGACACCAAGAATCTTCAACATACGCTTGAGGAGCTCATAGACTGGGATATCCTCAACAATCAAGCTCATCGTTTGAGTGTAGGAGCAGTTAATGTGGAAACTGGAAATTATCGATATTTTGATACATTATTAGAAAGATTAGGACCAAAACACGTGATGGCAAGCGGTGCGCTGCCTCCTGCATTTCCTGCAGTGCAGATTGATGGACAAAGCTATTGGGACGGGGGTATTGTCTCCAATACACCCTTGCAGTATCTTTTAGAGAATCAAAAACTCATGAACACGTTGGTCTTTCAGGTCGACTTATTTAACGCAAGAGGAAAGCTGCCTCAATCAATGCCTGAAGTTAATGCACGTCAAAAAGACATTACGTATTCGAGTCGAACAAGGAATGCAACCGATCGGTTTAAGAAAATTCATAACTTAGAGATTGAGCTCTCGCACGCGCTCAAACGAATTCCCAAGAACCAACTAACCGCTGAGGACAAAGAGTTGCTGGCGACGCTGGATGAAAAATCCCAAATTAATGTTCTTCATCTCATCTACCATCAAAAAGAGTATGAAGGAGATTCCAAAGATTATGAGTTCTCTAGACTAACCATGCAAGAGCACTGGGCAGCAGGCTTGGAGGATACTCGGCGCACATTAGCTCATAAGCAGTGGTTAAAACTCCCGCACGAAAAACTTGGTATGAGCGTTCACGACGTTCATCAGGAAGGAAAATTACTTACTCCCAAGTAAACTCTCTCTCCCTATCAAAGCATCTCTACTGCTAGGGCGGTCGCTTCACCGCCACCGATACACAAAGTAGCAACACCGCGGCTTAGACCAAGCTTCTTAAGTGCGCCCAGCAAAGTCACTACTATTCTCGCTCCAGACGCTCCAATTGGATGGCCTAACGCGCAGGCTCCCCCGTGAATGTTCACCTTGCCTGGGTCTAGCCTTAAGTCTCTGATTGCAGCCATCGCTACAACTGCGAAAGCTTCATTGATCTCAAAGAGGTCAACGTTCTCAGTTTGCCATCCTATTTTTGTCATTAGTTTTTGGACAGCTCCTATTGGCGCAGTTGGGAAAAGCTCAGGGGCACCAGAGTGGTTAATGTGCCCCGTAATTTTTGCCAGTGGTTTGAGGCCTAGCTGATGCGCTTTAGAAGCCCTCATCAAAAGCAGCGCCGCAGCTCCGTCTGATATGGAGGACGAATTAGCGGCCGTTACGGTACCATCCTTTTTAAAGGCTGGTTTAAGACTTGGAATCTTCTCAATATTAACGGAAAAAGGCCCCTCGTCTTTGTCAACAGTTATCTCGCCCCTGCGAGTTTGCAGGGTCAGCGGCGATATCTCCCAACTAAAGTCGCCTCTATTACTTGCCTCTTGAGCCCTTGTGGTAGAGAGCACCGCGTATGCATCTTGTTCTTGGCGAGAGAATGTGTAGCTTTGTGCGCACTGCTCTGCAAACGTACCCATTAATTTCCCTTTGTTTTCGGGAGAATAGGCGTCCTCCAAGCCGTCCATAAACATATGATCAATGAGTTGGCCGTGCCCAAGGCGGTAGCCCCCTCTGGCTTTTGGCAGTAAGTAGGGCGCCTTGGTCATGGACTCCATACCCCCGACAACCGCGCAGTCATAGGATCCCGCTAAGATTGAATCGTGCCCGATCATAATGGACTTCATGGCTGAGCCACACACTTTGTTGATCGTGGTGCAAGAAACGCTTTGGCCTAAATGAGCTTGAAGGGCGGCTTGTCTTGCAGGGGCTTGGCCTTGGCCCGCTTGCAGCACACAACCCATGAGGACTTCCTCAATCAAAGCTTGATCGACCCCGCTGCGTTGGACAACTGCTTTGATTGCATGGGCCCCTAAATTGGCTGCACTAAGATCGGAGAATGCGCCCTGAAAACTTCCCATCGGCGTTCTAGCGGCGCTGACAATAACCACATGATCTTGTGACATATTTTTATCTAATGAATGAAGATTTGCCTAGGGTTTATCTGGCGGTTAGGCGAATAGCGCCGTCTAAACGTATCACCTCACCGTTTAGGTAGTGATTGGTAAACATGTAGCGAACCAAGTCAGCGTACTCCTGGGGTTTGCCCAGTCTTTGGGGGAAAGGTACTGTCTGACCTAATGCGTCTTGTATGTGCTGGGGAAAGGACATCAGCATGGGAGTCTCCATAATGCCTGGGGCAATACAAAGTACACGAATACCTTGTTTGGCCAACTCCCGAGCCATGGGTATGGTCATGGACACAACGCCGCCTTTGGAGGCTGAGTAGGCGGCCTGACCAATTTGCCCCTCATAGGCTGCAACTGAAGCGGTGTTGACAAGCACTCCGCGCTCATTGTCAGCTAATGGGGTTTGTGTTGAAATCAGCTCTGCTGCGAGCCTGCACATGTTAAATGATCCAATCAAATTGACTTGAATTGTTTTAGTGAAAGTTTCTAGCGGGTGAGGGCCCTCTTTGCCAAGAACTTTGACTGCAGGAGCGATGCCTGCGCAGTTAACCAGTCCCCGCAGCGGACCCCACTGCTGAGCGAGGGCAAAGACCTGCTTTGCACTGTCTTCGCTACTCACATCTGCACGAATGAATTTAGCATTCTGTCCTAACGAATGGGCTAATTGATCGCCGACCTCTTGGTTTAAATCAACCATAAGGACTTTGCCTCCTTCGCGCACAATCATCTGAGCGGTTGCGCAGCCCAGTCCAGACGCTGCACCAGTGACTACAAATAGGTTATCTTTGATTTGCATAGTTTTATAATTGATGTGGATGAATTAAAAATCTAACTTCTTTAACGCCCGAGCTATCACCAACCTTTGTACCTCGCTGGTGCCCTCGTATATTTGGGTGATTCTTGCATCTCTGTACAGGCGCTCAACAGGGTAGTCCTGCAAATACCCGTAGCCCCCAAATATCTGTATTGCTTTTGAGCATACAAATTCGCTCACCTCAGAGGCAAAGAGTTTGGCCTGTGAGGCCTCAGACAAACAGGGTTGTCCATTTTGTTTCAAACTTGCTGCGTGCAGCGTTAAAAGCCGTGCTGCGTTGATTTGCGTATGCATGTCTGCCAAAAAATTAGCAATGCTTTGGTGTTCAATGATTGGGACGTCAAACTGAACCCGGTCTTTGGAGTACTTAAGGGCCTCTTCAAACGCCGCTCTTGCAATGCCAACAGCCTGCGCGGCTATGCCTATTCTTCCCCCTTCAAGGTTAGACAACGCAACAGCAAGCCCCTTACCCCTACTAGCAAGCATATTGTCTTGTGAGATCGTGCAGTTATCAAAACTAATTGAACAAGTGTCTGACGCCCTGATGCCCAGTTTGTTCTCGACCCGGTTCACTATAAATCCAGGGGTGTCTGTAGGCACCAAAAAAGCAGATATCCCTTTTTTACCAAGATCTGGATCAGTTACGGCAAACACGATTGCTAATTTTGCTCTTTTTCCGTTACTGATGAATTGTTTAGAACCATTGAGAACCCATTTGCCGTCTTTCAAAACCGCTTTAGTTTTAAGGTTATGCGCCTCAGATCCTGCTTGCGGTTCGGTTAGACAAAAACACCCAATCCATTCACCTTTTGCAAGTGGGGTGAGATATTGTCTTTTTTGGTCTTGAGTACCGTAATTCAAAATGGGAGAACAACCCACTGAATTGTGAACAGACATGAGCGTTGAGACAGCGCCGCTTCCTGCAGCAATCTCCTCAACCGCAAGTGCGTAAGACATGTAGTCCACATTTGCCCCCCCCCACTCCTCAGGAACCGTCATTCCTAATAGACCTAATTCACCCATTTGGGTGATTACGCTGTCATCAATCCATCCCTCAGTATCCCATCTCTCACCGTGGGGTATTAATTCTTTTTTAGCGAACTCGCGAGTCATATCGCGAATCATGGTTTGCTCTTGTGTTAAGGCATGAAAGCTCATGTGAGTACCTGCTGTGATTGGATGTTTAATGCGCAAAAATAGGGGGGAAGGTGTCTCTCAAAAAGTCTGTGGTGATATCAGATAAAGCATATTTCCACAAAGGCTTTTTATCTTTATCAACTAAGGCCGCTCGCACACCCTCCACAAACTCTCCCCTTGTTTTCCAAAGATGGTTGAGTTCCAGTTCAACTGCAAAACACTGTTTTAAGCTTAGTGTTGCTCCTTGAGTAAGCAATTGCAAGGCGCTTGCCATGGCAAGGGGAGAGTTCCTTTTCATATTTTCAAGCGTCTCTAGGCACCAAGGATCTGATCCATTAGCCTGTAAGGCTGCGTATACCTCTTGCAAAGAAGGGGCCGAGAAATTCTCGGTAATGGACTTCATGTGCTTTTGCAAACCTGAGTTGGGGAAGTCATTTCGAGCTCCCAAATCTCTTAAGATAGAGAGTATTTTCTCCGTTAAAAATACGCTGCCATCCAAGCTTGATTCCTCAAACTCGATAGCTTCCAGTCTATCTTTAAATACTTGCCACTGATTCAAGGGCAGCACCCAATCGGCAAGTCCACAAAACAAACTGTCTTCAGGGCTAAGGAGTTTTCCAGTAACGCCCAAATAAACAGCAAGTGAAGTGCTCCTGCGGGTGAGGAAGTAACTTGCCCCAACATCCGGAAAATATCCAATGGCCGTCTCTGGCATTGCAATTTTGGTATTCTCACAAATGAGTCTAAATGTTGCCCCCTGGGCTAGTCCCATTCCACCTCCCATCACAATGCCGTGCATCAACGCGATGCATGGCTTGGGGTAGGTGTAGATGTACTCATCCAAGGCAAACTCTTCTTTAAAGAATTCTGTGTACTCGCTAGAGTCCTCCTTAATACATTCGTAAACGCGTCGAACGTCTCCTCCTGCACAAAACGCTTTGTCAGCGCTGCCTTGAATGACGACAGCTTTGACCTGCGCAGTTGACTCCCACAAAGTCATTGTGCTTTGTATGGTTCTAACCATTGAGAGATTTATGGTGTTCAGCGCAGCAGGTCGATTTAGAGTGATATATCCAATACCATTTCTAATTTCAACTAAGACTTGATCATTAGAGTCGACGCTCACGGTTTAATCCTTAAGGTACGCTGAAAGGGCATGGCAAAGCTGGTTGTTGTCATGTGAAGGGTTTGAGAAATTTTCTTAAAGCGCAATTTAAGTTTAAGAAAATGAATGCAAGGTATTTACAGCCACACGTGTTGATTAATGAAAGATATTATTTCTTAAAAAGCTGGATGACTGCAGAGAAATCTAAATGGCCATGCCCCATTTTGCTAAAAGTTTGATAAATTTGATTGGCTAGTCCGCCTAACATCACTGGCTGTTTAACGTCCTTTGCAGCTTCAACGGCTAAACCTAGATCCTTTAGCATTAGATCGGCCCCAAACCCCCCGCTGTAGCCCCTGGAGGCTGGAGCGTTTTCTAAAACACCTGGGTATGGGTTGTAAGTGTCGGAGCTCCAACATCTGCCGCTTGATGTGTTGATGATATTAGCCAAAATTTTTGGATCCATTCCAAGCTCGACTCCAAGTGCCATGGCCTCTGCAGTCGCAATCATAGAGATCCCAAGTAACATGTTGTTGGACACCTTTGCAACCTGACCGTTACCGCTTGCTCCACAGTAAAAGATATTTTTCCCCATGTGCTGGAAAAAAGATTTATTTGCGTTGAAAACACTTTCCTCTCCTCCCACCATAAATGTGAGAGTACCTGCCATCGCACCCCCTGTCCCACCAGAGACGGGGGCGTCTAACATCGCGTTGCCCTTAGAGGATGCTGCACGGCTTACCTCTCGTGCTGTTTTGGGATCTATCGTTGAGGAGTCAATAAGCAAGGTGTTTGGCGCGACGTTTTCTAAAATACCTTCGGACCCAAAATAAACGGAGCGCACGTGCTGGGCTGCTGGCAACATGGTCACAATTAAATCCAACTTTGACTGAGCCAAAGCTTTTAAGCTAGTTGAGGCGATAGCCTTTTGGTTTGAGTGCTGAAGAACCGAATCTATGTTTTTTTGAACCACATCAAAGACATAAAGTTCGTGTCCCGCTTTTATTAAATTCAGCGCCATAGGTGCGCCCATATTTCCTAAACCAATAAATCCAATTTTCATTTTAAAATTCTCTCGTTGAGTTATCTCGTTGAGTTACGATGTTCGCATTAGCTCCTTAAGTGGAATAAAGAGCAGGAGCTTATTTAATCATAATTTAAACCTTGGTTAAAGTTTAAAGTTTAAAGTTGAAGATTAAATCTTAAAGCTTTAAACGAATAATATCGTCACTCAATTGGCAAATTAGGGAAATCCCTTAGAGAGCGGCTGTGCTAGCTAATTTGAATAAAATCAAAGAAAATTAAATAAAATGCAACCTCATCAATGCCCCACCAACATTCCAGCAGACAAACTCACGAATGCTCCCATCACTAGCGAAATTTATAGCCATAGTTGCAGCGGGGTTTCTTGGGTCATCCAGGGTTATCTTGGGTCATCAACTTGTGCGTCAATGTGATCTATTTATCCCCCAATTTCTCATCAGCCGAGCATGGGCTTTAGGTGAAGGCCATGAAGAGCTAAAAGGTGGTTAGGGGTTGTTAGGGGTTGTTAGATATAGGGATAGAAACGGCCCCGGAGGTGTGAAACTACTTATTTTTAAAAGTAGGTTTGCGTTTTTCGGCAAATGCATTCATGCCCTCTTTTTGGTCCTCAGTTCCAAATGTGGAGTGAAAAAGTCGACGCTCAAAATGAATACCCTCGGCAAGCGAAACTTCATACGCCCGGTTAACCGAGTCTTTGGCCATCATGACGATGGGCATGGAAAGGGCTGCTATTTTTTGAGCAGCAGCAAGTGCCTCTTCGATCAGTTTATCGCTGGCCACAACTCTTGAGACTAGCCCGCAACGCTCCGCCTCTGTTGCATCAATCATTCTGCCCGTTAAGACCATCTCCATTGCTTTTGATTTACCAACAAACCGAGTCAATCTTTGTGTCCCGCCTGCGCCGGGTATAGTTCCTAAATTTATTTCGGGTTGACCAAATTTAGCACTCTCAGCGGCCAAAATAAAGTCACACATCATAGCTAATTCACAGCCACCACCCAGGGCGTAGCCCGCAACAGCAGCAATCGTAGGTTTCCTAAAACTGGTAATTCTTTCCCAAGTATCTGTGATGAAGTCGGCTTTGTAGACATCCATATAGCTCAGATCTTTCATGTATTTGATATCTGCACCGGCCGCAAAAGCCTTTTCATCGCCGGTCAACACCACCACTGCGACGTTGTCGTCATTTTCAAGCAAATCAAGCGCTGCTCCAAGCTCTTTGGTCAAGGCAGGACTTAAAGCGTTAAGGGCTTTGGGACGGTTCAGGCGTATGAGCATGACCTTGCCATGAGGCTCTAGTAGGATATTTTCGTAAGTCATCTTAGGGTACCTTTATTTGAATAAAACGAATCAGAAATCGATTCTTGTTATGAAGAAAATTCTTATCAACTAAATTTGATGGGACTTTTGATCCAAGACTTTCCCTGCTCATCAAGCGTAAACATATTGCGCTCCTTAAAAAGGGGAAGTTGCATAGATTCTGCCAGACTGAGTACGGGTGTCATGCAACAGTCTGCTGACCTAAAGAGCGTCAGCCAATGGGATTTCTCCTTGGATCCAATGAGCCTTTGAATCTGATCTCTAAGCTCAAGGGAGTCCTTGCCCCCCACCTCCTGGCCCAGACTCCAGTGTTTATCGCTCCACTCGGGTTTGTTTACGGCGATGCAAAAATTCTGCCAAAATTTTAACTCAAGTGCCCCTAATGCAAACCAAGCCCCGTCAGCGCTGGAGTATAGGTTGTAGCAGGGCACACCGCCGTTTAACAAGTCCTCAAAAGGCATCAGCGTACGTCCTCGTGAATGAACTGCTACTTGAGCGGTTAAATTGTGTGCCAATACGCCGTCAGTCATCGAGACATCGACTACGCCGCCCAACCCACTGCTTTTGGCCCTCCACAAGGCCGCTAGACACCCCATTGCGGCACAAACCCCGCCGCCAAGTAAATCCGCAATTTGTAAATTTGGCAATATGGGGCGGGCATCAAAATCCCTAAATTGGTCTAAAACGCCCGTCAAAGCAAGTGAGTTGATGTCATGACACGCCATATCCTTAAAAGGGCCGTACATGCCGTAGCCTGTAATGGCACAGTAAACTAATGAGGGCTTGAGTGATAACAGCACTTCATGCCCTAAGCCTAGTTTGTCCATGACGGTGGGTCTGAAACTCTCGATGACTAAATCAGCGCCCCTGATAAGCTCTAAAAATGCCTCTTTATCTAACTTGTCCTTTAAATTTAGTTTAATGTTTCTTTTATTGTGGTTGATGGCCCTATAAAAAACGCTTGGCTCGTTATGCTCGGTATCCTCTTTGGAGAGGAAGAATTGACGTGCATAGTCACCGCCTTGCTTGTCCTCAATCTTTAAGACATCTGCGCCCATGCTGGCTAGGTGCCACGTGCAGACGGGACCTGGCAAGAGTCTTGTTAAATCGAGCACCTTTAGGCCGCTTAGGGGGAAGCTTTTCATGGGTTGGAGTTAGAAGGTTGAAATTTGCTTAATCCCTCTAAATTGAGGATATGAATCTCCCCAAAGCTCATTTTGATTAGTTGCTGCTCTTCGAGTACTTTTAAAGCTGCGTTGACTCTTTGTCGGGAGAGTCCTGCGAGTTGGCCAACCTCTTCTTGTGAAATTTTCAGAATCATCTCTTTTAGAGGCGACCATGTCTTAAACATGGTAGCAATTGAGCGGGCTAAGCGAGACTCTACATCAAGGAGTCTCTCGTTTTCCATCGCGCCTATGAACTGACCCAAGCGGTCATTGAGTTGGGAGATTAAAAAACGGTTAAAGGAAATGCTGCGATCTAAAAGCCAAAAAAAAGTTTCTTTTGGCATGAGGGCGAGCTCTGATTTGCCAAGTGCGACGACATCGTACAAAAGTGTTTCCTGCTTTAATAAAGAACCCTCTCCAAACCATGACCCCGAGGCAAGTCCAATTAATGTGGTGGATTTACCGTTTAAGCCCACATTGTTTATTTTGACAAACCCGTTAATAACCCCCATCCAATAATCTGCAGAGTCACCCCTTCTGCACACATAAGCCTCACTTTGTGCTTTCTTAACAAACAAATCTGATTTGACCCTTTGTTGTTCTTGCGCGCACAGACCTTGGTACCAAGTGCTGTTTGCCAATAAAACTTCCACAGACATCAGTACTTCCCCTAATTTGTCAGTTGAATGACAATCAATTGTATTAATAAGAGATTATGCTCGACGCTTCTTTGAATCATTATGGTTTAGCGCAGAATTTTGTAATCTATGTCAGATCTAACCGATAGCACTTTTCCCCAGCTTTTGCTTAAGCACGCTAGCACCATACCGTATTCTTGCGCGTATAGGGAAAAATACCTGGGAATTTGGCAAGAGATCACTTGGGCTGATAACTTGCAGCAAATTAAAAATTTAGCCTGCGGATTGGCTAAAAATGGCTTTAAAAGAGGTATGAAGCTAGCCATCATAGGGGACAACCGTCCCAAACTCTACCAATCTATGGTGGCTGTACAGTGTCTAGGAGGTATCCCCGTTCCCCTATACCAAGACGCGGTGGCCGCCGAGATGGTTCACGTTCTAAACGACGCTGAGGTCTCCTTTGCGATTGTCGAGGATCAAGAGCAAGTCGATAAGCTACTAGAAATTAAAGAAGATCTTAAATTTTTAACCCATATTTACTATGAAGACCCTAAGGGTTTAAAAGATTACGACTTGCAGGCTCTCCAAAGCTTGGAGAGCTTAAATGAGGAGGGTGATAAGTACGACGCACTCAATTCTGATTTTTTTATGCGAGAGGTGGGTCAGTGTCAAACAACTGATTTATCCATAATTTTGTACACATCGGGCACCACTGGTATGCCTAAAGGGGTTGCACACACGCATGCCAACTTTATCCGCGCGGGCACACAAAGCACGCAGTTTGATCAACTAAAACACACTGATAATATTTTGGCTTACCTACCGATGGCTTGGGTAGGGGATCATTTGTTCTCCTTTGCACAGGCAATGGTCTCGGGAATGACGGTCAATTGTCCTGAATCAAAAGAGACGGTCATGTCAGACATGAGAGAGATCGGTCCAACCTATTATTTTGCTCCCCCTAGAATTTTTGAGGGCTTACTCACCAGCGTGACCATTCGAATGCAAGACGCAAGTCCTTTTAAGCGTGGCTTGTATGAGTGGGCCATGAAACATGCAAAGAAAGTGGGCGGGGACATACTCGATAAAAAATCGGTTACTTTTTGGGATCGATTGTTATACACTTTTTATAATTTCACTATTTACGCACCGCTTAGGAATGTACTCGGCATGGGGCGTATCAGAGTTGCTTACACCGCGGGTGAGGCAATAGGACCCGATCTTTTTAAGTTTTACAGATCAATGGGAATTAATTTAAAACAGTTTTACGGTCAAACCGAAACTTGTGCGTATGTATGCTTGCAGCCCGATGGACAGGTCAAATACAACTCAGTTGGCATTGCGGCTCCAGGCATTGAGATAAAGTTGAGCCAAGACGGGGAAGTGCTCGTTAGGGGGATCAGCGTGATGAGGGGATACTTTAATAGGCCCGAGGAGACTCAAAAAGCGATCGATGCTGAGGGTTTCTTTCATACCGGGGATGCTGGCGCATTAGACAGCGATGGCCACCTGAGAATTATTGACCGAGCCAAAGATGTTGGCAAAATGGTTAGCGGCAAATTGTTTGCTCCAAAATACATCGAAAACAAGCTGAAATTCTTCCCCTACATCAAGGAGGTAGTGGTCTTTGGTCACTCCCGTGATGCAATCACTGCATTTATTAATATTGACTTTGAAGCCATCGCAAACTGGGCTGAGAGAAGGCATATTTCCTTTGCAGGGTATATTGATTTGGCTGCTCAGGACCAGGTCTATGATTTGATTGCTGAGTGCGTGAACGATGTAAATAAGGATTTATTAGCTGATGAAATTTTGAGCCACGCTCAAATAAGTCGTTTCTTGATCCTACACAAAGAGCTTGATCCTGATGACGATGAGCTTACCCGCACTCGAAAGGTCAGGAGAGGCTTTATCGCTGAGAAGTATGCCCCTTTGATTGAGGCGCTTTACACCGGCAAAAGCGAGCAATTTATTGAGACCAAGGTTAAGTTTGAAGACGGCCGGGATGGCTTAATCAGTGCAACCATTAAGATCAAAGACACACATACACACTTGCATTCACATTCACATTCACTTTCGCATTCAGATTTTCCTCAAAACTCAAAGATGTCCTTTGAGGACTCCAATTCGCCGCATCTATGAATACTCCAACACATAGCTCTGTGCAGCCCAGTGGCAACCCTCCAACGGATACGCGTGATGTGCTAAAGGTTGAAAAAATATCCTTATCCTTTGGTGGTGTAAAAGCCTTAAATAATATCTCTTTTGACGTCAAAGAGCACGAGATACGCTCCATCATTGGACCCAACGGCGCGGGTAAGAGTTCCATGCTCAATGTGATCAACGGTATTTATTACCCCCAAGAGGGCTTGATCTCATTTAACGGCAAAACTCGAAACCGCATGAACCCAACCGAGGTTGCACAAAACGGAATCGCTAGGACTTTTCAAAATATTGCACTTTTTAAGGGAATGAGTGTTTTGGACAACATCATGACAGGGCGCAATACCTTGATGAAAAGTAATTTCCTTGCAAACGCCCTTTGGGTCGGAGCGGCAAGGGCACAAGAGGAGGAGCACCGCGAGAAAGTAGAGAAAATTATTGACTTCCTTGAGATCCAACACATTCGAAAAACGCCCGTAGGCAAATTGGCTTACGGCCTGCAAAAAAGAGTGGAGCTGGCCAGAGCGCTTGCTGCAGAGCCCACATTATTGCTTTTAGATGAGCCCATGGCAGGGATGAATGTCGAGGAAAAGCAGGACATGTGTCGCTTTATTTTGGAGGTGAACAGTCAATACGGTATGACAATCGTGTTGATTGAGCACGATATGGGTGTCGTGATGGATATTTCAGACCGAATCGTGGTGCTGGACTACGGGAAAAAGATAGGGGACGGTTTACCGGATGCCGTAAAAAATGATCCAGAAGTGATTAAAGCTTATTTGGGCAGTGGACACTGATTGATCGTCGTCATCTGTCTTTTAAGAAATCGGTTAAATGTTAACAATTGAGGCTAAAGTAGATAATGCAATTTTTTATTGAAATTGTGATAAGCGGTGTTTTATCAGGACTCATGTATTCATTGGTCGCGTTAGGCTTTGTGCTGATTTATAAGGCCTCTGGTGTGTTTAATTTTGCTCAGGGCGCAATGGTTTATTCTGCCGCTTTGGCCGTGGTTGGCATAATGGGCCATGGTGTGCCCATGTGGTTGTCCGTTATTGGCGCATTCGTTTATATGGTGATGATTGGGTTTGGTGCAGAGCGCTTTGTACTTGGTAAGTTGGTAAACCAACCGAGCATCACATTGTTTATGGCGACCATAGGGCTGAGTTATTTTCTTGACGGTATGTCCTCCATCCTTTTTGGCAACGAAATTCGTTCTATTGATTTAGGTATTGTTGACGAACCCATTCAATCCATCATGAATGCAACAGGGCTAGGTATTTCTAAATTTGATTTATTTGCCTCAGGCATTATTATTGCCTTGGTCATTTTGTTGTCCGTATTTTTTCAGTTCACCAAAATTGGACGAGCGCTGCGGGCCGTCGCAGATGATCACCAAGCCGCTTTATCGCTTGGCATCTCACTTGAGAAAATTTGGACTATCGTGTGGATCATTGCGGGTTTTGTTGCTTTGGTGGCTGGACTGCTTTGGGGGTCTAGAAACGGTGTGCAATACGCACTTTCTTTGACCGCGCTGAAGGCGCTTCCCGTTTTAATACTTGGAGGGTTTACCTCTGTGCCCGGCGCAATAGTGGGGGGGGTAATTATTGGAGTTTCTGAAAAACTAGCTGAAATTTATATACCCCCTGTCTTGCAAGAGGCGTTTGGCGGAAACTACGGTGGAATAGAGGGGTGGTTTCCCTATATCTTTGCACTTCTCTTTCTCTTGGTGAGGCCTGAGGGGTTGTTCGGCGAAAAGCATATTGACCGTGTTTAAGGACTGAAGATGATTTACCGCGAATCGGGTCAATTTAAAACATCCTACAGGGCAGATAGCCAGCTATTTCCCATATTTCAAGATAAAGTGGGCGTAGCTGTTATTTTGTGCGTTGCCCTTGCGGGAGTGCCTCTTTTTGCGAGTGAGTACTGGATCAACGCTATATTGATCCCATTTTTAATTTTTTCTCTTGCGGCAATGGGACTTAATTTTTTGACTGGATATGCGGGGCAGCTCTCCCTTGGCTCGGCCGCGTTTATGGCCGTTGGTGCTTACGCGGCCTATAACTTTCAGCTCAGGATAGAAGGGATCCCCTTTTTGGTCTCATTTTTCTTGGGCGGCTGCGCGGCGGCTTTAGTGGGTGTGGTATTTGGACTTCCCTCGCTTAGGATCAAAGGCTTTTATCTCGCTGTAGCGACCCTCGCAGCCCAGTTTTTTGTGGTTTGGTGCTTGACCAAGTTCCCCTGGTTTTCTAACAATAGCTCCTCAGGGGTGATTAGCGCTCAAAACTTAGATATGTTCGGATTCTCTTTTAGCACCCCAGCGTCCAAATATTTGTTGGTGCTTGGTATTGTGATTTTGATGACTCTAGCCGGTAAAAACTTAGTGCGCTCTGCAACTGGGCGGTCTTGGATGGCTGTGAGGGATATGGACGTTGCCGCAGAGGTGATAGGGATTCATTTGATGAGGACAAAATTACTGGCCTTTGCAATCAGCTCTTTTTACTGCGGCTTGGCAGGGGTCCTTTACGCCTATTGTTATTTAGGTGCAGTTGAGCCAGACGGTTTCTCACTAGAGTTGTCATTTAAAATTTTGTTCATGGTGATCGTTGGTGGTGTGGGCAGTATTTTGGGGAATTTTCTGGGCTCCGCCTTTATACTGCTTTTGCCAATTTTTCTAGATATAGCCTTACCCTCTGTGTCCTCACTCTTTCACTTGCCAATTAGCCAGGCTTTTATCTCACACGTTCAGGTTATGGTGTTTGGATGCCTAATCATTTTCTTTCTTATCATTGAGCCACATGGGCTAGCTCGTTTGTGGAGTATTGTTAAAGAAAAGCTAAGATTGTGGCCATTTCCACACTAAAAATATAGATGAGTTTTGAGTTTATTTTTCGGTTTTAAAACAACGATTCAAGGGAGACTTCTTTATGAAAACAGTTCAATTTAATGTCAAAAAAATGGTCGCACACGCTAAGACAGTAGCGCTTGCTGTAGTTTTTGTGTGTGGTGGTGTTTGTGGCTCAGGCACAGCCCAAGCTGAGGATCAATTTATCTCCATTCCAAGTTATAGAGTCGGCCCTTACGGACAAAACGGACAAGCGTTTTACGGTGGTTTTGTTGATTATTTGAACAATGTCAATATGTCCCAAAACGGCGTAAACGGAGTAAAGCTGTCATGGGAGGAGTGTGAGACAGAATACAACAACGCAAAAGGCGTTGAATGCTACGAACGCTTGAAGGGCAAGTCTGGTGTCTCCAAAGGCACAGCTATTCATACTATGTCCACCGGTATCTCTTACTCTGTGCTAGATAAATCACAGTCGGATAAAGTCCCCCTCATCATGATGGGGTATGGTCGTACTGATGCAGTCGACGGCTCGGTCTTTCCGTACGCTTTTCCTTTGGTCACCACTTATCAGATGCAGGCTTCGGCGATCGTTAAGTTTTTGGCGGGGAAAAATAACGGTAATTTAGCAAACAAAAAAATAGTGTATCTCTATCACGATTCAGCTTACGGTAAAGAGCCCATTGTGGCTTTGGAGGCAGAGAGCAAAATCAACCGTTTTAAATTGGTTGAAATCCCAGTTGCCCACCCGGGTAATGAGCAGGGCGCGCAGTGGTTAAAAATTCGCGAAGAAAATCCTGATTACGTTATCTTTTGGGGTTGGGGTGTGATGAACCAAACTGCGTTAAAGGCGGCTCAAAAAGTGGGTTTTGCCAGAGAGAAAATTATTGGTTCATGGTGGGCTGGCTCTGAGGAGGATGTTGTGCCAGCGGGTGAGGCTGCTAAAGGTTACATGAGCGCCACATGGAACGTGTCCGGCAAGGGTGTTCCCGTAATCGCTGAGATCGAAAAAGTGGTCTACGCCGCTGGCAAAGGCAATATGTCAGATGCCAGCAAAATAGGTACTAGTTTGTACAACCGTGGGGTATCTGCGGCGGTGGTGACTGTTGAGGCCATCAAGATTGCACAAAACAAATACGGTAAAGGTAAGGTGATGACGGGGGAGCAAATGCGCTGGGCGTTTGAAAACTTGAACATAACGAACCAATCCCTAAATGCTTTAGGCGCAGCCGGCTTACTGCCTGAGATCAAAACCTCTTGTGATAACCATGAAGGTTCTGGGCGCGTCAAAATTCAGCAATGGGACGGTGCCAAGTGGAATTTAGTCTCAGATTGGATCGAGGGTAACAAAGCCCTGATTCACCCCTTGTTTAAGGCCAGTGCAAGTGAGTATGCAAAGTCAAAAAACATCACTCCTGAGTGTGTAAAAGGCTAATTTAACACTGCTAACTCCCATCTCTTTAAAGGTCTACAAGATCCATACTCATGAACGCAGTACCTCCCTTACTAAGCGTCAATAACATAGAGGTTATTTACGATCACGTTATTTTGGTCCTAAAAGGGGTTTCACTCGAGGTTCCAAAAGGCAAAATAGTCGCGCTTTTAGGGGCAAATGGTGCGGGAAAGTCCACCACACTCAAAGCGATTTCAAACCTCTTGGGCGCAGAAAGGGGGGACGTGACTAAGGGATCCATTTATTACAAGGAAGGTCGAGTCGATAATCTCTCCCCCTACCACTTGGTTAAACGTGGTCTCATACAAGTGATGGAGGGACGTCACTGTTTTGCGCACCTAACGATTGAGGATAATTTGCTAACAGGGGCCTTTACACGGCAAGCCACTCAAAGCGAGATAAGGGAGGACTTAGAGAAAATTTACGCTTTCTTTCCTCGTCTTAAAATTAGACGAAAGTCTCAGGCCGCCTACACCTCAGGGGGGGAGCAACAGATGTGCGCAATTGGTCGCGCGATGATGGCCAGACCGGAGATGATTTTGTTGGATGAGCCCTCAATGGGCCTAGCCCCTCAAATAGTGGACGAGGTCTTTGAGATCGTAAAAAATCTAAACAAACAGGAAAATGTAAGCTTTTTGCTTGCAGAGCAAAATACCATGATTGCTCTTAAGTACAGTGACTACGGCTATATTTTAGAGAACGGAAGAGTCGTGATGGACGGGCAAGCTCAGTCACTTAAAAACAATGAGGACGTCAAAGAGTTCTACCTTGGTATATCAACCAAGGACGATGCGCAGCGCAAATCTTTTAAAGACGTAAAGTCCTATCGCAGGAGGAAACGCTGGTTATCTTAACCAGCCCACCCTCATTTTCATAGCTTTCCTGTGACTAGCTAACATCACATCAGTATGCAGTTGAGCGCATTTCCTTTATAAAATATTTACCATGATCCTCGACCCCAAAGAAACAAGACCCCAAACAGCTAGGAACGCTGATTTGTTTAAACAACTTCCTTTGCAAGTTGAGATGGCTCAGCAAAAGACTCAGTTCTATAAAGAGCTACTCAAAGGTGTTGACCCTTACTCTGTAACTTCATTGGACGCTTTGGCAGCACTTCCCGTTACCCGTAAATCTGAGTTAGTGGGTATTCAAAATGCCAATCCCCCTTTTGGGGGAATCAACGCTATTGCCCTGTCAAAAATGAAAAGGGTCTTTCAGTCCCCTGGCCCCATCCATGAATTTCAGGGCTGGGGTGAGGATAATTACAGAATGTCTCGGGCTATGCGAGCGGCTGGATTTAGGTCCGGGGACTTGGTGTACAACACATTTTCCTACCACTTTACCCCAGGAGCGTGGATTATGGAGTCGGGGGCCCATGCGCTGGGTTGTTGTGTATTTCCTGCGGGGACGGGGCAAACGGAGTTACAAGCACAGACGATCGCGCACCTTAAACCCAGGGCTTATACCGGGACCCCCTCTTTTTTGAAAATCATACTTGAGAAATCCGATGAATTGGGTATAAATTGTTCAAGCTTAGAAGTGGCCCTTGTATCGGGTGAGGCCCTCACTCCCTCACTCAGATCCTGGTTTAAGTCAAGGGGTATTCAAGTTTCATCGGCCTATGCAATAGCCGATTTGGGGCTGATTGCCTATGAGTCTGCATCACTCTTGCAAGGGATGATTGTGGATGAAGGGGTTATCTTAGAGATTGTTGAGCCCCTGGGTACGAGGGCGCTAGGTCTGGGAGAGGTGGGGGAGGTTGTGATTACGGTGCTTGATTCAGATTACCCGTTGATTCGTTTTGCAACTGGAGATTTGTCAGCCATTGACCCAGCAAGCGCGACACATCCTTCAGCTTGTGGGCGAACCAATATAAGAATAATGGGATGGATGGGACGGGTAGACCAAACCACCAAAGTCAAGGGGATGTTCTTGTACCCTGGGCACATACAGGAGATCGCTGGAAAAAATCCTGAGGTGAAAAAATTGAGAATGGTGCTAACGGGTAGTATCGGCCAAGAGTCGATGACGCTTCGCTGTGAACTGGCTAAGTCCGAGTCTGGTGACTTGGATAGTTTGAAACAGCGTTTGATCCAATCCGTTAGGGACGTGACCAAGTTACGGGCTGGGGTTGAATTTATTGATTTGAACGCTCTACCCCAAGACGGCTTAGTTATAGAAGACGCCAGGTCTTATGACTAGTTGATCTGATATCAATGGCGTGTTAACTACGCCTCTAGTTGTGTTTGAACTTTTAAAGAAGACTGCACTTTCTTTTTACGGATAAGGACTGCTGATGAATGTATTACCTGGGTTAGATTTTCAACTGGGCGAAACTCTTCAAATGATGAGAGATACCGTTGAGCAATTTGCTGCCAACGAAATTGCCCCTATTGCTGCTGGCGTGGACAAGGAAAACGAGTTCCCAGCTCATCTTTGGAAAAAGATGGGGGAGCTGGGTCTGCACGGCCTGACGATAGGAGAGGAGTACGGGGGGACAAACTTAGGTTATTTAGCCCATACCATTGCCATGGAGGAGATATCTAGAGCCAGCGCTTCTGTGGGGCTGTCCTACGGCGCGCACAGTAATTTATGCATCAACCAAATCCACAGAAATGGGAGCGTTGCTCAGAAAAAGAAATACTTACCCAAACTCATCTCTGGTGAACACGTCGGAGCTCTTGCTATGAGTGAGCCCAACGCAGGATCCGATGTCATTGGAATGCAGCTTAAGGCTGTGCAAAAGGCAGACCACTGGGTACTCAACGGCAGCAAAATGTGGATCACAAACGGTGGGGACGCAGACACGTTGGTTGTTTATGCTAAAACTAATCCAAGCGCCAACGCCGCGGGTGTGACTGCGTTTATTATTGAAAAAGGCTACAAAGGGTTTAGTTGCGGCTCCAAACTTGATAAGCTCGGTATGAGAGGCTCAAACACTTATCCGCTCTTTTTTGAGAACTGCGAAGTGCCTCATGAACAGATTTTAGGCCACGAGGGTGGTGGGGCAAAAGTGCTGATGAGTGGCTTAGATTATGAGCGCACGGTCTTATCAGGCGGTCCACTCGGTATCATGGCCGCTTGCATGGATACGGTACTGCCCTATATTCATGAGCGTAAGCAGTTTGGCCAAAGCATTGGAGAATTTCAACTGATGCAGGGTAAGCTGGCAGATATGTATACAACTTGGCAAGCATGTAAGGCCTATGTGTACGCTGTGGCTAGGGCTTGTGACGCTAAGGATCACACTAGGACCCTTCGCAAAGACGCTGCAGGCGCTATTTTGTACAGCGCGGAGAAGGCAACTTGGATGGCTGGGGAGGCGATACAAGCTCTTGGTGGCAATGGGTATATCAATGATTATGCGACGGGGCGTATGTGGCGAGATGCAAAACTCTACGAGATTGGAGCAGGGACGAGTGAGATCAGGCGAATGTTAATAGGTCGCGAACTCTTTGCGCAGACAATGTAGATTTATTTACGTCTCATTCATTTTTAGGAACCCTTTTATGCAACGCTTAATCTCTCAGATCGACTCAAAATCTGATGATTTCATAGCAAACGCCGCGGCTATGCAACTCTTAGTTGATGATTTAAGAGAAAAAGTTAAATCAATTTCTTTAGGAGGGGGTGCCCTCGCACTTCAAAAGCACAAAGAACGGGGCAAGCTCTTGCCTAGGGAGCGTATTGATTTGTTGCTCGACACGGGTAGTCCTTTTTTAGAGTTGGGTCAGCTTGCAGCTCTTGGTATGTACGCCGGGGACGCCCCATGCGCGGGCTTAATTGCGGGAATTGGTTTGATCAACGGGCTTGAATGTATGGTTATAGCCAATGATGCGACTGTTAAGGGTGGAACTTATTATCCAATGACCGTTAAAAAGCATCTCAGAGCCCAGGAAATTGCTGAGCAAAATGAACTCCCCTGTATTTATTTAGTAGATTCTGGCGGTGCTTTCTTACCCCTTCAAGATGAGGTGTTTCCAGACAGGGAGCATTTTGGAAGAATCTTCTTTAACCAAGCCAATATGTCAGCCAAAGGGATCGCTCAAATTGCAGTGGTGATGGGCTCGTGTACAGCGGGGGGGGCGTACGTACCTGCGATGAGTGATGAGTCCGTGATAGTTAAGGACCATGGCACCATTTTCCTTGGAGGCCCCCCCCTTGTAAAAGCCGCAACGGGAGAGGTGGTGAGTGCGCAAGAGCTTGGAGGAGCGGACGTTCATACTCGTTTGTCAGGTGTTGCCGATCACTTAGCTGAGAACGATTCTCATGCGCTGTCTATTGCTAGAAATATTGTGGGCAACTTAAATAAACCCCTTAAGCCGGCGGCCCTTTTAAAAGAGTACGAAGAGCCCGTCTTGAGTGGAGCAGACATACTGGGCATCATACCAAGGGATTCGCGCAAACCGTACGATGTCAAAGAGATCATTGCAAGAATAGTGGATGGCTCTGATTTTGATGAGTTTAAGAGTAAATACGGCACCACATTGGTATGCGGTTTTGCACGACTTTACGGCCACACGGTCGGCATCATTGCCAACAACGGTATTTTGTTCTCTGAGAGCGCTCTAAAAGGGGCACACTTTATCGAGTTGTGCTCACAAAGAAATATCCCTTTGATATTTTTGCAAAATATAACTGGCTTCATGGTGGGCAGAAAATATGAAAATGAAGGGATCGCTAAAAATGGGGCAAAACTTGTTACGGCAGTAGCAACGACCCAGGTGCCCAAACTAACTGTCATTATTGGGGGCAGTTTTGGTGCAGGCAATTACGGCATGTGCGGCAGAGCTTACTCGCCCAGGTTTTTGTGGATGTGGCCCAACGCGCGGATAAGCGTTATGGGGGGTGAGCAAGCCGCTTCAGTCCTAGCTACGGTCAAAAAGGACGGCCTTCAAAAAACCGGACAAACACTAAGCGCTGAGCAAGAGGAGGAGTTCAAAACGCCCATCAGAAATCAATACGAACTTCAAGGTCACCCTTATTATGCGAGTGCGAGACTTTGGGATGACGGGGTGATCGACCCGCGTCAAACGCGCAGCGTTCTTGGGCTCTCACTGAGCGCTTGTTTAAATGCCCCCATCAAGCCAACTCGCTTTGGTCTCTTCAGGATGTAAGCCGTTATGTTTGAAAAAATACTGATAGCAAATAGGGGCGAAATTGCCTGTCGAATTATAAAGACCGCGAGAAAACTTGGGGTAAAAACCGTAGCTGTCTATTCTGAAGCTGATTCAAAGGCTCTGCATGTATTGATGGCCGATGAGGCTTATTGCATAGGTCCCGCGCCAGCGAAAGAGTCTTACTTGCTCATGGATAACATTATCGATGCTGCAAAAAGATCGGGAGCTCAGGCGATTCATCCAGGTTATGGTTTTTTGTCTGAAAATGATGTGTTTGCCACGCGCTGCTTAGACGCTGGTATTGTTTTCATTGGCCCAAGCGCTGAAGCCATTAGGCTTATGGGATCTAAATCACAGGCAAAATCGTTGATGCAAAAGGCCGGCGTCTCGCTTACCCCCGGGTATCACGGTATTGATCAATCAGCTGCACTTTTGGCCAAAGAGGCCGAGCAAATTGGATTCCCCGTTTTAATTAAAGCGAGTGCGGGAGGAGGGGGTAAGGGCATTCGTCGGGTTGACAGAGCAGAGGATTTTGAGTCTGCCTTGATGTCATGCCAACGGGAGGCAACCAACGCTTTCGCAAACGCGCAGGTTTTGGTTGAGAAATACATAACCGAGCCCAGGCACATTGAGGTTCAAGTCTTTGGGGATAAATTCGGTAATTTCGTTTACCTCTTTGAGCGCGATTGCTCTGTGCAGCGGCGACACCAAAAGGTCTTGGAGGAGGCCCCTGCCCCAGGTCTGGATCAGCAAACTCGTGAAAGTTTGGGGCGCTCAGCCATCGCGGCGGCCAAGTCAGTCAACTATTTAGGGGCTGGTACGGTTGAGTTTATAGTTGCGCAAAGCGGAGAGTTCTACTTCATGGAGATGAACACGAGGCTGCAAGTCGAACACCCCGTAACGGAGATGATCACGGGGCTGGACTTAGTGGAGTGGCAACTAAAAATTGCCTTTGGTGAGGCGCTTCCTTTGGAGCAAAAGAGTCTTTTGATCCACGGCCACGCTATTGAGGCTCGTATTTATGCCGAAGACCCCACGAGCGGATTCTTACCCTCCACGGGGCCTTTGTTGCAGATGAGAACGCCGCAGGAGTCAATCCACGTCAGAGTTGATACTGGGGTTAGCCAAGGCGACGTCGTCACTCCTTACTACGACCCCATGATTGCAAAACTGATCGTGTGGGATAAGGACAGGGGACGGGCAATTGCGCAAATGCAGCAAGCTTTGTCCCAGTTTCATGTGCTCGGCGTTTCCAACAATATTCACTTCCTCGGTAATATTATTAAAAGTAAGTCTTTTACAAACGCTCAAATATCAACCAATTTGATCGAGTACGAGCAGGCGAATTTATTTGAGCAAGTCACGGATACGCCAGAAGAGGTTTTGGTACTTGCTGCCGTCTTTGAATGGTCTTTACTACCCAATTCGCCCAGATTTTCTAAATTTCAAAAGGGGTGGAGACTTAATTCATCACCCCAGATCAGTTTTACTCTTAAAGGCAAAGAGTGGCTCAAGACAGTTCGCCTAACTCTGAGTGATGATGGGCTACCCAAGTACTTTGAAGTTGTAGGTGGGGGGGGGGCAGGGCGCTGGATCTCTCAAATTAATCCAGACGCGCAAGTGTTAAGTGTTGAGCTTGATGGAGTTTGGATCCGTGCACACGCACTCTCCCATAAAAACATAAGGTATTTATCCACCGATCAGGGGCGCTGGACCTACGGTTTAGTTACTCTATCCGAGCAACTTGAGTTAAAAGAGTCTCACTCTGGCGAGCTTAGGGCGCCTATGCCGGGTAAAGTCATTGTGGTGAACGTCACCCAAGGGCAACATGTTAAGAAAGGCGAGGTATTGTTGGTGATGGAGGCTATGAAAATGGAGCACGCCATTGCTGCCCCAAGGGACGGGGTTATTAAGTCCTGTTTTTGTAAGGTAGGGGATCAAATCCCTGAGAGTACGGATCTGATCGCATTTGAATGAGTTTTTTGACTGACTTTCACCGTGCGTGAAGGTCCCACCCATCTAGTTAGGGGGGGGGTGAGTTTTTATCTCTTTGCCAGTAATGCACGACCCACTCTGGAGCCATTGGGTTTGCCAATCGCAGTTGAAATGAAATCTCCGATATCCACAACATCTTGTAAGTTAATACCAGTATGAATGCCCAAACCCTCAAGTAGGTAAAGTACATCCTCAGTTGCTACGTTACCGGTTGCACCTTTTGCGTAAGGGCAACCGCCCAAACCGGCAACGGAGGAATGAAAAATTGCCACCCCCGTTTGAAGCGCTGCAAAAATGTTTGCTAAAGATTGGCCGTATGTATCATGGAAATGACCCGAGAACATCGTGGGTTGTGCAAATGAGAAGATATCCTCGAAAACTTCTTGTACTTGGGATGCTGTACCCACCCCAATGGTGTCTGCTATGTCAATCTCATCGCACCCCAGGTCAATCATTTGTTTGACCACTGTAACTACTTCTTGGCTTGAGACCGGGCCTTGGTAGGGACAACCAAGGGCACAGGAGATGCTTCCCCTGAGTTTTAGACCATCTCGTTTTGCAGCCTTTGCAACGGGGATGTAACGTTGGATAGATTCTTCTATGGAGCAGTTGATATTTTTTTGCGCAAAAGCCTGGGTTGCAGCGGTGAAAATGACAATCTCACTCGCTCGACTCTTTACAGCCCGCTCGTAGCCTTGCATGTTGGGAGTTAACGCCGAGTAGACAGTGTTGGGTTTGCGATTGATACGGTCCATGAGCTCTTCGCTATTGGCCATTTGAGGTGTCCACTTGGGGGATACAAAGGCTGCAGCCTCTATGTTTTGGAATCCAGCTTTTGAGAGCCTGTTCACCAGATCAACTTTGACTTCTAGGGGGACTAGATCCTTTTCATTTTGTAGACCGTCTCTGGGACCGACCTCAACAATTTTGACTGATTTGGGTAAATTAAAAGATTTCATTTGTAATTATTTTTTTTCTAAAAAGGATTTCATCCGAGTTTGCGCCTCTGCGCTGGTTCTGATCTCAGCAATACGAATGATGCTCTCATTGATGAGGCCTTCAGTTAATTCTAGCGGGGCAATGTCTTGAATCAATTGCTTACATTTTGCAGTAGCTTGGGGGGCATTGTTTAAGATAGCCGTACATAGTTCAAGAATCTTCGCCTCTACCAGCTCAGGCGGGCTAATTTCGTGAACAAAGCCAAGTTCATATGCCTTTTGGGAACTAAAAACCTCCGCCGTCAGGAAATACCTTTTGCAGGCTTGCTCCCCGAGTGCTTTAATGACATAGGGAGATATGGTGGCTGGAAGTAACCCAAGCTTTGCCTCTGAGATACAAAACCGCACATTGCTTGAAGCAACTAAGATATCGCATACCGCAGCAAGTCCGACGCCCCCTGCGTAAACGTCCCCCTCAATTTTTGCAATAACGGGCTTGGAGCACCTGTAGATTGTGTTGAGCATATTCGCCAACCGACTTGAGTCTTTTACGTTTTCCTCATAGGTGTAGGAAACCATGCTCCTCATCCAATTTAAATCTGCACCCGCGCAAAAACTCTTACCCTTGGCTTGCAAAACAATCACTCTACAAATCTCGCTCTTATTTAGTGATTCAAACACATCGGTCAGTTCTTGGAGCAACTCCTCATTAAAAGCGTTCCTGACGTCTGGTCTGTTTAAAGTAACCCTAGAGATTACGTCGTTTTCTACGAGCAAATGAGTGTATTTTGTAGGTGAGGACATAAAGATGCTGTGGATTTGTCTGTTGATAATGTGTGGAGAGACTCCGCCAATAAAGTCTCTTATTTTAACAACATACGTTTTTCTTAATCTGTTGATAATTAAATTAGTTGTTTTGTATTCATAAATTAGTGATTTTGGCTTTTAGGCATATTGAATAATAATGATTCTCATTTATAATAGAGGAATTAAGTCAGATTTGTTAAATTAAACCAAAAATTCGATCCATATGCTTACTTTAGATCAGGCCATAGCAAATCAGAAGTACCGTATCGCGGAGCTCAAAGCCGTTGGAGGTGGGACGGTTGATCAAGAGCGCATGCGTCAACTCTTTGAACTTGGCTTCATTAAAGGCGAGTCCGTCATCCTCTTAAGAAAAACAATGCCCGGATCTGATCCAATGGTTGTTCGTATTGGTAATGCTACTTTCGCACTCAGAAAGGTTGAAGCTATGTCAATAGGCGTAGAGACAGATTAATTTTAGGCATTCGGCAAAACTTTTTTCAACTCAAAAAAAGTTTTTGCTTTGTTAAATTATGACAGACCAGATCATTCATTTCCACGCCCCAGGCACGTTGGTGGCTATGGTCGGCAATCCCAATTGTGGTAAAACCGCTCTCTTTAACCGACTTACAGGGGGCAAGCAACACGTAGCTAATTACGCAGGCGTAACCGTTGAGAGAAAAGAGGGCAAACTCAATCTTGAGAATAACAAAACTATTCGTCTGCTCGATCTGCCAGGCACATATAGCCTATACCCAAGATCCCCCGATGAGAGAGTAACTTGCGATGTGTTGCGGGGTGTAGCCAAGGGGGAGAAAAAACCAGATCTTTTAGTATGCGTCGTCGATGCAACCAACCTGAGAATGAGCCTTCGCTTTGTTTTGGCAATAAAGCGAACCGGTATCAAATGCGTTGTAGCGCTCAATATGGTTGATGAAGCAACAATTCGGGGCGTAGAGATTGACACTCAAAGACTCTCTGCGGAGTTGGGCTTACCAGTGATACCCACTGTTGCAATTGCTAAAGGCGGGGATAATTTACTTAAAGAGTGGTTGAATCAAGCGCTTTCTAAGCCACTGAAACAATCGCCCCAAGAAACTCTTGATATTAATAAAGATCCTGAGCTTATTAATCAGCGCGATGCATCCAAAGACCCGGGCGAAGGTTTAGCACAGTTAAAGACAATAGAAGCTGACCATGAAGCAGTTCAAAAAATACTCTCTAAATTGGGCTTGGATAGAGTTATTTATCACACTGCGAGTGATCGATTGGACTCGGTTTTACTTCATCCCGTATTAGGCCCCTTAATCTTAGTTGTAATTCTTTTTGGTGTTTTTCAGGCCATGTTTTCTTGGTCAACTTACCCAATGGACCTGCTCAAAGATTTAAATGAGTATCTCAAAGATTTAATCATAAACTCTATCCCCCCTGGTTGGTTGACCAGTCTTATCGTGGACGGGGTGCTCTCAGGGGCTGTGGGGGTCATTACTTTTCTGCCACAAATTCTTGTTCTGTTTTTATTTATCCTCGTTTTGGAGGAGTCTGGATATTTACCACGCGCCGCTTATTTGTTAGACAGGCTCATGGGGGCTGTGGGGCTCTCGGGGAGGTCATTCATACCTCTTTTATCAAGTTTTGCTTGTGCAATACCAGGGATCATGGCCATGCGCACGATTCCCAATATGAGAGACAGGTACGTGACTATGCTAATTGCCCCTCTTATGACTTGCTCAGCTCGTTTGCCAGTTTATAGTCTCTTAATTGGAGCATTCATTCCTCAAAGAGTTGTGGGGGAGTATTTTCAGTTACAGGGCTTGGTCATGTTCGCCCTTTATGTTGCAGGTATTCTTGCGGCTTTACTGGTTGCTTATTGTTTGAAAATACTCACCCGAACAGGCCGCCAAGTTCGCCCGCTTATGATGGAGCTTCCCCGTTACAGATGGCCTAATCCAAGAAATATTTTCATAGGTCTGGTTCAGCGGGCCGTTATATTTATCAAACGAGTGGGTGGAAATATTTTGCTGCTCACCATACTAATCTGGTTCTTGGCAAGTTTTCCGTTGCCACCTATGGGCGAGAAAATTCAAATTGAAAACTCATTTGCAGGAATACTGGGTGGCTATTTATCCCTTTTACTTGGATCAATTGGTTTTAATTGGCAAATTTGTATCTCTTTAATTCCGGGCATGGTGGCTAGAGAGGTTGCTATCAGTGCGCTAGGTACGGTTTACTCACTAACTGCAATGGGTGAGGGCGGTATCTCAGCTGCGCTGGGCCCAATTATCAGTCAGCAGTGGAGCCTAGCAACTGCCTTGTCTTTGCTCACTTGGTTTATATTTGCCCCTCAGTGTTTGTCCACCCTTGCAGTGCTCAAAAGAGAAAGCGGGGGGTGGAGGATTCCGCTCTTGGCTGTAACTTACCTTTTCGGTCTCGCGTACCTATTTAGCTACTTGGTTTATAACTTAACCCTGCACTTGACTAAATGATCCATCAAAGAGTCGTAATTTAGTAACTTCAGACTCTTTTGAGGGAAAATAAAAGTGCAATCAAAGCGAATTAGCTAGACATAAAGCATAGAAATCAAATGCCGTACTGATTAAAATCAACTGTCTGCTATTCATAAAATCGAAAAAGATTCGGCAATCCCCAAAATTAGGTTGTTTAAAAAAATGAAGCTGTCCTTTAGAAGTTGTTTTGTTACTTTCATACATTTGTTAGTTATCCTTAATACGAAAGCAGCTATGGCTATCGAAGAACCCAAGTACCAAGTGCTTCTTAAAGATAAAACCTTTGAGGTTCGCAAATACGAGCCCACCCTCCTGGCACAAACTACAGTGCAAGCAGATATGGATAAAGCATCAAGCCAAGGTTTCAGAAGAATTGCTGATTTTATTTTTGGTAATAACAAAATCGCTGATTCCGAGCAAGAGTCCAATAAAAATAGCTCAACAAAAATTGCCATGACCGCCCCCGTTTTGACGGAGCCCTTGGCGCAGATCCAAGACCCAATGGCCCACTCTAACGAGTGGCGCATATCTTTTGTTATGCCAAGTGAGTACAACGAAAAAACTTTGCCCAAGCCCAATAACAAAGAAGTCGTTATTACACGTTTGACGGAAAAATATTATGCTGTTTTTAATTACTCAGGTTTAAACGGCGCAGACAAGGTTCAAGATAACTCAAATCAACTTGTGAACTGGATTCAACAAAACAATCTCAAATTAATTGGTGCGCCGAAATTAGCCCGTTATGATCCCCCGTGGACTCTACCTATGTTTAGGAGAAATGAGATTTTGATCGAAATAGAGCCGTTTGATCCACCTACCAATTCCGTCCCTCTCCCCCCCAAGTAACTCTAGAGATAGCCAATCTTTGAGCGCAAATCGCAAGAATCGTGTAATCTAAAAAGTTTTAAAATCGTCAATCAAATAATGATTTATCTTTTTTATTAAATATGTTTTCATTGATATCTACATACTCAAAAAATAAGATTATTTTCTCAGCGTTGGCCGTTTTTCTGTTGTGCAGCGCACAAGCTCAAGGTCATGCACAAGCTCAAAGCACTACAGTTATCAAAACTGAAAATGGGCAAAAAACAAAAACAAAAGTAATTGTTATGGTCTGGGATGGTTTGCGACCTGATTCAATTTCTCAGATAGACACGCCTAATTTATTTCAGCTTCGTAAAACGGGTGTGAGCTTTGCAGATCATCACTCTACCTATCCGACTTTTACGATGATGAACGCCTCATCCTTGGCAGTAGGGGCAACTCCCAGAAAATCCGGGTTTTACGGCAATACTTTTTGGACTCCTGCATCAGAGTCGGTTGGTAAGAGTGCTTTAGGAGAAGAGTACAGTCTTAGAGATCCGATTTTTACGGAAGATTACGCTGTACTAAAAAACCTAAACTCTTATTACGATGACGACTTGATACTGGTTCAGTCTTTATTTAAAACAGCTCAAAAAGCCGGCCTCGTAACTGCTGTAATTGGGAAATCTGGACCAACCTTTTTGCAAGATCTTAGCAACGGCGGATATTTTTTAGATGAAAATACAGCCCTCCCGCTCTCCTTTGCCCATGAGCTTCAAAAAGCGAAAATTCCCTTGCCCGCCAATTCTGCAAATGCATTTCCTGCAGGAGTGCTTAAGTTAGAGGATAAGAACGGATCGCCCACTCAGCGAGAGGGATACATAACCTTTGCAGTGACTGAGTATGGTGAGACTTTGTATTCAAGGGATGCCACAGATTCCTCTCAAGGGGCCGCAGAGGACACAGCTAACAAATACATGATGAAAGTTTTCACGAGCTACATACTCCCCAAAAAAACTCCCGACCTATCTGTGATTTGGTTTCGCACTCCAGACTTTGTTCAACACGGCTACGGGGTTGGCTCAGCCAACTACCACAAAGCTCTAAAATCAATGGACGCCAGACTAGGCGAGTTAAGACAGGCCTTACTTGAGCAGCGTCTTGACCAAGACACCAACATCATCGTTGTATCCGATCATGGACATAGTACGGTCTCAGGGCCGACATCTCTTTTCCCCCTTTTATCCATAAACCCAGCAACTCACGTAGAAAAGGGTATATCTGACGCCAAAATCGGCAAACCTGATTTTTTCAATGGATTTTCTTTCTCAGGTGACGTCAGGTCCGCTGATCTGCTCACCTACGCCGGCTTTAAAGCGTTCGATGGTCAAGGTTGTTTAACCTCTCCCATGGCTGGTATCAAGAGCGATATGTCAACTGTTTATACCGTCAAAGTCGATATTTCAGGAGAACTTTGCGGCACACCCAATACTAAATACATGGCAATTAGTGCCACTCTACCCAATCCAGTAGCCTCATTTAAAGTCCCCAAAGAACTCCCTGAGCATGCTGTAATTGTTGCTAGCAACGGTGGATCTGATTATTTCTACGTTCCAGACCACGACGATAAGACTGTGAAGGCGATGGTTAGATTTTTACAAAGCAGAGAGGAGTTTGGGCCAATTTTTGTTGATACGCGCTACGGCGATCTACCGGGTACATTTCCATTGGATATGGTTAACCTAGAGAATACTCGGCGCAGGGATCATGGCCAGCCTGATGTTGTTGCAAGTTTTGATTGGGATAGCAATCAAAGAGTTCAGGGGATGCTGGGTATAGAGTACGAAAGTTTTTTCGGACAAAGGGGCATGCACGGGAGCTTTAGCCCCATGGATGTGCACAGTACACTGCTGTTCAATGGTCCATCTTTTGGATCCGGCCAAGTTGTCTCTCATCCCTCTGGTAACGTGGATGTTGCGCCAACGATTGCTTACCTACTGGGGCTTTCTATGGCGCAAGCGGAGGGAAGAATACTCAATGAGGGCCTTTTAAAACCCGAATCCACCGAGGTTGTAAGAGTCAAGCAAACGATACTCACGCCCACAAAGAGCGCGACAGACTTAACATTTAAATCCCCCGCTGACCCAACGGGTAAAACACCTTACCTCAAACACCCAAAGGGTATTTTCTCTATTAATTTAGTAATTAAAGATGTCGTGATTGGAGACAAAAGCTATAGGTATTTAGATTACGCAAAAGCGTTTAGATATTGATGACTAAATCTTCGATAAAATAAGTTCCATGATTAAATCACTAGAGTCTTTTTTTTTAGGACTATTGTTGGGAGTATTTTTTACAATAGTGATTGGCTTTGGATTTTACAATTGGTCTACATTTGAAAAAGGCAATGCTAAGTTGGAAAAAGAATCGGACCGAGCAGTCATCAACTCTCTTGCAGCGGTTTGCGTGGAGAGATTCAAGAGCGATCCCCGTTACTCTGCTAATTTGAGCCGCCTCAAAGCAGTTGATAAATTCTCGCTCGGAGACTTTATGGAGATAGGGGGGTGGAGTAAATTTAGCACATCCGAGCACTTTGAATTAGAGATATCTAACCTGTGTGCGAAAATAATACTATCTCAGATCCCTTAAATACTATTAAATGGTGATTTGAATCATTTGAACGCTGACCTAGCCTAATTTACTCTTTGTAAGAGTAATTGACATATTTAGGGTCCATTACCAGTTAAGATGCAGTAGACATTTTATTTCTACTATTTGATGAATATTAACTCCCTAAACAACCATGTGGTATTAATCACAGGCGGAAATTCTGGTATCGGACGAGTCACTGCTCTTGAGCTTGCAAAGAACGGAGCACACGTCTTTATTGCATGTCGCTCAGCAGATAAAGCCCAAGGAGTTATTGATGATTTCAATAATTTCCCAATGATTGGAAAAATCGAGCATCTTCCCCTTGATCTTTCAGACTTTGCTTCAATACGCGCATGTGCAAAAGCTTTCCTTGAAAAGGAATTGCCCCTGCATATACTGATTAACAATGCAGGTGTAGCGGGGATCAAAGGTCAAACTGAGCAAGGTTTTGAGCTCACAATGGGCATTAACCATATAGGACACTTTTTGTTAACTCAAGAACTTTTGCCCGCACTTTTGAGAACCTCCCCCTCCAGAATTGTGAACGTGGCGAGTAGGGCTCATTTTTATGCAAAAGGCATAGACTTTGAAAATATCACCAAAACGACTCACTCTAAATTTGGGATTAAAGAATACTGTGAATCAAAACTCGCAAATATATTATTTACAAGAGAGTTGTCTAAGAGACTAAAAGGGACTGGAGTTAGCTCCTACGCGGTTCACCCTGGAGTTGTGGCCTCTGATTTGTGGCGTCACGTGCTTGCCCCACTTAGGGTGATCATGAAACTATTTATGACTTCGAATCAAAGGGGGGCAATGACCAGTCTTTACTGCGCAACTTCAGTTAGAACAGCATTTGAGAGCGGTAACTACTATGATTCCTGCCGCTCCAAAAAACCTAGCCTGTTGGCATTAGATTCTGTCTTAGCAACTAAGCTGTGGGATATGAGTGAACAGTGGATTAAAGCTCATTAAATAAAAAGGGCTGCTTCAAAAAGAAACAGCCCAAATTAAAAGAATAGTAATTTAAAGATTCTTTAGTTTTTCTTTTATTTGCTCATCATCCATAGTAAGCAGTTTAGCGCCCTTTTCAGGATCAAGAAGTTTAAGAGAGAGAAGCATAGAAATAGCGTGCTCTTTTGAGTTCTTGCTATCTTGATTTTCTTGCATGCTTTCCCCAAAGAGTAAAACCATTAAAGTTTTACCAACAATATTCATCAAAATACCAAAAAGGATCAACCCGAAAAACATTGTGAAGGATGCGATCACTCGTCCACCAAACGTTACTGGAAACATATCTCCGTAGCCTGTGGTTGTTAGCGTAACAATACACCACCACATTGTGGACGGGATAGAGGTAAAGAAGTGCTTGTCAGCCGGTATTGCATTTCCTCCAATAGGGTCAATGGGCGCAAAAACTGCTGCCTCAGGGGGAGCTCCTGGAGGTAGTGGATTTATTTTTAATTCGGCGTCTAAAGCAGCTTGCCCTATTGCCATATTTTCCGCAGAGTAAAGGTCACCTTCAACAAAGAACATTAAACTGCTTGAAATCATAATGACTGAGAATAGCGCAATGAAATAAATTCTTAGGTTAGTGATCAGCGGATTGCTGGATTTAACCTTATTAGATAACTCTTGCAACGCTATCTTGGCCATTTTCAATACTCGAAGAACCCGAACAACTCTAAGCACTCGAAGTACCTTAGCGCCTTGCAAGGCTCCTAAATCAAGCATTACTAGAAATGTGGGAAGAATTGAAATTAAATCGACCAGTCCCCAAATACTGAATATATATTTAACTCTATGTTCTGCATAAAACACGTTCCCTACATAGTCACAGACGAAGAAAGCGACTGCGATGAGCTCAATTTGAGAAAAAAGGCTTTTGTAAGTTGTCGCAAATGGCTCTAACGTTTCTAGTGCCAAAGAGATACAGGAAACGTAGATCCAAAAGTTAATGATTGCTATCCACAATTTGAATGGTTTGCTAGTCGGTACTGTAAATGCTTCACCGATAAAACTGTGAGATACCCGTTTCCCTTGTTTTATTTCAATCATGTTTGAAACCCTGCATTGTTGAAAAAGTCGAATAAGATAATGTTGTGAATATTTTATGATTAAATTGTTGAATTATGAGTGCTAATCTAAGTTAAGTAATATTTTTTCCAAAAATAAAGCTTTTATTTTGAATTTTACGGTCTCTTTAACACTGCTTGTGATTCTTTTGAAGGCCTCGCAACTGTATTTTTTGCGGTATGCAAATTTAAGCGTAATTGAGAATTCTCCTCCCCAATCCGTACCAATCGATCCCTATCCATCCCTATCCGACCCTATCCGACCCCACTGGCCACAACACAGATGATACTTTTTCCCCATTCATTTTGGTATTTGAGGGCGAGGGATATAAGAAAACGATAGCTTTAGTACGGATGCTCAATTAGAATTGAACTCAGTACTTGAGAACTTATGCTGTTTGGTAATATAAACACAATCAGTCATTTATAGAGTATGGGATAGACTATCATCCAGGCCTCGAGTTAACTATAGAAGCTCTTTTAGGCACTGTATGGCCTACCATATTAATTAATTAGATTTATTGTTTTTGGATCTCACACATGAAACGTTTTACTTCACATCTTTATTTTTGGGTGCTACTGGCTATTTTGGCGGGCGGAGTCTTGGGTTACCTAGACCCTAGCACTGGGGCAAGTTTGAAGCCATTGGGCGATGGGTTCATCGGGCTCGTGAAAATGCTGATTGGTCCAGTTATTTTTTGTACCGTCGTGATGGGTATAGTAGGTGCTGGAGATATGAAAAAAGTAGGTCGTGTGGGTGGTAAAGCTCTTTTATATTTTGAGGTAGTTTCCACCTTTGCTCTGCTCTTAGGAATGATTGTGATGCACGTTCTAAGGCCTGGTGACGGTTTCAACGTGAATCCCGAAACCTTAGACGCAAAAGCAGTTGCAAGTTACGCTAAAGCAGCGCAGGACCAAAAGCCCATAGATTTTGTGCTGCACATAATTCCTAAAACAATGGTTGATGCATTTACGGGTAACGGAGATTTACTCCAGGTACTTTTAATTGCGATACTTTTTGGTTATGCGATGGTCAGTTTGGGGCAAGCCGCAAACGCGGTACATAAGCTTATTGAGGAATTCTCTAGGATTGTTTTTTACATGATGAACTTCATCATGAAGTTGGCACCAATTGGAGCAGGGGGAGCAATGGCTTTCACCATTGGGAAATTTGGGATTGGGGCTTTAAAGCCCTTAGTGGCTTTAATGGGTAGTTTTTATTTAACCTGCGCCTTGTTTGTGATTCTGGTCTTAGGTTTAATTGCTAACCTTACAGGTTTTAGTATCTTTAGATTCATCTCCTACATTAAGGATGAAATATTGACTGTCCTAGGTACTTCATCTTCGGAATCCGCTTTGGTGCCTTTGATGTTAAAACTTGAGAAGCTTGGGTGCTCAAAGTCAGTCGTAGGGCTTGTTGTGCCCTCAGGTTACTCTTTTAATCTCGACGGAACAAACATTTATATGTCCATGGCGGCCTTGTTTGTTGCTCAAGCTTTGAATATAGACTTATCTTTTTCTCAAGAGCTCACATTGCTGTTGGTTGCAATGTTAACTTCAAAGGGTGCATCGGGTGTAACTGGGGCGGGTTTTATTACGCTAGCTGCAACCCTAGCTGTAGTACCTTCCATACCTGTGGCAGGATTAGCTCTGATATTGGGGATTGATAGGTTTATGTCTGAGGCTAGGGCTATAACGAATTTCATTGGAAATGGAGTTGCCACGATCGTAGTTTCCAAATGGGAAAACGAGCTTGATGAGGAAAAGTTAAAAATTGCCATGAGAACCCAATAATTGGTTTGGCTTTAAAGGTTATTCGTTATTAAATGCGTTTTGAACTTTTTTTTTACCATTTCAATCTGTATTTCTAGCAAAAATCAAAAAAACAGATTCAAAGTATTTTTCATTTTGATTTTTGTCATGGAGCTTGTATGAATCAGGTGTTATATTAGCGAAATGTTCTATTATTTAGACTCTAAGTTTTTTTAGAGAGCAGTGCCTTGAAAAAAAACAAGATAGTCAACAAATTCATATTAGTTGACGATCATAATTTTGACCGTAAATTAGCTTTCAGTGAAGTTGCCAATAATGCTTCTGAAGACTTACTTCTATGCATTCCTGGAATATTAGAAAAAAGAAATACTTTTGATCCGCTTTTGTCGGCCATCAGCCAATCTGAGTTACCTTTGAGAGCTGTTAGTGTGGACTTGTGTGGCAGGGGAGACTCGGACGGTTTGCGAGACCCTAACGAATACAATATGGCGCGCTATTTAAGCGATATTCAATTTGTACTTGAAAAGGTAATATCTACGCACGATAACCCCAAAGTTAAAGTTCATATTTTGGGTACAAGCATGGGGGGAATACTGGGCATTTACCTGACCTCCAAATTTGACCATGGCATTACAAGCTTAATATTGAACGACGTTGGATTTAGCCTTTCTTGGTGGTCCATTTTTAAACTTTACGGCGTTATGACGCAAAACCCCGACCCGTCTATCACCGCTGTGCCTTCGTTTGCGCGTTTTCGGGCTAATAAGCCTCTTGATTTAGCCGCCATGGCTACAAAACTTGGGGTCTCAAAGGAGGTAATTGCAGCGGTACAAGAGCCCGCACATTTTAATTTACCCTATAAATCTGATTTTTTAGGAATGAGATTTTTAGATGCTATTTTACCTTTTGAAGGCTCTGTTACTTTAATTCACGGTGAGGACTCGCCAATTTGTACTGCATTGCAAGTCAATGAGTTTTTGAAATACTATCCCAAAGATAATTTGCTACAAGTGCGAGGCGCTGAGCATCCAGCACCCTATAACGACGAGGTTTGTCAATTCATAGTCACCAAAATTTTAGGGTCCGATGTTGTCAACAAACGCACAATAGACATCGGTACGGGGGAATCTGCCGATGTGTTTTTAGAAAACCCTGAGGACTTACCATCTGAATTTCCCAATGAAGTGATGTATCCCAAAGACGGCCCAGCTTATGATGCAGTTGATCCGCTGCCGATGGAGATAACTGATATTGAGCTGTCTAATGAACAATCAAAAGTGGATGAAAAAAACTGCAATACTCAGCCAAATTGCAGCGAAAATACGTCTTTTTCATCAACACCCTCATCTATGCCCGTGCCAAAGCAAAGCCTATCGTTGAGCCCCGGTAGGGGAGATAAAGGTCCAGCTCCTCCTGATCTTTCACCTGCTGTTTCACCTAAATCCAAAGTGAGCCTACTTTCTAAGCTTGAGGCTTATTTTTTCAATAAAACCAAATAGACCTCCAAAACTCAAAGTACCTGAGACATAGAAAATTCTCCGCATCCCTTCTCAAAACCGTTGCGTCTCAGGTCCTGGTGTCAAAATTAAGTATTTATTTTGGCCCTTTTATTGCTTTGTATTTGGGTAAAAACTTTTGGAGCTCATTCATGAAAATTCTTACTTTTGCGTTAATTTCCCTCTCTTTTTTTAGTTTTCTAGCAAAACAATCATTTGCTTTTGACATGGTCAGAGATGCAAATGCTAAACAATTTACCCAAAAAGTGGATCACACCAAGGACGATAAACGCCCGGAAACTAACTTGCAGATGAAAAGACCTGCCAACTACCCAGTAAATGTGCCTGTCAAAAAGTAGAATTTAAATTCTTGATGTTTTCTTGGAAGCCGGAATTAATTTAATTTTGCTACTTATGAAGTCATTTTATTTATAAATTTACTAAAAAGTATTAATATTTTGTTTATTTGATTTTTTTTAAAATATTTAAGTAAATTTGTAAACCAATTAGTAACTTCAAGCGTTGATTATGCATAGATTACTAAGGTAACAAAATGGACAATACAGCTTATCTCACTGATTCCCTGGCTTCAAAATTCGAACAGCGCTTTGCGCGGTTCTCTTATGAAACAACAAAAATTAAGGCGACTTTTGATCGCTTAAGGGCCCAAGTGGCACAAGAAGCTGAACAAAAAAGCCGCCCAGCTGCAAGAATCTACTCCGACATTAGAGCAGTAAAGGCTTAAGTTTAAGGTAAGGCTGAACTTCTACAGCTGTCAACCTCACTTACTTAAATATTCTGGGAAGCCTCTCAGCGTTTCTTAAAAGGACATAATGGGTTACTTTTTTAACGGGGAACCCTTTTTGTTATGAACATTCCTGAGAATAGATTTAAAAAGGCTTTATCAGCCAATAAACATCAAAAAGGTTTTTGGCTGACGCTCGCAAGCCCTTATTCTGCAGAAGCGCTTGCAGGTGCAGGATTCGATTGGTTTTTGATAGACATGGAGCATTCTCCTAATGAGATGGACAGCGTGCTGTCTCAACTGCAAACCTTAGCCGCTTACCCCGTAAGTTCAATAGTAAGGCCGGTTTGGAATGATCCTTTGTTGATCAAAAGACTTTTGGATGTGGGTGTCCAAACCCTTTTGTTGCCTTACGTTCAAAATGCTGAAGAAGCGCAAAATGCAGTTAATGCAATGCGCTACCCACCCAGGGGAATCAGAGGTGTTAGTACCGTTACAAGAGCAACACATTTCGGCAGGGTTAAAAATTACATGACCACATGTGAAAATGAGCTTTGCTTGCTAGTACAGGTGGAAACACAAAGCGGCTTAGACAACATTGAGGAAATAGCCCGTGTCGAAGGCGTAGACGGCATTTTTATTGGTCCGGCTGACCTCTCAGCTAGTCTCGGTTTTCCGGGGCAACAAAGTCATCCTGAAGTTATTAAGGCAATTGAAAACGCCATCAAAAGAATTAGAGCCTGCCACAAAGGTGCAGGAATTTTAACGACAGATAAAGAACTAGCCAAGCAATTCATTGAATGCGGTACCACTTTTACCGCAATTGGCGTGGACGCTGCTCTACTATCTAGGGCGGCTGAAGCCCTTGCTAAGGAGTTCGTGTGAAGTTAGTCCCCTATTTGTAATTAATACCTTGGCGAGCTTAAAGTAAGTTGCGAACATACCGATCTTTACCTTACCAAGGTTAACCTTAAACCACTCCGAGTCATATTTGGGGTGGTTTTTTTTGGTTAATTATTGTTCTTTTGTTACATTACAGGTAACTGCGCTCCCAAATTTAAGAGGAGATACGAGCAAACACTTGGAGTAGAAAATTATATGAATGCACAAGAATTATTGAAACACTATGATTCTGGAGCTTGTTGGCCCCAGTCCCCAAGCATTTCCCCAGATTATTTACCCGCCGACGCCTATCGCGACGCACTGGCAGTTAGATCGCTTCGTACGGCCAGAGGGGAGATTCCTAAGGGCTACAAAATAGGATTTACCAATCGAAGCATTTGGGATCTCTACAATGTTTATACCCCCATGTGGGGAACCATTTGGGACACTACTTTGGCGGGGGGAGGTGAGCTTGGGACACAGCTCTCATTGGCCCATATCTGCCAACCCCGAATTGAGCCTGAAATAGTATTCGGTTTTAAATCCACCCCAAAGCTGGACGCAAGTACGGAAGATTTATACGAATCAATCGATTGGATAGCGCCAGGCTTTGAGATTGTTCAGTCACACAAGGCAGAATGGAAATTTACCGCAGTTGAGACTATTTTAGACAGTGGTTTGCACGCCAGACTCGGAGTAGGTAAACGTTTTCCCATCAAAAGCGTTTCTTCTAGCGGTAAAAATCTAATTGAATTGCTCTCTAACTCGCAGGCTCGTTTATTCAAGGGGGACGAATGTGTGGACTCAGGTCCTGGTTCAAACGTTTTAGATAGCCCATTGCAGGCGCTTCATTATTTTCTAAAGGAGCTTCGCGCTTGTCCAGGAGCTACGGATATTCAGCCAGGCGATATTGTCACAACGGGGACTTGGACCGATGCTTGGCCTATTCATCCCGGAGAAAGTTGGACGGTGGAGTTCAGTTTTGAGAGTTTCAAATATCAACTCAATTTTGTGGATTAATGGGTCCACAGGGTATGAGTCCACTTTCAAATTTCCCGCAACATGAGGCCGCTGAGCTAAAGTATATTTTTACCGATGTGGATGACACCATCACCAGTGACGGAGCTTTGTTGCCTCAAGCCTACCAAGCTATTTGTGATTTGGGTGCGAGAGGATACAAAATAGTTCCAGTGACTGGGGGGCCAGCTGGGTGGTGTGACTGTATCCTAAGGATGTGGCCAGTCTGTGCTGTGGTGGGTGAGAGTGGCGCTTTTTATATGTTCAAAGACGCAAATAATCACCAAGCTCAAACCAGACACCTTGTAGCGCAAACACTGAGACACCAATATTCGATCGATTTGACTCTGCTAAAACAGGACATCCTAAAGAGTTTTCCAAGCATTAAGCTTGCTAGCGATCAATTTTGTAGACTCTATGATTTAGCCATTGAGCTTTTCTCCATCAGGGGAGAAAGTCAACTTACGGAGATCAAAGTTTTTTTGAAAAACCGGGGGCTCAACATCAAAACCAGCTCCATTCATTTAAACGCTTTTTGGGGTGAGTGGGATAAACTCTCATCGAGTAAGCTGATGGCGCAAGAACTATGGAATATAAGACTGGAGGATGTAAACGATCAATGCCTTTTTATTGGTGACTCATTAAATGATGAGCCAATGTTTGAATTTTTTAATCTCTCATTTGGTGTTGCCAATATTACAGATCAATTGGGAAAACTGAAACATAAGCCAAAATGGATTACCCCCTCTAAAGGGGGGCTAGGGTTTGTGGAGTTTTCCCAAGCTGTTTTAAAGCTCCGTTAACTGGCCCTAAAGCGAGTAGTTAATCTCTACATGAGCTGAGTCTGGGCACTAATTTGGGACTTATTTTTTCAATGAATGCCCATTAACTGAAGTGAGTGTTTTTTTTATTCATTTTACACTTGCGCACATTCAAGTAACTTAAAATGAAAGTTTGATTTATTTCCTTGATTGTTTAAGCGGTAATTATGTATAAACCTTATTTCTTTTTTCAATTTCGCTCATACCTCTTAATAGTATCAATCTTTTATGTTTTTTTGCTTCAAGGTTGCAACAAAAGCCCCTCTCCCATTGGCCCGCCCGCGGTCCCTTTAGTGGGGGTTTTTGAGGTTAGCCCAGAATCAGTTTCTGTTTTCACTGAATTGCCGGGAAGAGTTAGTCCCCTTCAAATAGCGGAGGTTAGACCGCAAATCAGCGGGGTCATCCAAAAACGTCTATTCACAGAGGGAGCAGATGTGCAAGTAGGGCAGGTTCTTTATCAAATTGACTCTGCACTTTACAAAGCCTCTTTAGACAGCACACTCGCTAACTTAGCAAAGGCAAAAGCAAATCTGGAAGCAATTAAGCTTAAGAGTCAAAGATTTCAGGAGCTTGTAAAAATTAACGCAGTTTCAAAGCAAGACTTTGATGACGTGGATGCCTCCTACAAGCAAGCGCAGGCCGATGTTCAATCAAATGCGGCTGCCGTGCAAACTGCGACCATAAATCTTGGCTACACTCAAATAGCGTCCCCCATCTCTGGGCGTGTCGGTATCTCCACATTTACACCCGGTGCGCTTGTAACGGCCAATCAAGCAAATGCCCTCACTACAGTCCAAAAACTCGATCCCATTTATGTCGATGTGATTCAATCGAGCACGGAGCTCATGCGGATCAAAAGAGCGCTTGAGGCAGGATTATTAAAACGCGCAGGTAAAGACTCGGTCAAGATGAAATTGATTCTTGATGACAAGATTGTTTACCCTCTTGAGGGTAAATTTCAGTTCTCCGATGTAACCGTCGACTCAGGTACTGGGTCGGTGACTCTGAGGGCGGTTTTTCCCAACCCAAAGCAAGACCTATTACCGGGTATGTTTGTGCGTGCGGTTTTGGAGGAGGGCGTAAACGATAAAGGTCTTATCGTTCCTCAGCAAGGCGTTACTCACGATGCAAGGGGAAATGCAACTGCATTGGTTTTAAACACTGAGTCAAAGGTTGAGTTGCGCACTTTAGAACTGGGCGAGGCAATACGGGATCGATGGGTCGTTAAAAGTGGACTCAAACCCGGGGATCTTTTGATTGTTGACGGATTACAAAAAATAAAACCCGGTGCATCTGCACAAGTTGCCCCAAAAGAGGCCAAGCTAGGAGCGAGTGCAGACCCAGCGCATCCTGCACCGAATCAAGCTCCTAAATAATCAAGGTCTGCACCACTTATGTCACGATTTTTTATAGATCGCCCCATCTTTGCTTGGGTTATTGCCATTGTCATTATGATGGCAGGAATAATATCCATAGTCACCTTGCCAGTGGCTCAGTACCCTGCTATAGCACCTCCAGCAATATCCATCACAGGGAATTATCCAGGCGCGTCTGCGCAAACCGTTGAAGATTCAGTCACTCAAGTCATCGAGCAAAAAATGAAGGGTATAGACGGACTTCGCTATATGTCCTCAAGCAGTGACTCCTCCGGGGCTGTCAACATTACCCTTACCCTTGAAAACGGGACCAATCCAGATATAGGGCAAGTACAGGTTCAAAACAAATTACAGCTTGCAATGCCTTTGTTGCCTCAAGTGGTTCAGCAACAAGGCTTGACAGTCGCGAAATCTACTAAAAACTTTCTAATGGTGATGGCCTTTGTCTCTGAAGACGATAGCATGTCTCAATTTGATTTGGCTGATTATGTGGCCGCTAACGTTATGGATACTGTCTCTCGTGTCAAGGGGGTTGGGGACGTGACGATGTTTGGTGGTCAGTATGCAATGCGCATATGGCTAGATCCTGCCAGGTTAACGACTTTTAAGTTAACTCCGGTTGACGTGATAAGTGCGATTCAAGCGCAAAATGCCCAAGTCTCTGCGGGACAACTTGGAGGCACCCCGTCCGTCAAGGGTCAGCAACTCAATGCAACTATTACTGCTCAAAGTAGACTTCAAACCCCTCAGGAGTTCAAAAAAATCATCCTGAAGACGAATTTTCAAGGTGCCGTTGTTCGTCTGGCAGATGTGGCAAAAATAGAGTTGGGTAGTGAAAACTACGGAACACTTGCTAGATTTAATACACATCCTGCAACTGGAATTGCGATAAAAATGTCCACCGGGGCTAATGCACTAGACACTGCCGTTGCCGTGAAAGCAAAACTTGAGAGTTTATCTAAATTTTTTCCGCCCGGGATGAAAGCCGTAGTTGCTTATGACACTACACCTTATGTGAAGTTATCAATCGAGGAGGTGATAAAAACTCTTTTCGAAGCGGTAGTACTTGTTTTCTTAATCATGTACTTGTTTCTTCAAAACTTCAGGGCCACTTTGATTCCTACTATTGCAGTGCCTGTTGTGTTACTGGGAACATTTGCAGTGTTGAACGCGTTTGGATACTCAATTAACACGCTTACGATGTTTGCCATGGTTTTAGCGATTGGTTTGCTTGTTGATGATGCGATTGTGGTCGTAGAAAACGTAGAGCGTGTGATGCACGAAGATGGCCTATCACCAAAAGAGGCCACTCAAAAATCAATGGGCCAAATCACGGGTGCACTAATTGGTATTGCGCTCGTTTTATCCGCTGTTTATGTGCCCATGGCTTTCTTTGGGGGGTCAACGGGAGTTATTTATAGACAATTCTCAGTCACCGTGGTCTCTGCCATGGTGCTATCAGTGGTTGTCGCTTTAATTTTGACACCAGCCCTATGTGCCACACTGCTTAAACCAGTTGAGCGCGGCCACGCTTTATCAAATAGAGGATTTTTTGGTTGGTTTAACAGGATGTTTGATCGAAACAGTCAAAGTTATCAAAATAGAGTTGCTAAGATTCTTTTTAAATCAACTCCTTATTTAATAATTTATCTGGCACTCGTGGGTGCAATGTGTGTTTTATTTGCATTTCAACCAGGTGGATTTTTGCCAGATGAGGACCAAGGCGTGCTCTACTCGCAAATAGTTTTGCCCGCCGGAGCTACCCAGGAACGGACACTTGAAGTGGTAAAGGCCGTGGAACATCATTTTCTAGTTGACGAGAAAGAAAACGTGCAAACAATGTTTGGTGTTGTGGGCTTTAGTTTTGGGGGAAGTGGACAAAATGCGGGATTGGCCTTTGTCAGACTCAAACCCTGGGATCAGCGCACAAGAGCAGATCAAAGAGTGCAGGCTGTAGTTACCAGGGCGATGAAGGCGTTTTCACAAATAAGGGACGCTCGTGTCTTTGCTTTTGCCCCGCCAGCGGCCTTAGAGCTGGGTAATGCCAGTGGATTTGACCTCCAACTCCAGGATAAGGCGGGACTTGGGCATGATAAATTGATGCAAGCTAGAAATCAGTTGTTGGGTTTAGCTGCTAAAAGTCCAGTTTTAGTTGCGGTCCGCCCCAACGGACAAGACGATACCCCGGAGTACCGCTTAGATATTGATCAGCTAAAGGCGGCAACCCTTGGACTTTCTTTGACAGAGATTAACACTGAGATAAGCGCTGCTTTAGGAAGTGCCTACGTAAACGACTTCATCGACAAAGGGAGAATTAAAAAGGTCTACATTCAAGGAATAGCTGAGTCTCGGATGCTGCCCCAAGATGTGTCTAGATGGTTTGCTAGAAATGGCAAAGGTGAGATGGTGCCTTTTTCTGCTTTCTCAAGCGGTCGTTGGTCCTATGCCTCACCTAGGAGGGAGAGATACAACGGGTTACCATCTGTTGAGATTCAGGGGCAGGCAGCTGCGGGTAAGAGCTCAGGGGAGGCGCTAAAAGAGATGGTTAAATTGGTCGAGCAATTACCCGAGGGTATTGGATATGAGTGGACTGGTATCTCTGACCAAGAAAGTGGTTCAAGTAACCAAGCCCCTATCTTGTATTCGGTGTCTATTTTGTTTGTTTTCTTATGTCTAGCAGCTTTGTATGAAAGCTGGGCTATTCCGTTCTCTGTTATTTTGGTTGTCCCTTTGGGAATTGTAGGGGCAGTTTTAGCCGCATTTTTGAGAGGTTTTGCTGATGACGTTTATTTACAGGTTGGTCTTTTAACCACTGTAGGCCTATCAGCGAAGAATGCCATCTTGATTGTGCAGTTTGCAAAAGCGCAGATGCAGGCGGGCGGTGAACTGGTTGAGTCAACCTTAGACGCTGTCAAAATGAGGTTACGCCCCATTTTAATGACCTCTCTCGCATTTGGCTTTGGCGTGTTGCCATTGGCAATTAGCCACGGAGCAGGCTCAGGCGCACAAAACGCAATTGGTACCAGTGTTTTGGGGGGCATGATAAGTGCCACTGCATTGGGTATTTTCTTTGTACCGCTGTCATTTGTTTGGGTACGTAAAGTATTTGAGGATCGGGGCGACTTAGGCCAGCTTAGCCCTGCTCAAACCAAGGATCAATAATGATTCCTCACCCTAACCTTACTTCGCTTATTGACTTATTTAATCTAATCGGCACGAAAAAGAGTAGTCCAGTTTCAGGAGGAAAATTGACCCTAGCCTGCAGGTCTCTGCTTGCAGGGCTTTTAAGTCTACAAGCGTGCACACCTTTGGTCTCAAAGTACGAAAGACCTGAGCTTCCTGTTCAAAGTGCGTATCCGCGAACTGATGTCGGTAAGCTCTCCAGCCTCAAGGCAGTGGCGGATGTAGAGCAAAAGAGTAAAAAATTCTCTCTTTCATGGCAAGATTTTGTAAGGGATGCAAAATTAAAAGAGATTATAAATTTAGCTTTAAAAAATAATAGGGACTTAAGGGTAGTAGCTTTACAGGTTCAAAAAGCGCAGGCTCAGTACCAAGTATCTAGCGCAGATTTGTTTCCAAAAATAAATGCAACTCTAGCAAATACTGCAACCAAGACGCCAGCAAATCTATCCCAAAGCGGGCAAGTATCCATCATGCATGACTACAGTGCTGGCCTTGGGTTTAGCTCCTACGAGTTGGATATGTTTGGTCGGTTGCAAAGCCTCAAAGACTCAGCTTTTCAGCAGTACTTAAGTACCTCAGAGGCGGCGCAGACTGTTCGCGTTAGTTTGATTGCTCAAGTAGCGACACAATACCTGACCTTGTCTGCAGACCGGTTGCGTCTTCAACTGGCTGAGCAAACACTAAATGCGCAACAGCAAACGTTGGAGATGGATAAACGCAGGTTTGAGTTGGGTGTCATCTCCGAATTGGACCTGAGTCTGTCACGCTCTACGGTTGAGAGTGCCAAAGTTGATATTGCAAAATATAAGACTTTGGTTGCGCAAGATACCAATTTACTGACTCTGTTGGCGGGCGCAGCTTTACCCCCTGAGTTGCTAATCTCAGACTTTTTGGATACCCCTACTGTTATAGAAACACCTGCAGGTATACCATCAGATTTACTTGCCCAGCGTCCAGATATTTTAGATGCAGAGCACCAATTGATTGCAGCTAATGCCAACATAGGAGCGGCTAGGGCCGCTTATTTTCCTAGCATCTCAATGACCACTTTTTACGGAACTGCAAGCCCAGCGTTAAATGGACTCTTTAGTGCGGGATCTAGATCTTGGCTTTTTATGCCGCAAATTAACTTACCTATATTTGATGGTGGAAGGATATCTGCAAATTTAAAAATAGCTCAGAGCAATCAAAAAATTGCCATCAATTTATATGAAAAATTGATACAAAATGCATTTAAAGAAGTTGCTGACGCCCTTGCATTGCAAGAAAATATTAAAGATGAACTCAGCTCTCAAAAATCCTTAGTCCAGGCCACAGAGCTTAGTCTCAAACTCTCTCAAGCCAGGTATGATAACGGCATTTACAGTTACTTAAATGTTCTAGACTCGCAAAGGTCTTTGTACGCGGCTAAGCAAAATTTAATTACTTTGATGCTGTCAAGCTATACAAATGAATTTACGCTTTTTAAAGCGCTTGGGGGAGGGAGCGAAAAATTGAATTGAATTCCTCATTTGTACCCCCCTGCGTTATATTCAACACGTTTGTTTAGGTAATTGATTATTAAAAGCAGATACTTCAAAAACCCTTGATTGATTTTTCAATCAAATTTGTAAAAGTTGGATAGAAATCTGAATCAATCCAACGGGTGACTACGACGCAGTTAAGCTCGGGGTCAATCCAAACGTAATTACCACCCGCTCCAAACATAAAGTAGGCGTTGCTACTTGCCCCCGGAAAAGTCTTTCTGTTTGGATTTAACCAAGTCAATAAGCCGTAAAAAGGCGCAATGGGGCAGGGCGTTCGCATCTCTTTAATGAACGCACTGTTAAGCAACTCTTTTTGTTGTCCATTACTTTTATGAATGCCGTTATTCAAAAGTAATTGTCCGATGAGTGCTTGATCAAATGCGCTAATACGTACCCCTCCTCCCCAATGTGTTCCACCTGGAACAGATTGAGTTTTTTTAAATTCTCCCGTTGCTGGATCCTTTAAATCAACCCATGAGCAAGCGTACCCTTCCCAGGAAAAGTTCTCTCCGCAACCAAGGGGCTCGAGGAAGTAGTGCTTGAATACCTCAGAGAGTTCAGAGCCGAAGATATGCAGTAGTGCCAAAGACAATTGGTTGATTCGCACGTCGTTGTATTCCCAGTATGTCCCAGGCTTTTGTAACTCTCTGGGGTCCCCTTTGTTTCCTAAAATTGGCTTTGGGTCAAGCACCACGCGGCGAAACCGCTCTACTTGATCCGGTATTCCAAAGCATGTTCCAGCCCATTCGCTGGTTTGATTGAGTAAGTGTCTCCACGTAATTTGCGAATTATGTGGATCATCAAATCCAATCCCTGGCACGCAAGATGTTAAGGAAGCATCCAAACTCGGAATTTTTCCAAGCTCAAGTGCTTTGCCAACAAGCAATGCCAAATAGCTCTTGGCAACGCTAAACGTCTGATCCGCTTTGCCCGGCTCTCCAAATGAGCATACCAATTTTCCGTTTAAATGGATCACTCCAGATACGCCTGCCCTTGAATACACTGGCCCTAAAAGGGTATCCCAGGGCTTTGGGTCGCTGTGATGCACTCCGTACAGGTCGGGTTCAGCTTTAGGATCTCGCGTCCATTTGACCTCATGATCTAGAGCGTACTGGACGGCTGAATTAAAGTTTTGCATAGATATGTTTACCCCAGCCACTCACGTCCCCGAGCGTAAAGCGCCTGAACCTCTAGGCCCTTAAGCATGGGCATATCTTTTTTAACAACATAACCAATTTTTGTTTGAATGTAGGCTAGGTGTTTATAACCTTCTGGGAATTGAGATAGTAGGGTATCGTCTAGTTTAAGAACTGCGCTTGGGTCAAGGGGATCTATCCTGTCTTTTTCATAGATGGGTTGGCGCAGCACAAGGCCCCATTTGCCCTCTCTTTTTTCAAGAAAATCGTAAAATCTGCCCGTACAAACCACATCGCACAAGACGCCGTCTACGGGGCCCCTTTGAGAAATAGTCATTTTGGTTTGAGCTATTGCCTTGTTGGCTCTCAAATCAATGGTCGATCCTCCAAGGAAATGCAAAATACTGACTCCTTTGTTCCAACCCTCAATGGTTACTTTAATAAACTCCTCGAAAGACCCTTGAAACCAAGTAGCCATCATGACACCGTCTGAGTGCCAGACCGTTTTAAAGCGGTCCCATTCGCCAGCGTCCCTCCAAAGTGCCCAATTCTCAATTAGTTCTCTGATTAGTTGTTTTTCACTTAATTGTTCAACTAAAGAATCATTCATAAAGTTTTGGGTTTTTGATTAATAATAATGGATCTATCGAATGTTAAATCTTTGGGCAATAAATGACTCAAGGACGGAACCAATAATATCAGTAAAGACTCTTGATCTGGGGGCTAAAGATGTCAATTTTAAGCATAAACAAGGGACGTATTAGCGATTTGGTAGATTCGACGACTCAACATGGAAAGAGTGTTCTGTCCGCAATTAACAAAAAAACAGTGAGTGGTCCTGATAACCCAGTCATTCAGCGTGTAGGCTATTTAGGCCTAGAGGGGGACGAGCAAGCTAACTTGGTCGTGCACGGTGGGGCAGATAAAGCCATCTACGCTTATCCCTACGAGCATTATGAATTTTGGACTGAGTGTTTGGCTAAAAACAATGTTCCAAAACAAATGCTTACTTGGGGGACATTTGGGGAAAACTTGACAATTAAAGGCTTCAATGAGTCAACTGTCTTTGTAGGTGATCAATGGTTGATTGGAGAGTGCTTGTTGGAGGTTGTTAAATTTCGAGAACCTTGCTTTAAATTCAATATCAAAATGGGCTGGAACGGCGCAGCTAAAGCAATGATACAAAGCAAGCGAAGCGGTTGGTATTTGAGGGTTTTGAAAACGGGGAGTATCAAATCGGGCGACTTGATCGAGGTTTTACCAGGCAAACATGAGCTATCAATCATAGTTCAAAGCTCGTCTTTTTATAATAAATCTGATCAAAAAGATCTTTGGGCTTGAGAGTCGGCTTGTGTTGGGTCATACAAATCTGCCCCGATAAGTGCTGCACCAATCACTCCCGCAGAGTCCCCCAATGTGTGCCTTAGGATAGGGGTTGTGAATTCTGAGGTAAAAACCCTTTTTTTAACCTCCAGAGTCGCTCTTTGCGTAATTCCGTCAATATTGGATAGTCCTCCACCAAGGATCACCACGTCAGGATCTACAGTGTTAATGAGATTGGCCAGTGATTGCCCCATATTTGAATAAAACATGTCAACAACTTTTATAGCGTCTGAGTAAGATTCATTAGCTTGGGCATGTGTTTGGGATGACAGAAAAAATATCTCTTCACATTTTTTTGACTTTGCGTTGCTGGGTTGAGTGAGCGCATAATGACGTTCAACCCCAGAGCCAGAAATGAAAGTTTCTACGCACCCGCGTTGACCGCAAAAGCACTCCAGACCCTGAGGATCTAAAACCGTATGGCCCCATTCGCCCGCAATTCTTTGGGGTCCTGTTCTGATTTTTTTATTAAAGACCCAGCCCCCTCCACATCCCGTCCCAATAATAACTCCAAAGACGCATTCGTAGCCTTTGCCTGAGCCTAGAAGTGCCTCAGCGAATGCGAAGCAATTGGCATCGTTTTCGCAGACCACAGCGTGCCCCAGTTTGTCCTCAATCAATTGCTGCAGGGCAAGCCCGTTCAAACAAGTGGTGTTTGAGTTTCTCAGCAACCCAGTGAGCTGGGATAAAGAGCCGGGTGTGCCAACGCCAAGTGTGTGATTTGAATATATTCTTTTGACCGGCTCATAAAGAGTTGCGATCTGATCTAAGATGTGTTCAGCCCCTTTATAAGCTTGAGTGTCTATTCTTTTTCTGTAAACTTGTTTTTGATTAGAGTCTAAAACAACCAGCTCAATCTTCGTTCCTCCCAAATCAATACCAATTTGAAATGGATGTTCGTTTAAAAACATATATGGTTTACTTTAAAGGAGGGACTACTGTGCAATGGTAATTTTGACGCACTAATCTTTGTCGAAATGAATCAGCCACCACGTAAATTAAACTCAATAACTATGCAGGGTGGCTGAATTCAAAAACCAAAAGAAGTTAGGTTTTAAGTCTTTTATTCTGAGGAAATAAAAAGTTTCGTGCTTCTTGATCTAATTCGGTTTTGAAAGTAAATTTCGTTTTTAACTCATCAGCTCTTTTGGCTGCTGGCCTTGTGTTGATAAGATCTAATAGACGCTTTAAGTTCGGATATTTTTCCCAGGCATTTTCCAATCCCAATACATAGGGGACCATTCTGACCCAGCCCCAAAAAGCCATATCAACAATTGAGTATTCGTCTCCTAGCATGTAAGTGTTGTGCTTGAGGTGATCATCCAAGATACTCCAATGCCTGTGTGCTTCAAAATCGTAGCGGTTGAGTGCGTACTCTTTAGGCTCTGGCGCTGCGTGCCTGAAATGCACCGATTGGCCTGAGTAAGGACCAATTCCGGTGGCAATGAACATCAACCATGATAATAATTCAGCCCTTTTTTGCGTTCCTAAATCCCCAGCTAAGAATTTTCCCTCTCTCTCTGCCAAGTAAAGCAAAATTGCATTACTATCAAAAACAGTCACCCCTTTGTCCACAATACAGGGTACTTTTGAATTGGGATTTAATTTGACGAACTCAGGCTTGAATTGATCGCCTTTGCGTGTATCCACAGGAATTGGCTCAAACTCTAATCCGAGCTCTTCTAATAAAAGAGCTACTTTCATGGGATTAGGTGCAGCATTGAAAAAGAACTTCAACATAAATTTCCTATTTTTAAGTTATTGAAAGCATATGATATTCTAAAACTTCAAGCATGGTGGAAAAAACTTACATAAGTCATAAGACAAGTTATTCCGACCACCAAAGCGGGACCTAATCTACGCTTATTACCCCAAACCATTACTACAACCGTCACAAGGCATACCAAAATCCTCACCCAAAGTGGCACCGATGATAGTAAACCAAGGGGTAGGATGATCAGGCGCGTAGTCAACGCTGCAACCATTGCATATGTGACGCAGGTAAGCCATATAAAGAACTCACTATTTTGATCCACTCGGCCCGACAAGACCACTCCAATGGACCTACAAAAATAGGTTCCTATGCAGGCAGATAAAAGGGCAATCCATAGTTCTGAGTTATTTAGTTCAATTTGAGGTGTCATGTTAATTTACGAACATATCTTCTATCTACCCAGTAAGCAAAAGTGCCACCCATTAGTCCAGATAAAAGTAGGCTACTGTCAGGATCTAAGCTGTAGAAAATCGGGCCCAAGATGCACCCCATTAAGACTGCAAATCTACTCCAACTCGCTTTGATCTCCGTAAAGGTTAAAACGAAAAAGAGTGGATTTATAAAGATTAGCCCTATAGTTACCGTTTTGGACACAATCCCAGCTAGAAGGTAACCAAGGGCTGTTGCGGGCAAAGCGAGCGTCCAACAAAATAGTCCGAGTCCAACAAAATAGCTTTGACGATACTCCATTTTTATTTTTGGAAACTCTCGCATCGAAACGGCCCAAGCCGTCATGGCTAGAAAATGCACGGCGGCAAAAGCAAGCTTATTTTTTTTATCTTTTTCACTAAATTGGGGGAAAAGTGTGAGCGTCATAGTCACAAACCGAGCAGAGGTAAGTGTGACCGCCAAAGCGATAGCAGTCAGTGAGCTGTGGGACAAAATCATCTCAAGTAAGATAATTTGTCCAGGCAGTGCAAACATAACCGTACTACAAAAACCTGTGAACCAAAGGTCTAACCCGTTGGTTCTCCCCATGGCCCCAAACCCCACCATTCCCGCAAATAAAACGATTGCTGGGGGACCAAGTGCATCTTTGACACCACCTATAAATGCATCTTTTTTTGAGCTGTAAAGCGCGTGAGGGTTATCTGTTGCTTGGTTCAAAATGGGATGGTGTGATTGTCTAATAAAGAATAGAATTCATTATCCCTTAGAAAAGACTTTACTCACTTTCTTTTTAATACGTGAATCCTAATTTTCTAATTTCTTATGATCAACAAAAGTGGCTCTCACAAAGAAGAATTGCCTTATAAGGGCATTCGTGTCATTGAGTTTACGCACATGGTTATGGGCCCAACTTGCGGCATGATTTTGGCAGATATGGGGGCAGAGGTCATTAAGGTAGAGCCCTTAGGCGGGGACAAAACAAGAGGATTAATGGGGTCAGGGGCAGGCTTCTTTCCCATGTTCAATAGAAATAAGAAAAGTATCGGCTTGGACCTTAAATCCCCTGAGGGTATGGAGATCGCACTAAAGCTTATTTCAAGTGCTGACGTTGTGAGTGAGAATTTTAAATCCGGAGCCATGAAAGCGCTCGGACTAGATTATGAAAATCTATCTAAATTAAACCCAAGACTCATCTATGTCTCCCATAAAGGCTTCTTGCCTGGCCCCTACGATCACCGAACCGCTTTGGATGAGGTTGTACAAATGATGGGTGGTCTTGCCTATATGACGGGTCCACTTGGACGTCCTTTGAGAGCTGGCACGTCTGTGAACGACATCATGGGCGGTATTTTTGGTGCGATGGGTGCTATGGCAGCATTAAGGCAGTTGGACGCCACGGGTGAGGGACAAAAAGTGCAGACATCCTTGTTTGAGAATAATGTTTTCTTAATGGGACAGCATATGATGCAGTATGCGGTTACCGGTAATCCTGCCAAGCCTATGCCGGAGCGAATCTCTGCTTGGGGAATTTATGATATTTTTCACGCTAAAGAGGATGCTCAAATTTTTCTCGCTGTGGTGACTGATACCCAATGGAAAATCTTTTGTGAAAAATTTAAATTTAATGATTTAAAGAATTCCAAAGAATTGTCTACCAACAATGCTAGGGTTTCTAATCGTGCAACTTTGATTCCCGAACTTAGAAAGAGGCTTTTAGAATTTTCTGTACAAGAGATCACAAAGATTTTTGAGGACAACGCCTTACCCTTTGCACCTATTACTAAGCCGGAGGAATTATTTAATGACCCCCATTTGTTAGCAACCAATGGGCTATCTACTATTGAGCTAACTGACGGTATCAATGTTGGCAAAACAACCAAGGTTCCACTTTTACCTATTGCTATGGACTCGAAAAGATTGCCGATTAGAATGAATCCTCCGCAAATAGGGGAGCACACTGTTGAGTTACTCAGATCCCTTGGCTATGGGGATCAATATATTTCAGATATGCAAAAGCGTCATATTGTTGAAACCTCCCCCCCGAAATCTTAATCTTTTCGTGCGTTAATTTCAGATGAGATTTAATTCTGCACTTACATTTTGTAAAACATCTCCCCAATGACGGTTCTGCGTTTGTCTAAAAACTTTAAGCCCAGGGTACCAAGAACTTTTATCCGTCTCCAAAAGCCAGCGCCAATCGGGGGCGTAGGGTAACAATATCCAAGTGGGCTTATTCATAGAGCCAGCTAGATGGGCAACGCTCGTGTCCACGCAAATGACCAAATCTAATGCATTAATGATCGCAGCCGTGTCCGAAAAATCTTCTATATCCTTATTTACGTCTAGAAAATTATAATCTTGGTTTTTTGCGGCACTCGCTACGTCATCTAAATCACTTTCTCGAATTTCTTTTTGTAAACTCACATAAACATGTTTCTTGGGTAAGAGGTTAAAGAGAAAAGAGAACGCTATTGAGCGTCTTCGATCGTTTTCATGGGATTGTCTTCCACTCCAGACGATACCGATTTTTTTCATCTCACGGGGATATGATTTTCCACTGGTCTCATTAGACTTAAGCCTGTTGTTGAATTTGTCTATTTGCGGCTCTAAAAATGCTCGCCATTTTTGTTTTTTGAATGTATCAACCTTTACCTCAAATGGCGCGGGAGGTGGGTTTGAGGTTAGGTTGGTTTTAAAAGCTAGAGCAAGGCTCATCAAGGGACAAATAAAATCGTTCTGCTCAGCCTCTAGAATCAATTGTGAGGTGTTTTGATAAGGTATTATTTTCTCTAAACCTTTCATTTCTTTTAAGAGGCACACCAACTCAAGTTGAATGAAAAGAGTAATCTTTGCCCCAGCTTTAACCAAAAGGGGGATATATCTAGAGAATTGAAGCGAGTCGCCTAGACCCTGCTCACAATAGAGAATTATTTTCTTATTATTTATATCCGTCTGCCCAAGCCAAATGGGCTTTGCAAATAATTTGGGAGAGTTTTTTAGGCCTAACCTGGGATTGTCCCACCTGCTTTCAAAATACTTAAAACCTGTATCGTAGTCTCCCTTAAGAAGACTCACCAGTGCGCTGTTCCAAATTGGATCAATAAGTGTGCTGTTCAATAACGCCGCTTGACTAAAACAAGCACTAGCTTGGTCTAACTCCAATCTCTCGTGCAAGTACACACCTAAATTATTGTATGCATCGCTGTATCCAGGATCAATTTCTATGGACCGCACATAATCTAAAAATATTGAACTGTCCTCACTCGTCTTAGCAACTAAATTTCCTCTGTTGTTAAATGCCTTCGCATTGAGAGGGGAGAACTTCAGGGCCAGATCGTAATCCTTTAGAGCTTTAGCATACAACCCTAAATCACTGTATAAATTAGCTCTGTTAAAGTATGCTGAGCCGTGTTTGGGGTTTATGCTAAATAGGGTTTCATAATCTTGCAAAGCTTCATTAAACTTTTTTAAGTCTTTGTACAAAACCGCTCTATTGAGCAATAACTCTTCGGATGCGGGGTCCAGACTAAATGCTAGGCAGTAAAGGCTTAACGCTTTGTGCAATTGTCCAAGCAAGACCAGGGTTTGACCGTGATTGATGATGGGATCAACGAAATAAGGCGAGATATCAGACGCGGTTTTAAAACATTTAATAGCCTCATCCATTAATCCCAAATTTTTTAATGCCGTGCCTTTGTGGTTTAAAGCTTGTGAATTGTGAGGATTTAATTTAAGTGCATACTCACAAGTCTGTATGCAATTTGTACTCTCTCCTAGCGTATTTTGTACTAAAGCTTTGTTGGTCAATGCTTCATGGTAATGGGGATTAATAATCAGCGATCTATCGTAACCCTTGATGGCTTTAGCGTATAAACCTTGCTCAAAATATAGTTGACTGAGGTTGTAGTAAGCCTGACTGTTTTGAGGTGAGTGGATGATTGAAGACTCATAATCTATTAAGGCGAGTAAATTTTCTCTTAAATCTTTGTAAACGTTACCTCGGTTGTTGTAGGCCTCGGAGTAATCAGGTTTTATACGAATAGTTTGGTTAAAGCAATCAATTGCTTTTTCAAATTCTTTAAGCTCTTTGTAACAAAAACCTAAGTTATTGAGCACGCTGGAATGTAGGGGATTTAATGCGTGAGCTTTTGAGAGCAACTCAACGGCTCGATCCCAGTGATGGGTCTGAGCATATAAAGTGCCTAACAACTGAAGACCGTCAAAATGACAAGTATCTTTTTGAATTATTGTTATATATAGTTTTTCAGCTCTCTCGTATTCGCCTAATTTGTGGTGATGAATCGCCTGACTCAGGGAGGTCTGTAATGAATGCTGCAAAACCTGAGTAGGTTTTTTTGGGCTAAAACCGCCTTTAGGATGATGATTTTTTCTGATGTTGTGATCCCGTTTTACCGAATATCGTTCAAATTGAAAATAATCTGATCTTTGACGCTTTTTACCCAAGCGTCAATAATTAATTTCTCAAACATTTGAAGGTTTAAAATAAGCTGAAACATATTTTAAGGATTAAAAGCATGAGGGTAAATAAAATTTTGTCTGAGGTCTCGCTCGTTATTGCAGATTTATCAGTTTCAATAGACGGCGAAATACAAAGCTGCCCGACTCTTTGCGCCGTAGTCCCAGGTCAGGGATCAGAGCTTGACCGCTTGATTCCCTTGAATACACCAGACGGAAGACCTATATTTATGAATTACGACAATGCAATTCGACCCCTCAACGCCTAGAGACGCCCAGAAATGCCTAGATATTAGTTTTTTGCGATTTACTTAGACTTGAAATCTGGTGTTACTGCGCTTATAGCTGAACCTACAGCATGAACTCCGGTGCTGACCACGCTAGCTGCAGTTGAAACAACAGTTGTTGCACCTGAAACAACCAAGTCACCCACTTCGAGCACTGCGCAACCGCCAAGACTCGTGCTAATTAAAGCTGAACCCAATATTTGTTTAAGATATTTCATAAAGGCGATTAATAAGGAATAAAAGGCAATCATATCAAAATAAAAGGACCTAAAAAGGTCCTTTTATTTAAATGTTAAGTAGAAATTATCTAGCTACGTAAACAATGTCTACACGGCGGTTAGCAGCCCAGGCAGCTTCGTTGTGGGCTGGATCTTTAGCTTTTTCCTTGCCGAAACTGACGGCCTCAATTGCAGCAGTGTTAACTCCCTGTAATTCCAAAGATTTTTTAACCGCTTCAGATCTTTTTTGTCCTAGGGCTAGGTTGTACTCACGTCCACCGCGCTCATCAGCATTGCCTTCTAAGCGAACTTTTGCAGTGTTGTGAGTTGCGATGTATTTGGCATGAGCTGAAATGGTAGGTTGATCAGAAGATTTAATTTGGAAATTATCAAAATCAAAATAGAAACTTCTTATTGCCAATGGTGACTTTGGATCATCCAAAGGATTGATTTCTACAGTTTTTACAGCTGACTGTGCAGGCATATTAGCAACCATTGGCGCTGGAGCTGGTTGAGAAGCTACTGGAGCCACTGGAGCAACGGCTTGCTCGGGGGGCTTGGTTGAGCTGCAGGCTGCAACAATGAGGGTAAGAAGTAAAAGACTTATTTTTCTAGAAATTTTCACAATGATGCTCCTTGAATGCCTTAAAAATTGATACACATGGCTTGAAACGATGCTATATTCTATAACCTTTATTAGTATTTTTTATTAAATAAAATTTAAAATAAATGCAATTTCTTATGCCAATGGTCACAAAAACTTCAATCTAAGCTCATATCTTTTTTTAAGTTTCATCTGCCAGCCCCCACTGTACTGTGCTGCACCGAACAAAAATGGCAATTAGGGTGTGATAACTCTCTAAAGTCCTAGGCCTTTTCTAATATGTCTTGAAGTTCAATCCATCTATTTTCTTGCAATACAATTTCATTTTGTATCTCTTTAAGACGTTTCCCAATGACTGCCAATTCAGTTGGCTTAGCTCCGCTTACAAGTTCTTCCTCAAGCTTGGTTTTTTCAATATTCAGGGATGCTAATTTGAGGTCAATACTTTTAATCTCTTTGAGGGCAGGCTGTGACTGAAGATTTTTTTGATTTCTAAACTCAGCCTCTCTTTTTCTACGCTCTTTGGCGCTCATGACCTCACCCGGCTCAATGGGTTTTACGATTTTTCTTGTTTTTGTATTTTGACCTTCGTTCGAGTTTTGCTCGATACTTTGCATGTCTTTAGACTTGTTAACAGGTTGGGATTTATTGGCTAATTCCTCCTTCATCAATTCTTTTATTCTTTTTGCCTCGGCAAGCAAATACTGTTGATAATCATCCAAGTCACCCACAAAGTCCTCAATAACTCCTCTACCCACAAGCCAAAACTCCTCACAAACGGCTCTCAAAAGAGCGCGGTCGTGACTGACCAATAAGACGCTTCCATCGAACTGATTTAAAGCCATACCTAACGCCTCACGAGTAACCAAGTCGAGGTGATTGGTTGGTTCATCTAGCAGTAAAAGATTAGGCTTTTGCCATACGATCATAGCTAGCACCAAGCGTGCCTTTTCGCCCCCACTTAAGGTTCCCACTGGCTGTGAAACCATTTCGTTTACAAAGCGAAAAGTTCCTAAATAATTCCTTAATTCTTGCTCCCGGGTTTGTGGAGCTATCTCCTTGGCAAGCCTTATGAAATGCATCAAAGGAGAGTCCTCTGGGCTTAGAACGTCTAATTCTTGTTGCGCAAAGTACCCAATCCTCAAACCCTTACCCTCAACGATGGACCCACTAAGCAAAGACATCGCTTTAGCTATTGTTTTTATAAATGTTGATTTGCCCTGACCATTGGCACCCAAAATGCCAATCCGTTGACCTGATAAAACAGAGCGGTTGATGTCATTTAAGATGACACGCTCATCGCCCTGGGTAACGTATCCGAATTGACCTGACTTTAGGGAAATCATCGGGTTTGGTAGGGTGGGCGACGGCTTAAACTGAAACTCAAAATCAGCCGCCCCAGCAACGGGAGCTACTCTGGACATACGCTCTAACGCCTTGACACGACTTTGGGCTTGTTTGGCCTTAGAGGCTTGCGCTTTAAACCGGTTTATGAAGGATTGAAGGTGTTCTATGCGGGCAGACTGTTTGACAAAGGCGGCCTGTTGCAAAAGGAGCTGCTGAGTCTTGAGTTCTTCAAAGGTGCTGTAATTGCCCCCGTATCTGGTGAGTTTTGACTCCTCCAGGTGAAGAGTCACTCGAGTGATGGCGTCTAAAAACTCTTTATCGTGACTGATGACTACCATTGTTCCTGAATACCTTTGAAGCCAGCTCTCTAGCCACACGAGGGCATCCAAATCTAAGTGATTGGTGGGCTCATCTAAAAGTAGCAAGTCAGACGGACACATAAGTGCTCGGGCCAATTGAAGACGCATCCTCCACCCCCCCGAGAAACTGTTAACACTATTGTCAAGCTGATCGGGTCTGAATCCCAGGCCTAAAATAAGGGCCTGCGCCCTAGACTTAGCGTCGTGAGCACCCAGATCAGACAGCAAGAGATGCGCGTGCGCTATTTCCATCCCGTCTTGGGAGGTTTCAGCCGCTCTCAGAGCCGCATTTGCCTCCTCAAGGGCCGTGTCCCCGCTGAGTACAAATTCTGTAGCAGAGTCCTCGCTCTCGGGCATCTCCTGCGCAACTTGTGCCATTCTCCAAGAGCTTGGGATTTGAACTTCACCCTTATCTTCGCTCAAAGTTTTGTTCAATAAGGCAAATAAACTGGATTTACCCGCACCGTTTCTTCCAATTAAACCTACCTTTTCGCCGGGATTAATGGATACGCTTGCCCGGTCTAAAACTATCTTCGAACCACGTCTTAAAACGACGTCTTGCAAAACTATCATAAATTGGGTTACTTGAATGGAGGCAGTTGATTAGTTGATAAATTATGTCGTTTTCAAATGCGCAAGAAGCTGTTTTTTAGTAATTAAAACGACCTGATCTTGAGCCGTGCTAGTTTCAAGCCAAACGCACTCAAGGGTTTTAAATGCTTTTTCAAAATGAATTCTCTCATGGCCAATTTCAAGAACAATAATCCCTATATCGGTCAAATAATTGGGGACATCATTTAGAATTCGTTTGATTAAATCCATTCCATCCTCTCCCCCGTAAAGCGACAAAGCGGGCTCTGCCTTAAACTCCTGAGGGAGCTCTCCCATGCTTTTGGCATTTACATAAGGTGGGTTGCAAAGAACTAAATCATAAGGCCCACAAGCTTGCTCTAAGCAGTCTGACAAGATGAGGTTGATTCTACTCTCCAGCATGTGTCGCTTCACGTTAATTTGAGCGACCTCTAAAGCCTCAACAGAAATATCAAGTGCATCAATGTATACGTCCGGGTAGACCATGGCACAAATAATTGCCAGGCTTGCATTTCCAGTGCAAAGATCAAGTACTTGAGATGTATGAATGTTTAACCAAGGATCAATTAGGGCGTTGGCTAAGCACTCTGCAATCAGACTTCTTGGGATGATGCTTCTTTGGTCAACAAAGAAGGGTACGCCTTGTAGCCAGGCCTCTCCAGTTAGGTAAGCGCTTGGTTTCCTCTCCTTAATACGCCTATCAATGGTTGCATAAGCTTTCTCAAGTTGACTTTTGCTGAGTTCTAAATCACTCTCAGCCGTATTCGTATCCAATGCAAGCCCGATGCTCCAAAGAACGAGCCAAGAAGCCTCATCATGTGCATTTGTGGTTCCGTGACCAAGCGAGACTTGAGCTTTTGTTAAACGCTCAGAAGACTCAGCAATCAGTTCTTTCAGTCTCATGTGAGGTGCAGCAAGGAGGCTTTAGATAGGTTATTTAAATTCACTATTGTTTGGTAGTAGATTTCTTTTAGTTTTTCTAAATCTTTTACTCGCACCGACTCATTGATTTTGTGTATGGTTGCGTTGGGCGGACCAAGTTCAATGACTTGACTGCAAATAGAGGATATAAACCTTCCATCACTTGTCCCACCCGTCGTTGAGAGTTGGGTATCAATGTTGCAAACTTCTTTAATTGCCCCTTGAACGGCTTTGACAAGGTCTCCCTGCGGGGTAATGAAGGGCATCCCTCCAATAGTCCATTTGAGGTCATATTCAAGTGAAAAGTGGTCCAGTATAGAGTGAACCCGTGACTGAAGATGTTCAACAGTTGATTCTGTCGAAAACCTGAAATTAAAATCGATTACACACTCCCCCGGAATTACATTCCCAGCTCCTGCGCCGGCATGGATATTACTTATTTGCCAACTTGTAGGCTGAAAATATTCATTGCCTCTATCCCATACCGTGTTAACTAACTCCGCCATGGCTGGAGCGAAGAGATGTATGGGGTTTTTAGCTAATTGAGGATAGGCGATATGGCCTTGAACCCCTTTAACAACTAGTTTGCCGCTGAGCGTTCCGCGCCTGCCGTTTTTGATCATGTCCCCGGTTTGCTCAACACTTGTAGGCTCACCAACAATGCACCAGTCTAGTTTTTCACCCCTATTTTTCAAATCATTGCACACCTTAACGGTGCCCCCTGTAGCTGGTCCTTCTTCGTCACTGGTGATTAAAAAAGCAATATTTAAAAAAGGCTCATTAAAGTTAGCATAAAACTCTTTGGTAGCCAAGACCATTGCGGCAAGGGAGGATTTCATATCGCTTGCGCCGCGGCCGTACAAAAAGCCGTTGCGATATGAGGGTGTAAAAGGGTCGCTGTCCCATTTAGCAACTGGACCAGTTGGTACAACATCTGTGTGTCCAGCAAACACGAGCGTTTTAGCTTTTAGGTGGCTAGATTTACGCACAGTCCAAAGGTTGGTGACCCTTAAATCCCCTTCGCCGTCATAAACCCACTGACTCTGAAATCCTAGGGGGCTTAGGTACTCCAGCAAAAGATCTTGACAACCTGAGTCCTTAGGGGTCAAAGAAACCTTGGAGATGAGCCGCTCAGTTAAAGATAAAAGTTCAGACATAAAGATTTGATTTTGTTAATCACGGCGCATCTGTGTAGAAAGGGAATCTAAGGGAATCGAAGGGAATAGGGGAAATGTTGGTCAAGTTAAATTCAAAATACAATTTGAATTCGACAACCTAGGTGTGTATTCAAAATACTTGAATTGTTTCTCTTTGAAGAACCCGTTAATCTCTTAAAAGATCATTTAAGCTCGTCTTAGCCCTTGTTTGCGCGTCCACTCTTTTAACAATGACCGCACAGTACAGGCTGTATTTACCGGACTCACTTGGCAAGTTACCTGAGACGACAACCGATCCTGAGGGGACTCGTCCGTATATGACTTCCCCGCTAGCACGGTCATAGATCTTGGTGCTTTGGCCAATGTATACACCCATTGAAATCACTGAATTTTCCTCAACAATAACACCCTCAACGATCTCAGAGCGTGCTCCAATAAAGCAATTATCCTCAATGATTGTAGGATTTGCTTGCAGGGGCTCAAGTACTCCGCCTAGCCCTACGCCGCCAGATATGTGAACATTTTTCCCAACTTGAGCGCAAGAACCAACAGTGGCCCAAGTGTCTACCATCGTACCTTCATCAACATAGGCGCCGATGTTGACATAGCTTGGCATCAAAATGGCGCCTTTAGCAATAAAACTGCCTCGCCTTGCAACTGCGGGTGGTACCACTCTCACACCACCGTCCCTCATTTCTTTTTCGCTTAAACCGGCATATTTGGTGGGCACCTTATCATAAAAGCCTAGATCACCTGCATGCATCGGCACATTGTCGCTAAATTTAAAGCTTAGTAAAACAGCTTTTTTAATCCATTGGTGCGTCTCCCATACCCCAACCGAGTGACGAGTACTGACCCTGAGCCTTCCCGTGTTAAGTTCTGCAATAACATGGTCCACGGCTTGTGTTATTTCTTTGCCTGCATTGGATAAATTTAACTGAGAGCGGTTCTCCCAAGCTTGGTCGATGATGTGTTGTAGTTGTTGAGTCATTGTGTTTATGAGGTTAATTAAAAATTTTTGTGAACAAACTCTTTTATTCGGTGTGCTGCCTCTAGGCACTCGTTCGTATCAGCAACCAAGGCCATTCGGATTCTTCCTTGTCCTGGATTTTTACCGTTAAATTCTCTAGCCAAATAACTTCCAGGCAAGACTGTGACATTGTATTGACTCATTAGATCTTTTGCAAAAGATTGGTCGTCCCCCCCGGGGACACCGGCCCATAGGTAGAAGGCTGCGTCGGGTAATTTGACTTCTAAGCAGGACTCCAAAACTGGCAATACAGTGGAAAATTTCTCTTTATAAAGATTTCTGTTCTGTATGACATGCTCCTCGTCGCTCCAAGCCAATGAGCTGGCAGCTTGGATCATCCCACTCATTGCGCTGCCGTGGTAGGTCCTGTAAAGCAGAAAACGCTTAATGAGGTTGGCATCCCCTGCAACAAACCCGCTGCGCATACCAGGGACATTGCTTCTTTTAGACAAAGAGGTGAACGCAATTAGGTTTTTAAAACCAGATAACCCTAGTTTTTCAGCCGCCTCTAACCCTCCAAGTGGGGGAACATCTCTAAAGTAAATCTCACTGTAGCATTCATCAGAAGCAATAACGAATCCGTATTCAGCGCTTAATTTAAAAAGCATGTCCCATTCTTGTAAATCCATTACCGCTCCAGTCGGGTTGCCAGGAGAGCAAACAATAACCAACTGGGTTTTTTGCCAAATATGCTTAGGTACTTGACTCCAATCAATTGCAAAATTACGGCCTGGATCGCTGGGAGCGTAAAAAGGCTCAGCGCCTGCAAGTAAAGCGGCCCCTTCATAGATTTGATAAAACGGGTTGGGGCTGATTACGACTGGAGCTATTCGCGGCTCTAAGCTTTTGAGGTGTAAACCTGGATCTATCACCGCCTGAGTGAAAGAAAACAAAGCTTCCCTGGAGCCATTTACAGGTAATATTTGGGTTTGAGGACTGACATCTAAACCGTAGCGACGCTTTAACCAGTTTGAGCACGCAGACCTCAGGGAAAGCTCACCCACTGTTGGGGGGTAAGCACTTAACGCTTTAAAATTGCTGGATATGGCGTCCAAGATGAACTGAGGCGTCGCGTGCTTAGGTTCGCCTATTCCAAGGCTGATGGGTGGGTACAGTTTATTTGTTGGTAAATTAGCAAATAATTGCTTTAATCGCTCAAACGGGTAAGGCTGAAGCTTGTCTAAAAGTGGATTCATCCCTTTATTATCAATTAAATCTTGTTATAACTATGTTCACTAAAAATAAAATACTTCCACAATCCGTATCTGTTGTATGAATAAATATCTAGACTGTTCAAATGCAACAGGTTATGCAACTACTAAAAAAGAGTTGATAGACCTTGCAACAGTTTTTGAGGAAAATCTTTTAAAAGAGCATAATTTTTTTGTAAAAATACGAAGTCAAAGTTATTTTGATCAAGAGCTTTCTAGCAAAATATCAAGACAAGAAATTAAGCAACACCTGCATCAACTGATCGGTTTTCTGCCTATTTTTTGTGCAAAGGAGGCTTTAAATGAGGTCATAATATTAGCTGATTTAGTACAAAATAGCTCATCTTCGGAATTTCGTTTTCCCGTGAGTCGATTAAAGGAGATACTAGAGGGTTTACAAAGTGAATTAAAAGTGTGGAGAGGGATGTTATCGTGAGGAAATGAATTCCGAGCACAAGGAGAAAACCAAGACATTTTTTGTCCTTTTTTAAATTTTTAATCGTTTAATTTTCTTAGTTTTAAGGTTTATCGGTGCGTTTAACTTCCATCAAAATTTCCGGTTTCAAGTCTTTTGCCGAGCCAACCACGTTTATGTTGCCTGGACAATTGGTTGGAGTAGTTGGCCCAAATGGGTGTGGCAAATCAAACATCATCGATGGTGTTCGTTGGGTGTTGGGCGAGAGTCGAGCAAGTGAGTTACGAGGCGAGTCAATGCAGGACGTCATTTTCAATGGCACTACCACCCGCAAAGCCTCAAGCCGTGCCAGTGTAGAGCTGATTTTTGATAATTCAGATCACCGTGCGGGCGGGCAATGGTCGCAATTTACTGAAATCGCTGTCAAAAGAGTCTTGACTCGTGACGGAACAAGCAGTTACTACTTAAACAATCAACCTGTAAGACGTCGGGATATTCAAGATGTCTTTTTGGGCACTGGTCTGGGCCCAAGGGCCTACGCTATTATTGGCCAAGGAACTATAAGCCGCATTATTGAATCTAAGCCAGAGGAGCTTAGATTATTTTTGGAGGAGGCTGCTGGCGTTTCAAAATACAAGGAACGTCGTCGGGAGACGGAAAATAGGCTTGCAGATACCAGAGAAAACCTGGTCCGAGTTGAAGACATCTTGAGAGAGTTAAACGCTAATTTAGAAAAACTTGAGAAACAAGCCGAAATTGCGAACAAATACAACTCACTTAATGCCGACGTTGGCTTAAAGCAGCATCAGCTTTGGTTTTTACGCCGCGAGGAGTGTGAGCGCGAGCAAGTCCAAATAAAGACTCATCAAGATAGGGCAAAGGTTGATTTAGAGGCGAAGATCGCCGACCTGCGCAGAATTGAAGCTGACTTAGAGGGGATCCGTCAATCGCATTATTTGGCTGGCGATCAACTCAACCAAGCTCAGGGCCTGTTGTATGAGTCCACTGCTGAGGTTGGACGTTTGGAGGGTGAAATAAGATTTGTTGTCAGCTCCAAAGACAGAACTCAAGAGAGAATAAAGCAACTCATAGAACAAAGGGAGCACTGGTTAGAGCAGCAAGAGGCAGCTTTGCAAGAAATTGAAAGCTTAAAAGATTCAGAAGCCAGTCAGCTAGAAGAGTTGGAGATTTTAGTTGCCAGACTCGATGAAGAAAGAGACCTAGTCCCCGCCTTAGAGACCCAGTGGAGGGAGGCTCAAAACAAAGCCGAAATCCAAAGAACAAGCGTTGTTCAGGTACAGGCACAAATCCAAGTATTGGCTGCTGACCAAAGAAACATAGAAGAGCAGGATCGCCAACTCGAGCAACGAGCCGAACGCTTGCAAGATGAGTTGACTTCGCTTGAGCCGCCAGATCAGGACTTACTTAAAAAGTTTGAACTAGAAACAAAAACCGCTCAAGAGCACCTACACACAGCCCAAGCTCAAATGCTCGAGCTTCAAGAGCGAGTTCCAGAGCTTGACCTCGCTCGTACTCAAGCACAGCAATCTAGCTACTCCGACTCTTCTAAATTATCTGATTTGAGCGCAAAACATGAAGCTCTAGTGTCTTTGCAAGAGAAAGTAAAAACAGACTCCCGACTTAAACCCTGGCTAACCAAGCACGGACTGGAGGGTTTAGAGGCACTTTGGGGCCGTGTGCATATTGAAAAAGGCTGGGAAAACGCATTAGAGGCAGCACTGCGCGAGCGTTTGTCCTCTCTTGAGGTTTCAAAATTAGAGATGGTCTCCTCATTTTCTAAAGATATGCCTCCCGCTAAACTTACCTTTTATGCGAATAATACAAATCCTGGCGCCCCAACTCCTACCTCTTTGTCCTCACTTAAGCCATTAATTGACCTAGTCAAGACCAAAGATAGTCAACAAAGAGCACTTCTAAGCGAATGGCTGCAAGGTCTTTTTACGGCCCCTTCCTTAGATGCCGCATTGAGCGCCAGGTCCGCCTTAAAGTCTGGAGAGGCTATCTATGTGGCGCAAGGTCATGCAATCACCTCAAGCAGTGTTAGTTTTTACGCACCAGATAATGAGCAAGCGGGTTTATTGGCACGCGCTCAGGAGATAGAAAATCTAGATAAAGAAATAAAAGCACAAAAGCTAATTTCAGAAGAATCTAAAAACAATCTCCTAAGGCTTGAAATAGATTACAAAAATGCGTCTTTACAACTCACTCAGACCCGGTTACTTTTCTCAGAAAAACAGCAATTACTTCATGACATAGAAGTCAAAATGCTAAGGTTCTCCCAGCAAGCCGAGCAAACTCAAGTCCGCGCCGACCGATTGGAGAGCGAACTCACCGAATTAACTGAGTCACGACTTGCGCTTAAAGAAAGACGCCACACATCGGAGGCTCGTTTTGAGTCCTTAGATATGGAGCTATCAGATATACAAGAAAGATTTGCTAATCTTGAGCAATCGGTGATGGATGAGGAGAATAAACTCTCCCGAGCAAGAGATGCTTTGAGGCAATCAGAGAGACTCCAACAAGAGGCAGAGTTTGCAGCCCGAGCCTTGGTGACTAGGAAGTCTGAGCTGGAGCGGACAACTCAATCTGCTCAAACTCAATTGAGCAGTCTGCAAGAGGAGGAGCGCAGACTCAATCAGGAGCTGGCGCAACTCTCAGATGAGGCAGCTAAAGCGGGGCTGCAACAGGCTTTGGCGCTAAAAGCCGAGCGCGAGCAACTCCTTGCCTCCAAGCGCAGCGAGTATGACGGACTCACAACGAGCCTTCGCACCTCAGATGAGAGCCGATTACTTAGGGAGCGTGAACTTGAGCCTTTAAGGGAGAAAATCACCGACCTACAGCTTAAGGAGCAAGCTGCTCGAATTGGATTTGAACAGTTTGATGAACAACTTCGTTCTGCTCAAGCCGATTTGGAGGCAGTTACTTTATCAATTCAGCAAGGAAGCGTCCAACTTGGTGGACTTCAGTCCACAATCGATAAAATACAGCGTGAGATTGCGTCCCTGGGAGCGGTGAATTTGGCTGCTTTAGAGGAGTTGAGCACATCCCGAGAGCGTAAAGTGTTTTTGGACTCACAGTCGGCAGATTTGAATGAAGCGATGAATACGCTGGAGCAAGCTATTAAAAAGATTGATGGCGAGACAAGGGAGTTACTTGCAGACACATTTAAAACCGTCAATGAACATTTTGGACGCATGTTCCCTGAACTCTTTGGAGGGGGCAACGCAAGACTCATGATGACTGGCGATGAGATTTTGGATTCAGGTGTTCAAGTGATGGCGCAGCCCCCGGGTAAGAAAAATCAGACCATTCATTTGCTCTCTGGTGGTGAGAAGGCGCTGACGGCCATCGCGCTTGTTTTTGCGATTTTTCAGCTCAATCCGGCTCCGTTTTGTTTGCTCGATGAGGTGGATGCACCATTGGATGATGCAAACACTGAGCGCTACTCTAAATTAGTAAAATCAATGTCAAAAGAAACGCAGTTCCTATTTATTTCCCACAATAAGATTGCCATGGAAATGGCTGAACAGCTAATTGGGGTGACCATGCAAGAGCAAGGGGTCTCGCGCATAGTGGCTGTTGATATGGAAGCAGCTGTCACTTTGGCAGAGCCTGCATAACTTTAACTAGCAAACATTGTGAACTTGCGATTTTACAAATAATGAGTAACTTACAAATCGGATTAGCTGTTCTTGGTGCCCTAATCTTAGTAGCGCTATTGATACACGCTTCTTGGACCTCCAAAAAGAGCGTCCCAAGGCAAGCAGAGCCCCTTTTATCCCAACAAGAGTTGGATGCATTGGGGGTTAATTCGAATGACCCTCAATTTGCAGAGCGTACGGGGGGTGCAGATTTCAGTCAAGAGCTTTTGGCTGCTCAAAGTGCATACGGAACTCTTAGCGGGGAGTCTGCACTAAAAGGTTCGATTTCAGGCGTTAAAGCTACTCGTCAATCTATGATGGATCCTTTGATTGATGTGACCACTCAAATAGATATTGATAGCCCAGTGAGTGGTGAGGCAGCAATTCAGGCGTTCTCGGCCTCAAGAAGAATTGGAACCAAGGTATTTAATGTGGAAGGTTTAAATGCTGAATCGGGAGAGTGGGAGCAAATGCTTGCGGGACAACGTTACAGTGCGTTTCAATCTGGGATCCAACTTGCCAACCGGGGCGGTGCGCTTAATGAAATCGAGTTCTCTGAGTTTGTTATCAAAACCCAAGCTTACGCGGATCACTTTAATGCAACACCAGAATTTCCTGATATGTTGGAGGTGATTGGTCGGGCAAGGGAGCTGGATCAATTTGCTACGGAGCACGATGCACAACTTAACTTTACTATTAAGGCTCAAGAAAGTGCATGGAGCCCGGGCTATGTCCACCAACACGCAGCGCAGCTCGGCTTTGTCGCCGGCTCTGTGGCAGGTCGTTTAGTTATCCCCTCAGACGTAATTGGCAACCCTGCAGTTCTAAGTCTCATCTTTGACAGCCGTGCTGCATTGGCAGATGATCCAAAACTGGCTGCAATTACTGAGATTTCATTGTTACTGGATGTCACTCACGTTCCTTCAAATCTGGCCCCTTTTCCGTTGATGTGCCGTGTTGCCCATCAACTCTCAAAGGAGATGGACGGTTTAATTACAGATGATAATGGACGCCCACTCACGCAACATCAAATGCAAATCATTGAGCGTGATCTAGGACAGCTTTACACCGCGCTTGAGCAAAGGGACTTGGCTGCTGGAAGCCCACAAGCCAGACGTCTTTTTAGCTAAATTTGTGATCTATATGGATCTTTTTAGCGAATTAAAACCTGAAGACTGCGGCTCAGACCCCACAGGTCCAACAAAAGAGATTGAAACACTTAGGCAAACCTTACACAATTACGCCCACCATTATTATGTGATGGACGCTCCCCTGGTGCCTGATTCAGAATACGACAGGCTCTTTAAAAGACTCCAGGAGCTGGAGTCCGAGCATCCTAATCTTTGGGATCCCAACTCACCCACCCAACGGGTGGGTGGATCCCCAGTTGACAGCTTTGCATCGCTTCGTCACGCGGTCCCCATGTTATCTCTTAAAACAGAGACTGACTCAGAGTCAAGCGGCGCCATTAATTTTGACAACCGCATTCGTAAAGAACTCGGGCTAGACACATTTGCTCCCTTGGTGGAGTACATGGCGGAGCTTAAATTTGATGGACTTGCGATAAATCTTCGATATCTAAAGGGCAAACTTGTGAGCGCTACAACCCGAGGTGATGGTGAATTCGGGGAAGAAGTTACGCACAACATTAGAACAATACAACAAATTCCGCTGGAATTGACGATTAAAGACTCTCAAAACTTTCCCCTTCACACTATCCCCAATGTCTTGGAGGTCAGGGGAGAGGTTTATATGGGTTTGTCGGACTTTCAAGATTTAAACGAAAGGCAAAGAATCAAAATAGCAAAGGGGATGAAGGGTGAGAAAACATTTGTGAACCCCCGCAACGCGGCGGCTGGTGCAGTCAGGCAATTAGATCCAAAAATTGCCGCTGACAGACCGCTTAGTTTTTTTGCATACGCTGTAGGTGAGGTAGCGTGGGCTGAGGAAGATAAAGAAATCATTGCTCCTCAACGCTCAACGGATATAACCTCTGTAGTTGATGAGAGCGTTATTTTCAAAACTCATGAACAACTCCTGAACACTTTAAAGGCGTTTGGATTTCCAGTTGACGATCACACCAAAAGAGTTTTTGGTGCTGAGGGACTCGTCAACTTTCACCAACAAATGGGGCTTCTCAGGAGCTCTCTTGATTTTGATATTGATGGGGTTGTTTATAAACTAAATGACACCCATTTGCAGCGAAAGTTGGGATTCATAACGAGAGAGCCTAAATGGGCCGTTGCCCACAAATACCCGGCTCAAGAGGAATTGACCACGGTTTTAGCAATTGAGGTGCAAGTGGGGAGAACGGGTAAGTTGACACCTGTTGCCAAGTTGGCGCCTGTTTTTGTGGGTGGAGTGACTGTGACCAATGCAACGCTTCATAACGAAGATGAGGCTAGGCGCAAAGACGTGAGGGTAGGGGACACGGTGATTGTGAGACGAGCAGGAGACGTTATACCGGAGGTGGTCGGCGTTTTAATTGAGAGAAGAGTTGGAGATGCAAAAGCTTTTGAGATGCCCCAGTCTTGTCCCGTTTGCTCAAGCGTTGCTTTACGAGCAGAGGGTGAGGCAGATTACAGGTGCACTGGGGGGCTTTTTTGTCCTGCACAACGAAAACAAGCTTTCCTTCATTTCGCTCAAAGAAAGGCTTTGAATATTGAGGATTTGGGAGAAAAATTAGTAGATCAACTTGTTGATACTGGCCTTATTAAAACCTTGCCTGATATGTATAAGTTAGGCTTGGTGAGCCTAATTGCTTTGGACCGAATGGCTGAAAAATCTGCCAACAACGTATTGATCAGTATAGAGAAATCGAAGTCAACTACTCTTAATCGTTTTTTGTACGGCCTTGGAATTCGTCACGTGGGCGAGACAACGGCCAAAGACTTAGCATCACATTTTCGCAGTTTAGATGCGATTATTAATTCATCAGTTGAACAGTTGCTTGAAGTCAAAGATGTCGGACCTGTAGTGGCGCAGAGTCTGCGAAGCTTCTTTGATCAAGCACACAACGTAGAGGTGGTCAATCAACTCAGAGCTTGCGGGGTGCACTGGATAGAGAGCGAACGAGTCACTCAAAACCCACAGTTTGCTTTGCCCCTAAGTGCAAAGACGTATGTAATTACAGGTACCCTTTCCCTTTGGGCACGAGAGGAGCTCAAAGAAGTTTTGGAGAGCTTAGGTGCCAAGGTCTCCTCAAGCGTGAGCGCTAAGACAACCTCATTAATTGCAGGCGAGGCGGCGGGGTCTAAACTCTCAAAAGCACAGGAGTTAGGTATTCCAGTGCTGAGCGAGGCGCAAACCAAAATATGGCTTGAATCTTTAATTCAAAACAAATGAGGCTCTAGGTAAATGGCAATCCGAAAGATTTTAAAAATGGGAGATCCACGACTTTTGAGAGTTGCAAAAAAAGTCGAATCCTTTCAAACTCAAAAACTTCTCTCTCTTATCGTGGATATGACTGAGACAATGCACCACGCTCAGGGCGTTGGTTTGGCTGCCCCTCAAATTGGAGAAAATCTCCAGGTCGTCATGTTTGGGACGGGCGAGGCAAACCCGCGTTATCCAGATGAAGCACCTGTGGCAAAAACTATTTTAATTAACCCCGTCATTGTTCCCTTGTCCCAAGATACGGAGGAGGGATGGGAGGGCTGTTTATCGGTTCCAGGGCTTAGGGGAAGAGTACCTCGTTGGAAATCGATTCAGTACAGCGGTGTAAACGAGCTCGGCGAACCGGTAGACCGAGAGGCTCACGGTTTTCATGCCCGCATGGTTCAACATGAGTGCGATCATCTATGGGGGATTTTGTACCCAATGAGGATTAAAGACTTTACTCAGTTTGGCTACACAGAGGTTCTTTTCCCAGAATTAAGCGACGCCTCAGACGACTGATAAGGCTCATACCTTCTAAAGAGTCTTGACGGTTTTAATTGTTTCGATTTGACAATTAAGCGCAAAATATTTCGCTTAATCTATTTGGGTATCTTAAAAAAGCTTTGGCAGTAAACCAAGATTTTGGCACGTACTGTTAGTGTCTATCTAACTCTGCTGTAGCACTCAGAAATTCTTTGACTATTGATCCATGAGCTTGTGGTCGCTTTAGGACCGTGGTCAGCCCCTAGATGTAATGCTTTTTGGGTGCAGCTTTCTGCGTTAGCGACGTAAGTTAATTCATCTGCACTGGCTTTTGTAATGCTAGGTGTTTTAGTGCCTGTATTTGTGATCTCTTTTGAGTTTGTTGTGCCAGGTGAGCCTACTGATCCAGAAGATCCGGGTGGAACTGATTGAGCACATACAAGGTCTAGTGAGCCAGATAAAGTGACGATTACGAGAAACAAACCAGCTAACTTATTGGGATTCAAACCAGGTAGTCTTAGGATAGTCATGTTGTGATTAAGTTTGAGAGTGATTATTGCTTTAAATGCTGATAAAACAATTGTAATACTAGTTATTTGGAACATTGAGCGTTTCAATTGTGTCCCTCAAGTTGACGCCGCCTCCAAAAGTTCGGTCTCAATTTCTAGTTGGGATTTGTTTTCTTGGAGTGCGGGCCCATCGATTAAGAAAATATCTTCTACCCTTTCTCCCAAAGTAGTAATTTTTGCAAGCTTTAAATTGATCTGATGCTTAGCTAATATTCTAGCGATGTTAAATAGCAACCCCACTTTATCGCTTGCAGATACGCTGAGCACCCAGTGCTGAGCACGCTCATCCGGGAGTAGGGTGACCCTTGGTGCTACAGGAAAATGTTTAACCCTTCTAGAGAGTCTTCCTCGGCTGGGGCCTGGAAGAGGAGACTCAAGTTGTATAGTCTGAGCCAAACCAATTTCAACACTTGATACAAGCTCTTTGTAATGCGTTACGGAGTCAGAGGTGACTACTTGAAACGTATCTAAGGCGTAACCGTTTTTTGCCGTGTGAATTTTTGCATCCAAAATGCTAAATTGTGATTGTTCAAAAAATCCACAAATACGGGCAAATAAATCAGGCTGATCGGGTGTGTAAACCATTACCTGGAGCCCCTCTCCAAGTGGGGACAGTCTTGCGCGAACGGTTACGCTAAGTTGACTTTCGCTTAGTTTAGCCCCCATGTTGGCGCGAATAATTTGCCTGGTGTGCCATGCGATCTCACTTGCCTCATGGCGCATAAAGTAGCTCAAATCCAGAGTTCCCCAAATATCTTGATGAGATTGGGGAGGCAAACCGTACAAAGATAGCATCTGAAGGGCTTGACGTTTTGAGGACTCCACAACTGCATCTGGATCGGGCGCGCTGCCCCCCAAAGCCCTAGCTGTAGTTTTAAATAGGTCCTCCAATAACTTACCTTTCCACGCGTTCCAGACTTTGGGGCTCGTACCCCTAATATCTGCAACAGTTAAAAGATATAGGGCAGTAAGGTAGCGTTCGGTACCGATTTTTTCAGCAAATTCTTGGATCACCTCTTGATCGCTCAAATCTGATTTCTGAGCTATTCGGCTCATGGTGAGATGTTCATTCACTAAAAATACGACCAAATCCGTATCTTCTTTTTTGATACCGTGAGCTTTGCAAAAGTGAACCGCCTCAATGGCACCAAGTTCGGAGTGATCCCCGCCTCTTCCCTTGGCAATGTCATGGAAAAGGGCAGCTATATACAAAATCCAGGGCTTATCCCAGCCAGCAGCTAGCTGTGAACAAAGGGGGTATTCATGAGCGTGCTCGGGAATAAAGAAACGCCGAACATTTCTAAGCACCATCAATATGTGCTGATCAACTGTATAAACGTGAAACAAATCGTGTTGCATCTGCCCGACAATTCGTCTAAATGCCCACAAATAACGCCCCAAAACGGAGTTCTCATTCATGAGGCGCACTGCATGGGTGATACCTCTTGGTTCCTCCAAAATACGCATAAACGTTGCCCGGTTGATCGGATCGTGTCTAAAATTAGAATCCATCAGGCTGCGGGCATTAAATAAGGCGCGAAGTGTTTTTACTGAAAGTCCTTTGATTCCTGGTGTGGTTTGATACACCAAAAAGGTTCTCAAAATTTGGTGAGAATCTTTAAAGTAAATTTCATCGTCGATGACTTCAAGCATTCCTGCTTTGTCAGAGAAGTGCTGATCAATGGGTTTGGGATCAAAGGTGTTTTGCGAGCTGAATAGTTTTTCCTCAATATTGAGAAGAAGTATCTTGTTAAGCTGACAGACCGCCTTTGCAGCCCAGTAATAACGTTTCATTAAATCTTCACTGGCGGATCGGGCAAAATTAATCTCGTCAAAGGCGCTTGATTGAGTGGGAGGTTGTTTTTTGCCTAAACTCAAGTCTATTGCCACTTTAGTTTGAAGATCAAAAACAAGTCGGTCTTCCCGCCTTTTGGCAGCCAAGTGCAGGCGAAACCTGATTAGAGAAAGTAATTCTTCGTTGCGCTTAATTTGTCTAGCTTCAAGGGGAGTAGCAACGCCGGCTTGAGCAAGCTCCTTCCAATTTGTGGCTAAATTGGCTGCCTTTGCTAGCCACATGATTAGCTGCAGGTCTCTAAGTCCTCCAGGGGATTCCTTGCAATTGGGCTCTAGGGAGTAGGGCGTATTTTGATATTTGTTATGCCTTTGCTGCATCTCAAATATTTTGTTATTGTAAAAAGTGATCGGCTCTAAATTTGCTCCGAATTGTTTACAGAAATCTTTATAAAGAAGCTCGTTACCCGTCAAAAAACGAGACTCAAGCATTGCTGTTTGGATGGTGATGTCTCGAATCGATTCGTCAATGCACTCATCTAAACTTCTGACGCTTGAGCCAATCTCAAGCCCTGTATCCCAGCAAAAACCAATAAACTTTTCTAGTCCCTCTTTCAATTCTAAATTTTCGTCTAGATTGCAGTTGTTGGGTATTAGTACCAGTACATCTACATCAGAGTAAGGAAACAACTCACCTCGACCGTATCCTCCCACTGCAATTAAAACAAACAAAGAGTCTAGTTTTGCCAGCTCCCACAGCTCTATTAAAGTTTGGTCTGCCAGGTGGCAAAGTATTCCCAGACTCCTTTTGACTTGCCGCGCTGATTGAATTTGAGCGGGTGTTTCCCAGAGTTTTAATAGCTCAGTTTTTTTTTGTTTAAAGCTCAAGGCCTTTGCAGAATTGATCATGCAGATTGTGTGTTAGCAAACCGTAGTCACTACGAACTCTGGCAGGGGTGGACTGCCCGAAGACAGTGTAAGCACTTCAAATCCAGTTTTAGTGACCAACACCGTATGTTCCCATTGTGCCGATAAGGAATGATCTCTGGTCACAATAGTCCAGCCGTCCCCTAACTCTTTGATCTCTCTTTTGCCTGCATTAATCATGGGCTCAATAGTGAATGTCATACCCGGTACAAGTTCATCCATGGTGCCAGGTTTGCCGTAGTGCAGTACTTGGGGTTCTTCATGAAACACTTTTCCAATGCCGTGTCCGCAAAATTCCCTCACCACAGAGCAACCCAAGTTCTCAGCGTATTTTTGAATAGCATGTCCAATGTCACCCAGTCTAGCTCCTGGCTTAACTTGCAGGATCCCCAGCCACATTGCATCAAACGTGATTTGACAAAGACGTTTAGCCGCTATGGAGGACTCGCCGATTAAGAACATGCGACTGGTATCTCCGTGCCAGCCATTTTTGATCACTGTGATGTCAATATTTACGATATCTGCTTTTTTGAGTGGTTTATCATTGGGGATCCCATGACAGACCTGGTGATTTATAGAGGTGCAAATTGACTTTGGATAGGGCTTATAGCCAGCAGGGGTGTAGTTTAAAGGAGCGGGAATGGCTTGTTGTACCTGGGTAATATAGTCGTGAGCCAGTTTATCGAGCTCATTGGTCGTTATACCAGCCTTAACGTGTGGCCCAAGATAATCGAGCACCTCGGAGGCCAACCTGCAGGCCACCCGCATTCCCTCAATATCTTCTTCGTTTTTAATAGAAATAGTCATAATCTATATTATCTCAGGAAACTTAGACTTTCCTCCCGCTAAAATGGCTGTGAAGGCGATGTTTATGTTTGAAAATAAGCAGTCGGGAAACCTCAAAGCCGTGCTGGCAACCAGCACCCCGTGCTGATCGTTAAATTTGTATCCTCCGTTTTTGCTCCAAAGATTAAATTCCATTTTCTTGACCTAAATCCCTTTACTCTTTAACCCTTAATGCAGATATTTAAAAAGTTTACCTGTGACATCTATATTTAAAAAGTTTAGGGGCGGCAAGGTACTAAGCCTCTTCAGGCAAGCTCAAGTGCTTGAGCGCCTAAAAAGTGTTGTTCCTAGTCTTACCAAACTTGATGCCCATTTTGTTCACTGGGTTAGCAGCAATGAGGAGTTGGGTCCGGACGCAATTTTTAGAATCGAATCACTTTTGTTGCCTGCAGGCGCAAAAACTTCTGCCTCCGCTGAAACTGCTTTCAAATCTAAATCAGTCAGTTCCTCAGTTCAAACAACGCTGAGCAACTCAATTTGGGTGAGCCCAAGGTTGGGGACTATTTCTCCTTGGTCATCAAAGGCAACAGATATTGCTCATAATTGCGGCTTTAATCTTATCCGGATAGAAAGAGTTGTTCATTATGAGTTTACGACCGCCAAAGGGGCAAGTTTAAGCTCAGATGATTTATTGACTTTAGCCGCTCAGCTCCATGACCGAATGACAGAGTCGGTTCATTTGAGCGAAAACACAATTGCCCAACTCTTTGGCTCCCTCAAAGCGACAGCCATGAACACGGTTGATATTTTGGGTAGTGGTAAGCAGGCTTTGGAATTTGCAAATCAAGAGCAAGGTCTTGCCCTTGCTCCCGATGAGATCGATTATTTGGTGGAGGCATTTTTAGTCCTCAAACGAAACCCGACCGATGTTGAGCTTTTGATGTTTGCACAAGCCAACTCTGAGCACTGTCGGCATAAGATATTCAACGCCTCATTTGTTATTGACGGACAGCCCCAGGCCCAATCCATGTTCTCTATGATCCGTAACACGCACAAATTGCATCCTGAATTTACTGTCGTTGCCTATTCTGACAATGCTGCTGTGATGCAAGGCCAAGTCGTTGAACGATTTGAGGCAAAACAACAAAGCGCCCAATCGGCTCACCGGCCCTATGCAAGTGTTGAGGCCTTAAACCACATCTTAATGAAAGTAGAAACCCACAACCATCCAACCGCCATATCTCCTTACTCAGGGGCTGCGACTGGGTCTGGTGGAGAAATAAGGGATGAGGGCGCAACCGGTCGAGGAGCAAGACCAAAGGCCGGTTTGTGTGGATTCACGGTATCTGAGTTATGGGGGGATCCCAAAAATTTATCGTACGCTCAAACTGATGCCAGACCTGCTCATATGGCCAGTCCACTTCAAATAATGATTGAGGGGCCCCTTGGTGCAGCAGGATTTAACAATGAATTTGGCCGCCCCAATCTAGGTGGCTACTTTAGAGAGTTTGAGTTGACTCACAATCATCTTCGTTGGGGTTACCACAAGCCCATCATGATCGCGGGTGGTTTGGGTCAAATAGATTCCCGTTTGACGCACAAAATTAAATTTAAGCCTGGTTCACTGCTGATCCAATTAGGGGGAGGCGGGATGCGAATCGGAATTGGTGGAGGCGCAGCCAGCTCAATGGCGAGCGGTACAAACGCAGTGGATTTAGACTTTAATTCGGTACAGCGAGATAATCCGGAAATTGAACGCCGAGCTCAAGAGGTAATAAATCACTGCGTTGCCCTTGGTCTAGAAAATCCTATTTTGGCAATACACGATGTGGGCGCAGGAGGTTTGTCTAACGCATTTCCTGAGCTGGTGAACGATGCTGGACAAGGCGCAAAATTTTATCTAAAAGACGTCCCAGTGGAAGAGTCTGGGATGGCGCCAAAAGAGATTTGGTGCAATGAGTCTCAAGAACGCTACGTTTTGGCGATTGATCCGGTCTCTAGGCCGCTATTTGAGTTTTTTTGTCAACTCGAGAGGTGCCCTTTTGGCGTAGTGGGTATTGCTACTGAATTAACTCAACTCGTTGTAGAGGACGCAAGTGCTCAAGACGAGCTTGTTGATAATTCCCTGAATCAGCCCCCTGCTCATCCCGCTGCTCATCCCGCTGCTCAGCGCCCAGTTGATATGCCCTTAAATGTGTTGCTTGGTAAGACCCCAAAATTACACAAGGACGTCAAAAGAATTGCGCGCAAGGGCAAAGCTTTGGACTTATCTATTAGTCTGTCTGACGCAGTTATCAAAGTCCTCAGTCATCCTACAGTTGCCTCAAAAAGATTTTTGATCACTATCGGAGACCGCAGCGTTGGGGGGCTTACGCACCGAGACCAAATGATCGGACCTTGGCAAATTCCAGTTTCAGATTGCGCAGTCACATTGGCTGACTTTAGGGGGCTTGGTGGAGAAGCGATGAGTATGGGGGAGAGATCCCCGCTGGCTGTTTTAAATCCCCCGGCCTCTGGGAGAATGGCAGTTGCAGAGGCAATAACCAATCTTTTGCTTGCTCCAATTGAGTTAGAGCGTGTCAAGCTCTCAGCCAATTGGATGGCCGCCTGCGGCGAGGAGGGTGAGGACGCGGCGCTCTATGACACGGTGAAAGCAGTGGGGATGGAGCTCTGTCCCTCTTTGGGGATATCAATTCCTGTGGGTAAAGACAGCTTGTCAATGCGCACTCAGTGGAGCAACGAAAAAGATGTTCCTCAAAAAGTAGTCTCTCCAGTTAGCCTAGTAATCAGTGCATTCGCGACCCTTGACTCAGTAGATGGGGTGCTAACCCCTCAACTTGATAGGGACTCAATTGATACAACTCTTATTTTGATTGATCTAGGAGCCTCTCAAAATAGGATGGGGGCGAGTGTTTTATCTTTATGTTTAAATCAAATTGGGGAAGAAGTACCTGACTTGGATGATCCGGTCAAGCTCAAAGCTTTGGTTGAAGCCATCAATGATTTACGCAAGCAAGGCATGATTTTGGCATATCATGACCGCAGTGATGGCGGTTTGATGGCTTGTGTTTGTGAGATGGCGTTTGCTGGTCAGGTAGGTGTAGCCCTTAATGTGGACCTTTTAATAACCAAGGGCAACGGAATAGACAACAGCTTTGCAGACCACGGGGATGCTAAAAACTGGGCCTCACAGGTAAGCTTTAGGCGTGATGAGGATACTTTAAAAGCCCTTTTCAACGAAGAAATCGGCGTCGTTATTCAAGTTTTAACAAAGCACAGAGACCAGGTACTACAAACTCTTCGCAATCATGGGTTGTCCTCAAACACGCACTGCATAGGAAAGACGAGGCCCCTCAACCCAAGTGCACCGACCCTTAAAGCCGGCGTGGGTCAAATTAGCGTATGGCGCGATGCAAAAGAAATTTACACTGCAAAAATAGACGACTTATTTCAAGTTTGGGATAGCGTGAGTTGGCGCATTTGCAAAAGCAGAGACAACCCTGAATGCGCTGATGCAGAGCACGCGAAAAAGATGGACCCACAAATGCCTGAGCTGCATGTTTTTCTAACGAAAACATTTGAGGAGAGTTCTAAAACCAATCAAACTGCATCTTTGCTATTTTCAAAACCAAAAGTTGCCATTTTGCGTGAGCAAGGCGTTAACTCCCACGTCGAGATGGCATACGCGTTTGCCTTAGCAGGTTTTGAGAGCGTGGACGTTCACATGACGGATTTACAAAATTCACGTGTGAGCTTAAAAGATTTTTGCGGTTTAGTGGCTTGTGGAGGGTTTAGTTACGGAGATACATTAGGTGCTGGCGTTGGATGGGCTAGAAGTATATTATTTAACCCTAAATTAGCTGATGAATTTAGTGCCTTCTTTAACCGCGCCGATACGTTCGCATTAGGTGTGTGTAACGGCTGTCAAATGTTTGCGGAATTATCGCAAATTATTCCTGGCGCTCAAAACTGGCCTCGGTTCACTGCGAATCAAAGCGAGAGATTCGAGGCCAGATTGAGTATGGTTGAGGTAACCCCCAGTCCAAGTCTTTTCTTTAATGGAATGCAAGGTATCAGATTGCCCATTGTGGTGTCCCATGGAGAGGGATACGCTAACTTTTCCCTCCAGGGAAATCGTGATCAAGTAGCCCAATGTATGCGCTTTGTAGATGATTGCGGTTTACCAACAGAGGTTTACCCACTTAATCCCAACGGAAGTTCTAAAGGGTTGACTGGAGTTACAACGCAAGACGGAAGATTTACGGCCCTGATGCCACATCCGGAGAGAGTTTTTCGCAACGCTCAAATGAGTTGGACCGATCTTAAGCAAACGGGTGGCTTGAAATCGCTAAGCCCTTGGTTTGAAATATGGCGCAATGCTCGGTTCTGGGTCAATTAAAAAAGCGTTGATACAAAAAATCCGCCTCAACATTAATTGAGGCGGATTTCTGAGGGGTTCAGTGTGTAATTTTTCTTAAAATTACTCGATCTTTGCCTTTGACCGCAAATCTTGTTGATAGTTATTCATTTTGAGTTGTTGAAGTTGCTGAGAAATTTGGGGTTTCACGTCTTCGAATTTAGGGACTTGAGCTTCTCTAACATCTTCTAATCGGATGATGTGAAAGCCAAATTGTGTTTTAACAGGTTGCTCAGTTGTTTGGCCCTTTTTCAAAGCTACCATTGCATCGGAGAATTCTTTTACAAAGTTAGTGGGTGCGGCCCAATCAAGATCCCCACCTTTTGCGCCTGAACCAGGATCTTTGGATTGCTTTTTCGCAATATCTTCAAATTTAGCTCCCTTTTTCAAGGAGGCGATGATGGATTTGGCTTGGTCCTCTTTTTCTACAAGTATGTGTCTTGCGTGATATTCTTTGCCAGAATTTGCGGCAATAAATTTATCGTATTCAGCTTTTATTTCTTCATCAGTGACTGGATTCTTAGTTTGGAATTGCATGAACAATTCACGAATCATAATTGTTTGACGAGCCAACTCCATTTGATCTTTAAAATCTGGTGAAGAATCTAGTCCAAGTTTTTGTGCTTCTTGCATAAAAATCTCGCGAGCAATGACCTCTTCTTTAATTTGACCCTCTACCTCAGGCGTAACAGGGCGTCCAGAACGAATGAGTTGTTGAGACAAAGCCTCGGCGCGCGATTTGGGTACTGCTTTACCGTTTACGATCGCAATGTTTTGAGCAAACGAGTTGATGCCAATGGAGACAGCGGACAAAATTAATATGCAGCGCAGTGATTTTTGCAGTTTTAATAGTTTCATAGATAGGTTCAAGTAAACAAAAGTGGAGATTTAGAAACTTTTTTAGAAATAAGAAAGGTAGATTAAATTCAGTGCGTGAGCGCCCTAATATACAGTTCCTCAATAACTAATTCCTATATTATAGACACAGAAAATTAATGTGTTTTGGAACGGGTTTAAAGGGGAAATTTAAGCATGAAACTCTCAAAGCGACGATGAGATTAAACCAATTCAATGGCTATTGCATGGACTCCCGCGTCAATGAAATTTTGTAGGGACGCATAAATGAGTCTGTGTTTTGAGACTCGGGTGAGGTTTTCAAATGCTTTGGAGGAAATTTTTATACGAAAGTGGGTCCCGTGAGCTCCTTGGTCTAAATGGGGGGCACCTGATGCCTGCATCTCTTGAACGCCTGCGTGTCCTGCGTGCTGAGCGCTTTCATCAATGACCTCTAAAAAATCAGGCTGAAGGTCGCTTCTGAGTTTTTGCTCTAATTGAGTTGAAGACGCGCTCATAGAATTTTTGTGTCTGTTGAAACGGCAGAGCTGTCGGCTTTTATTGGGTCATTCATGCTTTTTTGAGGAGGTTCTTCCTCCTTTATAAAACGGCTCAGATAAAGGCCTTGAATAATTGCGAAAACTAACATTAGACCGATGCCCCCAAATAATTTAAAGTTAACCCAAGTATCTAAATCATAGTTAGAAGCGACATAAATATTTAAGCATCCCATGACACTTAAAAAGATGACCCAACTCCATAAGAGAACCCCCCAGGCGTGTTCAGGCAAGCTTAGTTGATCTTTCATGAATGTTTTTAAGAGATTTCGTTTGAAAATATATTTTCCTGCTAAGAGTGAGGCGCCCATTAACCAGTAAAGGGCGGTGGGTTTCCACTTGATAAAGGTGTTGTCGTGAAAAAGTAAAGTAGCTCCGCCAAAAATCACAATCACTCCTAAGCTAACCCACTGCATGATCTCTACTTTGCCGTGTACTTTCTTTAGATAGGCGATCTGTAATAAAGTTACTCCAATCGCCACAGCCGTAGCCACGTAAATATCAAAGACCTTGAAAGCAATAAAGAATATGACGATAGGGAAAAATTCGACAAAAAGTTTCATAGTAAAAATATTTTTTTTGGATTTCAGAAAAGAACTACGTCTAGCTTAACGTATTGCAAATAATCGAGGGGTCGATTATTCCTTAGGTTCAAATTCAAGAGAGGCTGAATTCATGCAGTATCTTTGCCCAGTGGGTTTTGGGCCATCATCAAACAGATGTCCAAGATGAGCACCGCAGTTACCGCATATGGATTCAGTGCGTGTCATTCCGTGACTTTTATCGATTTTGGATAGAACTGGAGAGTCTGGCGAAGCTAGAAAAAAACTAGGCCATCCGCAGCCTGCATCGAACTTGGTTTCTGAGTCGAATAATTTCTCTCCGCAGCAGATGCATTTATAGTTGCCTTTTTCCCAAAAGTCTGCGTATTTCCCCGTGTAAGGGCGCTCAGTAGCTGCTTTCCTGGTTACTTCGAAAGCTAGAGGTTCGGCTTTTTTTTCTTTTAAAAGATCTTTCCACTGGCTTTCCGTTAGATTTAGTTTCATGAGGAGCAACTTATTGATATAGATTTAGCCCACTCAGGGGGCGTGCTAGCAAAAGATTCAAATTCTATATGTTCGTCATACGGATTTGTGAGTATTCTAAGGAGTATTTCTATTTCTGAAAAGTCACCTTTTTGAGCCTTTTGTATGGCCATTTCTCCCAAGTGGTTGCGAAGCACATATTTAGGATTGTTTTTTAGCATCTTTTGACCAATTTCATTGGGACTTAAGCTTTGTCCAAACAAAAATTCCAAATAGTTTGGCACCCACTTAGCCCATAAAAGTTGGGCTTGGGGATGAGTCATCATTTTATTAACTGCCTTAAAGTAATCCCTGTCCTGGGGGTTGCCCTTGTCGAGCGTCATTTCAATTTTTGACACACATTGGCTCAGCGTTCTCCAAAAGATAGTGAAATCAATACCCTGAATCTCCATGATAGAGTCTATTTTTTTTACCAAGTCACTTGCCTGCGTTTCTAATTTTATGGTCTCAAGCCCTAATTTTTTAAGGCTAGATTCAAGGGCGAATTCTTGATAAGCCGATTTGTAGACATCCAAACACTGCACAGTGAGATCTTTGTCTTTTATTAAGGGTAAAAGGGCTTGGCCTAAGCAGTATAAATTCCAATAGCCAATATTCGGTTGTTGATCAAAGGCGTACCTTCCAGAATGGTCTGAGTGATTACAGATGTGATTCTTATCGTAATCATCCATGAACTGGAACGGACCGTAATCGAGCGTCAATCCCAGTATGCTCATATTATCAGTGTTCATCACCCCGTGACAAAAGCCTACAGATTGCCAAAGAGCAATTAGTCTGGCGGTTTTGAGGGTTACCCGGTAGAGCAGTAGGGCGTATATATTTCCTTGAATGAGCTTTTTAATCTCCTCGTTAGGGTAAAAGCTTTGCTCTTTCGGGTCAACCAAAAGAGTGGAGTATTCTCGAATAACAAAATCTGCTAAATCTTTGAGTTTGTCAATTTGTCCTCTCGCTGCAAAATGCTCAAAATGTCCAAATCTTATAAAACTAGGCGCCATTCTGGTCACAATGGCCGCAGTTTCCACCTCTTCTCTGTAAACGACTCCTGCAGAGCCGGTGATACATAAGGCCCGAGTCGTGGGAACGGTTAACGCGTTCATTGCCTCAGAGCAGAGAAATTCGCGAATACTGGAGCGAAGCACTGCGCGCCCGTCTCCTGAGCGGGAGTAGGGTGTTTTACCAGCCCCTTTTAGTTGCAACTCATAGTTACCCCTTGGAGTTTGAATCTCCCCTAAGTAAATGGCTCTCCCGTCGCCTAATTGACCCGCCCAATGCCCGAACTGGTGCCCGCTGTAAACACTTGCTACAGGATCACTTCCCTGGAAAGTCCCGCCTCCACTGAGCACATTCAAAACATCTGTACTCTCAAAAATGTTTGTTGGAAGTCCCAACTCTTTAGCAAAAGATAAATGACAGTTAACCCAGTGCACCCGCGGCAGTGGGGTCGGCTCTAGGCGAGTAAAAAATTCCTCTCCTAAGGTGAGGAATCGATTGGACCAAGGCAGTCCTAAATCGGGTTTGGGTACTTTTAACATACATTAATTATGACCTTAATTACAAAAAGTTGAGAAAAAAGAGCATTCTTTGAACTGCATTTGAAAAGTGCAACTGAAAAATAGCTCTAAATCCCCTTAGTTTGGCCTTTTGTTATTTGGGTAGTAAATAATCTGAGTAGGGTTGACAAGTGAGTAAAAAATAACCCTTTAACGCACTAGGGGAATCTAACAGGTAATTGAGCTACATTTTTTAGGCACAATACTGTAGGAAATAGAGAAATGTAATTTTTTTAATCACATTTAAGATTCAACGTTAATAAAAAATAATAAGGACAAGTATGCTCGGATTAATGCAAGGCGATCATTTACTGATTTCTTCCTTAATTGACTTTGCCGCAAATCATCATGGTGATTCTGAAGTTATATCCAAAAGAGTCGAGGGCGATGTGCACCGAAGTAATTGGTCAGAAGTTGCAATTCGCTCTAAAAAAGTAGCAAAAGCCCTTGACTCTTGGGCAATCCCCGGCGGCGAGCGCGTAGCAACCCTTGCTTGGAATGGATATAGACATCTAGAGTTGTATTACGGCGTAAGTGGGAGCGAAAGAGTACTCCATACCCTCAATCCCAGGCTTCATCCAGATCAGATTGTTTGGATTATCAATCACGCTCAGGACACTGTTTTGTGTTTTGACACCACATTTTTACCCATCATTAAAGCCATTCATAGTCGTTGTCCTAGTGTTAAATACTGGGTTGCTCTTTGTGATGAATCAGCATTGCCCAAAGACGCAGATTTACCAATTACGGTGAGCTATGAGGGTTGGATAAAACCACACAATATTGATGACTATATTTGGCCAACCTTTGATGAAAATACCGCATCAAGTATGTGCTACACAAGCGGGACGACTGGAAATCCAAAAGCAGCACTTTATAGTCACCGCTCCACCATTTTGCATGCCTATGCTATAGCTTTGCCAGATGTTATGTGTGTATCCGCCAGAGACAGCGTGCTGCCCGTGGTACCCATGTTCCATGTGAACGCTTGGGGGCTACCCTATGGGTGTGCAATTAGTGGTGCAAAAATAGTATTTCCAGGCCCAGCACTTGACGGTAAATCAGTATACGAGTTGATTGAGCAAGAGGGGGTAACCTTCGCTGCAGGAGTCCCCACGGTCTGGCAAATGCTTCTCAATTACATGCGCCCGTTGGGCCTTAAATTCTCATCATTGCAAAGAACCGTTATAGGCGGCTCAGCTTGTCCTCCGGCTATGATCAATTCATTCAGAGATGATTACGGTGTCGAGGTTCTGCATGCCTGGGGGATGACTGAGATGAGTCCCCTGGGCACTTTATCTACGCTTAAAAATAAGCATCTCAAACTGTCAAAGGAAGATCAATTAAAACTTCGCCTCAAACAAGGCCGTGCTATTTTTGGTGTTGAGTTAAAAATCGTTGCAGAATCTGGTGAGTTGCTCCCTCATAACGGTGTAGCTTTTGGTGATTTATACGTCAAAGGTCCCTGGGTTATCGAGAATTACTACAAAAATGACGGACCTTCTCCTTTGGTTGACGGTTGGTTCCCAACTGGGGATGTAGCAACCATAGACCCTGACGGATTCATTCAAATTACTGATCGCTCAAAAGATGTCATTAAATCTGGAGGGGAATGGATCAGCTCTATTGAGATTGAAAATATTGCCATGGCCCATCCCGCTGTCATGATGGCTGCCTGTATTGGAGTTAGTCATCCTAAGTGGGATGAGCGCCCCATAGTTGTGGTTGTGAAACGAGCAGATCATAAATTGGAAAAACAGGATTTACTGGCCTTTTACGAGGGCAAAATTGCCAAATGGCAAATTCCAGATGATGTTATTTTTGTGGATGCGATTCCATTAGGTGGTACTGGAAAGATGCTCAAAACCAAACTTAGAGAGCATTTAAAAGATTACAATTTGCCCGTCATTTAAGGACTCATAATCAGTAACCTTTAGCCCATTGTGAAAGTCATTTTTCGACTTTTTTTACATTTACAATTGACTGTAAGTTGTTGAAATTTATAAGTTTTTAATATTATTGCGCATCAATTCCAACCCCTATTCGGGGGTTTATCTTAAATGAACCAAACAACTTCAGTAGATAATTTAGCAGACCCCCTAAGGGGATTCGGTATTCTCATACCCTTTGTAAAGGAGTTGGGATTTATCCTTGATTTTTTTGAAAATGGGAAATCCCAAATTATTTACACGCCAACTGCTGAGCATTTAAACTCTTTTGAAGTTGCGCATGGGGGTGCAGTGATGACTTTGATGGATGTGAGCATGGCCACGGCGGCCAGAAGCGTAGATAAATCCCTCGCAATAGTCACAATAGAGATGAAAAGTACTTTTCTCAGACCCTCGTACGGAAAACTAACGGCTTTGGGAGAATTGCTTCATAGAACCAAATCAACTGCCTTCGTTGAATCCAAGGTTTTGAATGAGCAGGGCGAGTTGTGTGCCCACTCCACGGGAACCTTTCGATACGTGCAAAGACAAACTGAGGTCGGCTAAATCTTTGCCTAATAATTTCTTAAATTTATATAAAGGTAAAAAATGCAAAACACAACTCTTCTCCATCATTACTCATTATCCCCATTTGCTGAGAAGGTGAGAAGAATTCTTGGTTTTAAAAAACTTCCCTGGGTAAGCGTTCAAATTCCAAAGATCATGCCAAAGCCTGATTTAGTCGCTCTCACAGGAGGACACAGGCGCACTCCCGTTTTGCAGATAGGTGCAGACATTTACTGCGATACAGCCCTAATCTCAGATGTTTTAGAGCAACTATCTCCTGCTCCTACCCTTTATCCCGATTCGCAAAAGGGGTTGGCGCGTACTTTGGCCCATTGGGCTGATACCTTGTTGTTTCCTGTTGCAATGGCCTATAACTTTCAGCCCAAGGGGGCTGAACATGTTTTTGCCTTAATGGGAGCAGAAGCTGCAAAGGCATTTGCGGCTGATCGAAGTGCAATGAGAGGAGGACAGCCCAGAATGTCTCCCCCAGAGGCCACAATGACCTATAAAAGTTACCTTCGTAGGCTGGCCAATATTTTGGAGAGTCAACCATACCTTTGTGGTGAACAACCCAGCATAGCTGATTTTTCTGCTTTTCATCCCATCTGGTTTACAGTTAACAATGTGCCAAATCTGAGTTACATATTAGATGCAACCCCAGAAATTAAAAAATGGTACGAAGCTATGTCGCAGTGGGGGGCTGTTGGGCAATCAGAAATTTCTTCATTAGAGGCGTTAAAAATCAGTTCAAATGCGAAACCCAAGCCTTTACAAAATGAGATATTTGAGGATGCGCATTCCATACCACTGGGCTCGTCAGTGATTATCCAAGCAGAGAGTTTTGGAGTTGAACCAACGCACGGAAAATTGTTATCGGCAACAAAAACCCGTTTTACTCTTGATCGCACCGATGCCCGAGCTGGCACAGTGCATGTACATTTCCCTAGAAATGGTTTCATACTGAAACTGGCGCAATAAGATAAGTACATACATGGACAAGATATGGGCAAAAATAGGAACTCGATTTGTTTAAAGATTTTAAAAATAAAACCGCTCTAATCACCGGCGCAGCCTCGGGGCTAGGGTTAGAGTTTTCCAAAAAAGCAGCCAGTCTGGGCATGCATCTTTTGCTAATCGATGTCCATGAAGACCGATTAAAGCAGGCCTCACAAGAGATTGAATCGGTTTACAAACAAACAGGAATCCGAATCAAATACTTTTCAGTTGATGTCTCAAACTGCTCCGAGATGGAGAGTGTTTCTCAAGAAATATTTAAACACCACCCAACTCCAAACTTGGTCATCAATAATGCTGGAATATCGGGCGGAGGTTTGATTTGGGAGCACACATCCCAGGATTGGGAGAGAGTGTTAGGAGTAAATTTGATGGGCGTGATCAACGGGGTGAGATTATTTACACCCCTCATGCTAAAAGCTGCAAAACTAGACCCTGCATGGCGAGGACACATAGTAAACACCGCCAGTATGGCGGGCCTTTTAACCCCCCCGAACATGGGAATTTATAACGTAAGCAAACACGGGGTCATGGCTTTAACGGAAACCCTTTTTCAAGACCTTGCACTTGTAACCGAGCAAATTAGTGCAAGTGTGTTGTGCCCCTATTTTGTACCCACATCTATTAATCAAAGTTTTTACGACTCAACTGGGGTGAATGCAGGCCCAGAGAAATCAGTTACTCAGAGCCAACTCATTGGCAAACAAATGCTTGATAAAGCGGTCAACTCTGGCAAAGTGAGCGCTGCTGAGATAGCTGCCGTAGTGTTTGAAGCGGTAGAAAATAATCAGTTTTATATCTTCAGTCATCCTCATGCACTTGAAAACGTTAGGGAGCGAATGGTCGCTATATTAGACAATAAACAGCCTCCCGATCCTTTTGCCAAGCGTCCCCAAATTGGATTGGAGCTTAAGTCTGCTCTGAGAGCTTAGATAGTTCCTAGGCGTCACGTTCAAGTTAAAAACAGGCCACCTTATTAGTAGCCTTAAGATTGATTTGATTAAACACTCTGCGCTCATTTTTTTTCATCTACCGCACCACTGCATCCTTACTACTCTATAAAAGCAAGTGCAACTGCTTAAATTTCTATCTTTATGAATCTCCAAATTGTTCAACAAATCTCTAAAGAGCTTTCCGTTAAAACCGACCAAGTTCAGGCCGCCGTATCACTTTTGGATGAAGGTGCGACGGTCCCTTTTATAGCTCGTTATAGAAAAGAAGCTACGGGGGGGCTCGACGACATCCAGCTTAGAGAACTTGAGGTAAGACTGTTTTACCTGAGAGAATTAGGTGAGCGTAGAGAAACTGTTTTGAAAAGCATTGAGTCACAGGGTAAATTAACCCCTGAATTGCAAAGTCAAATCCAAAATGCATCTACCAAGGTAATTCTTGAAGACCTTTATTTGCCCTTTAAACCAAAAAGAAGGACAAAAGGACAGATAGCAAAAGAGGCCGGCCTAGAGGCCCTTGCTGATTTACTTTTTAATGGCCCTGCACTCGATCCAATCGAGCAAGCACAGCCTTTTATAAGACCAGAGGGTGATCCACTCGCGGTGGAAGGTGGGGACTTCACAACTGCGCAAAAAGTTCTTGACGGAGTAAGGGATATTTTGTCCGAGCGATTCTCTGAAGATCCCCAGTTAGTCCAAACTCTTAGAGAGTGGTTATGGTCAAACGCAGCGCTCAAAAGCAGCCAAGTTAAACTCAAAGAGCCTATTGCAGATTCAATTAAATTTCAAGATTATTTCGATTATTCTGAGCCCTTAATCAAAATGCCCTCTCACCGTGTACTTGCTTCACTTCGGGGTCGCACGCTTGGTATATTGTCTTTACAAATAGAAATTCCAGAGTTGCCACAAACAGATTCCGAGCTCTCCAAAGCCACTCTTTCGCGAACTGAATTGTTGGCCCAAGCACGAATTGGTGAACAAATCAAATGGACTCATCAAGGCAGAAAAGGGGACGACTTTATTAGAAAATGCGTAAGTTGGGCTTGGCGAGTGAAGCTTAGTTTATCTATTGAGCGAGACTTGTTGACTCGCCTGCGTGAAAATGCAGAGCAAGTCGCCATAAAGGTTTTTGCTGACAACTTAAGGGACTTGTTGCTCGCCGCTCCTGCAGGACGACGCGTTGTCATGGGATTAGATCCTGGCATTCGCACGGGTGTTAAGGTAGCCGTGGTGGATGAGACGGGCAAGCTCTTGGACACCTCTACGGTCTATCCTCATGAGCCTAGGCGCGATTGGACTGGATCACTTGATACTTTGTTTAAACTGTGTGTGACCCACAAGGTCAATCTGATAGCCATAGGCAACGGTACAGCAAGTCGTGAAACGGATCAGTTAGCTGCAGATTTGATTGAACTTTTGATTGCTCACCACAAAAAAGGCGGAATTCCTTCTAATTTGCAAAAGGTTGTTGTGAGTGAAGCAGGTGCCTCTGTGTACAGCGCAAGCGAATACGCATCAAAGGAGATGCCCGACGTAGATGTCTCTTTAAGAGGCGCGGCTAGTATTGCAAGAAGATTACAAGACCCCTTGGCTGAGCTAGTCAAGATCACGCCCAAATCCATTGGAGTAGGTCAATACCAGCATGACGTTAACCCAGGACAATTAGATAAAACTTTAGAGGCAGTTGTTGAGGATTGTGTTAACGCGGTAGGCGTCGATCTCAACACGGCAAGTCCTGCACTTTTGTCCAGAGTATCTGGCCTTTCTACAACCACGGCACAGTCAATTGTTCGGTGGAGGGAAAAAAATGGGGCCTTTAAAAACCGTAAACAGCTCCTTGATGTAACAGGGCTTGGATCCAAGACGTTTGAACAAAGTGCTGGTTTTCTTAGAATCAGAGATGGTGATAACCCACTAGATGTGACAGGGGTACACCCCGAGAGTTATTTCATAGTTGAAGAGATAATCTTAAAAGCCAGTTGTCCCGTTAACGAATTAATGGGACAACCCAGTAAGATTCAATCCTTAAAGCCTGAATTCTTCGTAAAAGAGGGGGTGGGTCTGATAACTGTTAAAGATATTCTTCAAGAGTTAGAGAAAAAGGGAAGAGATCCAAGACCCACTTTCAAAGTAGCAAAATTAAATGACAACGTAAAAGATATAAAGGATCTTAAAGAGGGAATGATTTTGCAAGGAACTGTGAGCAATGTTGCTGCTTTTGGTGCTTTTGTAGACTTAGGCGTACACCAAGACGGATTGATCCATGTGAGCCAACTAAGCAATAAGTACATCTCAGATGCTCGAGAGGTGGTTAAAACAGGCGATATTGTGGACGTTAAGGTTGTGTCAATTGATGTGCCAAGGGCAAGGATCGCTTTAACAATGAAACTAGAAAGCGACTCGAGTCAAAATGCCAGCCCAAACAGCGCTAACCATTTCCACAAGCCAACGCGCACTTCAAAAGAATTAAACCCATCCCGCCATCAAGGAAGTAAAAGTTCAGTCGATTCTCCAGCATCAGCAATGCAACAAGCATTTGCTAAATTGCAATCTTTAAAAAAATAATCCTTTTTAATTATTTTTAACCTGAAATAAATAAAAAAATTATTCTTTTTTTGTTCTCAAGATTTTCATTTTCAAACCGAATCAGGTAGATGCTGAAAAAATACATAGCCAGAATTTATCCTGTCCCTCCCTCTTTATTGCAAGTGGTTGCAGTAGGCTTTATTAGCCTTTTACTGACCTCATGCGGAGGTGGGGGAGGCTCTAGTGCTTGCGTCGCAAGTGTAGGGGTACTTGGTAATAACGCCTGTGTAAATGCAACTACAACGACAGCAGCTGCAGCGACTGCAACTCAAGCCCCATTGCAAGTCGCAACGAGCTCTCAATACACAGTCAATGAGAACCAAGTTCTCAGTGACAACTTGACTGCAATGAATACGAACTCCTCAGTTGTTACTTATGCGATAGCTACGACCAGCACAACTCAAAATCCCTTGGTAGGTCCCTCTTATGGAACAGTTGCAATTACGAACGCCAAAACTGGTGCATTTACGTACACGCCCAAGCCAAATACTTACGGTGTAACTGATCAATTTTCTTTCTCCATATCATCTGCTACACAGACCTCAAATACTGGGATCGTGTATGTAACCATATTGCAACAATACATTCCCCCAGTTGCAACCTCCCCAGCTGCAGCATTAAACGTAACAGCCAGCACTTCACTTTCTGGAAGTTTAGCAAGCTACGTCACAAACGTCCAAGGCAATACACTGACCTATGGTTTGTCTACAGCCTCAGCTCACGGCTCTGTAACCGTGAGCTCAACCGGGACCTTTTTATACACACCAAACCCAGGATACACAGGAACTGACGGTTTCTCATTTAACGTCCTCGACCAAAAAGCCAATGTTTACTCTAACACTGCGTTGGTCTCCTTAAACGTTACTGCTGCTGTCGCTCCGACCATCACGTGGATTTCTTCAGGTATTGTTGGCATATACAACGACCTGACAGCACCCAATATTGCAAATATAAACACCCAACTCAGTGCAACTTGTAGCAGCGGGGGCGTCGTTACTTATTCACAGGGTAATTTGCCAATGCCACCTGGGGTTACCATCACTACCTCAGGACTTTTAGCAGGCTCTGTTTCCTCTGCACCTGTGGGATTTACCCCGACCATCTATCAAATTAGCGCCTATGCGACTTGCCCCGGTGCAAATGCAACACTAAACCCCACTCCGATTTCAATCATAGTAATGCCGCCCAACATTTTGGCCTTTACTTACTCCCCAACAGCTATCGCATCCACAACACCTTTTGTCTTATCAGGATGCGGAGTTGCGGCTGCCAATGCGACAACGATTCCAGGTATTTCAACAGCAAATCCTTTAACTTGTCCTGCAACTGCGCTCTCAGCCACAATTAGCAACAGCGAGATATTAGGGACAAATCCAACAACCGGTATTGTGAATTACAACCAATTTACCTGGACTCCACCCACCGGTGTTTTAAGTTTAATGGCATTGATTGTGGGCGGAGGAGGGGGCGGCGCAGGTGCCAATTATTATTTGTCCACTGTTGTAGGCGCAACAAAGATTAACGGATCTGGTGGCGGGGCGGGTGGGTATATGTTCTATCCTAATCAAACCTTATCTTCCTCTGGTCCTATTTCGATTGTTGTGGGCGCTGGGGGTGCTGGAGGCGCTGCTGGTACAGCTGGCACCTCTACTTCGATCCTCGGATTGAAAGGCTCTGATGGAAACACCTCTTATTTTGGATTGCTATCAGCTCTGGGCGGCAAGGGCGGAACCGGCGCCGGTGCAAGCGGAGGCGCCGAGCCCGGGTCAAATGCGATTCCTCCTTTCACTACAGCTGTGAATGCTGGCGGTACGGTTGTGGTCGGCGCAACTGAGGGCGGCGGCGGCGGCGCAGCCGGAGCTGGACAAGCACCATTAGGAGGTTTTGGCGCCCCAAGTAATATTACAGGAAGCTACTACATCTATGCAACTGGCGGGGCGGGGGGCTCAAGCCTCACAGTGGCTCCCACAGCACCAACCACTTTTGGCAACGATGGAAATGGGGGAGTTGGCGGATATGCGGGTTCCGCTGGAATATCTGGGGATCCTGGTATTGTGATTGTTAGGTATTGAAAGGGAATCTTCAATGTACTCTTTATTCCCCATTTTTAGAAAACTGATGTTACTCACGGGTTTAGTACTCAGTGGTTGTGCAAGTATTGTGAGCGGACGGTTTGAGGAAATCCACGTGACTACATACTGTGATTCACAAAGGGTTGCGGCATCTTGCCAACTAAGCAACGAAAACGGACAGTGGTTTTTAAATGCCCCTGGCTCAATTAATATTCAAAAAGGTTTTGGAGATTTAGTGCTTTTTTGTAGGAGCGATTATTTTGAACCCCATTTGATGAGGATTGCATCTGAAACAAATTTAAGCAGTTTTGGAAATATTCTTTTGGGCGCTGGTGCTGGCGCATTGGTAGATGTGAACAATGGGTCTGGGTTTGATTATCCAAATGATATTCGTTTTGTAGTTAAGTCTTGTGGGATACCTAAATCTACCTTAGATTATTTCATAGAGTAAATTTTGGATTAGATTTCCTTGGTCATCACGAGATGCTCTATCCCTGCTTCAATAAAAGTTTGTCCCTTTCCCGTGAAGCCGTTTTTTTCGTAAAAAGCTTTAGCGCTTAATTGTGCATGTAAAAGCAGTAAGTTGTCCCCGTTCTTTCTTGCAGTGATCTCAATTTCTTTTAAGACCATTGAGCCCCAGCTGGCCCCTCGCATCTCTTTTTTAACTGCCATACGTCCCACTTTGCTCATTAAAGGGTTAGTGTCCTTTTGAGGTTTTATGAGTCTTGCGGTGCATATGGGTTCGCCAAGAAAGTTGTACATAACAGCGTGTGTTGCCAATAGATCGTATTCATCCTCCTCTAATTCAGCAGGCACACCTTGCTCCTTAACGAACACATCTTGTCTAAGAGCTAAAGCATCAGCTTTTAGCTCTAGCCAGGACCCTATCTTCAAGACTGTGATCTCCTGACCGGCTTCGAAATGTGTAAGAAGCTCTCTTAAGTTATTCGGAATAGGCTTTGATTTCTTAGTCAAAGGGTCCGCAAATACGTAGATAATTTCTCCCTCAATTAGCAGCTCGGACCCTTTAAAAATAGCGCCTTTAAAGGTCATGGAGCTACGCCCTATATTTTCACACCTCATACAAACAATAAGTAAATCATCCAGGCGTGCTGAGCCGTTGAATTCAACAGTTGCTTTTTTTACAAATAAATCACCCTCCAATCGACTTAGCGTCTGTTCATATGGCATTGCGAGTTTGCGCCAGTACTCAGTTACGGCCACGTCAAAATAAGTTAAGTAATGGGGATTAAAAACAATTTTCTGTAAATCAATTTCGGACCACCTTACTCTTAATAAATGTTGGTGTCTAAAATCAGATGGTGAAATTGGATGAGAATTTAAAGTATTCATACAACAGTTTTTATAGATAGATTTAGCTTAACGCTTTGATAAATTTACAGGCATCTTGCTGAGACTGGGTTGCCTGGGGAATGAGGCGTCCCATTTTTATAAAACCGTGAACCACTCCTTCGTAAACTTTGAGCTCCACTGAGCATCCCAAAGCCTGCATTGAAGAGTAAAGCGCAACCCCCTCATCTCTAAGGGGATCACACTGAGCAAGACCTATCCAAGTGGGAATAATTGATTGAAGATGAGGGGAGTTTAGAGCTGAAAAACGCCAATCAAAGCGATCTTTTATGTCTTTTAAATATTGACCGTAAAAATACTCTATCGTTTGTGATTCGAGTAGATAACCCAGGGAATAATAATGGTGGGATTTCATATCTTGGGCGGGGGAGCAACCAGGATAAAAAAGGACTTGCCCCCTTAGTTTATACCCCATTAGGAAAGCTTGTTGAGCACAAAAAAGGCTAAGCGTGCCCCCAGCGCTATCGCCGCCTAAGAAAATTTTTGAAGAGTTTATATTTAATTTTATAGCGTTATTAAATATCCACTCGCATGCGGACCACGAGTCCAAGTGTGCTGTGGGAAATTTGAATTCTGGAGCAAGTCTATATTCGACGCTTATTACTATTGTTTGCGCCCCATGAGCCAGCTCTTTACAAAGGGCAGAATGAGTTTGTACGCTTCCAATTGTAAAACCCCCGCCGTGAAAATAGATTAATCCCCCCTGCAAATTTAAATCATTCTCAGATCGATGATTTTGTGTTGAGTGCGGATAAAAAATACGGATACCAATTTTTTCCCCATCAAAAGAAGGTAGCTCATACGCCTCCTCGGTCCTCATTTGCGGGGGGTGTGGCTCCAAAATATCCGCCCCCTTGGCATACAGGGCCCGAGCTTGTTCGGGTGTAAGCAAATGAAAAGGCGGTCTATTAGATTGACGCATTTTCAAAAGGACCTGATCCATTTCCTTACTGAGCGGGGCAGGATCATGGATGGGTTTGTTATCTTGAAAATCCATCTTTTCCTCAATCCCTTTGTGTAAGTTTAAAACTCAATATACAAGTTAGTTATACTGTTAAAAAATATTTTACTCTCCTAATCTAACATTCCAACGGAACACCCTAATGTCAAATATTTTCTACATTACCCAGGTTCAAATCGATTTTGGCATCATTTCCTTGCTAAGCGAAGAGTGCACCAAATACGGCATCACAAAGCCATTGATCATCACCGATCAGGGTATCAAAAAAGCTGGCATTTTAGATAAGGCTTTGCAAGTTCTTGCGCCCATGGTGGTGAGCGTTTTTGATGAAACCCCCTCCAATCCGACCGAGGCTGCAGTGGTTCAAGCCGCTAGAATATGTAAAGACAAGGGCTGCGACGGGATAATCGCCCTTGGGGGAGGTTCCTCTATTGATTGTGCTAAGGGGGTCGCCATACTTGCGACTCACCCGGGTGAGTTGAAAAACTATGCCACCATAGAGGGTGGCAGTGCAAGGATTAGTGACAAAGTCCTGCCCTTGATTGCAGTACCAACAACTGCGGGTACTGGAAGCGAAGTTGCAAGGGGGGCGATTTTAATCGTTCAAGACGGGCGTAAATTAGGATTTCATTCATGGCACCTTGTTCCTAAAGTCGCACTTTTAGATCCAGAGCTAACCCTTGGATTGCCCCCTTTGCTCACTGCGGCGACTGGTATGGACGCAATCGCTCATTGTATGGAAACCTTTATGGCGCCGCCCTTTAATCCGCCTGCAGATGGCATCGCTTTAGAAGGCTTGACAAGGGGGTGGGCAAATATAGAACGGGCCACTATTAACGGCAATGACCATGAAGCTCGCAAGAATATGATGTGTGCATCAATGATGGGTGCTATGGCTTTCCAAAAAGGATTGGGTTGCGTACATTCGCTTAGCCACAGTTTGGGCGGAGTCAATCCCAAGTTACACCACGGAACTTTAAATGCCGTATTTTTACCCTCTGTTATAGAATTTAACAGTAGTGCTGATTCAATTAGGAAAGAAAATAGATTACTTCGAATGGCGCATGCGATTGGTTTGTCCCCCGCAGATGAACAAGAGGCTTTAAAAGCCATTAAAAATGCGTTGAAAGAGATGAGTTCAAACCTTGGTCTACCAAATGGTCTTAGGCAGATGGGGGTAGAGGAGGTGATGTTTGAAAAAATAATCGATGGCGCCGTGGCCGATCATTGTCATAAAACAAATCCAAGAATTGCTACGCGTTCCGATTATGCTCAAATGCTTCTTGAATCAATGTAGAGAAAAATAACAATAAATAATTAAGATTTAGAGTCCTTAGATAATATTGTCAAATCAATTTTAGGCGCGGTAGATACAAGTAAGCTGGTAGCAGAAATGCTAACCCCAGTGGTGTTGATTTGAGCACCGTTGCTCGCACTGGGATCTGATCCATGCGATAAGGGGTATTTGCTCATGCTCTGAGTAAGTGCATTAGATAAAGAGTTTAAGTTGTCCATGGTGCTTGAAGCAGCTAGTGCCTGATGCGAAGATGAACGGCTGGCTAATGTAGCGTTGAGACTATCAGAATTTAAGCCAAACTGGGAAGAGGCAGAGGCAGAGGCATAAGAATTTAATGCGGCGGTTAACTGGGCTGTGGTGCTTTGAGTGCCGTTTGCGCTCGCTAGCCAAACATCAGCCATTTGGTGGGTTGTCCCATCTGTTGTGGTGAACGATGAAAGCAAACCAATCGTATTACCATTATTTGCAACACTGGCAACTGTCGCATTTAAGTTGAGGGACTTAATCCCTAGCTCGGAGAGTGTGAACAGTTGGCCCGTAGGTGTTGATCCACTCAGTCCCGTATCAACCCAAACCTGAAGTTGATTAAAAATAGGATCATTGGCAGTAATCTCAGTTTCAGAGGAAGATGCAAAAGCCGATAATGCTGCAAATCCATTTGTAGCTGTTTGACCGTTGGGCATTACCGTTGCGCTTCCAAATAACTCAGAACCATTGCTGATGGTTGTGGCACCCGTGGGCAAGTTAACCAAGAATCCCTCACCTGGGGTAATCCAACCTACGTTAGCGGACTGGCCGGTATTACCAAGATCAAAAGTTACGCCCGACTTCCCAATTTGCTGAGTCTGTACTCCCGTATCAGGGCTAGTAGATGTAAGCTCACTCAAAGCCTGTGAGGACAAGTTGGATAGGTTTGCAGTCGTATAAGCGGCAATTCCGTGTAAATCCAAAACCAATGGGGTCAGAGTCCTTAAATACGCAACCTCTTGGGATGTGAAGGCCCCTAACTGACTAGAAGTTAAACTCATCAATTGAGGATCAGTAAAGCCTTTGATTGACGCCGGCGTGAGTGCAGCAAAATTCGAAGTACTTAAGAGATCTAATTGTGTACTTGAAAGAGTATGTAATTGAGTTGAAGTTAAGCCACTTATTGCATCAGTAGTAAATGATAGTAACGCATTGGATTTGAGCGTTGCAATTTGCGAGGTCGTCATGCCCTTAAGTTGGGCGCCCTTAAGCGCGGCATAACTAGATGTTTGTAGGCCGACTAATTGAGCGCCAGTTAAAGACGATATTTGAATTGTATTTAAGGCTTGGAATTGGCTTGAGTTTAGGGAATTTAGCAAGATCGTTGTCATCGCTGCTAAGTCTTGCGATGCGATGTAGGGAATCTGGTTTGTAGTAAGTCCCGCTATGTTCAAAGATGTCAATCCAGCAAGTTGGGAGGTTTTGAGGCTAGATAATGCAGAAAATGACAACAGAGCCAATTGATCAGAAGTCATATTGAACAGTTGGGCTGTTGAAAAACCAACAATCTGATTTGCACCTAATTCTGAGATCATGGACGGTGTAAACGATGCGATTTGATTTTGTGTAAAAGCACGTGACTGAGCTGAGGTCAGACTGATAAATTGACTAGAGTTAAGGGAATTCAGCAAAGAAGTTGTTAACTTAGCTATTTGACCCGAACTTAGGACTGATATGCTAGGTGTAGGCAGATACTGAAGGGTGGAAGTCAAAAGTGAATTCAACTGTAAGCTAGATAATCCAAGAATTTGAGAGCTGGATAAATTGGCAATTGCTCCCGAGGTCATCGCATTAAAAGTGTTACTCGCTAAAGCGTTCAACTGAGCGGTGGTTAAAAAAGATATTTGATCAGTCCCGATAGCTTTAATTTGATTTGTGCTCAATCCAGTTAGACCTAAACTAGATATAGATTTAAGTTGATCTGAAGTCAAAGAGGACAAACTAGTGCTGCTCAAAGATGCAATAACTTGGGTGTTTAGGCCTGATAACTGATTGCTTAAAAGTTCTACCAAATTAACAGTCGGGAAAAGGTTTATATTTTGTGTTCCAAGAGCATTGAGCTGTTCGGTGGTGAGACCTAAAATCTGGAGTGTTGTGAGCTCAGAGAACATTGCGCTATTTAAGGTCGATATGACAATATCACTAAGCGAAGAAATTTGCTTTGAAGTTAGCGAGTTGAATTGAGACGAATTTAATTGAGCCACAATATTCGAGGTCAAGCCTTGTATTTGAGCTGTAGCCAAAGTAGGTATCTTATTGTTGTCAATTAAACTTAAGTTACTTGTAGTCAATTCACTTATCTGGAGGCCACTAAGTCCGCCCAGTTGTACAGTAGATAAGGTGCTAAATTGCGCGGAGCGAAGGGTTTGAATTTGTTGAGAATTTAGAGCGCTGATTTGTGCAGGTTTTAAGCCGATAAAGGAAGCGACAGGGAAAGCTGCTATGTCGTCTGTTGTTAAAAGAGATAGCTGAGATGGACTAATTCCGGAAATTTGATTTGACGCTAGTAAATTATAAAAACTAGTTGTTAGAGCAAAACCCAATGAATTGACCGTACTTTGCAAAATTCCAATTTGTGCCGAACTTAAACTCTTTATTTGGGCAACTGTGAAAGCAGAAAAATCCGCTGAATTAAGTGCTGCTATTTGAGAAGTGCTCAAAGCGCCTACACCTGATGGAATTATTTGTGAAAAATTAAGCGGACTCAAAATACCAAGTTCTACAGGGGTCAATCCTTGAATTGCCGATGAGCTCAAATAGGACATATTTACCGGACTTAATGCTGTGAACTCCTCCGTAGTAAATGCTGATAGTTGAGAGTTGGTAAGCTGTGAGAGAGTCGGATTCGTAACAACTTTGATATTTGCGCTGCCCAACATTTGTATTTGAGCAGTGGTAAACAAGGGGAATTGTGCAGAGCTTATGACGGCTGCCTGGGCTGTGCTCATTAAAGAGACGTTTAAAAGACTGAGGTTGGGTATCTGAGCCGTATTCAACCCAGTTATTTGACTGGCTGTCAGCTCAGTGAAAACGGCTGAGGGCAGCGTTTTTATTTGTGCAGTAGCAATTGAGCTAATGGCAATAGGTTGGAGAGCTTGAAATGTGGAGCTCATTAATGCACTTAAATCGGAATTATTGATCCCTGCTGCTGCAGTCCTTATTCCTCCCACTTGCAGGTTAGTTAAAACACTAAAATCTAAAGTGCTTAAACTTGCAAGTTGTTGGCTATTTAAATTTGCAAACGAATTACTGCTGAGCGATTGAATTAAATCAGTACCAAGGGCTTGCAGCTGCTGGGTGCTGAGTCCTGGCATTTGTGATGGGCTTAAAGCAGCGACCTGGTTGGTAGAGAGACGCGCAATGTTCCCGCTTTTGATAGATTTAATTTGTGAAGACGAGAACGCTTTAATTTGAAAATCAGTAAGCTCCGCGATCGTTGTACTTTTCATCCCAGCAATCTGAAGTGATGTTAAAGATGCGATTTGGTTGCTAGTTAATGCAATTATCTGAGAAGATGTCAGTGATATGAACTGAAAGGTACTTATAAATTGACTGTCTAAAGTAGAAATAGCCTGGACTTGTGGTGCAGATAAACCACCTAAATTATTGGTGTTGAATCCAGATATCTGAGCTGTTTTTAAGGAGTTTAGCGCTGATGCGGATAATTGCCCTATCTTACTCGAGCTCATTTGAGCTATTTGAGTAACCGATAATCCCTGTATCTGATCAGCGCTTACTTCTTGCAACATGGACGAAGTAAGAGATTGGATTTGATTGGAATTTAGCCCAGAGAACTGAGCTGATGTAAGACTTGCAAACTGAGCGGACAGTAGGGCGTTTAACTGCGAAGAGAACAAGCTTTTTATTTGTGCAGGACTTAGCTCAGATATTTGTTGAGTTGAAAGATTTTGCAGTTGCACTGGATTAAAAGAATTCAGTTTAGCGCTAGATAAACCAATTATTTGGGCGCTGGTAAGAGCCTGTAAATCGAGTGCCGTTATTGCATTTAACGCGCTAGTAGTAAGTGAGTTAAGCTGAGCTGGGGTTAAAAATTGGATTTGGTCTGTTCCAAACGCTTTGATCTGGGCGGTGGTAATTCCAGACAACCCTAGGGATGAAAGAGATTTGATTTGGTTGGAGTTTAATAACGATAATTGTGTGGTGTTGATCGCAGATATCGACTTTGAATTTAAACCAATTAATTGATTGGTTCCAAGCTGAGTCCAATCATTGGTGATGATGGAGGCGATATTTTTTGTACTGAGTGTGTTGAGTTGACGTGTTGTTAAGCCCAGTATTTGAACACTTCCAATTTCTTGTATAACGGTGCTACTCAAATTTGAGATCACAGAGTCGTTTAGATAGGAAACTTGGTTGGATGTGAGTGTTTGGATTTGAGAGGAGGTGAGCTCTGCAAAGGTGACAGAACTTAATTGCGATAATTGAGCGCTACTCAGCTTTAAAATTTGATTTGCACTAAACGCTCCAACTGCAGTTGAGGAGAGTTGGGATAGTTGAACACCTGTTAGACCTACTATTTGAAAAGAGGTTAACTTTTTAATTTGAGATGATTTAAGCGCTGAGATTACTGAACTTGATAGTCCAGATAATTGTGAGCTCGCAATTGCTTGCACGGCTGTCGCACTTAAAATACCGAATTGATCAGACGAGAGGTTAGACAACGCTGCTGCAGTCAGACCAGATGTTTGCTTAGATGTCAGGCTGGCAAAATTGCCTGTTGTAAGAGAAGCCCCTTGGGATAATTCAGTAGCAAGTAATGCATTGAATTGATTACTGGACAGTGACTGTAATTGTTGCAGGGTAATTACTGCAATTAAAGAACTCGGCAAATGACTAATTTGAGTGGAACTAAGCGCACTTATTCCATCACTGGTGATATTGACAAAATCTGCTGTGCTTAAACTCTGTAATTGCGCAGCACTAAAACCTTGTATTGCAGACGAACTTAAAAAACCAAACTGAGATGGCAATAATGAAGCCAACGCATTCGTGGTGATGGTCGCAACCGCACGTGATGATAGTGAGTTGAGAGCGCCAGAGGTGAGACTTGATAGGCTCCCACTTGGCAAGGAATTAACTATGCTAGATGACATAGGGTTGGTGCAAAATTATGTATTGATCTTTAAAAGCGCAAAAAGGCACAATAGGTAATTCGGCTCAGAATCTAGAATCTTTAGTTTTATAATATATTTTTATTCATATTTCTAATAATAAACGAAATTGAATTAAAAAGTATTAAATATCATCTCTTAAGGAGTAAGGTAATTCGTGAAAAGATACGGCTTCATTGTGGGCAGTAACGATTAAATCTGAGGATTTATCAAAGTGCGTAAGAATACTTGCAAACGCGTAGTAGGTACCAAGGTGGGAGGCGGAACTAACTATTTTCCCGCATGGCTGGGACCTATCGGATGCGAAAAATAATTCATCTCCTGAGCTTAATGCGGATTCACAGGAGATGATGAATCCTCGTCTTTTAATAGTGCCTCGAAATTGGCTTCTAGCCACCACTTCTTGTCCGGGATAACAACCTTTTTTAAAGTTGATTCCGTTCAAAGACTCATAGTTAATCATTTGGGGCACAAATGCCTCAAAGGTGGGTAAGTTGATAAAACACACACCGCTTAAAATTTCGCTTAGCTGCCAATCATTGACAGAGATTGATGGGGCTACGTGTGACTGCATCCCTTTGATTGAAATGCGTATAAAGCGGAATTTTCCGCAAGCAGGGTAAAGTGTCACCCAATGGGTTGCTGTAGTTTCTGGGTTGTTTATAAAATGTGACCACGGATGGGTTGAAACACCCTTTGGTACGTTCTCATCCCCGATTGTCCCAAGTAAATCATACTGCTCAGTTGCATCAGTAATTTTGACTTTGGATCTGAGAACAAACATGGACAATCGTTTTACGGTTTGCAAAACCAAATCTGCGCTCGTAATCAACAGTATTTCGTTTTTCAACGACTCAATTGCAATAAAACTGGCCTGAATTCGCCCTTTTGCATTACAAAATACGCAAAAATTAGCCTGATCTTCTTTTAAATTAATAAAGTCTTGCGTAAGTTGGTTATGTAAAAAAGACAAAGCGTCTTCTCCGGCGACTTTTATAACGCCGTAGCAGCTTAATGTAGTTGAGCCCGTTGTTAGTTGAGGTAGTTGAGTTGTAACTGTCAATGTAGGCTGTATTTAAATGGAAAATCGATTAGTCGCTGAGAATACCACTTTAGATTATCATACATAACCGAATTTTTACATCAGGGAAGGGCTTAAGTTTGTTTCGTTTCCTCAAGATCTCGCTCTTATCACTGCTTATTTTCCTAATTTACGCTATGGGACAGATATTTTGGTGGGTTTTTACACCCCTCAATTTAAACGCACCTACCGTAGAGATCTCCATAGAGCCGGGAACACCGGTTAGGCAGATCGCTGCAGAAATTGTTAGTTCGGGTGTAGATATTCCAAGTTACGCCCTTTATTTAATGTTTCGCTTTAGCGGGCAAGCCAAGCAAATTAGGGCTGGTAGTTATGAACTTAGCTCAAATGATACTGGTTGGGATCTACTTCAAAAGCTTATTAGGGGCCAGGAAAATTTAAGGGCAATTACCTTAATCGAGGGGTGGAATATGAGGCAATTCAGGGCCCAACTTGAGAAATCTGATGGTCTGCGTCATGAAACTACGCTAATGTCAGATCAAGAAATTATGAATATGCTAGGATTTGCGCAATTAGCGGCGGAGGGTCATTTCTACCCTGATACCTACACATACGGCAAAGGAACTTCGGATAAGAACATATTAAAAAGAGCTTTCAAAGCGATGAATCGTCACCTTGAGTCAATTTGGCACAAACGTTCTATAAGAACAACCGTTAAGTCACCCGAGGAGGCGCTTATCTTGGCCAGTATTGTTGAAAAGGAAACAGGTCTTGCCAGCGACAGGCCTATGATCGCGAGTGTTTTTAGTAACAGGCTTGAATTGGGGATGTTATTGCAAACAGATCCCACGGTGATATACGGGTTAGGGACAGATTTTGACGGTAATCTGCACAAAAGTGATCTTAGAATTAACCATCCGTGGAATACCTATGTTCATGTTGGTCTTCCACCCACCCCCATTGCAATGCCGGGCAAAGCTGCCTTGCAAGCTGCTGTGAATCCAGCACAAAGCAAGGCTCTATATTTCGTGGCTAAAGGCGATGGGAGTAGTGAGTTTTCTAATACGCTTGAGGAACACAACGCTGCAGTCCACAAATATCAACTTATCCGAACCAAAGATTACACAAGTTTGCCTAGTCAAAAATAAAAATGAATAATAATTTAAAAGGTATTTTTATCAGCTTTGAGGGCATTGACGGCGCCGGCAAATCGACCCATATCCAAGCCTTAGCTGAGCAATTTAAGCTCCAGGGTAGGGCGGTCACGATGACCCGCGAGCCCGGAGGGACTGAGCTTGCTGAGAAATTAAGAGACATCGTTTTAAACGACTCAATGGATGCTTTGACGGAATCATTACTGGTGTTTGCAGCAAGAAGAGATCATATCAACAAGGTAATCTTGCCCGCTCTTAGGAAAGGCGAGGTTGTACTTTGCGATAGATTTACAGATGCAACTTTTGCATATCAAGGGGGAGGGCGTGGATTTGATTTAAATATTCTCAAACAGTTAGAAAAATGGGTCCAGTCTGACCAGCAAAAACTCGTAGAGCCAGATTTGACTCTTTGGTTCGCTTTGGATCCATTGATTGCAGCGCAGCGTTTGGTATCTGCCAGGGTTCCTGACAGGTTTGAATCGCAGCCTGTCCAATTTTTTTCTCAAGTTCACGCCGCTTATCACCAAAGGGCTGAACAAGCTCCTAATCGGTTTATCCGTATAGATGCAAATCAGTCTCGCGATAGTGTGTGGTTGGCAATACTTCAAAGTGTTAATGACAAAGCGCTGCTTAGAAAATCACTATAAATAATAAATGACTGATACACAAAGCAACATTGCTCCGTGGATAAACGAACAAGTACAAAACCTATTTAGCAGTAAGGGCCATGCTTGGCTATTTCAAGGCCCCTCTGGTTTAGGGCAATACCAACTTGCAATCGAGATCAGCAAAGCATGGCTTTGTTTAGAACCTATACATAATCACGCATGCAATCGGTGCCAGAGTTGTCATTTAGTAGAAGTCCACACTCATCCAGACCTGTATGTATTGATGCCTGAAGTGCAGATGTTAGATTTTGAATGGCCTTTGAGTGAGAAGGCGCAAAAAGAAATTGACGATAAAGACCGTAAACCTAGCAAAGAAATCCGAGTTGAAGCGGTAAGAGATATGGTTGAGTTCACGCAACGCACCTCCACAGGCTCAAAAGCAAAGATAGTATTAATTTATCCTGCTGAAAAGTTAAATCTTTATGCATCTAACATGATACTTAAAACCCTTGAGGAACCGCCCGGGAACTCACGTTTTATTGTTTCAAGTGAAGCTTCCTATCAGTTGTTGCCCACTATTAGAAGTCGGTGTCAAACGCACACGTTGAGTTGGCCAACTGAGAGCGCAGCGATCCAGTGGATGATTGAGCGCGGAATTGAGCAAAGTGAGGCTTCAGCGCTTTTAAAGGCCTCGGGGGGGAGACCAGAGGATGCCCTAAATCTAGCATCTTTAGGAATAGATGAGCCGCTTTGGAACTCAATACCCAAGGCCATCTTTAAAGGGGACATGACTACTTTAGAGGGGCTAACACCAACGCAAGTTATAAAGATATTTCAAAAACTTTGCTCTGACTTAATTGCAAATCATTTTGGTGCTAATACGCGTTACTTTAAGGACTCTACACTTCCTAAATCAAAAAATATTCTTGCTCTATCTAATTGGTACAAAGAGCTTTGTAAAGAGTCTAAAACCTCAGAGCACCCTTTTAACGCTGGCCTAATGATTGAGAGTTTATGCATTCAGGCTGAAAGAGCTATGAGAGATTAAATTTAGACAATAAATTTTCTCAAATCTAACGATTATGTTTACAGATTCCCACTGCCACCTAAATTATCCTGAACTTAGTGCAAACATATCAACCATTAGAGTTGCTATGCAAGAAGCCAATGTGACTAGGGCGTTAATCATAAGCACCAAAATAGAGACCTTTGATGACGTACACGCCCTTGCAATGGAGTACGATAATTTTTGGTGTACTGTGGGCGTTCATCCTGATGAGGAGGGAGTTTTAGAGCCATCTTTTGATGAATTAGTTGCACTTTCCAAACGGCCGCGTGTGGTCGGAATTGGAGAAACAGGTCTAGATTACTACCGGATGGGCGAGCGCAGTGACTTGGATATGGAGTGGCAGCGAGAGAGATTTAGGAGGCATATAAGGGTTGCTAGAGCCTGTCATCTCCCCCTTGTGATTCACACAAGGAATTCCTCTGAGGATACCTTAAGAATATTAAAAGAGGAAGGCGAAGACGGATCATTGGGGAGTGTAGGAGGGGTCTTTCACTGCTTTACTGAAAATGAGTATGTAGCTAAAAAAGCGATGGAGTTGGGTTTTTACATCTCGTTTTCTGGTATTGTTACTTTTAAAAATGCCAAGGAACTAAAAGAAATTGCCTCATGGATCCCTCTTGAGCGTTTGTTGATAGAAACCGACAGTCCGTATTTAGCGCCTATGCCTCATAGAGGAAAAACCAACACGCCTGCGTACGTACCGTTTGTAGCAAAACATATTGCTGAATTAAGGGGTATAACAATTGAGGAAGTTGCATACGCAAGTAGCTCTAATTTTGAAAAACTGTTTTATGGAATAAATAAATGAGATGTAAAACCTTCGGATCTTCTATTTCGTTTACTTCGCGTTTTATTTGGATTTTTTTTGCTGTTTCAATACTTTTCTCTCAACCCAGTACTGCAGGGTCTTTCGATGATTTTTTCGCCTCCATAGTCACCGATAATTCGCAGGTCATCAAAAACTTATTAATTAGGGGTTTCGATCCAAACACACCAAACGAGGCTGGTGAAACTCCGTTAATCTTAGCTGTAAAAAGTGGTTCCACCAACGTTATAAAAGTCTTAATCTCAACAAAAGGAATTGATATAGATCGTCCAAATCTTTATGACGAGAACGCATTGATGTTTGCTGCGATCAATAATAAATTAGAGATAGCAAAAATTCTCATCTCAAAAGGATCTTCAGTTAACAAAACTGGCTGGACTGCGCTTCATTATGCTGCTTCGAGCGGCCATATAGAAATGTTGAGATTACTACTGAATCAAAGCGCTTATATAGACGCTGCGTCCCCAAATGGAACTACACCTCTTATGATGGCTTCAAAATATGGCAACGATAAGTCTGCCAAATTCTTAATTCAAGAAGGTGCTGACCCAACGGTTAAAAACAACCTGGATCTAACCGCAAGTGATTTTGCTGAAATGAAAGGGGACTCTGCCTTAGTTGTTTTCTTAAATAATGAAACTGCAAAATGGACCTCCAAATCCAAGTGATCACCCCCGTTTTTGAATTTAAATGATCATATATTGTATATTTACTATTTAACATAATATACATCGTATAAAGTAAAAAAGCAATTTGATGTTGGCAAATTTAACGGATTTAGCTAACTACAATGTCAATTGAACTTACCTTGACTACATTCAGTCGCACAACATAAAAACTCCTAATTCATATGAAAAGTAAGTTCCTGAATATAAATCTCTTAATCTTAATTTTGTGTCAGGGACTTTTTCTAACCAATAACGTCACTTTCATAGCTGTCAACGGACTAGTTGGACTCTCCCTTGCGCCGTCTGCTTGGTTAGCCACTTTACCGGTAATGGGATATGTCATTGGAGGTGCACTGTCAACCCCTCTTGTGTCCAAAGCTCAAGCTAAGTTTGGACGAAAGAAATGTTTTCAAATAGGACTAATAGTTGCCTTATTTTCTGCCCTAATTTGTGCATATGCGGCTTGGAGCAAAAATTTCGACCTTTTGATTACAGGCACCTTTGTCGCCGGTTTTTACAGTGCCAATGGCCAGTTGTACCGCTTCGCAGCAGCCGAGGTTTGTTCCAAGGAGTTTCGAGAAAAGGCGGTTTCTTGGGTCGTGGCCGGCGGTGTAATGGGTGCAATCATTGGTCCAAATTTAGCGGCCTGGACGCAGCACGTTTTTGAAACTCCTTTTTTGGGTGCTTATCTCGCACTGAGCTTAGTAGCTTGTCTTGGACTTCTTCTCATGAGCTTGATTAAATTTCCTATAGATAAAGTATCACTAAATGCAGAGGTTACCAATAGAACGACCCTTGAACTTATTTCGCAACCTATTTTTATCGTATCTGTCGTGTGCGCCGCACTTGGATACGGCGTCATGAATTTGCTAATGGCAGCAACGCCTCTTGCGATGAAGATTTGTAGTTTACCGTTCTCTGATACAGCTCTTGTTTTGGAGTGGCACGTCATTGGTATGTTTGCACCAGGTTTTTTTACGGGCTCACTTATTAAACGTTTTGGCAAATATAAAGTAATGTGCACCGGAGCATTTTTAAATCTTTTGTGCGTAGTGATTGCTTTGTCCGGAGCGGATCTAAATCATTTTTTAGCAGCTCTTTTTTGCTTAGGTGTAGGCTGGAACTTTCTCTTTACGGGTGCAACAACACTGGCTATGACAACGTATAAGCCTGAGGAGAAAAACAAGGCCCAAGCAGCAATTAATTTCTTCGTTTTCTCAACTATGGCCACAACTTCATTTGGATCTGGTGCGCTGATTACAACTCAAGGCTGGAATCTACTCAACATATCATCTTTGTTCTTTATCGTGATTATTGCGTTGACTCTTTTTTGGTGGAGATTTCGCTCTCTAAAATACGTTGTTTAACCAGTTCAGATTTTTAATTTTTTGTTACGACAAATCAAACCCACTTATTTTTTAGGATTATTGAAGCCCTTTAAAAGCATGAAGCGCAGTTTTGACGGCTCGCAGGGGCTCGCTCCAATCCCCCCAAAATTTTTGTCTAAATAATGTGACACTTGGATACCAATAACTTTTTTCAGTTTCTAACATCCATCGCCAATCCGGGCAATAAGGCAACAAGACCAGAGTGGGTTTACCAAGGGCGGCTGAGAAATGAGCTGTTGAATTGTCAATCGTTAAGACTATGTCGCATGCATCTATTAAATTCACGAATCCGTCAATATCCTCAAAAATATTTATGTCCGTCGTAATCAAACTGCCGGTCTGGTTTAATATTTGTGCTTTGTTATCGTCGAAATCCTGCGTTGGGTATTGAAGATTTACAAAAAATATTTCAGAAGTTTTCAATTCAGATAGCAATAAATCAAGTTCTACACTACGATCAAGGCCACTCTTTGGATTTATTGACTTCCAACTGATCCCGCAAAACAAGGGTTTTTTGATCCCAGATGATGGAGCGGTTTTCAAGGGATCAAATGCTTTTTGTAGACTCTGGGCAGTAGCTTCACTTTGTAGGCGGTCCACAAAAATATATGCCGGCTTAAGTCCCCTTACATCTGATACATCCATCTGCAAAACGTTACACAAACTACCCATAGGCAAATGCGCGTCATAAAGACTCTCAATCACTTCGTCTTCCTTTTTATAAAAAATAATTCCAGGGAAAGATCTTTCAAATAAGGAAATCAACCGGGGATCTACTTTAATAATCAATGATCTTACGCGCCTTTGTAGGTTAGTGAACATGCTAGCAAACATGACCTCGTCACCAACTCCTTGCTCAGACCAAAGTAGCACTCGAATATTTGAATTCAAATCTGTTAAAAAAGGCTTTTGGGTATTTAGGGGCAAAGGATTGAATTCCTTATCATGAAGTCGATTTTCGTAAATCGGCCAAGCTTCAGATAGCTTACCCTCCAGTAATAAAACCATTGCTTTATTCACAAGAGCTTTTGAATTATTGGAATCTAAACTGAGTGCTAAATCAAAATATTTCAGCGCACCACTTAAGTCTAATGTTTTTTGTAATACAACACCCTTGTTGACATGCGCGTCTATATGGGAGGGATTAAATCGCAATGCGTCATCATAAGAGATGAGAGCAGAAGAAAAGTTATTTAAATCTTTGTACACATTACCTAAGTTATTGTGAGCATCGGCGTAACGGGGCTCAAGATAGAGGCAATACTTGTAATTTTCCCTCGCCAGCTCAACTTCCCCAAGTTCCTTGTATAGATTTGCTTTGTTGTAATAGGCTTGAACGTGGCTTGGATCAAGACTAACGGCGTAGTCATAATCATGAAGGGATGACTGTGGGTCGCCGCTCTTTTGATGAACATTTCCCCTATTGTTAAAAAAGTCCGGATTAGTATTCAGGAGCGTTATAGCAATTGCGTAGCTTTGGAGACTTTCCTCAAACCTGTTGATTCTTTGAAGCGCATTTCCCCTATTGGAGTACGTAATGGCTTGGTTCGGATTAGCCATTATCGCTAGATCAAATTGATCTATAGCTTCACTGTAAGAGCCCATCGCTTGGAGTAAATTGCCGTAGTTATTGTATAAATCAAATGTGTAAGAAGTATTTGGAATATTCAGCAAGGCTTTATAAATGGCTTTTGAGTCTTCATACAAACCCATTTCTTTACAGATAATGGCTTTGTTTAGTAAAGCGTCTACATGGTTGGGGATACGCTTTAAGGTCTCCTCATAAGAGCTGAGAGCTTGAGGGAGACGGTTTAGCTTTTGTAGAGCTACCCCTTTATTAAAATATGATTGAACATAATTTTTATCTATTTTGTTTATTCGAGTGTAAAGATCGACCGCTTTTTCAAAACTCCCCATCTGTTGAAAAAGGTTTGCCAGGTTGTTTAGAGCATCTAAATAAGTGGTATCTAGTTTCAGAGCTTTCTCATACATCTTTAGCGCATTTGCTGTGTCTCCTACCTTAGCCAATACAAACCCGTAATTATTGAAGACTTTGGGATTTTTTTTGTTGATAGCTAAAGCATCTGAAAAAGTAGCTATTGCTAAATCGTATCTGTTTATATGAGCGTAACAAGTAGCTAGCAACTGAAGAGCGTCGAAATGCTGCGGCTTGATTGCCAAAAGCTCGAGGTAACGATGTATTGCAAGTTCGAACTGATTTGATTGCTGAAGGGTTAAAGCTTCTTTAAAAAGCAATTCAAATCGGGAATCTGTTGACATGAGTGATGTAATGGTTCAATAGTGCTTGGGCTATTAAGGGTAAGGAAAAATAAATTTAATGGCTCTCATGAAGGTGATTGTGCTGCTTCCAAAATAAAAATGCTTCTTGACCCTCGGTTGCAAACGTTACACGCTCTCCAAACGGTAGGCACAATTTGAGTGGCACATGGCCAAAAGGAAGGTCGCAAATAATTGGGGTTTTAAGTTGACTAGCTAAAAATTCAAAAACTGATTTAAGCTTGTAACCCTTGTCATGAGTTGTTAGTTTGAATTCTGTAAAAGAACCCAAGATAATTGCCTTTTGCTTTGCAAGAACCCCTGCTTGAAGCAATTGAATAAGCATTCTCTCTAGCCTGTAGGGATGTTCACCCACGTCCTCCAAAAATAAGATGCCGCCCTCAATTTGTGGAAAGTATGGTGTATGCAGCAAAGCACATACTATAGATAGGTTACCTCCCCAAAGGAGTGCGTCCTCGATAGTGATACTTTGTCGTCCTTTGAGTGCTTTGTTAAATAGATTTTTAGCCATAGAGCTTTTAATTTTCCAACCAGCTCCCTCCCCCCTACCTGAGACCATATCTTCAAAACAAAGTTGTGTCAGTTCGTTAGGCTCTTGCTCGCCTCCAAAGTCTGCGAGCAGCGTAGGTCCTGCCCATGTACTGGCGCCGGTCTTAGCGTACAAGGCCATTTGAAAAGCCGTGAAATCGCTTAAGCCGACAAAGGTGGTCCCTAATTTAATAGCGTTGGCGATTTTTTTATACGAAATATAGGGAAGTATTCTTGATAATCCGTACCCTCCCCTTGTAATCATGGCCACATCTGCACCACTCGAGGCGGCTCGCTCAATTGAATCAAGGCGCTGATCGTCTGTACCTGCAAATCGGTTACAGGATTGCAAAGCACTGGGATCGATTTGAACGTCATATCCTTGGTCTTTTAATCTTTTGACCCCGCGCTTAAAAGCCGACTTATCCCTAACCGCGCCAGAGGGAGAGTAAATATAAATAGAGGTCATATCAAAGGGGGGTAAAAATTAGCTAGGATGATTTAATGGATTTGTTGCAAAGACACTACTTTTTTTATCCATTCTTCTTTGTTTGAAAAACTCTTTTAGCACCTGAGCACACTCATCTTTCAGCAAGCCTGAGTGGAGCTTGGTTTGGTGATTTAGGGAAGGAAAATTAAAGAGATTCAAAACCGACCCACAGGCGCCTATTTTCTCATCATTTGTACCGTAAAAAACGTTCTTTAGTCTTGCCTGAAAAATAGCGCCACAGCACATGGAGCAAGGCTCAAGTGTGACGTAAAGTGAGCAGTCCACGAGCCTATAGTTGCCCACCCTTTTCCCGCCCAAGCGGATAGCCTGAATTTCAGCGTGAGCAGTTGGATCACAAGATCCGATCGGGTTGTTGTGCCCAGAGGAAATGACAACTCCGTTTTTAACCAACACAGCGCCAATCGGAACCTCTCCGGCAAGAGCAGCCAATTTTGCCTGTTCAAGTGCCAAACGCATAAATCCCTCGTCAGCGAGGGTGTCGGTTAGGTCAGTCATAAGAGATTTTAAAAAAAAGATTAGGTTGAAATTTTCAAGCCCAATTTACTCATCCAAGCGGCGAGCGATTTTTCGTGCTCATTTCCATTAGTGTAAATTTCATACATTTTTATATGCGCTTCCGGCCTATGTTGATTTAATTTAACTTTGCTTTGAATTTCTAGTACTTTTAATTCAAAAGCCACGATGGCCGATAACATGGGTGATGTATAACTATCAGGTAACGCGCGCCATTGGTCTGCATACTTTGCCTCGTGATCAGCAATCAATTGTTTCAATATGAAGTCTTTTAGTTCATTTTCCTCAACTAACCTAGCAACTGCTTTAACGTGTACTGTTAAATAATTCCAGGTGGGCACTCTAACCAAGTCAGGATAAACCGAGGGGGACATGTAGGCGTGGGGTCCCATAAAAGTAATCAATGCGTTAGGCCTGGCTTTTAAATACTGCCAGTGCGGATTGACTCTGGCACAGTGGCCCATGATGAACACCCCCTCATCCCTCACATCCAAATGAAGGGGCAAATGAGTTACATACGGAAAACCTTCGTCGTTGTTTGATATGAGAGAGGAAAAAGGGTTTTCCCTAATTAATTCATGAGCAAATGAAGGCATGTCAAACTGTTTTGGAAGGTACATTGTTTTACTTAAAGAAGTTTGATTATTGTTAGTCCCGAGACTTTAGAGAAAATAGCGATTTTGTCAATCATATCAAGACAGCTCCTATCACAAAAAATGCACAAAGAACGCACAAAAGCTTGCATGTTTTTTAAAGAAAATAAACTGTTGCAAAAAAAGGTCAATCAAAATCTCAAGCTTTAAACAGAGAATAATTTAAATAGTTATACACAAAAATTGGGGAGAAACCGGCCTTATTTTGAGTGAAAGCTAGATTCTATGAGCGATCATCGGTGATGATGAAAAATTACGCAACTGTAACCAAATCCATTACTTACCCTAATTTAAATTTGTCTTATAGACAAATCATAAATCATCGTACTTAAAATTTATTACTTTTAAAGTTTAAAAAAATATACGCAAATAAAATCTCTAATGAGTCTGAATTATGAGACCTAAATGTGAGAAACTGAATGCTAGGTAGCCGCTTTAGACATTGAAATTTTTAAAATGAAATCAATAAATTAATGTTGTTATCCCCAAAACAATTTGTAGCTCAAGAATCCTGCATCAATTGCAAATATGCTTTGCAATCTGAGACTTCTGAAACCGGCCTCCGGTGTGGGCAGTCTTATTACGCCTTGCCAGCACTTAAGAGAAAACCTGTTCCGCACAATAATTATCCAGTCATTGAGAGTAAAAGCCACTGTGAGCATTGGCTGAGCTCGTCCAATGGGGTTTTAAGTAATTGAATGCAAAATACAAGAAAATAGTTTCCACAACCCAGCTGTTCAAATTTATCTTAAGCCTGGACTTAATTTTGAAAACGCCTTTTAGTCAACCGTAAGGCAGTGTAATAAGCTCCAGCAGCTGTTAGCGCAAGTATAGTCAGGTGGGTCATTGCAAAAGGCGGCCACTCCCCCAGAAATAAGGGTCTAACAAGCTCGATTGCTTGAGTTAAAGGTAGGTACCACGAGAGCGCTTGTATCCAATCTGGAAGTTGTGATCTTGGGAAAAATACCCCACTCAAAAATGTCATAGGCGTTAAAAAAAGAGTGAAATAGTATGTAAAGAAATCGTATCCTTTTGCCAGAGCGTTAAAAATAAGGGCTATACAACTAAAGGTAATACCTGTAAGCAATAAAACAGGTAGCGCAAATAAAAGCATTGGACTGCGGGAGATTCCAAGACTTAACATCACCACCAAAATGGCAGATGCAGTAAAAATGGATTTAAAAGCAGCCCAAAGCATCTCTGCCATCAATACATCGTCTAAGCGGATAGGAGCGTTCATGATTGCATCCCAAGTCTTTTGAACGTGCATTCTTGAAAACGCCGAGTAAAGCGCTTCAAAGGTAGCCGCGTTCATGGTACTCATACATATAGACCCACTGGCTAAAAAAAGTAAATAAGGGACTTCTAAGCCATTTAAGTTCACTTTTCCAATTAAAGAACCCATCCCGTAACCGAAGGCCACCAACCACATCAAAGGTTCAGCAATATTTCCAATGAGGCTGGGGATAGCAAGTTTTCTCCAAACTAAAAGATTTCTTAAGAAAACAGGCCACCACCTGAGTAGTGGGCTTCTAAGCACCGTCATGCCTCCTCCCTTATTTGTCTACCCGTTAATTTAAGAAAAAGATCCTCTAAATTTACCGGTCTATGCAACACCCTAAGTTCAGGGTATGCGGCCAATTCTTTGAGCAACGACTGCGCCTTATCGGTGTAAAAATAAATACTCTCCCCAGCAGTCTCTATTCGAGATGCACAAGAGGCCCAAGGCTGATTCTTTAGAGGGGTTGCCCGATTGCCATGTACCTCAATGACCTCAGGCTCTAAATTTTCTTTTAAAAGCTCCCTAGGGCTACCCTGTGCAATGATGCTGCCTTGATCAAGTACGATAAGTCTGTGGCAAAGTCTCTCTGCTTCGTCCATAAAATGCGTTGTTAATAAAATTGATTTGCCATTTTGAACCAACTGACTAAGTCTTTCCCACATAAGATGTCTTGCTTGTGGGTCCAGGCCAGTGGTTGGTTCGTCTAAAAGCAAAAGATCAGGATCATTGATAAGCGCACGAGCCAAGCTGAGTCTTCTCTTCATTCCACCGGAAAGTTCAGAGGGCTTGGCATCTGCTTTTTGGGTAAGTGATGCAAACTCCAGTAATTCGGGGATCCGAGTTGAAAGTGTGTGTCGGTCGATATTAAAGTAATTGCCGTATACGCGTAAATTCTCAGCACAAGTGAAATCCGGATCTAAATTATCGAATTGACTGACCACGCCAATTCTTGATTTAATGATCAAAGAGTCTTTGGGCATTTGGTGTCCAAAAGCGATTATTGAGCCAGAATCAGGCGCAGTTAATCCTAGGCACATCCTAAGCGTTGTGGTTTTACCTGCACCGTTTGGACCAATCACACCCAAACATTCCCCGGGTGAGATAGAAAAACTGACGTTATTCACTACCAAATGGTCATCAAATTTCTTTGCTAGTGATTGACAAATTAACATAACAATTTAGGGATACCAAAAGATAGTGATTTGCTGAAAGAAACTGTTGATCTATTACTGGAGATCTGAAGCGAGATAATTTTACTACTTTGAGTTAAATCAATTACTTGATGCTAATCGTTAAAACCAAAGGAATTGACCTTCTTTTTTGAATATCGCCAAAAAAGATGGCTATAAGTCCGAATTAGGGTTTATTAATTGTTCGTTTTTATTTTTTGTACATGAACCTTTTGTGTTGCCACAGGTTGCACTGGGCATTTCGTAGTGTTAGGGTCAATTTGAATTGGCGAATATTGAGGGTAGGATTTTTCGAATATTTAGTTCGGTTACCATTCCTGTGCCAAATAGGACAATAGACATTCCGATAATTGTATTTATGGTAATGGTTTCATCTAGGACCAAAAATCCCCAAAGAGTTCCAAATATTGGAATTAGGAAAGTAACGGTTAGGGTTGAAGTTGCGCCTAAATCTTTGATCAAACGAAAATAAAGTAAGTAGGCAATTCCACTGCATAAAACACCAAGAGCAATTACAGCTAAGGCAACGTTAAGATTGGGCTCGCCTCTTATTGGAACAAAGAAAAGAGTTGGAAAAATGATGATTGTTGAAAAAACCATAATTCCATAAGCATTTAAGAAGGGCTCTACGGTTATAGCTTTATGCGCATAATTAGTCGCCACACCGTATGAGAAAGCTCCAATCAGTCCGCAAAAAATTGCAAAAGCAGAGTTCTCGTTAGCAGAAAAATTTTTATCACTAAATAAAATTATCACACCTAATATTCCAATCAATAAGCCTAGCCCTCTCTTGAAATTTAACCTTTCATATCCCAAAAAAACACCTATTACAAACCCCCAGACTGGTGCTGTAGCGTTGATAATGGATGTTTCAGATGCGGATAAAGTTATGGAAGCATAACTAAATAAAAAGAAAGGTAAAGCGGAGTTAAAAAAACCAAGAATTGTGTAATGCTTCCAATGATTAAAGCAATTCCAATTCTTTTTCAGATAAATAGAGAGTAAAAAAAGAAACACTGCTGCCGAGCCCACTCTTCCTTCAACTGTTAAAGAGGGACCCAACACTGGAGAGGCTATACGCATAAGCAAGAAAGAGCCGCCCCATAGGGCGGACAAAACTAACAACCTAATTAAACTTTTGAAATCCATTAGGACTCCCTTTTATCGATGGTGCCGTAAAACCCGGTCCTTAGGACTGGGATATTAACTGGACCCAATGAGCTGAGCTATCAAAAGAGAGAGTTAAAGCTCTGCTTTTGCTAGAACACAGCGGAATAGCGCTGTCCCGTTTCTTTTCCCGGTACTCATGGTACCGCATCCTGGCTATAGAGCGTAGCTCAATAGTTGATTATTCCTCAACTCTAGGATACTTCTCAATGGATCAAAACACGCCAACTATTCGCGTGTAACTTTTATGTAAGTTGAGTTTTACTTAAAAAATAGCAATGAATTCAAAAACTATATTAAATCAAATATTTTCATAAAAAAGGTTAAATAGATTTCTACATTGAGTCGTTACTTATTGTGCTCCATCGGCATTTCATGACTCATATCCATGAGTCCAGGTGATTGATAACCAAAAATTGCTGGATCAATCATCCCAGTAATCATAGCGATATGACCAAATATGAGGAATAAAGAAACGCAAATTGCATGAATCTTTAGCTTACTTTCATTACTAAGCTCAGCGTTGATTAAACCCAATTCTTGAATTGCAATAAACACCAAAGGTATCCCCGCAACAACATAAGTCCCCACAGCAATAACATCAATGAAAGATCGCCATTCTCCAGATTTTGTTATCGGAACAATAGCGTTAGTAACTATGTAAACGATTATTCCAGCGAAGTAGATACCTACTGTGATACCAGAAAAGCGGTTCAACTGATATATGAGTCCGTCAAATTTTCGAGTAAAAAGCAAATAAAACTCTGTAATTGCTAAAGTCTCAGCAAGAACAATAGGTCCCGCCATAAAGATCAGCAAATTCCAAGGTTGGTTGACCGCTAATAACTCCATGTAATGCGTCATATTCATATTACTACTTTCTTAAATATTATTTATATCAATGATATGTAATTCCGAATGTCGGAAAATCAATTTAAATATTTTTCAACAAACAACCCTTCATTCCCACTCTATGGTAGCCGGGGGTTTGCTTGATACGTCTAAAGTCACCCTATTTATGCCTCTGACCTCATTGATAATCCTGCTTGAGACTTTTTTAAGCAAAGGGTAAGGCAACTCAGCCCAATCGGCAGTCATGAAGT